>DKML01000025.1:0-9530 GCA_002470515.1 Proteobacteria bacterium UBA7415 | reverse complement strand
CTGCAACGGCTTACGTTTACTGCTACGACACCTTACGTATACTGCTACGACACCCTATCGTTTAAGGCTCTAGCACCTTGGGTTTATGCTTCTTTATGTCAGAGTCTTCTAATCCAACAAGTTCGTGTGGAAACACTATCCATTCAGCTGTTTCGTTTATGAAATAGTCTGGTTGAAGTGATGTAAGGTTGCGCGACGGTTTATACCAAGGGCAAGCAACTTTGATAGCAATGTTTTGGCAGCCTTCGAGTTGGCGAAGCGAATCTATAGCGCCTTCCATAGTTCTGCCAGTGTCGAAGATATCGTCTACCAGTAAAACTCTAGAATCGTTTGAGAGTAACTCTTTTAAAGTATCAAGCCCTGTAACTTTAACCTGTTCAGATTGTTCGTTGATGCCTGTATAAGACTTTGCCCCAATAACGGCATGATCTAAGCGAGCACCTCGGTACGCTAAGTACTCATGCACCGCAATAGCAATGGGCGCCCCACCTCGCCATATCCCAAGAACAAGCGTAGGCTTAAACGCACTTTTATGCACCATGTCCGCCAACTTGAAGGAGTCTTCCAAAAGCTGGTTGGCACTTACAAAATGTTTTTCTATTGGTTTCACTGCGGTGATTCTATCAGGGGGACTAAGCTCTGTGTCAACCAACGATGCCGCCGCTGACCTGATCGACGACATCCTTAACTAAACAATGTTCTAGTCTAGGTCAATCGCACCCAGATTCAAGCCATGCTCTTTAGCGCACTGCTTAGCAATGTCATAGCCAGCGTCAGCGTGGCGCATAACGCCCGTTGCCGGATCATTCCATAAAACCCGCTTAATCCGCGCTGCTGCTGCATCGGTACCATCACAACAAATTACTAATCCCGCGTGTTGTGAGTAGCCCATGCCTACACCGCCGCCGTGGTGAAACGACACCCATGTAGCGCCACTTGCAGTACTGAGCATTAAGTTAATTAACGCCCAATCAGATACGGCATCTGAGCCGTCTAACATCGCTTCTGTTTCGCGGTTAGGGCTGGCAACGGAACCAGAATCTAAATGGTCGCGGCCAATCACAACGGGTGCTTTAAGTTCGCCATTTTTAACCATCTCGTTGAACGCTAGTCCAAGACGATCACGATCGCCTAAACCTACCCAACAAATACGTGCAGGCAGACCTTGAAACTCAATGCGCTCTTGCGCCATGTCTAACCAGTTATGCAGATGCGGGTCATCAGGAATAAGCTCTTTTACTTTGGCGTCTGTCTTAGCAATGTCTTCAGGGTCACCAGACAGCGCTACCCAACGAAATGGGCCTACGCCGCGGCAGAAAAGTGGGCGGATATATGCGGGCACAAAGCCTGGGAAATCAAAGGCATTTTTAACGCCATGATCTTTGGCTTCTTGGCGAATGTTGTTGCCGTAATCTACCGTAGGAATACCTTGTGCATGAAAGTCCAACATGGCCTGCACATGAATCGCCATGGACTTGCGCGCCTGTGCAGCAACCTCTGTCGGGTTAGACTCAGCTTGCTCACGCCATTGCTCCACAGTCCAGCCAATGGGCAAATAGCCGTTTACTGGATCGTGTGCCGATGTTTGGTCGGTAACTAAGTCTGGCTTAATCCCGTCTTTTACCATTTGGGGTAATAGCTCGGCCGCATTGCCTAACACGCCTACTGATATTGCTTTGCCTTGCGCGTGCGCCGCCTCGATTTTTTCTAAGGCTTCTTCTACGTTAGCAGCGCTGGTATCTAAATAACGATTACGCAAACGAAAATCAATTCGCGTCTGGTCACACTCAATAATCAACATCGAGAATCCAGCCATGGTCGCCGCTAGGGGTTGTGCACCGCCCATGCCACCTAAGCCAGCGGTGAGTACCCACTTGCCTTGAGGCTTGCCGTCAAAGTGTTGGCGACCCGCTTCAACAAACGTTTCGTAGGTGCCTTGCACAATGCCTTGCGAGCCAATGTAGATCCAGCTGCCCGCCGTCATTTGGCCGTACATCATTAGATCCTTTCGATCTAACTCATTAAAGTGCTCCCAGTTAGACCAACTAGGCACAAGATTGGAGTTAGCAATAAGCACACGCGGAGCATCGGCATGAGTTTTAAATACGCCTACGGGTTTGCCCGACTGTACACACAAGCTCTCGTCGTCTTCCATCGTTTCAAGAATGCGCAGTATCGCGTCGTATGACTCCCAGTTACGCGCCGCGCGACCGATACCGCCATACACCACTAAGTCTTCAGGGCGTTCGGCTACTTCGGCGTCTAGATTGTTTTGCAGCATGCGGTAAGGGGCTTCGGTGAGCCAGCTCTTACAGTTGAGCTCGCTGCCACGAGGTGACTTAATGTTTCGGCTAGGGTCGTGTCGGTTCATTTTATTCATAGTGATTCTCTTGCTAATAAATCGTTGTTTACTATTTGGCTTACTAAATATGGTCTTATGACGGAGCGTACCGCGCCCCTAAGTCATAGCGGCTAGACGGATACACTAAGTCGACTGCAGTCACTACACGCTGACCTTTAAACGTGCGGCGGCGTAATTTTAAGCAGGGCTCGGTGGCCGGTATGTCTAAGTGTTCGGCAATAAACGTGCTTGGCATAATGGCTTGTACGATATGTTCTAGCTCGTCAGGGCGAATGCTCTTAATCAGATGTTCGGCTGGAGTAGTCTCGGTAAAATCCACCTCTAAAAAATCAGGCACAAGCTCTGGGTTAACGTATCTAATTTCAATTTGAATCGGCACGCTATCTTGTGAATGCACCAGTACGACTTTGTACACTGGTGTTTTTTCAGCCAGCTGCATGCGTTCGCTCAGCTCGGCATCGCTGATAACTGTTTCCACGCTCAATAATTGCGAGCTGTGCTGTTTGCCTTGTTGTTTGATTTCGTCGCTTATTGATACCAACTTCACCAAATGCGCATGGCGTGGTGGTTCGGCTACAAACGTACCTAAGCCGTGTACACGCTTTAGTAGTCCTTCGGCGGTGAGTTCACGTAGCGAGCGATTAATGGTCATGCGGCTGGCATTGAGGCTGTCGGCCAATTGATTCTCAGATGGAATCATCTTACCCGCTTGCCACTCACCAGATTGCATTTTGGCGCGAATAGCATCTTTAATCTGTTGATAAACAGGCGTGCCTTTGTCGCCAGACAGCTTAATAGTAACGAGTCTAGAGTTCATCGAACAGACCCTTTAAACATAACTGTTTGGCAAGGGTTGTCGCCAATACGATAGCTTAGAGCGGCAGGGTCGGTGGTATTCCACAACACCATGTCCGCGTGTTTGCCGACTTCAAGCGTGCCTATTTGATGGTCGAGCCCGAGTGCTTTCGCAGCATTACGGGTTACGCCTGCGAGCGCCTCAGCCGGGGTCAACTTAAATAACGTACACGCCATGCTCAACATCAATAGTAGAGAGCTCACGGGTGAGCTACCTGGGTTGCTGTCGCTGGCGATGGCTATGGGCACTCTGTGTTGGCGCAAAGCAGGTATTGGTGGTAATTGAGTTTCGCGTAAAAAATAAAAAGCGCCCGGTAAGAGTACCGCTATCGTTCCGCTGGCCTTAACGGCTGCAACATCGCCTTCGTTTAAGAACTCAATGTGGTCAACCGATTGAGCACCCATTGAGGCTGCAAGTACTGCTCCTTTCTGATCGCTGAGTTGCTCGGCATGTAGTTTAATTGCTAAGCCGTGTTTCTGCGCCGCTTGAAAAACCCGTTGCACTTGTTGTGCGCTAAACGCAATGTTTTCGCAAAAGGCATCAACGCTGTCGGCAAGCCCCTTAGCCGCGACAGCAGGGATCATTTGGTCACACACCAAATCAATATAGGCGTCTGAGTTATCTTTATATTCAGGTGGCGTCGTGTGCGCCCCAAGAAATGTAGTGGTCACGTTAATTGGCAATTGCTCGCCGAGTTTACGTGCAACGCTGAGCATCTTAAGTTCGTTGTCTAAATCCAAGCCGTAGCCAGACTTAATCTCGACCGTAGTAACGCCTTCGGCCATGAAGGTAGCAAGTCGATTTTTCGCAGAGTCAAAGAGTTCGTCTGCTGTGCTGGCCCGAGTAGCCGCTACGGTAGAAACAATGCCGCCACCGGCCGCCGCAATTTCGGAATACGTCGCGCCGTTTAAACGCAGTTCAAATTCTTTGGTACGGTCGCCGCCATACACAAGATGCGTATGGCAGTCGATTAAGCCAGGCGTAACCAGACGGCCTTGGCAATCGAGAGTCTTAGCTTGGTTCGCATCTACTGCGTCTTGGATGTCTTGAGTTTCGCCAATCCAGACAATTTTTCCATCTTGAACGGCAATCGCGCCCTTACTTATCAAGCCATAGTCTATCAATCCGTTTGCATCATCTGCACGCATAGTCGCCAGCTCGGCGTTGTACCAGAGTGTATCGAATGGCGGTAATGTTGGTGTTGAATTAGACATTGCGTTGGCTGTATAGCTAATCAGTTCAAATGTTTTTGTGAGCTTACGAAAATCTCATGATGCAGGGATTTAAACACAATTCAGATCACTTGTATATACAAGTTGAGTTCTCTATACTCAGCACATCAAAACGCGCCCCAGCGCAGATACTGCTGTGGGTTTTACACCTTTTTACTGAGACGTATTACGCCATTGGCCACTAAACTCATTTATCAGACTGCATTGCTCTCGACTGGCTGGGCGCACAATGTTGCCGTTTCGGTTAATGACCGAGGTGACATTGTGGCGATTGAAACAGGAGTGAATGGCGCGCAACCCGGGGTACTTGTTCCAGGCTTAAGTAATCTGCACTCGCACGCGCATCAACGTGCTATGGCAGGACTTGCAGAACGAGCAGGCGATACACCCGATAGTTTTTGGACATGGCGCAAGACCATGTACGCCTTTTTAGATGCAATGCAGCCTAGACATTTGTTGGCGATTGCATCTCAGCTTTATTTAGAGATGTTGAGTACGGGCTACACACGCGTTGCTGAATTTCAATATTTGCATCACCAGCAAGATGGGCGCGGATACGACAATCCAGCCGAGATGTCGTTGCAAACGCTAGAGGCTGCTCGACATGTCGGGATTGGTATAACCAACCTGCCGGTACACTACCAGTTTGGTGGCTTTGGCGAACAGGCGATTAGCGCGCAGCAAGCTCGCTTTTACAATAAGCCAGAAGACTTTTTAAGAATAGTTGAGTCATTAAGTGAACACTGCAAAGGCGATGCCAATACAAATGTGGGCGTAGCTGGGCACTCGCTAAGGGCTACCAGTAAACAAGCCTTTGGCGAAGTGTTGGCGGGCGTAGACGGTATGCAAGGGTTGGCCGGTCAAAGCGCACCAATACATATTCATATTGCCGAACAAGTAAAAGAAATTGAAGACTGTATTAAATGGTCAGGCGCACGCCCAGTTGATTACTGCTTAGATAGTTTTGATGTTGATAAACGCTGGTGCTTGGTTCATGCAACACATATGAGCGACAGCGAGACATTGCGTTTAGCCCAAAGCGGTGCAGTCGCTGGCTTATGCCCAACTACCGAAGCCAATCTAGGTGATGGCTTTTTTAACGCCACAGAATATCTAGCGGCGGGCGGCGCACTAGGCATTGGTTCAGACAGCCACATTTCAACCTCGCCAGTAGAAGAATTGCGTTGGTTTGAATATGGGCAGCGCCTTATGCACAAGTCACGTAATCAATTAGCCGGTGGAGCAAACCGCAACACAGGTCGTACTCTGTTTGACGTGGCGCTTAAAGGCGGGGCACAAGCTTGCGGACAAAACAGTGGTTCGATAGCCGTTGGTATGCGCGCTGATTTTGTGGTGTTGGATTCCGAGCATCCGTTGTTGGTGGCTAAGGAGCAAGACGAAATAATCGACAGCTGGATATTCTCAGGCAACGCTAACCCAATTAAAGATGTCTATGTGGGCGGCAAACAGGTAATCAGTAATGGTGCACATGCACAGCAAGAAAGTATTAATAAGGCGTTTAGACAAACGCTTAAAGAACTGCGTAACATGTAAAGAACTAACCCAAAATAATAAAAACTCATTATGAAAAAATTTACTCTAGTACCCGGCGAACTCAGTCTTGCCAAAATGCGCGATGTTTACTTTAACGGTGTTCAATTAAAGCTGGGCGCAGACACTTGGAAAACTATTCAAGTGGCGCAAGCTCTGGTTAAAAAGACGGTGGACAGCGGCGAGATCGTTTATGGGGTAAATACAGGCTTTGGCCGTTTAGCTCAAAAGCATATCGAACCCGAGCTGCTTAGCGAGTTGCAACACAACTTAATTTTGTCGCACGCAACGGGCGTAGGTGCTTACCTCGACGACCAGACAGTGCGTTTAATTTTGATGTTAAAAATTAACGGATTATCGCGTGGCGTATCTGGAATAAGAAGCGTAGTGCTTGAGTTACTGATTTCTATGCTCAATAACGATGTATTGCCAGCGATACCTGAAAAAGGTTCGGTGGGTGCATCAGGCGACCTTGCACCGTTAGCGCACATGAGCCTGCCGATTATTGGCGAAGGTAAGGTACATTTAAACGGTGAGTATTTGTCGAGTAAAGACGCCTTTAAAAAACTAGGCTTGGAGCATTTACAACTCACGGCTAAAGAAGGCTTGGCTTTGCTGAACGGTACGCAAGTGTCTACTGCGTTAGCGCTAAAGGGTTTGTTCGAAGCCGAACAGAACATGAACGCCGCACTAGTTGCGGGTAGCCTTACGGTAGAGGCGGCATTAGGATCGCGCACACCTTTCGATCCGCGTATTCAGCAAGTACGCGGGCAGCCAGGGCAAATAAAAACCGCAGAGGTTTATCGCGCACTATTACAAGACAGCGAGATTGCGAATTCCCACGCTGATTGCGACAAAGTACAAGACCCGTATTCATTAAGATGCCAGCCACAAGTTATGGGCGCGTGTTTAGATCAGTTACGAAATGCCGCGGCTATTATCGAGATTGAAGCCAATGCTGTATCCGACAACCCTCTAATCTTTGTAGAAGAAGGCGAAATTTTGTCCGGCGGAAACTTTCACGCGCAACCAATTGCGTTTGCTGCCGACAATATGGCGC
Organism: Proteobacteria bacterium UBA7415; assembly: GCA_002470515.1. Classification (GTDB taxonomy): domain Bacteria; phylum Pseudomonadota; class Gammaproteobacteria; order Arenicellales; family Arenicellaceae; genus Arenicella. The sequence continues at coordinate 2,469 of DKML01000025.1, read as the reverse complement.
TCGCCATTGCAGAGATTGGCGCTATGTCTGAACGACGAATGGCGTTGTTGCTTGATTCTCAAATGAGCCAACTACCCGCATTCTTAGTTGAAGATGCAGGCGTAAATAGCGGCTTCATGATTGCTCAAGTTACGGCTGCCGCGCTAGCGAGCGAAAACAAAAGTCGCGCGCATCCAGCCAGCGTTGACAGCTTGCCGACCTCAGCAAACCAAGAAGATCATGTAAGCATGGCAACCTTTGCAGCGCGCCGTTTAACTGATATGAATTTGAATACGCGTTACATCGTTGCTATTGAGTTGTTGGGAGCCTGCCAAGGAATTGAGTTACGCAGGCCTTTAAAATCCAACAAACAGTTAGAGGGTTATTGGGACAAAGTAAGAACAGTGGCCGCGTATTGGGACCACGACCGATACTTTCAGCCTGACCTAGAAGCGATTGAGCAGTTGATCCGAGCCAACTCATTTGATGGTTGGGTTAATAGTTATATTGAAGGTCAGTAGATCTTTCGTTTTTAAAAAAACATAAGGGCAACGACGATGGCAGTAAAAGAAATACTAACGATTGGACATCCAATTCTAGCGGCGCGCGCTGATGAAGTAGATGTAGGCACAATCAATTCGCCTGAAATCCAAGGCGAGATTCAAGACATGATCGACACCATGCGCGACGCCAATGGCGCAGGTATTGCGGCAAATCAAATAGGTATACCAAAGCGGATGTTTGTAATTGAAGTAGGTAACAATCCGCGTTACCCCTATAAGCCTAAGGTGCCTTTAACTATTATCATCAACCCGAGCATTAAGTTTCTAAGTGACGAAACGTTCGTATCAAACGAGGGCTGTTTGTCGGTACCGCAAATGCGCGCCAATGTAGATCGGCACGTTGAGATTCAGGTTGATTACTTAGACCAGACTGGTAAGGCTGTGCAGCAGACTATCCGTGGTTATTCGGCCTGCACTTGGCAGCATGAATACGATCACCTCGATGGCCTGCTTTTTCCAAACCGAGTGACTGACATGAGTTCGTTTTGTTCGTGGAAAGTGTTTCAAGAATTCAAACAGAAAGAATTCGCCGAGCAAGTGCAGGCGCTGGTAGATAAGTGGGGTGCATAGAAACGATCACTTTGTGATATAAAAGAATCCGTTTCCGTTAACCATGCCTTCACAAAAGAGCGCTCACCATGAAGTTAGAGAATAAGAATGTAGTAGTTACTGGCGGTGCCGGTGGTATTGGCGCAGCGATGTGTCGTTTGTTTGCTCAGCAAGTCGCTAATGTGTTGGTGTCTGATCTCAACCTAGAGGCGGCTCAAGAAGTTGCTAATGAAATTGGTGGGTTCGCAGTTCAATGCGACGTAAGTAACGAAAGCGCAGTCCAAAGTTTGGTTAAACAAGCCGAAGATCATTTTGGCCACGTGGATCTTTTCTGCTCAAATGCAGGCTTTGGCGTAGGCGAGCCTGGCCATGCTGCATCAGCCAGCAACGACGTATGGCAAAAAAATTGGGATGTGCACGTAATGGCGCACGTTTATGCGTCGCGCGCGTTGCTTCCAAAAATGATTGAACGCGGTAGCGGGTACCTAATGAGTACTGCATCGGCCGCAGGTCTTTTGTCACAAATAGGTGATGCGGCTTACACGGTTACTAAGCACGCTGCCGTAGCCTTTGCCGAGTCTTTGGCTATAACACACGGCGACGACGGCATTAAAGTATCGGTGCTTTGCCCTCAATACGTGAATACCAACATCTTAATGATATCTGACGAACAGCGCGCCAAGCCCATGCCTGGAGTGCTCAGTGCTGAGGAATGCGCACAGTGCGTATTAGAGGCAATCGAGAACGAAGTATTCCTAATCACACCGCACCCAGAAGTGCGCGATTATATGATGCACCGCGCCAGCGACTCCGACAGATGGATTGGCGGAATGCAGCGATATCGAAAAACGCTTATTGATGAAGATGGCAAAATGAATTTCGCCAAAATATTTGATAAGTAAAGTGTACTAAAGTGCACTGAGAAGCTTGACTGAATCGCACGGCAAGTGTATTTTCTCGCTTCTCTGAAAACGCTCGTTTTTACGACTTTTATTGAAATGGTTATGTAGCTCAGTTGGTTAGAGCACAGCATTCATAATGCTGGGGTCGGTGGTTCAAGTCCACCCATAACCACCAATATTCCATATCAAAATCAAACACTTACAAGATAGATAACGTCTTTGAATAAGCTGTTTTAGCGATTCGGCTTCTCATATTGGGCGTATATTGGGCAGGCGTCGCGATTTGCTCGCTTTGCTCCTCGATTCTTATGGTGATGAATGAAACGGCAATATTACTCTGTAGCTAGAACAATGCTGCGACCCCTGTTCTTTAAGGGTCTCAAAGTACCAACAGCGCCAGAATGGGGTTATTTATAACGAACATTGTTTTTATCGTTTCTCGGTAAACAGACACAGCGCGAGCAACCTTCCTGTGT
>DKML01000015.1:461311-475393 GCA_002470515.1 Proteobacteria bacterium UBA7415 | reverse complement strand
TCAGTTACGTCTTCAGTTACGTCTCCAGTTACGTCTCCAGTTACGTCTCCAGTTACGTCTCCAGTTACGTCTCCAGTTACGTCTCCAGTTACGTCTTCGTCACCCAGAAGATCACCAATGTCAACCGGAATCAACGTTCTGCGATATTCAGTCTCCGGCTTTAGAACCGGCTCATCATCGTCATCTGCCGTTAACTCGTCATCCAAAATGTCAGAATCACTAAATTCGCGAGTAGTTTCGTCACTTCGATCGCTAGCTCGAAAGTCCTTGATCGATGCCTCGATCTCATCAAGATCGTCTGACAACTCTAAGACAGTGCCTTCCTCATCTAAGTCAGCTTCAAGCAGCGAGACGGCATCTACATATTCGATAGCTTTATTGTCTGCATCCGGATCTATGAGTTCACTAAGTTCACGTAGATCATCCTCATCGCTTATTGAATCAAGCTCAAGGTTGATTGCAGCTAGATCAATTTGCGCTGCATCTATGTTACTCGTTCGCGTTATTTCAGTTTCGACGTCATTGTCAACGGAGACGTCCGAGAACACTCGCGCCTGAGCTTGCCACTTATTTTCATCAATTTCAAAATAAGGATCTTCGTCTTGAGCGCTATCCAAAAACTCTTGCGTCAACTCAAGTAGCCCTCTAAACCTGTGTTGGTCTGTCTCATTCAGCTTGGCAGACTGGGTCTGTCTTATATGGCAAAAATCTTCAGCTTTTGCATATGCTGCTGCAACCGCTTCTAAACCAAGTGTTCGCGCATTACCAAGCAGGGTGTGCAATCCTATCGATAGAGCGTCATCTTCTTCGTATGGTGCACCTAAATCCACAATCTCTTCTGCCATCAACCGCAATGTCTCGGCCGCTTCGCCAACAAAAACTTCGCGCATTACCTCATCTTCAATAACCTGAAAACTAAGATAACTGGAACCTTCTGCTTCGTCGCCTTGAGACTCAGGCAATAGGACTTCTTGAGCATCATAAGGTAGAAGTTCGCCGTCATCGTCTAGTTCAGGATCATCGACTGGCGGATCGGATCTTTCATCAAGGTCTACAGAGATATTCACCGCATCGTCAGACAAATCGACATCCGACAAATCAACATCATTCAGGTCTAGATCGTCTAAATCCTCGGAGTATTCAATGTTGAGCTCAAGAACATCATCTTCCTCTTCTTGCAAATCTATGCCACCAACACCAAACTCATCATCTAACTCTTTTGACGAAGAGCCTTCAGCAACTAGAGAGCCCTCAGCGGATGAAGAGCCTTCAGCAACTAGAGAGTCCTCAGCGGATGAAGAGCCCTCAGCAACTAGAGAACCGGATGCCAACGACGCCGGAATACTCAATGTAGGCAGTGCGTCTTTTTGCTTTTGCGCGTCGTTACTTTCGTCGATCGCGACTGACAAGTCACGGGCTTCATTGCCCCATGAAGTGATATTTATTTTTTCGCCCGATGTGAAACCTTGTCGGCGATGCCGGTCTATCTCATCCATTGCTTTTTGTGAAAAAGCCAACGCAGAGAAGCTCATTGGCTTACCTGTATCTAGCACATAATTGAACATTGATTCGCACAACCATGCGATTTCACCAATATTCTCCAACCCCACCATTCTTGAACTTCCCTTAAGCGTATGAAATACCCGCCGCAGATTTCGAATGGCACTACGATCGTCTAAATCATCCTCACAGTCGCGCTGATATTGGCGAGACTCTTCAACCAACTCTCCGCTTTCTTCAACAAAAGCCTGAAATACAGCGTCATTTACACGCGGTACACCTTGCTCATTCGCCGCATGTTGCTTGCCTAAGACAGTCGAGCTATGTTGCTCGATGTCATCCATATTAATTGGGACATCAACCTCGGAGAGGTCCATATCATCATGAAATTTAATGGCCGACGTATCTTCTTTATCGACAGAAATTCGTTTAACAAACTCATTCGATTCAATGAGCTCTTCTGAGGATTCTTCCGTTCCGTAAAGCTCAATCACCAGGCCGGTAATTTCAGCCATATTATTCTGTAGGTTTGCTACGATATTGTTGGTCAAGAATGCTGGCTCTTGAGAGATAACATCGACCAAACGATCTTGTTCGCGGATTAAGTGATCCACTTTAATCAACTTAGTTTTTCTCGCAAGAACAGTTAGATCTCGATGAGATGACTTTAACTTGTTGAACAACTCAAAATCACTTTGATCGCCAAGCCAAGCTATAAGTGAACCCGATGCAGACTCAAGCAATGTCTCTACGTCGGCTCTCATTACTCTTCTGCCAATGGCAACTTCAAGATCGGTAATCGAACGATCTAGAATGTAATCCATATCAACGCGACCCGATTTGAGTCCTCGGACATACTCTTCGATTGTTCCGACCGAAATAGCCAGCGCCTCTACGAGCTCTGACGTGGCGACTTTATCTTGCCGTTCAATCGCTCGGAACTCTTGTTCGGCAATAGTCAAAAGTAAACTGACCTTTTGCTCTCCCAATACCTGTAGCGCGCCTCGTACTTGCGTGACCTTATCGCCAATACCAACAAGCTGTTCGGCGTCATTCATATCTATAGCGAATGCCTCTAAACGAGATTCTACTTCTTTTAAATTCCGTTCTATTTCCGAACCGATCACATTTAGCAGCTCTTTGCGTTCGCGCCTATTCATCGTCCCAGAATTTGGAGCAACATTCCCTGACGTTGAGTCAAGAACCGCGCGCAATGCCAATAGCTTGTCTTGTCCGGTTTCGTGAGCATCGGCATCGTATTCATTGGGAAAACTAACGCTAGTATCGATAAAAATAATCGCTGACGCCAAATGAAAACCCGTTTCATCATCTGCAACGACATCGCCCAACCGAATTTTGGAAACCAACTCCTGCGCCTCCTTACACAAATCGGCAATAGGGCCGACATTATGTTGCTCAGCACTCGATTGCAACGCAGCCAGTTCATCAATTAGGGATGTTAAATGCTCATCAGAAGGCGCTTCTGACTCAAAATAGTCTGTGGCAAGATCACGAGTTTTAGACACTCGTGCTTTTGCGACAGGTGCCAAGGCGATCAAGTTTTTCATGAGCTCATTGAGCTCTTCTTGGGATGCAACCGAAGATGTTTCTATAAAGTAGTCTTGCAGTCTGAATGCCTCTACAATTTCACTCATTCGTTCTGATCGCTGCTCCCCAGCAACGCTATAGAACAGCATAATCTTGACGAGTTCGTCAGCAGGATCGCTAACTAAGGCTGACTCCCCCATCTTGGAGAGATCACGTAGCAGGTCATCAATTTGGCGGAGAATACGGGTATGAACCGCCCGATTATTTATTTTATTTAGACTCAAAAAGTCCGCGTAAGCCGTGGCAACCCACCACAATCGAGCGACTGAGCCAAATGCGCTCATTGCAAATACTTTTTCGAACACCGAGCGCATTTTCTCTGCGCCTGGTTTGGGCTTATCTTTTAAGAAGTCGAGTAGAGCCAACTGATAATGATTACGTAGAACGCCGGCTCGCTTGGTGTAGACCTTGTCGCGTAATGCACTTTCTGCGTTTACTTGAGGGAATACTTCGATGCCAGGTGAGAATAATGATGATATCTCGATTTCATCTTGCCCGCGAACCGCGCGAACTTGGTTCACGAGCTCGACTATTTCTATCGATCTCTCAGCTTGGCCTTGTTCGATACGCGCCATATTTGCGCGTAACAGTCCTAATGAACTATCGACCAAAACTACGAATGAGGCTTTGCGAATTGAACTGCCCTTCTGAATAAAATCTTCAACGAGCTCTTCTGTTTCTAGAAGAAGTGTCGAGAGCGACTTTAATTCCAACATTTGTAGAGAACCAACGACTTGATGCAAATTGTTAACCAAATTGACCAAATCAACCTTATCGTCCGAGCGGACGTACTGCTGCACTTGCTCTTCGGCACGCAGCAAGGTGACGTCAACTTCGCCCTTTACCCACTTAAAGGTTTCGAGGTCTATGCTTGAATGATTGGCCATTTAATCGAATGTCGTCGTAGTATCGCTGTGTGTATCAAGAGTGTCGCTGTGTGTATCAAGTGTGTGACTGTGTTTATCAAAAAAATATCTAACTAAACCGCTGACTGCTCCTCAGCAGGTAACTTAAATCGCGAAACCGACGTTTCCAACTCGCGCGACAACTCCAGCAGCTTAGAAATTGAGCTTGCTGCTTCCTCGGCCTTAGTCGAGGTTTCAGATGATGTCTGGCTTACTTTCGATACCTCAGAGGAAACCTCGGTCACCAACGCCGCTTGCTCATTTGAGCCCGTAGAAATCAGGCCTACGAGATCCGATAATCGCTGTGAAACAGATTCAATCTCAGTCAATGCTGCACCTGCGGTATCAGCAACCCTTGTACCCGCAACCACTTGCTCGGTTGCTTTTTCCATCGATGCTACCGCATCGTTCGTATCGTTTTGAATGGTTTTCACCAGGTCGGCAATTCTTTTCGTCGCCTCGGTAGAGCGCTCCGCCAAATTTTGCACTTCGTTTGAAACTACCGCAAAGCCTCGTCCAGCCTCACCGGCCATCGACGCTTGAATCGCAGCGTTTAGCGACAATATGTTAGTTTGTTCAGCGATATCATCAATCAAGGCCACGATATCTCCAATGCGTTGTGAGCTTTCCCCTAGGCGTTTAATACGCTTAGAAGTATCTTGAATCTGCTCGCGCATGTCTTCCATTCCACGAATCGTATCGCGTACCGCTTGAGCACCCTGGTTGGCAGCGAATATAGATTCCTGCGCCATCTGTGATGAACTCCCTGCTTGTTCCGATACTTGCCTCATGTTCTCTGCCAAACGATTCATTATTTGTGCGGTTTCGGTAATTTTTGTCGCTTGATCGCGGTTCGAGGTAGATACCTGATTCGCTGTTTGCACCGCTGTTTGGGACTCTTGCGCCACTTGTAATGAAGCTGAGTTAATTTGCGACACTAGCTGGCGCATCTCGATCACAGCAAAGTTTACAGAGTCTGCGATCGCTCCAGTAATTTGGTCAGTTACCTCAGCCTCAATAGTTAAATCCCCGTCTGCGAGTGAACTCATCTCATCAAGTAGTTTCAAAATAGAATCTTGTTGACGCGCTACTGTTTGCGACAATCCCACATCTCGATCTTCGATGGTTTGCGTTTGGGCTTGCGAATAACGCAGGAGTCCCAAGCCGCCCAATAGAGCGAACACAATCGGCAAGATTGTACTTAACGCTCCTGCGCTTTCACCCAAACCGGACTGGCTGGAGCTCGCTAGCTCGGCTAATAGACCACTACCAGCCTCTTTAAGGCCATTAACCGTGGCCTCGGACTCACTTAGTGTCGAAACACTAGCTCCCATATCGGCTACTACGTCTCTCAAAGCGGTAAACCGTTCTGCCAACGGATCTGCGAGAGATTTAACTGCTGCCCCAGATTGGCCATCAATTTGCTCTAAGGTACCGAGCAAACGCTCAACCAAGCCCGCTTGTTGCTGAGAAAGCTGCGCAAAGTCACTGCCTTCATCGTAATAGGCTCTACCCGACAAACTCAAACGACTAAGAATGCCCGTTAAATCAGATGCCTCCTTACTCAGTGCTAAATACCTGTTTTTATCGCTTGCTGACGTTCGAGCCTGCCCTTCTTGTGCGACCACCTCAACAAAACTGACTGATTCATTAAGAGCCTCATTCACGCCGGCATTAAACTCTGCTAATTGAGATTTAAAACCATTAACCGACTCTTCCGTTGCTAAGAACCCATTGAGCTGAGTTTCGTAGTCTGTCCACGCTGAACTGATTTTCGAATCAGTTGTATTCCTTCCAAAAATTGCACTTGCGAGCGTTTTTGTTAGGGAGTCTTTAGACACCATAGAATTAACAACATCTCCTGCATTACTCGCGGCTCTTCGAACTAAATCGAAGGATCCTGCAGGTCTGAGTGCTTGTTGAGCTGCCGTATTGGTTAAGGTTACCTCGTTGGATATTTCAACTACTTGAACTTTACGTAGGTTTTCGAGGGTTACCGTAGGCACAATCACAAAACTCGCCAAAATGGCTAAGCCAAACATAGCAGCCGTAAATATTAACCAATTACGCTTTTTAGAATCCGATGCGTTTGTCGTTGGCGTTTCGCGAGCCAATTCCAATTGCGCTTCGATATCGCCGAGATCACCTAATTCGGTAGGCGCATCGACAGCCTGCGCGTCAAGTAAATCTTGCAAAGAGTTTGCCTGTTCGCCATACACAACCTCTTCAAAGCGATTATCGTCAAAATCATCTTCTACTCGTTCGAGTAAGTTCGCTTCAATTCGTTTGTCGTTTTTATTTTTAGCCATATTGATACCCAGTTCGCACAGGTCTCGTCTAGTCTGTAGTTAGAAAATTAAAAAGCTATCACTTAAGTCGATTACTAGAGTGCTAGCAATACAACGTTTACTGAACCTCAAGAAACACCTCTGAGTCTATCAACTTCTGGATGTCTATATAGCGCCAAGTCTCACCGCCCTCATGGACAGATTTACCCATGAATGCACTAAGACTCTCCCACCACTGCTCATTAGTCTGCGCATCGGGTTCGCGCTGACCAACACCGGCAAAATCAAAATTGCGAAAACCAACAACCCTATTGACCAGTAAGCTGCACTGTCGTGAGGCATGACGAAGAATCATTAAGTGTCCACGTTGATACACTACGGGCCTATCCATACCAGCTAACATTCCAAGATCAACAACAGAAAAAAGAACTCCTTTTGAGTTGAATATCCCGCGCATCCAAGCTTTAGACTGTGGCACCGGAATTAGGTCTTGTGGCACGGCTACTTCGCGCACTAGATCGGCGTCGCAAAAAAAACGTTCGCCATTAATGATAAAGCCCATTCCACGACTTGCAGATGAGTGCGTAACTAACCTTTCTCCAAGTTCATTAGACGCAATTGCTTGCTGCTGCAAGTTAGACAGTATTTGAAAGGCGTTAGATATTGACATGATTGATTGTTCTTTGGTATCCAGCGAGTGCCCTAAGCACCCACCACAGCCATCACTTTAGTGAGTAATTCTTTGGGATTTGCCGGCTTAACCACATAGTCGGTGGCGCCTTGACGCTCGGCCCATACCTTATCAATCTGATCTGATTTAGACGACAGCATAATGACAGGAATCTGTTGTGTCGCCGGATCTTTACTCAGAGCTCGCGTAGCTTGAAAGCCGTTCATTTGCGGCATAACCACATCCATGATGATGCAGTCAGGCGACAACCTCTTTGCCTCTTCAAGAGCTCTCTCGCCCGAGTCAGCATAGGCTACTGTGTAGCCTCCCTGATCAAGAATCCTTTTAACGTACAAATAGTCCGTTTTGGAATCATCGACAACAAGTATTATATTATTAGCCATAGGATCTTCAGTAAGGTTCTAAGTTGATTAATAAATCTAAAAATTATAAAAAAATGCAATGAAGAGGCCTCAGTAACTCAGCCTCTCATTCAAATAATCCACCCGTCACCTCGCTACACAAAACGCTCGATCGCACGAAGCAGTTCTGCTTTTGTAAAGGGCTTGTTAATATGTTCATCTGAACCAGCAACACGCCCGCGCGCTCTATCAAACAAACTGTCTTTGCTAGACAGCATAATGATTGGGGTGTCGCGAAAATGCTTATTATTTTTAATAAGTTTGCAAGTTTGATACCCGTCTAATCGTGGCATCATAATGTCGACAAAGATAATGTCGGGGCGAGTGTCAGCAATCACTGACATGGCTTGAAAACCATCAGTTGCGGTGAACACTTCGAACCCTTCTTTTTTTAAGATGGTCTCGGCAGTCATACGTATCGTATTACTGTTGTCGATCACCATAACCTTTGTTCCTGTCATAGCGGACTGCGAACCTTTTTGAGGGGCAACTTCGTTAATTGTTTTCACCTTTTCCAGCTTGGAATGGCGAAAACGCCAATATTAGTGTGAGAGTCTCGAGACATCACCCTAGTACAAATCTTATTATCTGACGCACCGATACCTTCTATCGCATGCTGATGTGACACCTACTCAAGAAATATTCAACGCCTGAGCAATTAGTATATCAGTATGCTCGAGTAAACCGCGAATCTCAATAACGGTGCGTGGTGTGCGCCTCTTTTTATACTAGTAAGTTAAACAAGTGCGTTAACACCTTGTATTTTAAACATTTATAAACTCGACAATACAACAACACAGAATCTTTGTTAATCGAATTATGGGTTTTTTGGCGTTATTGATGGCTAGGCGATTAACCTCTGGATCTTCTGGTTTTCGGTTTACAATATGCCTTTGTAGAAGACCCATGCTAAACGAGCGCTCACAAAGCGGTTTACTAGTACGACGATCAAGATAATCAAAGGCCTCTCTAATTTGTCCAGCAATAGCAATAGCAACAACAGCATATCTGGAAGCAATCACGCTTTACCTAAAAGTGGCTGCTCAACCTGGTACGTATACATGCTTCGTTGTGCAGACAACAGTCTTTATACTGGGGTCACAACCGACGTCGAACGACGCGTAGAAGAACACAATGAAAATTCAAAAAAAGCAGCCAAATACACCAGAGCACGACGACCCGTGTCTTTAGCCTATGTTGAAACGGCCATGGACCGCAGCGCGGCATGCAAACGCGAGTCAAATATTAAGCGATTGCCATCTCAGCACAAAGAAGCGCTGGTAGATGGATTTCAGGCAAGCAGCTCGTTTACTCTTGTCTCTAGTGCTATAGCGCAATCAACGGTTAAATCGCCAAAATGAGCGAACGCAAATTAAACCGAAGACAGCGTTGGCGTGCAGACAAGATTCAAGAAGAGCGCCAAGCCCGCTCACAAAAAAAACAACGAGACCTCGAGAGCCAGCTTCAATCGGGCCAGCTAAGCAGTGAACAAGCAGGGTTAGTTCGCAGCCGTTACAGTAAGGAGTTCGAGATCGAAGCACTTGAAGGCGCTGACGCAGGGGAAATTCATCGATGTGTTGCGCGTATGAACTTAGGACCCATCGTAGCAGGTGACCGTGTAGTGTGGCGTGCCGCACCTGGCCTGACTGGTGTCATTGTTTCTCGCCAAACTCGCTCATGTGTACTTGAACGCCCGGACAATTTTGGCCGCCTAAAACCCATGGCCGCCAACATCGACCAAATGCTCATTGTTTTTGCGTGCGCTCCGACTCCTCAACCTAATTTGATCGACCGATATCTAGTTGCGGCAGAGCTGCTTAGGGTGCGACCAATACTTGTATTGAACAAAGCCGATCTATTAGATAGAGAAAACCGACAAAGCATCGACCCTCTTCTCCAGCATTACCAAGACTTGGGGTATGACACGGTTAGTGTTATCAGCTCTAGACACCAAGCGGCCGAACTCGCCAATCTTCCTGAGCTAATACAAGGCCGAACGAGCATCGTAGTCGGTCAATCAGGGGTGGGCAAATCTAGCCTAATCAATACCTTAATGCCAGAACTAAACTTAGAGGTTGGCCCTTTATCTCAGCACTCAGGGGAAGGAACGCATACGACCGTCAGAGCCACCTTATTCCACGTATCTAGTGGAGGCCAATTGATAGATTCCCCAGGAATTCGAGACTTTAGCCTTTGGCATATAGGCGTTAACGACTTACAACAAGGTTTTATCGAAATTGACTCTGCAGCGGCACGTTGCAAATTTCGCGACTGCCGTCACGAAGGCGAACCCGCCTGCGCGGTGGCACAAGCCGTTCAAGATGGAAGCATTAGCCCTCGCCGTTTCGCTAGCTTTAACGCGACCAAGGAAGCAATTCAAGAGCAACAAGCCAGAGGACTTGTCCTGTAAAGGAGGTGACGGCCTACTCTGCGACTTTAAATTGGTAATCACCGCTGCGAAGTACTAACTCGGCCGGAACTGGATCATTTAGAGTCGTTGACTCGTCCAACGCTGCATTTACCCATTCAACGTAAACACTGCGATTGACGCGCGCCCACAGGTCATAACGAACATTAATATAAGGGACCTTTTGATCAATGAAATTGCGTAATTCAACTGGGTTTTCGGGACCAATGATCGTTTGAGTTTGAACATTATCGGTAGCCACCCAAACGCCATCCACTCGCTCGCAGTGATTGACCAAAAAGGGGACATCAGAAACCTCTATTTTGAGTTTTTCTACCGGGGTGACTAAGTAATAGGTGTTGTTCTCGAACCATAATATTGAAGCGAACAGCTTAACCAATGCCGGCCTTTGTATTACATCACCTTCGTGAAACCAAAGACCTTTGGTGTCGATCCGAATATCGATTTCGCCAACGTGCTCAGGCTTCCATTGATCCACTGGCGGACGCTTCTGGTCTTTAATCTGTGCGCTGATATCATCTAATTTGCTCATTGTGGGAGTATAGAGCAAATTGCTTGAATAGATCATGAGCGCTCGCTAAGCTAGCCGTCTCAAATAGACGTCACGTAATAGACACTCCTATGGCCACTTCTTTTGTTTTACACCCGCAACTTGAACTCGATACAATCCCCTTGGGGACATATCCGCTGTGCCGTGTTTTATTAATGAACGACGCCAACTACCCTTGGCTCATAGCGGTTCCACAACGCGCGAATATCAGCGAGATTTATCAGCTAAAAGACCACGAGCAAGCTCAGCTAACCATCGAATCAGCCCTTATCGGTCAAACCATCATGCATCTATTTAGCGGCGATAAGCTAAATATTGGCGCCCTAGGTAATGTAGTACCTCAACTACACGTTCACCATATTGTGAGGCTCCACGACGATCCCGCTTGGCCAGCACCTGTATGGGGCCATGCGCCAGCGTATCAGTATAACGCCGCAGAATTGCAAAAAGTCTCGAACAAAATCTCTAGAGCTTTGAGCGCATCAAGCGAAGAGTTCTCACCATGCTAAACCTACCCAAGAACATTTGGGTTATGTCTGCTGTGATGGCGTTGAGTTTTGGGTCAACGTCAATGATGGTCCTTATTGCTGGCTTGATTGGCGCTAAACTCGCCCCCACTGCTGCAATGGCGACTCTTCCCTACGCGGTAGTGGTGATAGGCACAGCAAGCGCGTCCATACCCGCTGCACTGTTGATGCAACGGGTTGGCCGCAAGCGCGGTGTAACCATCTCGCTTAGCATGGCTATAGGCGCCGCTGTACTCGCGGCGTATGCCGTTAGTATCGGAAACTTCTGGTTGTTCGTATTGGGTGCGTTCTTGTTAGGTGCGAACGCTTCTTTCGCTCAGCAAGGACGATTTATTATTTTGGAAAATGCCGTCGGCACAAAGCAACAATCGGATGGATTAACCTTGGCTTTACTCGCCAACCTTACGGCCGCTTTTCTAGGTCCATGGATGGGTCAATATGGGCAACACCTGTTTGCAGACTCAGCTGATTTCACAGGCTCTTTTATTCTACTCGTATGCATCCTTAGCGGTGCGCTATTGCTATTAACGCAATACACGGAGCAAGCCAAACCGATTGTCGTAGAAAACTCTACCGGCCGGCCATTGTGGTCCATAGTCCGTCAACCCAGCTTTCTCATTGCGGCGGGTTCAGCAGGCTTTGGCTTTGGCATCATGGCGTTGGTTATGACTGCTACACCAGTCAGCATGCATGAACTTGAGGGCCATACAGTTAGTCATGCCGCGTGGGTTATTCAAGCTCATATCATAGCGATGTTTTTGCCTTCGCTGCTCACTGGCAAGTTGCTCAAACAGGGTCTTAGCACCAGCCTGCTATTTGCTGGGCTCGCCTGCTACCTCATAATGTGCACAATTGCTTACTCAGGCCAAGAAGTCATGCACTACTGGTGGGCACTGGTGTTACTTGGAATGGGCTGGAATTTTCTATTCATGACGAGCACCGCGCGACTAGGGCTTAGCCACACACCTGAGGAAAAATTTAAGGTCCAAGCGTGTAATGACTTCATGGTGTTTGGCGTGCAAGCCATAGCCGCTTTTTCGGCCGGGTGGCTACTGTTTAGGTATGGCTGGGGCGGCGTAATCAATGTCGCAATCGGCATGACCTTATTCTGGTCAATTTGCTTAGCAGCGCTGACTCTAAAACAACGTAAAATCGCTCTTATAAAGGTCCGAGCAGATAGGTCTTAGACAGCCTAAAGCATTACCTCATAGCACTGACTTAATAGAAGTATGTTGGATTAGGACTCAGCAATGAGTTCTAAAAACTCTGTCCCATACAAGCCGAGCTTGTGTTGACCGACACCATTTATTTGCAAAAACTCCGCTTCGTTGGTGGGCTTAAACTCCATAAGCTCCATCAGCGTTGCGTCATGAAATATTTGATAGGGCGGAATACCAGCGGCTTCTGCAAGCTCGCGGCGTTTTTCTCGCAACGCCTCCCAGAGATCCTCATCAGCTGGCGCCACGCTGTTTTTTCGGGCAGAGCCCGCGGATTGGCGACTCTTATCCGACGCGGTCAAGAGATCTTCCCGTAGGTATAGCTTCAAATCGCCTTTGAGAAGCGCTCGACTCTTTTCTTCCAGTTGAATTGCCCCGTATTGAGACTCATTAATCGCCAAATACCCCTGCACTAGCAATTGCCTTAAAATTGAACGCCACTGCGCGTCGGCAAGGTCACTTCCAATTCCGTAAGTACTAAGCTGTTGGTGGCCAAATTGCCTTATTTTTGCCGTGTCTTTACCGCGTAGAACATCAATCACCTGACCTGAACCAAAGCGCTGACCGGTTCGATAGACAGTCGACAATAATTTTTGCGCCGCTTCGGTCGCATCCCAAGTTCGTGGCGGCTGTAGACAAATATCGCAATTGCCACACCCTCCCTCGCTCTGCTCACCAAAATATAACAAGAGCGCGCGACGTCGACAGGTAGTTGATTCGCACCAACCTAATAAACTGTTGATTTTTGCGCGATCCACACGTTTTACTTCTTCGTTGGCACTAGAATCTTGCACCATTTTCACAATACGCATAACGTCTTGCAGGCCATAGACCATCCACGCCTCGCTAGGTAAACCGTCGCGGCCCGCTCGACCCGTTTCTTGATAATAGGCTTCTAGGCTTTTAGGTAGGTCTAAATGGGCGACAAAGCGTACGTCCGGTTTGTCGATCCCCATACCAAATGCCACGGTCGCCACCATAATTACGTCATCCGCGTGGATAAAGTCATGTTGGTTCTTTGCGCGTGTTACGTTATCCATGCCCGCATGGTAGGGCAAAGCTTTAAAACCTTTACCACACAGCCAAGCCGCCATTGAATCGACTTTGCTCCGTGACATGCAGTAAACAATACCTGACTGCCCCCGATAGCCACTTAAAAAGGTCAATAATTGCGACTTTGCATCGCCTTTAACTTTTACTTGGTAACGGATATTAGGCCGGTCAAAACTTGACAAAAACCGTCTAGGTTCAGCAAGTGCTAGCCTATGAATAACTTCGGTTTGGGTTCGCGCATCAGCCGTCGCCGTTAGCGCAATACGCGGCGTACTTGGGAATGCCTGCTTGAGCACATGCAGACCGAGATAGGCAGATCGAAAATCATGCCCCCACTGAGAGACACAATGCGCTTCGTCAATGGCTATAAGACTGACAGTCACTTGGGACAGCCGACCTAATGTTGACTCCAACAATAATCTTTCAGGCGCTACATATAAAAGCTTCAACTCTTCATCATAGAGCTGGCGTATTACGGCTGCGCTATCGCTGGCCGATTGACTTGAATTTAGATACGCCGCCGCTACGCCGGATTGGCGCAGTGATTCAACTTGGTCTTGCATCAAAGCAATAAGTGGCGAGACCACCAGAGTCAAACCTGGTAACACAAGCGCCGGAACTTGATAACACAGCGACTTGCCCCCGCCTGTTGGCATTAGAACCAAGCTGTCTTCGCCTGCAAAAACAGAAGAAATTACTTCTTCTTGAAGCAGGCGAAACGTGCCATAACCGAATGTTTCACGCAGTACGGTATGTGCTTGCTCGAGGAGCTGTCCTTGATTCATCGAGTAACTCAAAAACGAAAACGGTGGAGAAGTATGCGCGAGCCGATTAAACTCATCAAGCGTTAAAAACCAAGTCTGAAGAGACTCATGTTATTTTTAATGAAAAGAGCCTTTAGCGAGTTTTAATCT
>DKML01000015.1:0-461239 GCA_002470515.1 Proteobacteria bacterium UBA7415 | reverse complement strand
TCTGAGAGCCTTTAGCGAGTTTTACTCTCAGAGCTCTTAGTGGGCATATATATAAAACACCTAATTTTCTGGCAGACCAAGTATCAATTCAACACAATGACATTTATTCGAAAGCCAACCTCCCTACAACGAGCTGCTTTATGAGCCGATGGCGCCCCCCTGCCCCCCGATCTTCGGCGTACATCACTCGTGATGGCTATACCGCTTTGGAAAAGGAACTCAAAGCACTTTGGAGCAAACGCAGAATCGTAAATGATGCGCTATCCGCCGCAGCCGCTGAAGGCGATCGTTCGGAAAATGCGGAGTATATATACCGAAAGAAAGAACAAGCCGGCATTGATCGGCGAATTCGCTATCTGCAAAAACGCATGCCTGACCTTAAAATAATTGAAAAAGTTGGCAACACCCAACAAGTCTTTTTTGGTGCTTGGGTGACGATCGAAATTAACGACGTTGAAGAGCGTTATCGAATTGTTGGCCCAGATGAAACGGACACTCCCAATAAACACATTTCGATGGATTCGCCGTTAGCCAAAGCACTACTGAAAAAATCAATCGATGACCAGTTTGACGTCAATCTGGGCGGCGAAATTAAGACTGTCGTAATCCTTGATATCGCCTACTAACAATAAAGCGAGTGCTAGCTGCGCCTGAATGGGAACGGCTGAAATTGAGCGCGGAGATGTCAAATACCACGCTCATTCGAGATGACTAGACCGCTTCCACGATCATCGCTATTCCTTGCCCGCCACCAATGCACAGAGTAACCAGCCCGTATCGCCCTTTAACACGCTGGAGCTCATAAACTAATTTTGTCATAAGTACAGCACCACTCGCCCCAATGGGGTGACCCAAAGCTATAGCGCCACCATTTGGGTTGGTGCGATCGGCCGCAAAGCCAAGGTTTTTAGATACGGCTAGAGCTTGGGCTGCAAACGCCTCGTTAGACTCGATAACATCTAAGTCTTCAACTTTTAGACCCGCTCGATCTAGAGCAATCTTAGTAGCACCCACTGGCCCAATGCCCATAATCTCATTTGGCACGCCGCAACGTCCGTACGAAATCACACGCGCCATAGGCTTAAGCTGCTGACGCTCGACTTCTGTTTCGCTTGCTAGCATTACCATCGCCGCGCCGTCATTTATACCTGAAGCGTTACCAGCGGTCACACTGCCATCTTTTTTAAAAACAGGCTTTAAGGCCAATAGGCTATCTAAATTTGCCGCGGCCCTAGGATGCTCATCTGTGGCGAATTCAGTGTCGCCCTTGCGTGATTTAAGGGTTATCGGCACGATTTGATCTACGAAACGACCTTCTGCGATCGCTGCGACCGCACGCTGTTGACTCAGCAATGCAAATTCATCTTGCTGCTCACGTGTAATTGAGTATTTTTCAGCCAGGTTCTCGGCCGTTACACCCATGTGTCCGACACCAAACGGGTCCGTTAGTGCACCGGTTAACTCATCTTGAATTACACCGTCACCCATCTTCTGCCCCCAACGATTAGTCGTTAGCAAATGCGCCGCAGAACTCATGCTTTCTGCGCCTCCCGCAACGGCAACACCCACCTCGCCAAGCTGAATCTGTTGGCTCGCAAAGGTAATTGCTTCTAGACCCGAACCGCATAGACGGTTGAGGGTCAAGGACTGAGTATGTACTGGCAGTCCTGCGTTTAAACTAATTCGACGAGCAATATAAGCATCTTTTATGTCTGTTCGAATAACATGCCCAACGACCTGTGATTGTATTGAGTCCAGTTCGACGCCACTGCGCGATACTACTTCACGTGTAACGTGCTCACCCAAGTAAGCTGGGCTGAGCCCACGTAACGAACCACCAAAGCTACCAATGGCGGTTCTAGCCGCGCCGACGATAAAAACAGAGTGTGTCATATCCAAGTTTCCTGCAAAAAGGTTAATAAGTCCGAAACGCAGTCTACCAAAATCTGAGTGCTTAGGGGGCTCACGCACTTGCGTGAATCACTGATATTCGTTATCAACTCGGCTTAGCTGGACGACGTGCGCCTGTAAATATTGCTTAAAGAAGAACCATCTCGTCTTGTAACAACCATATTTCCTGCAATTCGAGTTCTAAGAGTTCGGCTGACTCAGCGTTCGTTAATAGAGTTGAAGTCGCGTCTTTTATATTCACAGCTGGACCCAACCCCTGTTTGACACCCACAGTTGTGTATAAGGCAATTCCCAACGCTATATACAACGTGCTCACCAACACAGGCATTGATTGGTGGGCATACAAACGCTTAATCCAAGTTAGGCCGGATTTAGGCTCGCGTTGAGGTCGGCTTACTTGCGCGATTATCGACTGTTCCAACGAGAATGCTTCAGGCGCATCGATTCGCCGAAATAGAATTTCATTAATATTAATTGAATCCTTATTCATCTTCTTATCTTTGAAGTCTGCTGGGTTTGATATCCATATAACAATTGGGTTGGACTTGCTGAACTACAACTAGAAACAGAGCTATGCTTCGATACATTGTCAACACACTTACCGGGATTCATATCTGAAATCTCATCTAGAGCCTGCCCAGACAGATACCGACCAATGTCCTTGCTCAATTGCTTTTTGGCTCGGTGCAGAACTGACTCAAGCGCTTTAAGGCTTAAACCTAGAATTTGTGCAGCTTCAGACTGTGAAAGATGTGCATAAAACACTAAATTCAGAGCTTCTCGCTGATTAATCCCCAGTCTTGCAATGGCATATTCTAAGGCGATCTGTTGCTCCAACACTTTCTGCTGACGTTCCAGGCCTTGATCTTCGCCTGCATGACTTTGCGGTAGCGATGATGCGGAGTACTCAATGTAGGCCGAGACACTGTCGTCAGAACTTCGTCTTTGTTTAAGCTTGTCTCTGCATTGATTTACAACGACTCTGTAAAACCAAGTGGTGAATTTGGATTTAGCTGGATCAAATGCCGTTGGCTTTTGCCAGAACTTTAAGAACGCCGTTTGTACGACATCCTCAGCATCACTAACACTCTGCAGCGTTTGTACCGCCAACTTAAAAAAGCGCTGAGTATGGCGAACAACCAAAATCGTAAACGCTTGTTCATCAAGTAGCTTGATGGCATCGATAAGTTCTTCGTCGTTTAAGTTGTTCAAGCGTCCCATCACGATTGTTCGTTACTGAGAATCCGTAGCTTTGCTGTCTTCATTGCGGAGCGATTCTCTTGCTTCCTTACGCATGGCTTTTCTGGCCTCTAGACGAGACTCTTTTGCTTCGAGCATCGCTTCTCTATACTTCTTGCGAATTATTTCGGCAGACTGTTTTCGTTCTTCTAGCGTAATCGTGCCATCATCATTTAAATCAGAAGCTTCAAAACGTGCCTTAGCATTTGCCATAAACTCGTCATAGCTAACCAGACCATCTTGGTCAGTATCTACCTTATTGGCAAGGTAACCCTCCATACGACTTTCGTGCCGTGCTCGCATCCTCTCGTGTTGCATACGCAATGTACTTGCTCTGTCAGCACGATCTACCGACAATGATGACGATGTGTGTTCGGCATCCTCATGAGCCAACGTAGAATGAACTACACTGCATAGAAGGACGAGGGTGGCTATTAAAGCGATTTGTCTTTTCATAACTGTAATACCAAGTTTTGTTTAGATACTTAAGATACGCTTGTCGACCGAGAATCCTGCAACCCTTAAAATTCTTTTAGGTTACGTGCCATTAATCTCTCCATAATCTATTACAATACGGCGGTGAGAATCCCTCATAACCTGGGGCCAAGTATGTAATTTTTCGCATGTTAGATTCACGCCAGAGCTTAAAAACTAGAGATCAACACTAGAGATCAAAACGATGACTCAAGACAATCAGACTCCCGAAGCATGGAACACCTATTGGTCAGGGGATCAAACAGGACATGCTTATTCAGACCATGGCTCAAGTCAACCAGCGTTGTCGGAGTTTTGGCAAAGGAACTTGAGCGCCCTATTGCTCTCTTCCGAGCCCCTTAAAGTGCTCGATTTAGCCTGCGGCAATGGCGCTCTAACTCAACTGGTAGAAAGTTTAAAGGGTACTACAGAAATTGACATGCACTGCTTAGATGCGTCCAGTTCAGCCTTGGCCAATGTTGCGTCGAGAATGCCTAATATAACCACCATTGAAAGTGATATGCGCCCGATACCCTTGGCTGATGGAGGGTTTGACCTTGTGCTAAGTCAATTTGGTACGGAGTACGCTGGTTTAGGTGCGTTTGATGAAGCCGCGCGCATGGTTGCACCAAATGGCACGGCAATATTTGTAGTACATATGCAAGGTGGTGTTATTGAAGCTGAAAGCAAATATAACCACGACGCCACGCAGGCTCTAATGGATTCTAAGTTTTTAGGCAACACCGCTAAGGTCGTGGATCTTGGATTTGCGCAAATGGCTGAAAATAGCCCTGAGAATACACTTCGCTTTAAAGAAGCGTGCGTACCCTTCAATCAGAGCATTGTGGCAGTAGAATCTATTCTTACGGATTACGGTGTAGACGTTGCCGCAGGAACGATTCACAAACTTTACAATGACGTCGCGAACATTGTCGAGAATTTAGCAAAGTATGACCATAGCGAAATTGGCCAATGGTTAAAGGGCATGGCAAATGAACTTGCTGCGTACCAGCTAAGAATGCAGTCAATGCTCAACGCGGCAATAGATCAAGATCAGTTTGATGCCCTTAAAGAAAACTTTGAGACTAAAGGCTTTTCCGTTGCTATAGCCGGGTCCATCATAGATACCGCTCAAGACGTACACTTATCATGGGCGTTTAAAGCTCAACGCACAGGTTAAGATAATTCCCTGGCACAAGTGTTCCGAGTGCTATCAAAAACAAATACAAAACTGTCTCTTAAGACAACAGCTTAATTAAATGGATACGAAAACAGAAGATTGGGTTAAACAACAACTTGAAACCGCCGTTTACGATTTAATGGAACGCGGTATTTTTGACGAATTGTTAATCGAGGCTAAACCTGCTTGGGCACTTCCCGAGTCACTGGTCATTGGTCAGGCTCGCGTCAAAGGCAAAGTTGCCAACTTCTTTTGGGTTCTGTGTGGTGACGCACCAACCATGTGTATAGAGGGCGCGGTCGCTCCTAATCCACGACAGGCTCTTAGACATTTTGCATACACGTGGCAACGGAACATTGGCGTAGACAGTCCTGAAAATACCGAACTAATACAAAAAGCGGAAGCTCTGTTTCAGCTTTCAGAAATAGACGACCTCTGGTAAACCTCGCTGACCAATTGGCACTTATTAGCTAGACATCGGTTGCTCAAGGTAGTTTGCAGCCATACCTCAATCTAGCAAATAGTCCCTGCGGACATGTAATTAATGAATAGAGGCCAAGCCTTCTTCGTCTAACTAGAGCTCGCTAAAAACTAATTCCAGCGTTACTCTCCTCTTCACCTCCTTGTTTACCTCTTACCAATCCGCCAAAGTTTCACTAAGGTTTAACGACCTCTCGGATGACACAGACGACTATCTACGCAGACAGGACAAGTAGCTGATGTTCTCAGGCTCACACTCGAGCTCTTTGCAATAACCTTTAATACGGTTTTCTCCTTATTACTCGACAGCCCAAGTACTTTGAGCGTTAAACACTCTTCTCTAAAATAGATGCACTTAAAACCTGAGAAGTTCGCACGTTTGCGCACTCGCCTGCGCGTTCGAGCCCTATGAGAATTTGCCGGAGCACTCATTTGCCGCAGTACTCATTTGCCGAGGTACTACAGAAGCAGAAAATCAGGGCGAAAAAAAAGGCCGTGATAATCACGGCCTTTTCCTAGTCTGAAGCGAGGATTGCTCCCCGCCTCATTTAGTGACTAATCGCTTACATTTCGTAAACTAGGCGTAGATACATTCCACGACCAAATTCACGGTATGTTGCTGGATCAGTACCACCGTTGAAACCAACCTCGATGAAAGGAGGAGCTTCGTCAGTGATGTTCGTGATACCACCAGAGATAGTCATATTATCGTTAACTTGATATGAAGCAATCAGGTCATGATAGATCTCAGAGTCGATCTCTTGAACATAAGAACCATCTGGACGGTTACCAGCGCCACAGTTACAGAACGTGTCTGCATCCATTCCGCCAACCCATTCAGCTAGGTAAGTAACAGTCAAACCGTTATCGTTACCCCACGCTAGAGAAGCGTTGATCTTGTCCTCAGGACGAGCACCACCATCAGCAGCTGTCGGGTCAGTATAACGACCAGACAAGTCTTCTTCAGGATCTCCTGGAATTGGAGTACGTGAACGGTCTAGAAGATGAGTCCAAAGGAATTTAGCATCCCATGTACCTAGATCATTCTCAGTTCCCCAAACCAACTCAAAGTCAATACCCTTAGCGCCTTGCTCAGTTAAGTTCAAAGCACCGTTCAGCAATACATCAACACTGTAGTCGATAGGACTACGAGTAATTAACGCACATGCGTCTTGGTTTAGAGTGACAGCACATTGGTCTAAGATTGCTTGCGCGCCCAAAGAACCGATACCATCTTCAAGTTGGATGTCCCAGTAATCAACCGTAAAGCTTAAGTTGTGGTTGTCAATTTCAGGCGTCCAAACTAGGCCAGCCGTAAATGTTTCACCCGTTTCAGGAAGAAGATTTGGATTACCACCAGAGCGAGATAGAATTTGCGCATCAGGTTGTGCCGCAACTTGCGCACAGCCTGCAGGCAAAGCTTGTCCAGGAGCGATCGCACATGGGTCGTTTACTGTTGGGAAGCCATCAAACAGGCCGCCGTAAAGAGCAAACAACGATGGTGCGCGGAAAACAGTTCCGTACGTAGAACGTAACGAGAGGCTTTCCGTGGCAGCGAATTTCACACTCAATGAGTATGTTTCATCACCGTCAAACGCGTCGAAGTCGTCATAACGTAAACCGCCGCCAATCTCTAAGCTTTGAGTGCCGTTATCAAACACAGGCGCCAAGAACTCAACAAATACAGCTTGGTTAGTTAGACTACCAATAGATGCTGAACCAGTGTTACCAGTAACCGCATCTTGAGCTTTTGCTGAATCAGGAGTGAACTTACCCTCTTCTTTGCGGTAGTTGTAACCCGCAGCCCAACCGATTTCGCCACCTTGTAGCTCACCGAATGCACCGTCTAGGTAAAAACCGTATTGCGTTTGCTCAGTACGTAGATTATCAACAAGATCCGTAGACACATAGTTAACCATGTCCTCAGTCAATGAAGAAGTAAGAACTTCGCCAGTTGGACGATCAACAACACCACCACCGAACAAGTTCAATGGAACGCAGCCTGCGATCAAAGTTGATGCATCAGAAATGTCTGTATAACACTCAGGGCGTCCGTTGCCATCTAAATCAGCTGACGGGCCTAAGGCGTTATTAAGCGCAACACCTGAGAACTGACCGAAGTCAACACTTTGAGTCGCCTGATAGCCTTTGTTTGCATACACTTCCCAGTTCACGTCTTTGTATTCGCCTTCTAAGGCAGTATCAAATTGGAACTGAGTAACGTCTTGCTCGAAACGACGATTCGTCTCGATCATACGACGACGCGCGTCACGCACTGGCTCATACACTAAACCTGCACCCGTTGCTGCGTTGTAACGATCAACCGCTTGCATCAAGTAGTAGTTGTTTTGATGAATACCAACGTATGGAACACCGTCGAACACACCGTTGTGACCTGGGTCACCAGTCGCGCCAGACGCGTAAGGCAATGGGGCTAGCTCTTGCGCTGATTGACGAACGTTGCCACGGAACTCAGACTTGAACTTGATGTCGTTAGGAAGATCGAAATCAGCCGTCGCGAACACGTTAGTACGTTCAAAAGGAGTCTGGAAGTAGTTAACCGGAGCGTAATTGTAGTTTGGTCCGCCACCTGGTGCTATAAGACCAGCTTGGTAAGGGCCTGACGCAGGCGTCGCAACGTTAAATCTACCTTGATTAACAAATGTTAAACGGCTTTGTGGAACGCGCGAAGAACCTAAACGGTAACAACCACCAGAACCATAAGGCTCTAACAAACTATTCTCGCATCCTTCTGGGTAAATATAGAACGAATCTGTTAAGAACTCCCAAGGAGTATCGCGTTGGAAGGCTTCAGTTTGATCAACATATTCCATACCGAAAACAACGTTACCGCCATCAAATTCTTTACCAGCAACGATGCCGACAGTAGTTGTGTCAGCGCCATTAGTGTTATCGAACCAGTTATGCTGTGCAGTAACTTCTATACCTTCGTAGCTGTCACGAGTAATGATGTTTACAACACCAGCAACCGCATCAGTTCCGTACAAGATTGACCCGCCGTCTTTCAAAATCTCGACGCGTTCAATCATGTTTGAAGGAATAGTTTGGTAATCCCCTTGGTCAACAGTACGACGACCGTTAACTAGAGTAAGAGTACGTACTGTACCCAAACCACGTAGATCTACACGAACCGATCCATCACCACCATTATTGGTAGTTGTTCCGATTGGTGAACCAGATGCAGCAGGAAGACGTTGAAGCAAAGCTCCAATATCCGTGCTACCAGTAACAGCAAGCTCAGTATTGGTAAGAACCGTTACTGGGCTAGCGCTGTCGAGGTTAGGACGCGAAATACGCGAACCCGTTACATATACCTCTTCAAGTGTCTCTGCGCTGTCTTCGTCAGTGGCGTCTTGTGCAGTTGCCTGCATTGACACCATGCTGACTGCAACACCCGTTAGGGCGCAACTGACTGCAAAGCTCAAGGGTTTTTTCTCAAATAACATTTTTCACACTCCTCAATGTAAGATTTGTTTGAGTGAACTCAAATAGATGCAAAACCAGCTAACCTTCGATTATTTCAATAAATTTGAGTATCAAAGGTAACCCCTTTCGCCTAACTAACGTCAAACAAAAAGATTCGAAAGCTATGTTTCACATAGGTTTTAAGGTTTTTTGAGGGCTTTATAAAAAGCGCTCAAAAGACCCATGAGAGGACATTAAATGATATGGCTCTTTATTACAAGCTGTTTAAGAAGTTATGAATTTGTTGTTAAAAAACTATTTAGTTGGTGTTAAAACCACCTCAAACCATTCGGTTTCGCTTTTTGAACGTCAGATAAACGAAAATTCATGAACTTTACGCAAGGGCCGAACCTTAAACCGTCTAACCAAAAGGGATGGGTTGCAAGCCCTCTTTTCAGTTACTTTGTAGACGTTTGTTTAATAAATTGAGCTGTTTTTGCCAATTACGCCATTTCCCGATCGATCTCGAATGCACCTTCTCTCTAATTTGCACCGAGCTTGCTGTTGCAGAAGCACCCTTATTTTCAAAAAACCGATAGCACTGCGGCTCAATATCGACATCGATATACGTCAATAATTGATCAATTTGGGCATTAGTGTCGTTTATTAAATTTTCGTATGTAACTACATAAATGTTTGGAATGACGCGGCACCAATGATCAATAAGCCTACGATACGCTTGATAGTAGTCGGCCAAATCCTCTAAACGATACGAGTATTTAAAATAGGGTTGCCTAAACATGGCGACGCAAGCGTCCATTGGGTCACGCTCAAGCAGCACGATCTTGGCCGAAGGCATGGCCCTGGAGACGATGCCTAAGTAATGAAAGTTGAAGGGGTACTTGTCAACAAAAAACGGTTGGTCCGATAAACGATAGTCAACCGACTCTAGATACGCGTTCATTATCTTTTGTGGAGGGAGCTCTGCCGCGGCTTTTAATGTGTCGGCCAAAGACTCCGAAACCCCTGCGCCTTGCGCTTGCACCATTCTCGACGTGGCCGCCTGTAAAAAGAAAGTTTCATCCGCCGATCCAATCTGAGAGTGGCTGGCTAAAATGCGCTCAACCAAGGTCGTTCCCGTGCGCGGCAAACCAACAACAAATATAGGCGTCTTATCGTGAACCGAAATCTGTACGCTTTTTGGGCCCTCAGCGCTCTGGCCATCGTTTAGCATCCAGCTTTGATTAAAAACCTCTCGGCAAGCTTCCAGCGCCGCGATGTCTTGCGTCACCTCGTAACCTGCAGCCTGAGACTTCGCCGCCGCCGACTCAGCGCCCTTCGCGTAATGCTCAAAGCTGGCTTGCCACTCTTCTAAATCTTCATACTCCTTTGCGATCGCAAAATGTAAGAAGATATGATTTGTGGAGTCCTCGCCTTTTTCAGCCAGATCGAATTGGCCGAGCTGCTCTAGCATCACATCAATATGCGCCTGTGATGTTGCTTTGCGCAAGCGACTTAACTCGTAATGATTGCGCTGATTAGCAGGGTTCGCATTCAACAAGCTCTCGTACAACTCTATAGCCAGGCTAAGCTCACCGTTCTTTGTTGCGCACGCAGCGAGTCCGGCCTTTATGCTTTCTACTTTGGGCTGAATCTCGTTGGCTGTTTTATAAAAAGGCAATGCCGCTTCATGCAAACCCAATCGACTGTATAACTCCGCCGCACTAAACGCAGCACGCGATGTCTTTTTGAGATTCGATTGGTGAGCATTGAGTACCGCACAGCTCTGGCCATGTTGCCCCATTCTTAGCAAAAGGTCAGCCAGCTCTACCACCGCATCGAGTCGGCCTGAGTCCAACTTAACACACTCTTGAAACGATTTAACCGCCAGCTTGAGCTGCCTCTGTGCAAGCGCGACACGCGCCGAGAGATAGTGCCCGTCAGAGTAAAGCGGCGAAGCGGCAAGCAAATTGCGTGCGATATTCTGTACAGCGGCCAAGTCTCCACGACTCAGGGCCTCGCGAGCAGCACGGCTAAGCTGGGCACGATCAGCGCTCACGCTTTATAAGAATCCAAGTCAATGCCCGCATCCATTAGAATCTTTTCTAATGGCGCTAGTTGGGCTTGGTATCGCTCCCACTTGCCCACCGAACCCTTATGCACTTTCGATCGAACTTGAACGGAGCTCGCGGTAGTACTGGGTGCAGTATTTTTTTCAAACGACAAACACGCCTCGTCGAAGGGTAAATCAAGTGCGTCCAACAATTGACGGGTTTGCGCTTCTTGATCACTGACTAGCGCTTCATAACTGACCTCGACAAAGCGATCCCCTAGAACCTGTTTCCAATGCTGGCGTAAACGATTGTAGGCAATGTAGTAGTTACCCAAATCCTCCAGTGAATAGGAAAAATGATAAGCCCACGTAAACACTTGCTTGTACATAGAAAAACAAGCGTCCATCGGATGACGCACAAGATGCACTATTCGGGCTTGTGGCCAAGCCGCTGCGATGAGGCCAGTAAAAGGAAAATTAAACGGCAGTTTCTCGATAAAGAAACCTTCCTCTCCCAAGCGGTAGTCGATTCGTTGCATATAACCTTCGGCTACAAGGCGCGGATCTTCTTCGGCAACCGTTCTCATGACATCTGCGTTTATGCTCATACCGCTCGACAAACCAGCCGCTTTTCTGATCGCAGTTTGTAAGAAAGTAGTTTCACCCACGCTCGAAACATCATAATGACTCGAAATGATGCGCTCTACGAGTGTCGTGCCGGTGCGCGGTAAACCAAGAACAAAAATCGGCGTAGCGCGCATCTTATGATCATTGTCTTGGGCTTTAGAGCTGACGGCAGGATGCTTGGACAAATAGTCAGCCCCGTAACATTCAATAACCGCGTCAATGAGGCCAACGTCGTCTTGAACTTTGTAGCCCGTTTGAGTCCTTACCCCGTCGCACGCTTTTTTATAAAACTCGAAGCTTCTATCCCATTCGCCGAGATCTTCATATTCTTTGCCTAGCGCAAAAAGAATAGGAATATCGCGCTTAGTGTCCGTTGAGCCCTTTATCACATCAAGCATTTGCTCAAGATGCTCTGTATCCTTTGCTGTCTTAAGGCGTGACAATTGGTAGTGGTTCTTACGGTGATCTGGGTTTAACGCCAAGAGCTCTTTGTAAAGCTTTTCGCCAAGCTCTATGTCGCCGAGAAAAATAGCGCACGTGGCTAAATTCGCTTTAAATATCTGCGCATCCGGTTGCAGCTCACACGCTCGCTTGAATAACGGTAAGGCCAATTCAGACAAACCAATTTCAGTGTAAATAGTGCCCGCCAAGTCTAAAAACCGAGGGCTGTCGTGTAGCTTCGGTACGTATTGTTCTAACAATTTGGCCGCTAAACCATTTTGCCGGCTGATTGAATACATATTGGCCAACTCCACTCCAATGTCATATCGTTGCGGGTCGAGTTTCAAAGCCTGCTTAAATGACTCTAATGCCTCAGGCACTTGACTCTTTACTCTAGATGCCAGCCCCGAGAAATAATGAGCGTTGGCAATGTTTGAGAAATTCTTTTGGAGTTGCGCATTGACCTGCTCTACAGTGGGCCAATCCTGCTGAGACAATGCTTGCTGTCCAGCACTCAATAATTGATTTAGTTCATTGCTCATAGATTTGTGACCGCGCCTAGAGGCGCTTATTTAGCGTTTTTTGCTTGGGTTTCAACCTTCCTGTGAGCGAAAGTCAACTCACCTCTTCACAATAAAAAAGCCCAGTCACCTTTCGATGACCGGGCTTTTTTTTCAATTGTCCGATCATGTAATCGTTCAACTATTAAACCCATCATAGATGACGCTATTCTAATGGTTACTTACTCATCCAACAACGCTTCGATGCGATCCATCACATTTTCCATGCGTCGTACGAGCGCTTGATACGGTTCTGGAGTGGCCATATCTAAGCCTGCATCCTTGAGTATTGAATAAGCGTCATCAGAACCACCCTTCTTTAATACTGTAATCAGGGCGTCACGCGCCGATTCATCGCCTTTTAAGAACTTTTCAGCAAACCATGCCGCACCTGAAATAGAGGTCGCGTATTGAAACACATAAAAGTCGTAGTAGAAGTGCGGTATGTAGGCCCATTCCATTGTATAAGGCTCTTCGATCAACAACACACCTTGGTCATGACCGTGATACTTCTTCAGTAGCTCTTCATACATCTTAGTGAGCACAGCACCTGTTAACGGTTCATTACGTTCGCCAACTTCGTGAATGGCTAATTCAAACTCAGCAAACATCGTTTGGCGAAAGAACGTGCCACGGATAGACTCCAGAGCTTGACCCAAGTAAAACAATTTTTCTTGCTTGGTTTCAGCATTGGCGATCAAATGCTCTTCTAACAATATTTCGTTTATCGTGGATGCGATTTCTGCCGTAAAT
Source organism: Proteobacteria bacterium UBA7415 (assembly GCA_002470515.1). Classification (GTDB taxonomy): domain Bacteria; phylum Pseudomonadota; class Gammaproteobacteria; order Arenicellales; family Arenicellaceae; genus Arenicella. The sequence continues at coordinate 448,095 of DKML01000015.1, read as the reverse complement.
GTTGAATAGAACGCCTTGCTGAAGGGTTGCTCCTCTTGCGCCAACATTGTGTGAACCGCATGACCCCACTCATGAGCATAGGTCGACAATGAATTGTAATCATCGTTGTGATTAAGCAGCACATACGGGTGTAAGCCGTAGGCAGACCCGTTCATATAAGCGCCAGAACGCTTACCTGGCTGTGGGTAGACGTGTGCCCAATTTGAATCCAGAGCAGTCTTTAAATGCGCATTGTATTCGTCGCCTAAAGGCTTCAAAACTTCTAATGTTATCTCCTTGGAGGCTTCAACACTGAAATCGGTATCCATTTCTACCAAAGGTGGATAGATATCGTAATAGCGCATTTGGTCAACACCCAAGATACGACCGCGCAATTTAAAATAACGATGCAGTGTAGGCAGGCTATTGTTTACCTCCGACACCAAGGTTCTATAAACAGCTTCTGGAAGATTTTCTTGAGACAGTTCTTTTTGTAATACTGAATCGTAGTTTCTTGCTTTAGCTTGGAAGATATTGGACTGAACTTCAGACGCTAGGATTGCGCCCATGCTGTCTTCATAGTTCTTCCACGTTCCAAAAAAGGTATCAAATACTTTCTTTCGGTCTTCTCTATTTGCGCTAGAGCGTGCACCTGAATAGCCCGCTTGGCTTATCGTTACGGTTTTGCCATCAGACATTGTCACATCTTTCCACTCGATGTCGGCATTAGCCAATAACGAATAAATTTGATTGGGTCTACTTGTGACCGCGCCCACTGATGCCATTAACGCCTCACCCTTTTCATCAAGCACATGCGGAGCACCTTCTATAAGGTCCTCAATATACTTATCATACGGCGCAAGCCTTTTTTCTTGTTTTAGATATTTTAATAACTTCTTCTCACCCAAAGTCATCAATGCGGGGTCAAACCATGACGTTGCTTCGCTAAACTGTGTGCCCAGCGCACCTACCTTTGCTCTGCGCTCTTGGGTCGCCGCGTCGCGTTGGTCTTCGTCGTTAGATAAACTGGCATAAAGAGATACTCGGTAAAAGTCTTGGAGCGCGCCATATTGGTTTTCAAACACAGTGGCGATATTGGCCGCTGACTTACCGAAACCTTTTTGATCATCAGCCAATGCTTTAATTTTGGTTTGAATCTCAGTAAATGCTTGCTCCCAAGCCGCATCGTTTGCAAATAAGTCGGTTAGATCCCAACGGACCTGCCCTTCTTTATCTTCGGCATAGGCATTGATAGATGACGCCATCAACAGGGTCACAATACTGCCGATTACAAGCAAAAAGCGTAGTCCATACTTTTTCTGATTTTTCATAACTTCCTCATTCAAATGAGATTAATTTAATCGGCTACAGCGTGTGTACAGCAGCCATGAGTTTTTGGGTGTAATCCTCTTTAGACGAACTCCAGAGCGATTCGGTTTCACCTATTTCAACAATTTTTCCGTATTGCAGCACTAACACACGATCGCACAACGAACGAACCACCGACAAATCGTGCGATACGAACAACATAGTTAGATTGTGTTTTGCCACCAAATTCATAATCAGCTCAAGTATTTGCTTCTGAATCGTTACATCAAGCGCCGAGACCGGTTCGTCAGCCACAATAAACTCAGGCTTGGTTGCAATAGCGCGACCAATCGCGATTCGTTGACGCTGGCCGCCCGAGAATTCATGAGGGTATTTTTTTACCGCCGATCGCGCTAAACCTACGTCATCCATAAGCTCTAATACGTGAGCATCGATAGTGCCGCGCGTAGCAACGTTGTGATACAACAAAGGCTCTGCCAGAGTGTCATACACAGTCATGCGTGGATTAAGCGATGCGTAAGGATCTTGAAAGATCATCTGCATTCGACGGCGTATTGGCTTGAGTTGCTTGGCACTCTGGCCTAGCAGTTCTTCGCCTCTAAACAACACTGAGCCAGAAGATGGCTCAACCAACTGCAGAATACTGCGGCCTATAGTCGATTTTCCCGAACCTGATTCACCTACAAGACCCAGAATTTCGTTATGCTGAATATTGAACGACACGTCATCGACTGCTTTAAAAGGCTTGCCTGTGTTTCGATCTAAAAACTCAGTGGTTAAACCCGACACTTCGATCAATATTTCATCACCGCGTAAGTCTTCATTCACCTTTTCGCCTGAGGGGATAGCATCTAAAAGGTCTTGGGTGTACTGGTCTTGGGGATTTTCAAAGATCGATTCGGTGACATTTTGCTCTACCACTTTGCCTTCTTTCATTACCACCACGCGATCTGCCAGATGACGAACCACACCTAGGTCATGTGAGATAAAGATAACAGCTAAATCACGACGCTTCTGCAGATCGGCAATGAGTTCCAATATCTGCTTTTGAATGGTCACATCAAGCGCAGTGGTTGGCTCATCGGCAATCAGCAACTTAGGCTCATTAATCAGCGCCATTGCTATCATCACGCGCTGGCGCATACCGCCAGAGAACTCATGAGGGTAAGCGTTAAAGCGCCCTTGGGCGTTTACAATACCGGTCTCTTCCATCAGCTCTATTGCACGCGCTTTTGCCGCAGCCCTCTTTATACCTCGATGATAGATCAGCGGCTCAATGAGCTGCTCACCAATGGTCAAAAACGGATTGAGGCTGGTCATGGGGTCTTGAAAGATCATGGCGATATCATCACCTCGAACTGCTCGAAGCTCACTTTCTGACATCGCGAGCAAGTCGCGGCCCTCAAATAAGGCTACGCCAGATTCGATATTGCCAGGAGGCATGGGAATCAGACCCAGCAAGCTATAACAGCTTACTGATTTACCACTACCAGATTCGCCAACGATCCCAAGAATCTCGCCTTTGTCGACACTGAAACTCACATCATCCACCGCCGTAACTACGCCGTTACGCGTGTGAAAACGAGTGGTCAAATTTTTAACATCTAATATGCTCATAATATTCTCCGAGTCGACTAATCTTTGGACGCTTTAGGATCTAAAGCATCTCTCAGGCCATCGCCCAAAAAGTTCAAAGCAAACAGCGTAATCGACAACGCCAGTCCCGGAAAAATAAGCAACCAAGGTGTATCTTCCATCACTTCGGCGCCATAAGAAATCAACAAGCCCCATGACGACATGGGCGGTTGAATACCTAAACCTAAAAAACTTAAGAACGCCTCCAACAACATCACCTGTGGAACCGTAAGCGTTGCGTAAACAATGATTGGACCCAGACTATTAGGTACCACATGCTTACGTAAGATATGTGGAGTAGATAACCCCATAGAGCGAGCCGCCTCTACATATTCTTGGTTGCGGATGGTCAACACTTGGCCACGCACGATGCGCGCCATAGTCAACCATTCAACCGCACCAATTGCTAAGAAGAGCAGCAGAATGCTTTTACCAAACACCACCATCAACAAAATGATAAATATGATGAACGGAAGCGCATAAAGCGCATCAACAATTCGCATCATTACCGCATCGGTTCGTCCGCCTACATAACCGGCGACGGTTCCCCAAGCAACGCCAATCACTAAGGCAACCGAAGTAGCGAGAATACCTACCGCAAGAGAAATTCGCCCACCGTACATAACCCGCGTCAGCAGGTCTCGCCCAAACAAATCGGTTCCAAACCAATGCGCCCATGAAGGCGGCGTCGCGCCAAGATCAAGGTTTTGGGCTTCGTAGCTATATGGCGCAATCCACGGAGTAAGAATCGCAACAACAATCAAAAAGCTCACGACATATAAGCCAAATAAAGCAAGTTTATTGTTCTTTAGCCTAACCCACGCATCGGCCCAAAGAGATGTACCCTTTTCGGCCTCGATAATTATTGATTGTGGTTCGCTCATGATCCACCCCCACTGTATTGCTGACGCAGTCTTGGGTTTAGCCAAGTTGCGAGCAAATCCGATAACAAATTGAACACTACTATTAAGGTGGAAAGAAAAATCGTAGTTCCCAGAATCATTGTGTAGTCGCGGTTAAATGCAGCTTGCACATAGAAGCGTCCTAGACCCGGTATTTGAAAAATCGTTTCCACAACAAAGGAACCAGCTAAAAGACCCGCGAAAGCTGGCCCTAAGAAAGACACGGTAGGAATCAATCCTCCACGAAGTGCGTGCTTACAAATCACCACCCACTCGGGCAAGCCTTTGGCTCGTGCTGTACGGATGTAATCTTGATTTAAAACTTCTAACATTCCGCCTCTGGTCAGACGGGCTACGTAAGCTGCGTAGGCCGCGCCTAAGGTGATGCTAGGCAGAATTTTGTCGCCCGGAAGATCGCCCCAACCCGATACCGGCACCAGGTTTAGACCGAAACCAAAAATCAAAACGAGCAATGGCCCCAATAAAAATGTTGGAAAACAAATGCCAATCATGGCTAACGACATAGGAATGTAATCTTGCGGGCTGTTGGGTTTAAGCGCCGCAACGCAACCGGCTAATACACCAATCACCAAGGCCACTAGTAGCGCGTAAAAAGCCAACTCGGCCGTAATAGGCAAGCCACTCATAATCAAATCCTCCACTTGCCAACCAGGGTATTTAAACGAAGGTCCCATATCGCCTTTAAATAGATCACCAAAGTAGCTCAGGTATTGCTGAAAGATTGGTTGGTCGAGATTGTATTTTGCTTCTAGTGCTCGCTTAACCGCAGGTATCACGGGTTTTTCGGCATCAAAAGGACCGCCTGGTGCTTGGCGGATTAAAAAGAATGTGACGGTAATGACCGTAAACAGCACGGGTATCGCTTGTAGCAAACGCATGATAGTAAAGCGGATCATTGTGCGCCTCCTGAAGAACTGCTGACGGCTGCGGCTCGCTTGGCGTTCAGTTTTTGTTCCCAATCGGGATCTAACCAAACGTCGCGAAAATTGTAGAAATTCATCAAGTTAGGCGGCAAGCCGATTAAAGATGGATGCCTAAAGTGATGGCTTGAATAAGTGTAGATCGGGATAAAAGGCATATCCTTTAAGATGATCGATTCAGCTTCATAGAATGCCGCAAATCGCTCTTCACGCGTCTTAGCTTCGGGTGCGGTTCGGAGCACCAATTCATCGTACTCAGAATTACCCCAATTAGTTCGGTTTAGCTCACTACCTGTGATCCATAAATCCAAAAAACTGTTGGGATCGACATAATCTGCGATCCACCCCCCTCTTGAAATTTGAAAGTTGCCTGTGTTCTCGTCATCCAAATAGACTTTCCAATCCTTATTTTGCAAATTAACCTGGATGTTCAATTCTTTGTTCCACATTTGCTGAACCGCAATGGCAACTTTGCGATGCTGCTCACTCGTGTTGTACTGCAATTCAAAACTCGGAAAACCTTCGCCGTTCGGGTAACCTGCCTCGGCTAGGAGGGTACGCGCGCCCTCTGGGTCGTAATCAAATAACTTAGGCGGCTGATATCCAAGTAGGCCTGGGGGAGTTATTGAGTAAGCAGGCGTAAAAATGTCATTAAGCACATTGGTCACTAAACGATCGCGGTCAATGGTCATAGCCAATGCCCGACGCACACGCGGATCGTCTAACCCTTCTACCTCGGTATTAAGACGATATAAATAGGTGCCAACATAGGGCGCAATCTGCAGGCGTTCAGGGTAGTTCTCTCGATAGTAGGGAATACGATCAATTAACGACTCGTTAGTGTAGTGCAACTGCCCTGCCCTAAACATTCTCTCTTCGGTAGTGCTGAGCTCAGTGCTGTAAAAAACAATGCCATTGAGCTTTATTCGGTCATGATCCCAGTAGTGGGGGTTTGGCGATACTTTAACGTTGCGGTTGAGCTGCCACGAGTCCATTTTAAACGGTCCGTTGCTAACAATATTCTGGGGGCGCGTCCAACCTGTATAGGACTCCCACGCTTCACCAAATTTTTCGATCGTCGCGCGATGCACAGGAAAGGTTGAATAATGATCCATCAACTGCAAAAAATACGGCGTTGGATTGTTCAGCTCTACCTGCAACGTATAGTCATCTATAGCTTTCACCCCAACCTTATCAAAATCAGTGACTTCACCTCTAAAGAAAGCTTCGGCGTTTTTAATCGGGAAAAACATAAAAACATATTGTGATCCCAACGCCGGTTGTAAACCACGCCACCAACTCCACACAAAGTCCTGAGCAGTAAGTGAATCGCCGTTAGACCATTTTGCATCCCTGCGGATATTGAAGGTATAAATTCGACCATCGTCGCTTATTTCCCATGACTCAGCTACTCCAGGCTGCACTTCTAGTGTCGAAGCGTCTTTATAAACAAGACCTTCAAAAATTGCGTTGATAATATTGCTTTCAGGGACACCGGTAACTACATGCGGGTCCATTCCCTGCGGTTCCGCGCCATTGCCGATATGTGCTATGCCGAGGCGATTTCCAGATTCAACATTAGATTCGCCCTGCCCGCAAGATGTAATAAGAAAGGCGATAGGTACGATTAAGCACAGTTTTAAATACGGGGATAAGTACGGTTTAAACATAGGTAAGTTGGGGTTGTATTGAGCTTTTTATAGGAAAGTGTTGTTCTTAATAACACAAGGCACGCAAAACGTAATGGGCTTTGGAGCATTTAATCCGCCCAACTATCGTACATAGACTATGCGGTCGTCAATTAAATCGACGTAAGGAGCTGCGTTAGGTTGCCAATATGTCCTCGAAATCAGGATGGTTACAAAAGCTCACATCACTGTCTCGGACAGCGTTCCTCTTTCAATTCCTCGAGGCACAAAGTCCTGATCAGCGGAAAAATACGCTAGTTAAGATACGCCATAGTGACGAGATTTGAATACGCTTTTGTAAGCCGCAATCCAAGATACTCTAACAACCACTATAATGTTTTTCGGACTAGCCGCTTATTTACTTCGTCTCACTATCTTATATACTCGGCGGGTCGTCATTTTTATCGCCCAGTGCGATTAACTTGAATAAAACCCTATTTTTAGTCATTCGAACTTAAAAAAGATAATAAAAACTATGAATACAACCACCAACGAAAAAACCATATTGGGCCACCCGCGAGGGCTGTTCATTCTTTTCTTTACAGAGATGTGGGAGCGCTTTTCTTACTACGGAATGCGTGGCCTATTGATCGTTTACCTAACTCAACATTTCTTGTTTTCAGATGAACGTTCCGCTGTACTCTATGGCGCCTACACAGCCTTAGTCTATGTAATGACCATCATTGGCGGTTCGCTCGCTGATAAGTATCTGGGCTCCCGCAAAGCCGTTACATTTGGGGCCATACTGCTGGTGCTTGGCCACTTCGGCATGGCCTTTGAAGGCAACGGATCGCGCCAAGTATTGGAATATGGTGATACCACCTACGAAGTACAATTAGACGCTCGTGGTGGTGATGCCCGTCAACTATTGGTGAGCGGTGATACTAAGTCTTACATCACTTTTTCTGAAACCGAGATGTTCATTGAGGATGGTGCAGCCTTTGGTTTAGAAAACGTAGTACCGCGCGAAGATATTACTCTTAAGGTTGTAACCGAAGAGTTTTACCTCAATGTGTTGTATTTTTCGTTGGCCTTAATCATTGCCGGTGTTGGCTTTCTTAAAGCTAACATTTCGACCATTGTCGGCGCGCTTTATGGCTTTGGCGACACTCGCCGCGACTCTGGATTTACGATCTTTTACATGGGCATCAATTTAGGAGCCTTTTTATCGTCTATTACCTGCGGCATTTTGGGCATCACCTATGGCTGGAAGTATGGCTTCGGCTTAGCGGGCATTGGTATGGCTATGGGTCTATTCGTATTCTTACGTTACCAACATTGGTTAGAAGGTAAAGCCGAGCCACCTTCAATGGAAGTGCTTAAAGAGAAAGTCTTTTTGTTTATCGACCGTGAAATAATGTGTTACCTCATCGGGCTTGGCATCATCGCTGTTTCAATGTTCTTGGTTATGAATGCTGAATTAATGGGCGGCATCATGTTGCCTCTTGGCATTATCATGCTCGCTGTATTAATTGGCTATGCCGTCGTTTCTTTAAAAAATGAAGAACGAGACAGAATGCTTGCTGCTATCTATTTTGTACTAGCGCAGATTCCTTTCTGGGCATTGTTTGAGCAAGCAGGCTCATCGCTAAACCTATTTACAGGTCGATTAGTTGACCGTGAAATGTTGGGTTGGTCAGTTCCCGGTCCAGTATTTCAATCGCTTAATGCGGGTTATATTATTTTATTCGCACCTATATTAGCGTGGCTGTGGATTTGGTTGTCTAAACGCAATCTAAACCCATCTGCACCGGTTAAATTCGCGTTTGGTGTGGCGATGGCTGGACTAGGCTTTTTGGCGCTAGTAGCGGGCATGAAAGCCTCAGGTCCTACTGGCCTTACACCAGTACTCTTTATCTTCTTGATCTATTGGATTCACACAATGGGTGAGTTGATGTTGTCACCTGTTGGCCTTTCAGCTGTTACCAAGCTTGCGCCCGCGCGCGTAGTCGGTATGACAATGGGCGCATGGTTCCTTTATTCAGGCCTGTCCAACTTCTTAGCTGGTGTGATTGCTCGAACTACAGGCGCAGAAACAATCGGGGGTCAAATGACCAATGTCGCTGCTGCTAAAGCGGGGTATATAGAGGTCTACTCCAATGTGGGTTACATCGCCCTTGGCATAGCGCTGTTCATGTTGTTAATTTCCCCCATCATCAAGAAATTGATGCATGGCGCTGATTAGGATGGAACTATGAAATCTATAAAACTCATTTTTAGATTAAGCTTAATTGCTCTACTTGCACTGCCTAGCAGCGCGAAATGGATGGCAGAGCGATAATTGATTATTTCGCACCATTAAACGCTTGGCTTGAAGAGCAAAAAAAAGACCGTCAAGTGGCTGGTAGTTTTACTAGCCCTTTGACACGTCAATGCTTCGCAATAAGGACATAACATCATGACTTTTTATCTGCTGCGCTACTGCTGTTTTTAGTAATGGATCCATTGGGTAACATCCCATTGTTTCTAACCGCATTGAAAAACGTACCCATCGAAAGACGAGTGCGCGTCATCTTGCGCGAACTGTTTATCGCGTTAGGCATCATGGTGTTGTTTCTGTTTTCAGGGCAGGCGTTTCTCTCCGCTCTGAATATTTCTGAACCCGCGTTAACGACCACAGGTGGTGTGATCTTGTTTCTGATTGCCATCAAAATGATTTTTCCTTCGGATGATGGGGATAAGAAGCACGCGAACGAAGAAGAGCCTTTTATTGTTCCATTAGCAATTCCCTATGTGGCGGGTCCTTCGGCTTTAGCGACATTGTTGCTGATTATGAACAACGAGCCTAATCGATGGCCTGAATGGTTGGGTGCTCTGTTTGCCGCATGGTTAGTAACAGGAATCATTCTATTAAGTGCTGGACCTCTGGCAAAAGTCCTACGCAATCGCGGCCTGATCGCCATAGAGCGATTGATGGGGATGATATTGGTGGCAATCGCAATTCAAATGCTTATGAATGGTGCCGTTGAGTTCGTGGCCCTGATTCAAAGCCCATCCACTTAAAGTCCTTTTTTATGCGACTAGTTTAAGCGATATTTACCTAGAGCCCGAGCGAATCCCTCTGTCGAGGTCGGCTATTCTAGGCAAAGCTTGCCTTAGAGATAGGCTATTTTTTCTTACTCTGATTCTGCGTTGGCTTCTTTTCTGACGTTTTCGCTGTTGAAGCACTAGATGATGAAGAATTAGACGCTTTAGCCGCGCTGCCTTTTGAGTTGCTTGCTAACGAACCACTTTTATTCACCGCCGTATTATCAGCTGGTTTAGTCATCGTAGAACCTGCAGAAGCTTTCACCTGTGCCTTCGCTACAGCTTCCGCCTTAGTATTGCCCTTATCACTAGACTTGTCGCTAGACTTATCAGCAGATTTGCTTTGCTCCGGAGGCGCCAACATCTTAGTGGCCGTCTCATTGTCGAGCAACGTATGTGCGCCAACCGCAAGATGCTCGTACAAGTCCTGATATTGACTCGCCATACTCTGGAATTTCTTACCTGTCTCGGTAAAGTGCTCTGCCACGTCAACCTTATATTGGTCGAATGCGTCTTTAGTCGTTGCTGGATTTGCCGCGCCACCACGCAATTTATTAAAAATTGCCATCGCAACAACACCAAGCACAAGTCCGAGCAAAAATGCTGGTAAAGAGCTAATCACTAATTCCATATCGTCCTTCTAAACTATAAGTGTGCTTAAAGCGTTCGTTTCGAACGTCTAATTGCCGAAACAGACGGCGTTTTTAACTCATTTGAGCTTAGGTAGAGTGTAAGGTCAGAACCTAACAATTCAAACGGAATTACCATTTGGATAGACAATAGCCTGTGTATACCCACTATTGCTCTATAATGATGTCTGGTTTTGGTTGGTCCAAATAAACTGAGGGCTTCAGCATGCTATCGTTAATAGGCGAGAACTCAGCTTCTCGCAAAGTGATAGCTCGAATCACCTAAATTGGGCGCGACAGAACTTACTATTTCTATCTCGGTTCTGGGCTAGACTTTAAACCGACCTCGCGAAACAGAGTTAACATTATCTCGCGGCACAAAATTGACACTAATAAGGTTGTAAACGAATGAATGATGTATTGAACTTAGTCACAAGAACCTCTACTAAGCTACTTAGCGCTTTAGCACTCGCGCTTATTGTTTCGGCGCCAACGCTCGCGGAGGTCCAAGAGATTAACGACAGTGAGCTCACAATGAATCGTGAACTACACGAAGATGTTCATCAGACGCTATTCTTTTTACAACGCGCTCATTACAAACCAAGTGTACTCAACGATAAGTTCTCTTCGAACGTGCTCGATACTTATATCGACATGCTCGATCCGAACAAACTGTATTTCACCCAAGCAGACATCAGTAGCTTTGAACCTTATCGCTACAAAATAGATGACTTCTTAAAGCGTAGAGATGCGGAAGTTGCTTTTACGATTTTCAAAACCTATCGCAAGCGTTTAGATGAACGTACAGCAAAAGCCGCTGCTTTAATTGAGCAAGATATGTCCTTTGAGGTCGATGAAAACATCAATATCGACTCTGAGGAACTCGAATGGACTAAAACTGAAGAAGAGTTAAACGAGCGCTGGCGCCTTAGAATTAAAAACGACTTTGTCCAACAAGTATTGGGCGAAACCGAATTGGAAGAAGCCCGAAAAAATCTTGATCGTCGTTACGCTCGACAACGTGATGTCATATACCAACTCAATGCAGACGACGTGTTTGAATGGTTTATGAACGCCTACACCAAAGAAATTGGTCCTCATACGCAATACATGTCTCATGCCACAGCTGAAAATTTTCGTATAGGCATGTCTCTTTCATTACAAGGTATCGGCGCCGAGCTACGCTCCGAAGACGACCACACCATCGTTAACAGTACGATTACGGGTGGCCCTGCCGAAACTAGCGGCAAGATAGACGCCGAAGACAAAATCGTTGGCGTCGCGCAAGACGACGAAGAGATGATTGACGTAATCGGATGGCGATTGAGAGACGTTGTGAAGATGATTCGTGGCGACAAAGGAACCAAAGTTCGGCTAAATATTATTGATGGAGACTCACCTCCAGGCAGCCCTGCAGAAGAAGTGAATATTGTTCGCGATGTTATAAAGCTTGAAGATCGGGCCGCTAAATTGAGTTACGTCGAGATTCCTGACCGCGACGCACAACGTAAATACGGCGTTATTAGCATCCCATCCTTTTACTCGGGTTCAGGGCGTCCAGGCACTAATGAGGCCTATGCTGCAACGACCTACGATGTCGCCAAGCTCATTAAGGAAATGGAATCTGAAAACCCTGATGGTTTAATTATCGACTTACGTGGTAATGGAGGCGGATATCTCAATGAAGCAATCAGTTTAACCGGTTTATTCATTGATTCAGGTCCAGTAGTACAAGTCGTGCAATCTAACCGCAAACGCCAAGAATTGCGTGACGATGACCGTGGCATAGCTTACAACGGACCTTTAGCTGTTCTAATTGATCGCTATAGTGCGTCAGCATCGGAGATCTTTGCCGCGGCCATTCAAGACTATGGGCGCGGAATTGTGATTGGCGAGCGATCTTTTGGCAAAGGAACTGTACAACGTTTATCAGCATTGCGTTTCGGCGATAACGTTGACCACGAAAGCCAAATAAAATTCACTACAGCGCAATTTTTTCGTATCAACGGAGGCAGTACTCAATATAAGGGGGTGGTTCCTGACATAAGACTTAATTCTGGAACAGAGGATGAGGATTTTGGCGAACGCTCCTACGACAACGCACTGCCTTGGTCTACCATTTTGGCGGCAAGATACACGCCGGGAGAAATTCCGGCAGATCAGATAACTGAATTGCAACTTCACCACAACGAACGATCGCAAACCTCTAGTGCATTTAACTTTTTACGCAAAAATTCTGAACGCGTGATGGCCAACCGAGATCGCAAGAGTTTGTCTTTACAGCTGGAAAAACGCAAAGCAGAGCGGGCTGAGCTAGAAGCCGCGTCGTTGGCGGAACTAAATGAGTATCGTGCCTCACTCGGCTTAGAGCCAGTAGACAAAGACACACGTGAAGACAACCCTTTGCCCGATGAAGACGAGCACTGGAATATAGTATTTCATACCGAAGCAGCTCGTATTCTGAACGACAAGGATAACTGGGCTCGCACACTATTGACCAAAGCCGAGCAAGCGCGAGCAATAAACTCAGAGCCGCCAGTTACAGATTAAGATATGTCTTAACAGTGCTGTTACCGTAATCGAAACCCGCATGCTTTAGATAAGAGTATGCGGGTTTTTTATTGCGTGATCACTATGACCTTACGTGACGCAGAACACCATATTGAGTAATTCTGGATAGTCCTCTAAGAATTCTTTTGATACCCAATACGGGGCACTCAGCATCAACAGACCACCCACCACAAAGAACATGCCGCCAGTAGTTTGTACTGATGTTGACCTACTCCATGTGCGAAACCATTGATAGGCAGACCCAGTCAACAGCATTGCAGGCAAAGTACCAACCCCAAACCCCAGCATAATAAGACCGCTATCCCAAAACCCTTCTGCAAAAACAGCCGTTAGAACAACGCCGTAAACCAAGCCACAGGGTAAAAATCCCCACGCCAAACCACTGACAAAACTGTGCCTATACAAACTACCGTCGTGCCGGATTAAACGGCTGATGGGCTTCCAGATCGCTGCCCCTAAACCTTCAAGAAAATGAAACGGCCGTTGGCTGCGCAACAAGAGCTGCAAGCCGATCAAGACAATTACTAAGGCCGCAAAAACTCTTAAACTGTTACTGATCTGTGGAATATTGAGACTGCTCACAAAGGCTAGACCTAGCCAAGCAAACAATACACCAGCGATCACATAAGTACAGATTCGCCCCAAATTGAGAATTAGCAAATGCAGACGCTGCTGGTTTACGAAACGAATAGTCGCACTGGTCTGAGTGCCGCTCTGAAACGCCATCTGTAACCCTCCGCACATTCCGGCGCAATGCGGGCTAGCGACTAAACCAAGAATTAAGGCCGACCAAAATGTCATGATTTGGTTTTTTTGTTTTGGTTCATAAAGGAATCAAGCTCTAATACGTATCTTTAATCGAGGCTGGGATTGTCATCATCGTCGTCGAGAATTGACAACGCAGGAGAATCCAAATCATCGAACTGACCTGAACGAGTCGCCCAAAAAAACGCCCATATAGCTACTCCAACGAGTAACAAACTGAGAGGTATTAATAAGAATATTATTTCCATGGCAGCAATAAGGTATTGGTACGACTATTAATTCTCAAACAACATGTTGTAGGTAACTTGCTCAAAACACTTAATCAACGCATCTCGCGTTCTATTAAATCTCTTTTTGAGCCAATAGCCTAGCACGTTTTCGGTTGGCTCGACGGTCACTCGTTTGGCGCTTTATTCGCAACGCATTGAGTACTACTAGCAACGAACTCAAGGACATTCCCAGCGCCGCCAACCAGGGCGTGAGGAAACCTAGTGCTGCAAAAGGAAGGGCCAAACCGTTATAGAACAATGCCCAATTAAGGTTTTGCCTTGTGACTTTTTCGGTTGTCTGAGCCACCCTGTATAAGCGGGTAAGTTGGTTTAGATCGCCATTTAGCAAAACCACATCAGCATGATACTGACTCAGCTCACTACCTGTAGCCAGAGCAACACTCAGGTCAGCGCCGGCAAGCACCGGCGCATCGTTAACACCGTCGCCCACCATAGCAACCACACCGCCGCCCCTTTGTAAGCGCCGAAGTACGGCGAGTTTGTCCGCAGGCAACATATCCGCCTGATAGTCGCTTACGGACAACTCATCACAAACCGCCGCAACAGCAGACGCTTTATCACCACTGATCACCCTTACGCTCGCTCCCATAGCGCTAAGTTGTCTCAACGCGGAGAAACTCGATGCCCGCACGCTGTCTCTAACATGAATAACCGCAACTAAAACTCCCCCATACGCTACCGCTATTTCGCTTGCTCCGTAGTGGTTGCTCGACAAGTTTGACACCTGTGCAAGTGATTCATCAGCATGTTCGTTTGGTACTGTATTCGCTATTTGTTCGAGAACCCAAGATCGCTTTCCTATGAACACAGGTTTGCCAGCGTACAGGGCTCGAACACCGCAGCCCGGCTCGTCTACAAATTCCTCTACTAGTTTGTCATCACCCAATTCGCTAGCGAAGCCTGCGAATGCATTAGCCAGACTATGATCAGAATGATGCTCTACATCAGCCACCATAGTCAGACACTCTTGCTCTGACATATCGCTGAGCACGGTTATGTTTTCAACGCTGGGCTTACCCACCGTCAACGTGCCTGTTTTATCGAACAACCAATGCGACACCTTAGACGCGACATTAAGTGCCTCTGGGTTTGATAACAGTATGCCGCTGCGTCTCAACGTGTGCGCGGCTGCGGTACGTCCTACCGGTGCTGCTAACGAAAACGCACATGGGCATGACGCTACCAACATAGCCAGCACAATATGAAATACACGATCTGGTGCTATATAAAACCACACCGCGCCTACCAACACGGTTAGCATAATTACCCACAACACAAAATTGCGCCCTACTTTCGACAACTTGGTTGGAGCAGTGTCAGCACTGGCATTTTGCACCAGTTGATTAATCTTAAACAGCGAAGATTCGATCCAGACTTTGTTCGCTGAAAGCGTGACATCGCCACGCAGCAATCTAGCGCCGACATACACTTGCTCACCAACTTCATGCTCAACAGCCAGCGATTCGCCTGTCATGAGCGACTCATCAAAGGAGCCTTCACCGTTGACAACACGAGCATCAAAAGGCACTACGTCACCCACATTTAAAGTAATACGATCAGATAGCTCTATAAGTTTGGGGGCAATTCGATGCTCTTCGATCTGATCTCGATTGACTCGTTGCACAGTAATTTTATCTGGCAACATGCGATTGATCTCACCATTTGAGTCAGCAAGGTGATGCCTAGCTCGCATTTCGACATACCGCCCTATCGATAAAAAGAATACGAACATAACGGCCGAATCAAAATAGACCGCACCTATTGCGTCTCCAACGTTATGACTTAACACTTCATACACGCTCGGCAAATAAGCACCACCAATGGCAAGCGCAACGGGCACGTCCATGCCGACGTGACCATTTTTTAAGTCGTTGTACGCATTTTTAAAAAAGGGCCTGCCAGAGTAGAACACTGCAAGGGTGGCCACCAACATACTAACCAATAAGAAGAACCGTTCGTATTCAGGCAACATCGCTTGTGATGAAGCATCCGCCAAATAAGAGCCTGCCGCATAGGTCATAACCTGCATCATGCAAAAGCCTGCCACCATTAATCGCCGAAGAGCCCCAGTGCGCTCTTGCGTATGTGATTGTTCTAACTCAAACCAGGCGTTAGCAGGGACTAGCTCGGGTCGATAACCCAAACGTGTAATGGTGACTAGCAAGTCCGCGAGCTCAACATCAGGATCGATTACCTGTAAATTAACTCTCAATGCGTCCACTTCGACATGCACCCGAATGTCGTATGATATTGAATGTAAGGCACGTTCGACCAACCACGCACAGCTCGAACAATACAAACCGTGCACTAGCAAACTTAGGCTTCGAGTACCTTTACTGTCTACTTGAATGTATTCGTCACGGCGAGTATTACTAGCATCATCCAGAAATTGCCACTCCTGAGTGTTCAGAGACGTAAGTTCTTGGGTGTTGAGAGTACCAAAAAAGTCGCGCTGGTTTACACGATCCCTGTGCTCGTAGAACCGAGTGAGCGACCTTTGTTGAATAAACTCGGCGGCGGCTTTACATCCAAGACAGCACATAGGCTGGCTTACGCCATCTATATCGGTCGTAATGCTGCAAAACTTGGGTACAGGCTCCAGGCAGTGATAGCAAACACCTGAATTGGCATTAGACACCCGTGTGCTCCGCAGATGTAGAGGCACTTACTCTAATAAACCCAGCGTGCTCTAACCTTTTAGCAAATGAGTTCACCAGCAATAGAGGTTGCATTAGTGATTTGAATCACCGGAGGTAGAACTGGGTGCGGAGATAACTTGAGGTGCGTTTTTATAGGCAATCACCACAGTAGTCAAACTAGCCACAACAGCGACCATAGGCAGCCCAATCATCAGCCAAACCATTGGAATGCGATACCACTTTTCTGTTTCAACTTGCTGGTTCATATTCGATCCTATTGCAACGTACGCTGCGCTAAATTGTTCTTGATTCCTTTCTACTTCCGATATTCTATACAGACTTATTAACCAGACTGGCTGAATAAACGAATAGAAATGATGACCTAAATAGTCTAAAGATTATAGATGTGTGTAGCTGCTCAGCGAGATACGTCACGGGGACCCCAAAAACGAGCCGGCTCAACAATCGTATCTACGTTGTCGCCCACGGTTTCGCTAAAGAGCAATTCTATTGTTTGTGATCGCTTGTAGTCTGCCGTCTCTGGCAAACTGACTGTAATCGAAAACTCGCCTATCTCGCCAGCGCCAACTTCTCGAGAGACACCTGGCTCGGATGACTTTGTCCATACCGCCGTTGCGCCCTCTAGGCCTCGCATATCAAGCATATAGAGCTGCGTTGTTTGGCTCTTATTCATTATTCGGATTTGGTAGGTGTTTTGGATCTCGCCTTGTTCCGAATAGCGATAGAACGCATTGCGATCACGTAAAACATCAACTAAAAAATTTCCACGCATTGAGAGCGCCGTCACAAATCCTATCGCAATTACCGACAAAAGAATTGAGTAGATAATTACGCGAGGGCGAATTAGTGTCTGTAATAAAGTTTTCTCGCTGCCCTTATCCAGAGCATCAGTACTGTACTTGATCAACCCCCTAGGTAGACCGACCTTATCCATCACTTCGTCGCAGCCATCGATACACGCCGCGCACGCGATACATTCATATTGTAGGCCATCTCGAATATCGATACCCGTTGGGCAGACCTGCACGCAGATGCCGCATTCAATACAATCGCCTTTATTCTCGCTCGATTCATCTTTGCGTCTACTGCCTCTGGCTCGCGGTTCGCCGCGGTCAGCGTCATAGGCAACGATTAGCGTATCTGCATCAAACATTGCACTTTGAAATCGCGCGTAGGGGCACATGTACTTACAAACTTGTTCGCGCATGAAACCCGCGTTTCCGTAAGTAGCAAAGCCGTAAAACAAAACCCAGAATAGTCCCCAACCGGTTAACTCCCAGCTAAAGAAATCAACAAACAATTGCGAGATAGGCTGAAAGTAGCCAACAAAGGTTAAGCCCGTAAACAAAGAAAACGTCAGCCACAAGAACTGTTTAGTAACCCGCTTACGTACTTTAGTAAAAGACCACGGCGCTGCGGTTAATTTCATTTGCTGCGCTCGAGTGCCCTCTACCCAACGCTCCATCCAGATAAAGGCTTCAGTCCAAACCGTTTGCGGGCAGGCATACCCACACCACACTCGACCCGCTAAAGCGGTAGCGAAGAACAGTAATAGGCCTGCCATGATTAATAGCAGCGTCAAAAAAATAAAGTCTTGGGGCCAAAAAGTTAAAAAGAAAATGTGAAACTTACGCGCAGGCAAGTCGAACAAGATTGCTTGGCGATCACCCCATTGCACCCACGGCAATGCGTAGTACAAGCCCAACAGCATGTAAACACACAACATACGCCAGCGCTGAAACCGACCTTTAGTCTCTCGTGGGTAGATTTTCTCGCTGCTCTCATACAGAGCAACTTCCACGGGTATCTTGTTGAGCGAATCAGTCATGGTGTGCTTTTATCCTAATGCTCGCGCGGCTCATTGGGGCGCCGCGCCAACCAAATTACCGCCAAGCTATTGACGGCCAATAACAACCAAAACAACAGAAAGCCCACGCTGTAGCCTCCCATCCGGTCAAGAGACAACGGAAAGGTCGCAATGTCGCCCAAATCAACGGGATCAAAAGTAGCGAAGAACAACATAGTCGCTACCGCCGCTGACAAAAACGACACCCATAAAACCACTCCTAACGTGATCAATTTATTGGCTTTATGGTCCATCTTTTCCATTACTCTGCGCTCGCTTCTTCTGAGCTAGATAGCGTGAGCACGTATGCACTCAATAAACGTATCTCATCTTGAGAAAGTATTGATTTAAAAGACGGCATGTTGCCCCGTTTACCTTCGCGCAATATTTTTTCAATATCGGCGATGCGACTACCGTGTAACCAAACGTTATCCGTCAAGTTAGGCGCACCTAATGCCTTATTGCCCGTACCATCTTGGCCATGACATGCTGCGCAGGTAGCAAAACGTTTCTTACCTTCAAGTTGTACGTGTTCGCTAACTTCATCACCAGCAAGGTGCTTCACATAGTACGCCATCACAGTTACATCAGACGGGCTCAAATTCAAATTCGGCATAACCCCAGCTCGGCCATTAGTAAGCGTGGCGACTAAAGACGCGGGGTCATTGTTATACAACCAGTCGTCATCCGTAAGGTTTGGAAAACCCTTGGCACCGCCGCCACCAGAACCGTGACATGTAGAGCAATTATTACCAAATAATCGTTCGGCCGCTTCCATCGCTTTAGCGCTTGTGGCTAGAACTGGAATGTCCATTTCTTTAAATTCGGCGTAAAACTCTGCTTTGCGTGCGTTATTTTCAACAATAGCTTGTTCGAACTCGCCTTTTTGTGACCAACCTAAACTACCCTCATACGAACCTAAACCAGGATAGAAGTAGAGGTAACCTACCGCGTAAACGATGGTCAAGACAAACAACCACAACCACCAACGTGGCAATGGGTTGTTCAGTTCTTTAATGCCATCCCATTCGTGCCCAGTCGTTTCAGCTTCGTTAACATCACTGCCCTTAGAGGTTGAAAACAGTAACCACACCATGCCAAGGATATTACCCACAACTAGGACAATGACAAAAATACTCCAAAAATTACTCATGATTCTTTTCTCCTGCCGAGCCAGGGTTTACTGAAGGGTCGTCTTCTAAAGGTAGATGCGATAGATCATCAAACGCTTGATTGTTTTTAGAGCTCCAAGCCCAAATCCAGATAGCAATGAACACTACTATTAAGACGCCTGTCATCACGCCATTGATTGTGGTCATCATTGTTGTGCCCTCCCATTGTTGGCAACGCCTAAGAACTGCAAGTACGCGATAAGGGCATCCATTTCGGTCACACCTTCAACGTCGCTGCTTGCACTGGCAATTTGCTCGTCCGTATATGGATCGCCCAACCAACGTAACGCACGCATCTTAGTCGTGATTAACTCGCCGTCGACTTCTTTGTCTTGCAGCCAGGGAAATCCGGGCATATTAGATTCAGGGACTAGATCTCGAGGGTTTATCAAGTGCGCTAGATGCCATTCGTCTGTATAGCGTCCACCGACTCGAGCAAGGTCTGGCCCCGTTCTTTTTGAACCCCATTGAAAGGGCCTGTCATAGACAGACTCTCCAGCCAAAGAAGGTGGACCATAGCGCAAACTTTCAGACACGAAAGGTCTGATCATTTGCGAGTGGCAGTTATAACAGCCCTCGGAAACATACACATCGCGACCCGCTAACTCTACCGCTGGATACGGTATGACACCGGGTGAAGGTTGCGTAGTTTGCGCCTGGAACATCAACGGAACAATCTCCGCGATACCTGCGACGCTGATCACAAGAGCGATTAACACACCCATCAATGCACTGTTTTTTTCTATAGTTTCGTGTTTCATTAGGCACTTACTCCTGCGCTAGACGCCACCGATGAACCCTCAAGGCTTACTTGAGACTCCGATTTAGAAATGGTTTTGTACACGTTGTAGACCATAATCAGCATGCCGATGAAGAACAATAAGCCCCCGCCCACTCGCATTACATAGTATGGGTAGGTTGTCTTAATGCTCTCAATAAATGCGTAGCTGAGACCTCCATCGTCGTTGACCGCTCGCCACATCAAACCCTGCATAACTCCGGCAATCCACATAGAGGCGATATAAACCACAACGCCTATCGTACTCACCCAAAAATGCAGATTGATAAGTGGAATACTGTACATCTCTTTTTTACCGTACAGTTTTGGCAGCATCGAGTAGATCGACCCGAATACGATGAACGCTACCCATCCCAAGGCGCCAGAATGTACGTGACCAATCGTCCAGTCGGTGTAATGCGATAATGCGTTAACCGTTTTGATTGACATCATCGGGCCTTCAAACGTCGACATCCCATAAAATGACAGCGACACGATCATGAACTTCAAAATAGGATCGTCGCGTAATTTATGCCATGCACCGGAGAGCGTCATCATGCCGTTGATCATGCCGCCCCAAGACGGTGCCAGCAAAATCAGTGAGAACACCATGCCCAGAGACTGAGCCCAATCAGGAAGCGCGGTGTAATGTAAGTGATGCGGGCCAGCCCACATGTAAATTGAGATCAACGCCCAAAAATGCACTACCGATAAACGGTACGAGTACACGGGGCGATTAGCTTGCTTAGGCACAAAGTAATACATCATTCCTAAGAATGCCGCCGTCAAGAAAAAGCCCACTGCGTTATGCCCATACCACCATTGAGTCATTGCATCCACAGACCCAGAAAAGACAGGGTAGGACTCAGTGAGACTAACTGGAATAGCCAAGTTATTGACAATATGTAGCACAGCAATAGTGATGATGTACGCTGCAAAGAACCAGTTGGCGACATAAATGTGCGGCATCTTTCGCTTCACTAACGTACCGAAGAATACGATTCCGTAAGCTACCCACACGACCGTAATCAAAATATCGATAGGCCAAATAAGTTCGGCGTATTCCTTAGATTGGGTAAAACCCATTGGCAAAGTAATCGCCGCTAAGACGATGACTGTCTGCCAACCCCAAAAAGTGAACGCGGCAAGCTTTGGCGCAAACAGGCTTGCATGGCAAGTGCGCTGAACAATGTAATAACTGGTCGCAAAAAGTGCACTGCCCCCAAATGCAAAAACCACCGCATTTGTATGCAATGGGCGTAAGCGGCTGAAAGTAAGCCATGGAATGTCGAAATTGAGCACGGGCCAAGCAAGTTGAGCAGCAATTAGTAAACCGACCAACATGCCTACAACGCCCCAAAGGACCGTTGCTAACGTAAATTGACGGACTACCTTATCGTGATAAGGGCCGTGTTGTTGCAAGCTTTCACTCATGAGTCACCTGTTCGTTATTTCATACGCCACATTAAGTACCGGCGATGGATTGGTTTTAGCTTCAAGAGGATTATTTACGCAATGAACAATACAAGACTTGATCTAGATCAATTTACCTTCGAGTCGTGAGGATTAAGCTAACCGCTATAACAAAATACTCGCCAAAAATAGGTCGCAGAGCACCATGTCAACACCGTTAACACCGTCAACACCGCCTCCAAATGATATTGAGAAGGACTCTCAAATCAATACGCAGCGCCATACTGAGGTTGCCGCTTCGCTAAACCAAAATCAGCACACCGCGGCCCTAGAGATACCACCAGCACTTTTACAACGTTACGTTACGGCGATTCCGCGCTATACGTCCTACCCGACTGCACCACAGTTTTCTGAGCAATATTCGCCTGATCACTATAGGCAACAGGCAAGATCTTCTAACGAAACTCTAATGCCACGCAATTTGTCGTTGTATGTGCATGTACCCTTCTGCCATTCGCTGTGCTATTTCTGCGGTTGTAACAAAGTAATTACCCAAGCAGAGAATACTCAGAAAGGAAACCACAAGGTGAATCAATACGTTGACAATTTGCTGTATGAAATAGATCTTCGCTCAACGCTTTTTGATGATGACCGCCGGCTCAGTCAGATTCACTTTGGTGGCGGAACACCGAACTTTTTAAACAAGACGCAATTGGCCGAAATCGTAGAGCGCATTGCCTCCAGGTTTCATTTAGATCTTCCATCGCGATTAGAAATTGGAATCGAAATTGACCCTCGCTCAATCGATGGTAATGGCATCGTTAAATTGGCTGATATCGGCTTTAACCGTTTTAGCATTGGGGTTCAAGACTTTGCCGACAACGTGCAGCGTGCCGTCAATCGCGTGCAAGACGAAGGTAAAACCTTAGAGGTTATCGCGGCCGCAAGTGAGGTGAGCAACTCAGTCAATGTAGACTTAATTACTGGACTACCGTTGCAAACGAGTAAGAGTTTCGCGCATACCTTAGAACGAGTCGTTAACGCAGGCGTTAGTCGCATTGCGGCTTATAATTTTGCCTACTTGCCTGAGCGCATTAAGGCTCAGAAGTTGATCAATCGCAAAGATATTCCCTCAGTTGAGCAACGTATGGAGATCGTTGAGATTACTCGAACCACCTTGCTAAATGCCGGCTATCTACACATTGGCATGGATCACTTTGCACTGCCCCAGGACAGCCTAGCTCAAGCTTTACAAAACAATACGCTGCAAAGAAATTTTCAAGGTTATACCACCAACGCGACCACAGACTTAGTCGGTGTA
The DNA here is from genome assembly GCA_002470515.1 of Proteobacteria bacterium UBA7415. Lineage (GTDB taxonomy): Bacteria > Pseudomonadota > Gammaproteobacteria > Arenicellales > Arenicellaceae > Arenicella. The sequence goes on along the minus strand of DKML01000015.1, from coordinate 425,149 downwards.
GGCGCCAGTGCAATCTCGCAGTTTAAGTACTCATTTGCGCAAAACCATACACAACTCTCAAACTACAATTCGGCGATTGCTGCTGGGCAATTACCGATAGCTCGGGGCGTAACCTTAGACAATGACGATGTACTTCGCGCGCACATCATCCAGGAAATCATGTGCCGTAATTCGATCGACCTACAGCGCAATACCTGGGATATCGTGGAGGCTTCGGAAAAAGTCACTCTTGCCGACTATTTTTCAGCCGAACTCACGAGCCTAGAAAGATGCATAGAAGATGGTCTGGTAGAAATATCATCAAACAGCATGAAAATAACTCCTCTCGGCGCTTATTTCCGCCGGCAGATGGCCTCACAATTTGATGCCTATCTTGCGACTAATACGCATATCTCCCCGTCATTTAGATCGAAACACACTAATCCATCATGCCAAAAAAGTGAAAATGTGGTTAAATTCTCTCAAGCCCTATAACTTCAATTTTTTCTTCAGACAAATATGCCTATATCTGTATGAAACACGCTCAACTTCACTCCTGCTCGAAATGTGCAATGAGCCAAATTTGCTTGCCCTTAGGTATAGCGAAAACTGATGTTGAGTTGCTTGAAAACCTTATCCAGTCTTCCGAAACGCTACAGGTTAACGACGCCATATTCCAACAAGGCGAGCGGTTTAGTAAGGTCTACGCTGTAAAATCAGGCACTTTTAAGTCCAGTCGTATCGACGGGCAAGGCAATGAGCATGTCACAGCCTTTCACTTGCCCGGTGAACTAATAGGTCTTGATGGCATCTATCCAGACACTTATTCCAGCACCACTATCGCGCTTGACACGGCGGTGTTGTGCAGTATGGACTACGATGAACTCACACAACTCTGCACCAGCATTCCGGCCCTACAACGACAACTACTGCGCTTACTAAGTCGAGATATTTACGAGTCTTATAAAGCCAACGCTGAAAACGCAGATCATACGGCCGCACAAAAACTTGCCAGCTTTTTAAACAACCTTTCTACCCGCTATGAACTTAGAGGTTACTCTGCTCTCTCATTCAATTTAGCCATGTCGCGACAAGACATAGCCAGCCATCTAGGGCTAACCCCCGAGACAGTCAGCCGCTTACTTAAACGCTTTAAACACGACGGTTTAATCGACATTGAAAACCGGCACATCGAACTAAAAGATGCTGGTGGCTTGAACGCGCTTATTGCTTGCGCCAACGGTTGATAGCGCTCAAACAGTAGCCATTTCGGCGAACTCTCTGTATTAAAATCCTGCGCGTGTCCCATATCTATTTTGCCTAACACGCTTGCTTGCAAGCCATCAAGTTGCCAATTAAGATGATCGATTAAGTAACTAGCGTGTGCTGTTGTATCAATATTTCCTGCCCCCTTTTAGCTAACCCCAAGAAACAAGCATGTATTCATTTCTATCTAAGCGTCTAATTGCGCCACTAAGTAAGTTTTCATTGTTCATCGTTTCTGTAACCGTATCTTTGTTCATACACAGTGCTACGTTTGCTAATTCAGCTGTCGTTGCGTTTCAAATAGACATCAGCAACGTAACAGACACGATGCGCAGCGGCCCAGATGCAGTTGGTGGAATCGGCGATTGGTTTTTTAGTAACGGCACACTCTGTGCCGTCATTTCTGACGTAGATCACGAAGGTCAGCTTTCGCCTAAAGGCGGAAGTCTAAGAGATTTAGGTTTTTGTGGTCGTGCGGACGAATATTTTTTAGAAACAGGAGACTTGGTTGATGGGTCGCAAGGCAAACGCTTTGACGCACAATCGGTATCCGTCGTTAACGGCAACGAGGTACACGTAGTCTCTGCGTATGACAACGCGGAAATGACCGTACGCTATTACTTTGATGCAGCGAGCCCGACGGAATTAAAGATAGAGAAGCGGTATAGATTGCTCGATGATTCAGACAGCTTTAATTTAATTTCCCCTCTACACTTTAATTATCGTGCGCTAGAACCTTTCGTTTTTTCAAGCACACACATCAATCGCTCCAACGGTTTTCAGCAAGAAGATTTTGTCTCTCGCGGTGTAAGTGCGATGACGGTTGCAGCGCGCCCGGCAGATACAATCATTACAATAACCCCGCCGTCGGTAGAAGCACCCATTAGTTATGGTTGGCAGCTAGAGTCCGCACAGCGCGTTAATGCCGATGGTGAGCGATATGCCCTGCCTCACTTTGTTCTTGCTGATAACGAGTCGACGGCGATGCTAGTACTAAGTGACTCATTCTATATTGGCGATGGTTCATCGGTCGGCTGGATTCAATTGTTACAGGTACCACTCTTGTCCTTAGGGTTTGGTGATTTATTGATTCTCAACGAATCAATTTACGTCTCTAAACGAGGTGATGTGGCCGGCATTACCGATCAATTGTTTAAAGCCAATACTACTCAAACTGTTTACGCCGTCACTGCGAAAGCACTAGAACGTGAAATTGCGGTGCATGTAGAACTGGCCGACGGAACACCCGTTACCCATGTGATACCCAACTCGGCAGGCGAACTTAACTTTTTGTTGCCTAGCGGTGACTACCAGGTGAGAACCTTAGGCCTGGGCGATCGAAGCACGACAACATCCTTTTCTGTACAAAAAGAAGCCCTTAACCTTGGCACATTAGAACTACCAAGTATTGCTCAAGTGTCCTTGCCTCAAGGAGAAGCAATGCGGCTAATTTTTCTCGGTCTTGGAGACACACCCAACCCGAGCTTTAACGATCATCTTACTCAAGCATCGACTATGGAGGCTGATGGGTTGACGACTCTCCATCGCAACAACCATGTTTTTCTAGCTGGTCTTGATGATGACCGAAAAGATGTACTGCTTCCCGTCGGTCAATACGAGGTACTTGCTACCAAGGGCCCTGAGCACTCTATAACCCGCACGACTTTAAACGTTGCTGATGCTAAGAATGTAACCTTAGATATCGATGTGCCCGTAAGGCAAGTGAATTCAATTGGCTACATTTCGAGCGACCTACACGTTCACTCTGGCACCAGTTTCGATAATACATTTTCGGATCAAGAGCGAGTTCGCAGTTTCGCCGCTGAACACGCCGAAGTAATGGTGTCGAGCGAGCATGACCTACCCACAGACTTTAACCCCATTATTGCCCGTATGGGACTCGCTGATAGCATGGTGTCGATTCCCGCTTCTGAAGTCACAAGTCTGTTGCCCACCAAACGGTTGCCGTACACGTCGGGGCATGTAAACTTTTTCCCGTACCCACCTGAACCACTTGAGTTCGCGCGTGGCATGGTAAATCACGAAGATAAACGAATGCGCGAAATTATTGCGCACGTCCGTGAAAAACACCCTGAAGCGTTGGTGCAACTCAATCACCCCCGCAACGACCTCACTTTGAGTGGCGAGCTTCCAAACGACTATGAAGACCATATTAATAAGGGAGAGTTCTTAGAACACATGGGGGTAGCAGGGCATCCTTATCAACCAGACCTACCGATTGACTCTAGACCCAATAACACATTGATCGAGGCGGACCCCGAGACCGGTTTACGAGACATCGATTTTGATATTTTGGAAGTGATTAACCCAGGGCACGAAAATTATCAGGTTCGCTTGGACGCTGTGCGTAAAGACTGGCTCTCATTCCTCAAGCAAGGTTTCAAGATTGTTGGCGTCGCCAACAGCGACTCACACGGGTATCACGAACAAGTAGGTGTGCCACGAACAATGGTGGCCATGACCGATGACTCCATTGCGGGATTCGATTTAGATGAGTTTGTAGGCACACTAAAGCAAGGTGATGCCTATGGCTCTAACGGACCGTTGCTAGAAGTATCAGTCAATGGTCAGAAAATGGGATCAACCATTACTGGCAAGACAGGCAAGTTAGACGTTACGGTAATTAGCACGGACTGGATACCCGTAGCCGAGATGTTAGTCCAGATAAATGGCGAAACAGTCGAAACGTTGGCTCTGGATAACACGCTCCGCGTGCAAAAACTGAGCACTACTCTTTCGTTCGAAAAAGACAGTTTTGTGACGATAGAGGTAAAAGGACCAGTCACCGAAGATTATAGAAAAGTGTACGACCATATAAGTCCCTATGCATTTTCAAACCCTATCTTTGTAGACGCTGACTCAGACGGTAATTGGATGGCCCCAGGCTTATAGGTCTTAGAAAAAATGTTAGCACCCCTAGTCCATACTTGCACGAAAGCGAGGAAAACATCGGCTTGCCAGTGAATGCGACCGGTGTTATTAATAAGGTCTAAGACTAATAGACATTAATAGAGCTCCAAATGCACCTTTACACTCTTACCGCCAAACGCTTTGCGCTAGCCATAGCGCTATTGATTTTCAGTAGCCTCGTATTGCGAATCTATTTATCCACAATAGACCTGGGCTCTATCTCCGCAGCGCTGATTGAACTCTCGCGTTTCTTTACGGTTCTGACCAACTTTTTTGTGATGGTCATTATGTTTCGTATTGCGTGGGCCAAGAGGACACCCCGCACCTCAACGGTCAGTGCATTCGTTATGTCGCTCACTGGGGTTGGTTTGGTGTATCACGCTTTGTTAGCGCATTTATGGGACCCACAAGGATTAGCGCTCCTAGCCGATCACTTGGTACACACCATTGCGCCAATAGCGGCGTTAACTTGGTGGCTGTGCTTTATTACCCGCTCTGATCTTCACTGGCGTTTACCCGCCCAATGGATTGCTTGGCCTTTGATTTATAGTGTTTATGCGCTCATCCGCTCAAGCTTTTCGCAACAATACCCCTACCCTTTCTTAGATGCGGCTGCGCATGGTTACATGCAAGTCTTTATAAACCTGATTGGTCTAAGCGCCGCCTTCTTTATTATCGGTAGCGTGATGATTGCTGCCGCGCGATGGATGCAGGCTAAGGCTGGCTAAGGCGCTCGCGTTTAGTCAAACGACAAGTCGCGTTAACTTAAGTGCTGGCTGTGAAATTCTAAGTGGCTTTGAATAAACGTCGCGATAAAGAAGTACGAGTGGTCATACCCTTCTTGCATCCGAATAGTCATCGGATAGTTGGCTTTCTCACACGCTTGAACCAACAGTTCAGTTTTAAGCTGTTCTTCTAAAAAATTGTCGCTGGTACCTTGATCGACTAACGTCGGTCGCTGTTCGGAAGCTTTAGCCACTAACTCACAACTATCGTAATCCGCCCAAGCTGTTTTATCAGCGCCTATGTAATTGCCTAGAGCTTTTTGTCCCCAAGGGCAGTGCGTAGGTGCAACGATAGGCGAGAAGGCCGAAACCGAACGGTATTTGTCGGGATTTTTAAGACCGATACTTAAGGCTCCATGGCCACCCATCGAATGCCCAGAGATGCTTGCACGACCCGTATCGAGCCCATCGACCTCCTTGAGTAAACTGGGTAACTCATGCACGATATAATCGTACATCCTATAATGCTGGTTCCAGGGTTTCTGTGTCGCATTTACGTAAAACCCGGCTCCCAAACCAAAGTCATAAGCAGCCTCTGGATCGTCCGGCACGCCATCGCCACGCGGGCTAGTGTCCGGGCATACAATCGCAATACCTAAGTCGCTAGCGTATTGTTGCGCACCCGCTTTGGTTACAAAGTTTTGATCATTGCAGGTAAGTCCTGACAACCAATACAAAACAGGTACGGCTTCGTGCTCAGATTGGGGTGGCAGGAATACAGAAAACTGCATCTCGCAGCCCAAAAAATCTGACTTATGTTTGTATTGAATCTGCTGGCCGTTAAAACACTTAACGTTGGACGCTATTTCTAACATTTATAATTCTCCACTGACGAACGCCTAAAACAGGCAAGCTCGCAGGTAACTTATGATTTGCAGTGAGTCTGACGCTTTGGTTAAAAAGCGTCAGTCTAGCATTGGCTGTAATGCGCTCTAATCGTATAAAACAACAGAGCGAATTGATTCACCTTCGTGCATCAGATGAAACGCATGATTGATATCACTCAGTGGCATTGTGTGCGTAATTAGATCATCAATATTGATCTTGCCATCCATGTACCAATCTACAATTTTAGGTACATCGGTACGCCCACGTGCACCACCGAAAGCGGTACCTCGCCATACTCGTCCCGTCACTAGTTGGAAAGGCCGAGTGGCGATTTCTTGTCCCGCACCAGCGACACCAATGATCATCGATTCGCCCCAACCTTTGTGACAGCACTCTAACGCTTGTCGCATGGTGTTAACGTTACCAATGCATTCAAAGCTGTAGTCCGCACCGCCACCCGTCAGTTCAATAATCGCTTCAACCACGTTATCCACGTCTTTTGGATTAATAAAATGGGTCATGCCAAAATGCTTGCCCAAGTTCTCACGCGCAGGATTTAGATCAACGCCAATAATTTTGTTGGCACCGACCATCTTAGCGCCCTGAATAACATTTAAGCCAATACCGCCCAATCCAAACACCACTACATTACTGCCGGGCTCAACCTTGGCATCAAACGCTACAGCGCCGACGCCTGTAGTAACACCGCAACCGATGTAGCAAATTTTATCGAACGGCGCATCTTTACGGACTTTCGCCACCGCTATTTCCGGCATAACCGTGTAGTTAGAAAAAGTCGAACAGCCCATGTAATGCAAAATAGGTTCGCCGTCTAAAGAGAAACGGCTAGTGCCATTGGGCATCAAGCCTTGGCCCTGAGTCTCGCGAATTTTTTGGCAGAGGTTGGTCTTAGGGTGAAGACAGAAGTCGCACTCGCGGCATTCAGGTGTATAAAGCGGTATTACGTGGTCGCCCACTTCAACCGACTTTACGCCCTTTCCTACTTCTACCACCACGCCAGCGCCTTCGTGCCCCAGAATGGCGGGAAATGCACCTTCTGGATCATCACCAGACAAAGTGAATGCATCAGTGTGACACACACCCGTTGCTTTTATTTCTATAAGAACTTCACCTTCTTGAGGGCCCTGTAAATCAACATCTACAACCTCTAAGGGTGCGCCTGCTTTAAACGCGACTGCTGCTTTAGTTTTCATGAATTTCCTCTCGTTTGTCTAGAGTGATTGTCTGGTGCAGTTATCTGGAGAGTGGCTCCAGCGTCCGATGACTTAAAGTGTACTCGGTGTGGAAAATTGCTGCAAAAATTCGTTTTGCGAATCATTGAAACTCACTCTTTGCAGAGCCTTAAAATTATAGTTCACCATACGCGCGATGCTCTCAGCGGCTATCAACTGCAGCGACTGTGAATACATCACGTGTTTGAGCTCAAAACTATTCGCATCAATTTTTTGTGCGCCCAGACCTATCAATAATGTATCGGGGTAAACCACCGGTGCTTTGTATCTACAGCTTACCTCAGCGAGGGCTAAGCCTATCTCATCTGCTTCGCCTGGAATTCTGTCATCATTCCATTGCGTTTGAGTACGTAAAAACTCGATGCGTGCCGACTCGCAAAAATGCAAGTAGCGAGTATTGTTAACGTGCTTCATGGCATCCATATCCCCCCAAGCAATTTCTCGCTCAAAGATATACTGATAACCCTGCAACGCAGCAGGCACATCTCCGGTATAAACAGCCATTACGTCTAACCCTGTCCAGAAGGGCGTAAGCGATAGAATGTCCAACCACCAACAGCGCCGGCCGCGCACTGTAACATCAAGCCAAGTAAGGCCGGCGTAAGATCAAACACCGATAAATCGAATAGGTGTTTTAGCGTGAGATGCATAACCGCGATACCAAGAAAACCTGACAACGCGTATGAAAAAGCACCATCGCCCACCAAACGGTAGAGTGCTTTCTTAATGAGTACGAAGGCGATAACAAGAGACAGAGCGATAATAGGCAAGTAGTAATTCGCCATACCAAGCAGATCGAACCATGCTGTATTGAGCCTGTCGTACAGAGTCATTTCCACACCCATCGCAACAATACTGCTGGTGTTCAAATAGCTCACTATAAGCACCGTTATCAAATAAGTAACAACAACAGCGAAAATATAACGGGCGAAATAATTATTAATCATGAATTTTGACTTCGTGTACGCATCCAGGGCCTTACACTTTACCCATCCAATCAAGCAGAGGCAAGACCATGCGAAAACTGATCTTCATTCTTTTAGCAAGTTGCGTATTTGTAACGCATGCGCAAGCACTAGATTACAAAGTAGAAACGCTAACAAGCGATTTAAATCAACCGTGGTCCATTGCGTTCCTGCCCAACGGCGACTACTTAATTGCTCTTAAAGTGGGCAAGCTGATTCGTGTTAGCGCAGACGGCACGGTAGGCGAGGCCCTTGCCGGAGCACCCAACACCTACTACTTCAAACAGGGCGGCTACTTTGATGTGGTTCTTGACCCCAATTTTGAACAAAACAACACTCTCTATTTAAGCTTTGCACATGGCAATTCAAGTGCGCATTCCACACGCGTAATAAAGGCGCAGTTAGGGGCAGAAGGACTTACCGATGTAACGCCAATTTTTACGGGCAAAGTAACCTTTGATACAGGCAAGCACTATGGCGGACGTCTAGCCTTTTTACCCGACGATACACTTATACTTTCCACCGGAGATGGTGGTGATTACCGGAATGCAGCACAAGACAAGAATAGCCATTTGGGCAAGATCTTACGTTTTACTAAAGATGGTGAGGTGCCTGCCGACAACCCATTTTCAAACCAATCAGGTGGCGACGGCTACGTATGGTCTTATGGCCATCGCAACCCACAAGGATTGGCCGTTGATTATGCAACGGACGTTGTATATCAGCACGAACACGGACCAAAAGGCGGCGACGAGGTTAACGTAATAAGCGCTGGCAGTAACTACGGCTGGCCTGCGGCAAGCTACGGCGTAAATTACTCCGGCACTCGTGTATCCCCTTATAAAACCTTACCAGGAATGGTTGATGGCATTAAAGTATGGGTGCCCGGAATTTCACCATCTGGTTTAGCGATTTACCGAGGCGACTTATTTCCTGAATGGAATGGCAATTTGTTTGTTGGCGGTTTAATGGGTCTAAATGTGCGCCGGTTAGTAATGCAAGAGGAAGCCGTCAGCGAAGAACACAGCATGTTTCCTGAGATCAAAGCGCGTATTAGAGATGTACGCGTTGGTCCCACTGGCGCTATCTATATACTTACCGATGGCCCCAGCGGAACGCTGTACAAAATAACTCGTTAGCGTTACTAGGTTTCGTGTGCCGCTTCTAAGTTAAGCTCGGCTTGCTTAAGCAAACTGAGCGTAGACTGATCGCCGTGCTTTTGAGCTTTTTCTAGACATGCTTTTAGCTGCTGCTCTGCGACAGTATTAGTGGGGTCGAGCTCGTAAAGCTCGTAATACAACAACCAGTCATCGGCCGCTATCTGCAGTGCCTTTGGGGTAAGCTCGTGGGCTTCTTTGGCTATTCCTTGTGGCAGAATGTTGGTAGCACCATTCTGTGTGTCCACCGACTCTCTAAGCTTTCTAATATGAGCGTAGATTGCATTCACTTTTGGATCAACAGGGTTAGGTTGGCTATCAACACTAATGATTTCGCCAAACAATGTTTCTGCACCATAGGCCGTTAGGTCTGCGGCTCCACCAAAAACCGACACAACTGAATCACCAACAGCCATGTCGAATGTGCCCCATTCAGGGTCATATAAAACAGTCCCCTCTTGATCGTGCATGCTGCAATCGGTAAAGGTGAAAATCAGGTTACGTTGTTTTCGACGCGTTACTGCGGTCAATTTGCCATCAACCACTATGCCGCTTAAAAAGCGTAAAACCACCCTCTCGCCAATCGTGATGCCGTGCTTATGTAATTCATCGACCGTGTATTCGCTCAGGCAACGTTCCATATCAATCAACCGACCAACCGGAGTACTAAATCCGTGAGGGTGATGTGCCACTCCCTGTGATTGCAGCTCGGCACCTTGGAACGCAAGCTGAGTAGGCCCCGTCGTTTTAATAAAGATTGGATTATCTACAGCATCTGTCAACATTTCAGTAAATACACCTGATACTTCCAAGCCTGAGTTAAGTTGAGCCGTATTTACAGTGACCGCCTTAATGACAGTGCGCAAAGAACGTGAACCACCCTGGCTAACACACATTTGTCGACCAAACTCCTCCAACACTTGAGTTAGGTGACGACAGTTTTGCGTAACGTATAACAGAGGTTGTTCTTTAGTAATGTCATAACCTTGATTAATGGCGTCTACGGTCAATGGCTTTTTGATTACCGTTTTATCGTCTAAGCAATTGGTACTCTCGCCAAGAGACGACAGCAGCCCAGCTCCGAAAATGTGATATTCATCAACCGTACCGACTAAGCCATACTCAACCGTCCACCAATGCAAGCGTGCTAAAAGTGCTGCCTCTGACAATTCAGTTACCGCCGCACTCGCATCTTCAACGGCCTGCTCTGCTTTAGCTATTTCTTCTGGTGTAGTGTCTGTTCGCTGTTTAATGACCGAAAGACGACGCACTGCGAGATATGCATCCATGTCTTGGCGGGTCGCGACGGCGCGCATACCCAGTTCTCCGAAACGCTGTAGAAACTCCGCATAATCAACGTCGGCGATAAAAGGCGCATGCCCTGCTGATTCGTGAACAATGTCGGGCGCGGGCGTATAGAGCATCTGCGCAAAGCTGCGCATATCAACGGCAATGGGTAGAACCTTTAAGGCTTGAAACTCCATAAATACGGCGGGCGGTAAAAAGCCATCTACCGTAACGGCACTCCAGTCCATTGCGGTGAGCGCGTCGTTGATCTCTTCGATCCTCGGAATATGCTCCACACTTATCCCCGCTTTTTTAAGACCCTTTGCATACACTGGATGCGCAGAAACGCCAAGGTTGTTACCTAAACCTTGGAGTAAGAAGCGCCATACAGCCTGGTCGCGGTCGGTGTAAATTGAGTAGTCTTGCTGTGCAATAAAAGCACGCAAATGAGCAGGCAGCTGTGCTGCTATTTCTTGTTGTGTTTGCATAATAGTAAAGCTCTGCTTATGAAAGCTCTTAAGAGGTTATCCACTGAAAATGCTTTCGTTTGAAAGACAAGTCCAAGACACCTGAATTATTGTTTGAGAGTACTGCGTATAGATATAGTCTATCAAAATTGCAAACGTGATAGCGGGCAATTCCAATGCGCTCGCTGTAATGAGACGTGTCACAGAGATACAGGTACGCGATCGTCAGACTTCACTTCTTCGATCACCATATAAGTATGCGTTTGAGCAACCCCCGGAAAACGCACAACACGGTCCAAAACGGCGCGATAGTCCTCGCTGTCTTCAAAGCGTACCTTAATCAGATAGTCATAACCGCCCGCAACCATAAAGCACTCAGAAACAATGGGCGCTTGTGCTACTTCGCGCTTGAAATCTGAAAACACATCCTCGGTGGTTCGTTGCAGCGAAACTTGGATAAAGGCAACTGCACCATAGCCAAGCAAGCTAGGATCCAACTCAGCTCGATAGCCCTTGATATAACCCGCTTCTTCCAGGCGCTTAACCCGAGAAAGACAAGGGCTCGGGCTTAGGTGAACTTTCTCGGCAAGATCGACATTGGATATTCGGCCATCATCTTGCAGTACTCTTAGTATCTGGCGATCTACTTTATCTAGCGATTTAAGATTCTTTGTCATTGTTAGCTAATATTTTGTTTTTAGTTGTATTTTCAAAATTATGTGCCGTAAACAGACTATAAATGGAAAGTAATATCAAAGAATTATCGCAATAATTAGCATTAAATAACGTCCAGTGACTGGATCATGATAAGTTTTTAGTCGAATGAGTAATGAACGTAATTTTTTACCGACCTAAACAAGAACAAGAACAAGAACAAGAACAAGAACAAGAATAATAAAAACAAAGCCCTCCCCTAAGGAACACTACTATGTCAGCTGAACCATTGTTACCACTTCGAACTGAGATTGCAGCACTTAAACACTGCGATGAGCACGACTTTATCGCTAAAATGATTGCTGACCCAGCGCTGCCTTTAGAGCAGCGCAAAGGTGCCATTGACTTGGCCAAGCTTTTGGTCGCTGACTGCCGCGCCGACACCGACAATCAAAGTTTATTAGATTCCTTTCTTTTGGAGTTTGGGCTTTCTAATAAAGAGGGCGTGGCTTTGATGTGTTTGGCCGAAGCACTTTTACGAGTACCTGACAGCGTTAATATGGATCGACTAATTGCCGAAAAAATCAGTAGTGGTGATTGGTATGGCCATGCCGGCCACTCTAGCTCGCTCTTCGTTAATGCGGCGACCTGGGGAATGATACTAACGGGCAAAATGGTGCAACTCGACCCTGACATTACCCAGCGCCCTGCAAGCTGGATAAAAGAACTTACATCATCTTTAAGTGAGCCAATAGTCCGCTCAGCAGTAATGCAGGCGATGCGTATTATGGGCGGGCAATATGTTTTAGGACGTTCAATAGATGAAGGTTTCAAGCAAGCCAACAAGGTAAGAAGCTCCGAACCTAAGTCTAGAATTCGTTATTCGTACGACATGCTCGGCGAAGCCGCACGGACCAAGAAAGACGCTGAGCGATATTTTAAATCTTATATGGATGCCTTAGAGAAGATTGGCCATGCCAGCTCACAAACTCGCATATCGGATTCTGTAGCAGACGCCGATGGCATCTCGGTAAAGTTATCGGCGCTACACCCTCGTTATGAAGTTGCGCAAAAAGTGTCTGTACAAAAACACCTATACAGCAAAATTAAGCACCTATGTGTCATGGCGAAGCAGCACAACATTGGGCTAAGTATCGATGCCGAGGAAGCAGCTCGATTAGAAATGTCTTTGGATATTTTCGAAAGGCTCGCAAAAGAACCTGAGCTTCGCGGTTGGGATGGTCTAGGCTTTGTACTACAGGCGTATCAGAAACGTGCGCCAAGTGTTGCTCGTTGGTTAGTCGAGGTCTCTAAACACTACGACCGTAAGCTCATGGTGCGCTTAGTGAAAGGCGCTTATTGGGATGCCGAGATTAAGCACGCACAAGAACAAGGTCTATCTGACTATCCAGTGTTCACGATCAAGGCCCATACAGATGCTAGTTACATGGCGTGCGCTAAAATATTAATGAACGCGTCTGACCTAATCTTTTCTCAGTTTGCGACGCACAACGCGCAAACTGTAACAGCGCTCATCCAACTTGCCGATTTACTTGACTGTAAGGATTTTGAATTTCAGCGTCTGCACGGTATGGGCGATTTGCTTTACCATCATTTATTGCAACACCCTGATCACGCTGACAAAGCTATTCGTATTTATGCGCCTATTGGCAAACACGAAGATCTACTTCCATACTTGGTACGACGTCTACTGGAGAACGGCGCGAACAGTTCGTTCGTAAACCGTTTCTTAGATGACAACACTCCTCTTGATGAGCTGGTAAAAGATGTAATCGACGACATTGCTCGTCGACCAAAATACCGGCATCCAAAAATCCCAATGCCTATTGATTTGTATCAAAGTGAGTCAATTCCCCGAATTAACTCCAAAGGCTTTGATTTAGACGACGACGTTGATCTCAACCTATTATTAAATGCCATAGAGCAACAACGTAATGAAACACTGGTTGGTAAAACAATCGTCGGCGGTAACCCTCAAGAGGGTGAGCAAGTGGCTATTCGCAATCCAAGCGACAACACCGATAATGCAGGCGAGGTAACCTTTGCTTCAGCCGAAGCAATTAAAGAATCTTTAATGGCGGCGCATGGATACCAACAACACTGGCAAGACTTTGGCGCCAGTGGCCGGGGCGCAATTTTAGAAGCTTGGGCTGATGCGCTCGAAGCGAACACCCCGGAACTCATTGGCATAATTTCAAGAGAAGCAGGTCGGACCTTGGCGGATGCCATTGATGAGGTGCGAGAAGCTGTAGACTTCTGCCGGCACTATTCAAACCAAGCACAGTCTCCTGACTACATTAATGGCCAGGCTTTGGGCACCGTGTTTTGTGTGAGCCCATGGAACTTTCCATTAGCAATCTTCGTGGGCCCTATCAGCGCTGCCTTAGCCGCAGGCAACTGTGTGATCGCCAAACCTGCCGAACAGACGCCAGCGATCGCGACGCGAGCCATAGAGCTGTTGTTACAAGCGGGCTGTCCTTCTAGTGCAATACATTTACTGCAAGGCTTAGGCGCCACCATTGGTAACCAAGTTCTAGGTGATGCGCGCATCAACGGCGTGGCATTTACCGGCTCAACTAAAACCGCTCAAGTCATTCACCACGCCCTAGCTCAACGTGAAGGCCCTAGTGTACCGCTGCTTGCTGAGACAGGTGGCCAGAACTGCATGATTGTGGATTCAACCGCATTGCCTGAGCAAGTGGTCGACGATGTTATCCGTTCGTCGTTCCACAGTGCGGGTCAACGTTGTTCAGCCTTGCGTGTGCTGTATGTACAAGATGAGATCGCTGACAAATTAATCACTATGCTCAAGGATGCTTGTGAATCTGTGTATGTTGGTGATACGCGATTCTTTAGCTCCGACATCGGACCCATTATTGACCAACGCGCACGCGATAACCTTGATGCGCATCTGCTTAAGATGAAAGAGGTTGGCGCGAGCGTCCATCGAATAGATATCCCAGAAGGCATTCAACAACAAGGTAACTTCTTTGCTCCTGCGATAGTCGAAATTGACAACATCTCTGTTTTAGAGCAAGAAGTATTCGGGCCAGTCGTTCACATCATTCGTTATAAAGCCAATGCACTCAACGATGTGATCGCGCAGATTAACAGCACCGGATTTGGTCTAACATTGGGTGTGCATAGCCGTATAGAAACCATTGCGGAGTATGTGTTTAACAAAACCCATGCAGGCAATACGTATATCAACCGCAATGTCATTGGTGCCGTTGTGGGCGCGAACCCATTTGGAGGAAGTGGCTTGTCTGGAACCGGCCCTAAAGCCGGTGGACCAGCTTATTTGTCGCGCTTTCAATCCACTACGGCCGATCGGGATGCATACCCTGAAATGACCGCAGATATCATCCGAGCAAAAGCCAACGATCTCACAGAATCAAAAGTTCTACCCGGACCTACTGGCGAAGAAAATATTTTGTCTTATTCGGCCGCAGGCGCAATTGGCATACTGGCATCACAAGCATCTCGCTCAATTAGCGAACTTACGGCTTTGGCATGCGAGCTTGGCAACGAAGTGGTTGTGGTGGATACCGACATAAGCGCTTCTCTACGAGAATCTGTGCAGGAATTAATCACAACGCCTGAAGCAGTTAATTTGATAAGTTATTGCAGCGCTGATCAAGCACGTACGGCAGGACTTTCGGTACTCTTAGCGCAAGCCGACCATCCGCGTAAAGAAGAGCTTAGAAAAGCTCTAGCGCAGAATGAGGGTGCTATTACGCTCACGATAGACATTAACGAGTTTTCGCTACACCCCGACAACATCTCTAGCCTTCTGCCGCATCTATATGAAGAACGTACAAAAACCGATAACTTAATTGCGCGCGGTGGCAATACACAGCTATTTAATTTAGACGAGTAATAATCAAACTTAGTTCATCTTAACCTAAACCTAAGATTGCTTTGATTTGGGTATATAGATTGGAAACGGATCTTCGCCCGCCTCTAGCCGCTCAATATTGTCAGCCAAGGTTCGACACGCTGAGCGCGCATAGGTGGCGCCAGACATGTGTGGGGTTACAAATACATTTGGCATTTGCCAGTACACATGGTCTTCAGGCAGGGGTTCAACCGCGAATACGTCAAGAGCTGCCGCACCAATGCGGCCGTTATTTAGACCGTCGATAAGAGCCGTATCGTCAAACACTCCGCCGCGAGAAATATTGATAATATTGGCTCCTTGCTTCAACCAAGCAAGTTTCTCGCTATCAAAAAAGTGATGCGTATTGTCATTAAGGGGTAAACAGTTAATTACGACATCCGCGTGCTCAAGAGCCCGCTTAAGACCGTCCTCACCATTTAGATTCGTTACACCCTCAAGAATTTGCGAGCGGCGACTCCATCCCAACACCTTGAACCGATTAGAGGCTATTGTTTGGGCAATCTGCGTGCCAATTAAACCTAACCCAACAACCGCAACGTTATAACGCTTCGAATTAATATAGTCGAGGCGATCCCAGCGAGAGTCTCTTGCCAGCGTTCGGTATTGTTCAAAGTTGCGCTGAAAGTGCAGTGTCCAATAAAGTGCAAACTGTGCCATATCAAGCCC
The DNA here is from genome assembly GCA_002470515.1 of Proteobacteria bacterium UBA7415. GTDB lineage: Bacteria > Pseudomonadota > Gammaproteobacteria > Arenicellales > Arenicellaceae > Arenicella. The sequence goes on along the minus strand of DKML01000015.1, from coordinate 408,989 downwards.
AACCTCAGGGTCTACCAAGCGCACAATAGGCACATCGGGCAAGGTTGGCTGCGCATCGATCAAGTCCATACCTGCGCCCAGATGCAGGATTGCGCGTAGATTAGGATACCTTTCGAAATCACCGGCCGGGTGATCCCAAGTCGCCGCATATTTTACGGCCTTGACATCAGGAACATCGGGATAAACAAATACCGGTATATCCGGCAAGTATTGATTTAGATAATGCACCCACGGATCGTTATCGTAAGGTGCGTTATTGAGGAGTATGCCCATTTAAACCCTAAAAGTTCGTTGTGTTGTCATCTGGAAGGCTGGCAATTGGATCACTGCTGGTCTTGAGACCAATGACACCAGCAACAATAAGGCCAATATAAAAAAGCTTACGTAGATTAAAGGATTCAGAAAAGAAAACAACCCCGATCATCGTAATCAACGCTATCCCAACGCCAGACCAAATTGCATATACGACACTGACCTCTAAAGTTTTAACCGCCATCGCAACGCAATACAGCGCACCGCTAAACCCAACAATGCAGAGAGCAACATACGGAATATGTGTAAAGCCGTTGGACAGTTTAATAGAACTGGTGCCAATTACCTCAAAAATAATTCCGATAAGCAGATATGTCCAAGCGTTCATGTTTCCCTCAATACCAAAACCAAAACCACAAAACTAACTCCAAGGGAATGGAGAGTTTGAAATGGGGTGTAACTCGCCCTTCTCATACCGCGCAAATCGAAACGGTTTGAGTAAACTAGACTCAGACTCGCGGCATATATCTTCAGCCACCAACTTGCCTACCCCTAGCATTTTGTAACCATGATTTGAGTCGGCTATCACATAACAATTTTGATGAAACACATCGAATACAGGAAAGCTGTCTGGCGTAAAACATCCTATCCCGCCAGACGGCTCACGTTTATATTTGGGCATTGTCCCTTCAAAGCGTTTTTGGCAGTGTGCTAACGCGCTCACCCACATACGAGCAAAGTCATCGCCAACGATGAATTCTGGCGACTCAGGCCCGTAAGGATCAATGCTGACTTGAGCCGCTGGTTTATCAACTATAAACGGGGCGGCTCCACCTTGTACGCCTCCAAAGTGAAAATCTGGCTTGTAGTAGATTCCCCACATTTTATCTGTGATTAAGGATCCATCTTCATCGCAGTATAACGGCGCGTCGGTGTCCACATGAACTACGGGGGGAAGCTTGCCATCATTGGTCACCTGGAGTTTTGGATCAACGCCCAATACACCTTCTTGCAAAGACCAATAGATCCACATTGGGATATTATCGTTCAACTCATTGTTGATCTGATTACGAATACTGATGGTGGTCGGTAACTCCAACATATCCCAAAAATTGCGCACCCACGGACCTGCGCCAATCACAACATAGTCGCAATCAACATTACCCTTATTCGTTTCGACTGAGCTGATCGCCCCTGAATTATCCCGAATAAATCCGGTAACCTCGCAACCCGTAATAATGCGAACACCTTCAGCCTCAGCCTTAGATGCTAAACCATACATAGCCCGAGTATTATTTGCGTAGCCACCGGGCCCTTCGTGCAACACACTGGTAATATTTTTGGCTTGCCAATCACTGAACAACCCCTGCATATACTTCTGGCAGTCTTTCTCGCCTTCTATAAAAGTAGATGAGTAGCCAATTTGCTGCTGTTGCTCATAAATAGAGGTAACGTCTGAGTGCATAGTCTCAGAACTAATTTGCATGTACCCCACTGGATGATAAGAGTAGGCCTCTGGGTCGCTTTCCCATACCGATACACTGTGCGCCATTAACTCACGCATTGCCGGCTGAAAGTAATTGTTACGAATAACTCCACAGGCAATACCTGTTGCACCTGCGGCGATACCGGACTTATCTAAAATAATAACGTCTTTGCCACTCCCCTTGTCGCTAGCCTTGAGCTCCAAGGCTAAATGGTACGCGCAACTCAAGCCATGTATTCCTGCCCCCACAACCACATATTTGGAATGGTTGGGGAAACCACCATTTAAACCCTTATCTGTTAAATTCATAGCATCTGTCCTCGGCGCCTTATTTCGCTTCTAATGTTATTGCATTGAGACCAGCGGGCCGGCCATCAAATTCTTGCATAGCATCTAACACGCTATGCCACATAAATTGCGCGGCTGTCATATCGCTTAAAATGAGGTATGCCAACCGACCCAAATGATCATGCCTAACGACTACCGCATTGAGTCTAGCCACTGACGTTTGAGCCATTGCCAAATTGGCAAACCTATGCGGACGCAGATCTACCGCACAGATTTTGGACATAGTCTCAGCGGCCGACGTACTGCCTGGCTCACTCACGATATAGAAACACGCATGGCTGTGATTACGCTCTAATAAATAGCTCTTGACGTCCGATCTGTTGTGCGAGTCTCGTAGTTGACCGCAAAGGTCCGAATCCTTGGTGACTGAATCCAAAACCCAATGCTCGGTAGACGAAAGCCGTAACATAATCTGTCCTGCAGGTAAGACCGTTGCAGAATTTGGGGTCTGTGGCAGGGTCACCCCCTGCTGCTCTAACCAAGTGCACGTTTGTACACCCTTAAATCCGATTCGGTTGATGCAGGAAAGATCCAAAATGCTGAGCTGCTCATTAAACTGCTCAGCGTGTTGCTCACCATAGTATGCAACTGCACTACCAATACCGCGCGCGGTAAATTCAGCGTCCAAAGCTAAGTGGTCTGCATGCAATGGGCTCTTCACTGATATAGAAGGAATAGTCATCACATCTCCTGCCGTAAAAGTTGTGGGTCGTAAAATGGTAATTTGACAACCGTTGCCACTACCCTGCGACCGCCATCAATTTTAATCGAAAGAGTACTACCCTCAAGCGTCTTACCCAGCGTAACGTACGCCAAACCTATGCCACAGCCTAAGCTTGGAGAATAGGCACTCGACGTCACGCGCCCAATCATTGTCGCATTGCGACTGTCGGCTGACACGCCCACGCTATCGTCCAATAAAAGGTGCGATTCTTTAATCTCCCCCAGAGAGTTATCATAGGTAAAGCCCACTAACTTACGATCTAAGCCTCGCTCGGCCAATTCAGTAAGAGTACGCGCGCCCAAGAAAAAGGCTTTGTCCTTTGCAACCGCCCACGACATTTGCAGCTCATGTGGCGTGCTCATTGCGTCTGTGTCCTGACCTATAATAACGTGGCCTTTTTCCAGCCTAAGTACGCGTTGAGCCTCGATACCAAAAGGCCGAATCCCATAGGGCTCACCGGCCGTCAACAGTGCCGACCATAACGCATCGCCATAAAGTTGCGGCACGTGAATCTCGAAACCCAACTCACCGACAAACCCTACGCGTAATACCCTACTCGGTATACCAGCGACCCTTGCTTCCTTTACTCCCATGTACGGAAAGTCCGAGTTGCTAAGCGAACAATCGCACAGCTTCTCCAAGACTTTTCTTGCTAGCGGTCCAGCAAGATTGACGCCACACCATGCGGTTGTTACATTCGCGATATCAACATCCAGAGCCCAAAGAGTGTTCCACTTAAGCATTGTCTGAAACACCCGATCTACGCCGCCGGTGGTTGCCGTTACGTAGAAATGATCCTCGGCCATTCGGCACGCGATGCCATCATCAATGACAACCCCAGCTTCGTTTGTTAACAGGGCATATTTGGACTTGCCTACTGCAACTTTATGGAATGTTGAAGTGTAAAAGCGGTTTAGCAGCTCGCCCGCATCTGGACCACGAACATCGATTCCCCCAAGTGTCGACACGTCTACTAATCCGACTTTACTGCGCACGTGATTTACTTCATCAATTATGGCGCTCTCTCGGGTTACTGTTTGCGCTTCGTTCAGCTTAGGCGTCGTATAATACGCGGGCCGATACCAGCTACCGGCCTGTAAAAATACCGCTTTGGCTGCTTCATGTGCGGGCTGCATCGATGTGTATTTTCGGGGGTAAAATGAGCGACCTGCGTTTACACCCAATGGCTCCGACGCGAACGGTGGTCGCGCGGTTGTAACGCCCGTTTCGGCTACCGTCTTATGGGTAATATCCGCAACCAAGCGAGCGGCTGCAAGAGCGGAATGTCTGCCTTGGGATGGCCCCATACCACAAGTACTGTAACGCTTAACGAGTTGTATATGTTCGTATCCATCACGCGTTGCATTGAGTATGTCGCGCGCGTGCAGATCCTCGTCATAATCAACAAATTCCTTACCCTTGGGATGCAAAAACATCGGCCATGGATGGTTCAATCCACGAGCTTCAACGTCTTGCAAGACATCCAAGTTCAGCACATCAAACTGAGCGTTGCTTTGTTTAGACTCGTCGTTATTTGCACACTGGCCGGCTGCCGCAAACCCTATAGCTTGTCCGTTTTCTATCACACTCGAAATATTCCACAACCCCACCATCGAACCACTCAAGTGCATGCCATCGACTATATTAGATAACGAAAACCGTGCGGAATCATCATCATAACTAAGCTGACCACCGGCCTGGCAGACTAATTGATAGACCGGCATGTAGCCGACAGACATGCACAAAGTGTCACAACAAATGGTTCTCGAATGAGGAGCACATTCACCGCGAGCGACTATTTGACGAACATCAACCTGCGTCAAATGACCGTTTTTGGACGTAGCTTCAAATACCGAATGGTTACGTAGTATCTCTACACCTGACGAGAGTAATGCTTGGCAAGCTCGGGTCTGGGCTTCGCTCTGTAAAAGATTTAGTGACGCTTCGCGCAAGTCGACTACAGCGGCTACCGTAACACCCGCCTCTAACAAATCGAGAGCCACGGCATAAGCTTCGTCGTTTCCGGCTAATACGACAGCGCGCTGCCCTGGTTTTACACCATAGAGCCGTAATAGCCTTTGCGCTGCGCTGCCCATGATGACGCCAGGTATGTCATTACCTCTAAATATCGCTTGTTGCTCAAATACGCCTGTTGCCATTACCAATTGCTGAGCGCGCAATTTGTATAAGCGCTTTTCAGTGACGACAGCCAACCAATGTTCGGCATGCCAAGAGTTACACGTCGCATTTAGATAGACTCTAATGCGGGGGTGCGCCTCAACTCGCGTTTTAATATCCACGACGCGCTCTAATTGTTGATGACTCAATCGCGAATAATTTGAGCTGCCGCCCAATATCGTGTTCTCGTCCATTAATATGACATCAGCACCTGAGTCTGCTGCCGCTAGAGCAGCACTCAAACCTGCGGGGCCCGCACCGACCACCGCGACATCGCAGAATAAGTATTGCTTGTCTCTATAAACCGCTTGATGGTCGACATCAATCACTCCCAAACCGGCTTGCTTACGAATAATCTTGACCCAATAATCCCAAATTCCACGTGGGCGAAAGAAGGCTTTGTAATAGAAACCGACGGGCAGAAACCGAGAGAACAAGCCATTTACGGCTAGTCGATCGTATTTCAATGACCCTTTGTAGTTTTGCCCCATTACCCGCAAGCCGTTAACAGCCAGGTATTTATCGGCAAGCGTATTGGGCGCAGAAGGCAGCTGCACTAGAGTATTGGCATCTTGCCCTGCCATCGTTAATGGGCCGCGCGGGCGGTGGTACTTGAACGAGCGACTCATCAACCATTGTTGATTAGCAATAAGGGCACTGGCAATCGTGTCGCCTTGGTAGCCATCGACCGCTTTCCCTTCAAAACTAAAGCAAAGTGGGGTATTTCGATCAATCAATATGCCCCAAGGGGCATCAAGCCGATTAGCTTGATTAAACGGCTCAGTCACGATTTATCACCTGTTGGGCTTTTAATGTATTATTGCCCGGGGCATGACCTGCCGTAGAGTCTGCCATATGGTCCGCGACGCTCATGGTTTCGATTACCGTATCGGTAATCGTATTGCGTCTAGCAACAAACCAATATGAACTCGCGCTATGACACCACCACTCAACTACTTCACCTGCATGGTTATCATGAAAGAATATGTACTCAACCCATTCTTCTTTGGTGCATTCAACAGGGTCTGGCTGTACATGAAATTCTCCTCCATAGGTGAATTCAGTTATGTTCCGCAGTCCGTTTAATGGGCACTTCAATTGTTTCATTTGTCTTTACGTATTGTCGGTTTTACTTTCTTAGCACTGACTCGATCTGTGTTTAGTGACTCGCGGCTGTTGCTCCCGCTTCATTAACTTGCGAAAAACGATAGAACCTTTCTAACGCAAACGGTTTTATGAGCTTTGGCGTGATATTGGTTGCAACCAATTCCGCCATTGTCTTACCGCAAATTGGCGTTGCTTTAAAACCCCACGTTCCCCACCCTGCATCTAAGTAGTAATTTTCTATACGTGTCTTACCCATAATTGGACTGTAGTCTGGAGTCATATCAGTAATCCCTGCCCACTGCCTCAACATCCGCGCCTGCGCAAGAAAGGGGAACAATTCTAAAATTGACGACGACAAAGTCTCTTTCATATCCAGCGTAGCGCGCGTGTTGTACAGCGGGTAAGGATCAGATCCACCGCCAATCACGAACTCGCCTCTAGATGTTTGATGTGTGTAAACGTGCAAGTGCGGAGAACTGACATGGGGCTCTAACATGGGCTTGTATGGCTGGGTAACCATGGCCTGTAAGGGGTAGGAATGAATGGGCAATTTTATACCTGCCATTTCAGCCACCACCGAACTCATTCCAGCAACGGCCTGCACTACACAGCCACAGCGAATGTCACCGCGATTAGTCTTAACCTTAACCACTCTGTCCGCATCAAACTCAAAGCCCTGTACTTCCGTTAGTTGATGCAATTCGATGCCACGCTCACACGCTCCTTTGGCGTACCCCCATACAACAGCATCATGACGAGCAGTGGCCCCATCGGCATGCCATAGACCCGCCATAATCGGAAAGCGAGCATCTTCGTCCATGCGCAAGTGAGGTACGAGTTCTTTAATGGTTTTTCGATCAACTAATTCGGACCGAACCCCAAGATGCTGGTTCACTTCAGCGCGCCAACGAAAACTGCGAATTGTTGCGTCACTGTGAGCCAAGGTGAGCTGACCTCGATTTTCATACATGACGTTATAGCCAAACTCATTACTCAGGTTTTCGAAAAGTTTGACCGATTCATGGTAAAAATTAACCCCTTCTTCGGTTAAGTAGTTGGAGCGGATGACGGCTGTATTACGGGCAGTATTACCCCCACCCAAATAGCCTTTATCAAGAATCGCGACGTTGGTAATTCCATGATACTTCGCAAGGTTATACGCGATGCCCGTACCGTGACCTCCGGCGCCGATGATCACCACGTCATAGCTCGACTTTAAATTCTGAGTCGGAGTGAAGTGGTGCTTGGCTGGATAGTCCTTCCGCAAGCCGTATTTAAGTAATCCGAATGGCACTTAGATCTCTACAAGGTTGTTGGCGTTACGAAAGAGTTTAGCAATTTATTCATTAGTTAAACTTAAAAGGTGTATTATTTTTACTTCATAAAATACAAAAAACCATCAATTCATTTCTATGCGCAGATCTCGCTTCGTCGAATTTTCAAACCTTGAAGTTTTTGTCGCTGTATCAGAGTCAGACACCCTGTCTGAAGCCGCGCGGAAACTAAAGGTGACACAAAGTGCGGTCTCACAAACGATTATGAGTCTAGAAGAATCCACGCGGTGCACGTTGATAATTAGGCGCTCTAAGCCCATCAAACTTACGCCAGCCGGTTTGCGCTTACTCCAATATGCTCATAATGTTTTGTCAGAGACGACGAAAATTATCAACAGCTTGTCGAGTCAACAAGCAGGTCAAATACCTCGTTTAAATATAGGCATGATCGACTCTTTCGCGGACACACTTGGGCTGGAAATTGTCGGTGGAATAAAACCGTTAGTTGGCCGTGTTGCACTAAAAACAGGATTAAACGCTTCGCTTACAGACGCATTTTTGAGTCGGAGCCTGGACCTCTTGATCACGGCCGACCCGATATCTAAAGAACCGCACCTAGACAGAGTTAAACTCCTACGAGATCCGTTTCTGGTAATCGCACCTAGCAGCGCGCATGGAAAGAACATTCAATCCTTAGCTCGAGAATTACCGTTTATCCACTACAGTCCGGAATCACTCATAGGCGGTCAAACGGACATTATCGCGCGCAGAGTCAATATCGAATTTGACGCTCAATTCGAACTAGACAGCACGCAGTCCCTTATGCAATTTGTAGGTGCAGGGCATGGCTGGGCAATACTGTCGGCTTTGTGCCTAGTTCGTTACGACCACTTACTCGATGGGGTATCGATAGCGGATCTAGACAACGGTAAGCACGCGCGAGAAATAGCATTGGTAAGTCGTCGTCAAGAAATTGAACAACTTCCAGAACGAATAGCGCAAATCTGCAGCGAGAGTTTCAATCGCAACGTGACGGCCAAATTCTCTCGGATTGCACCCTGGGTTAACAAACAATGCTACAAATTGTGTTGATCGTACATCACACAATCACAGCTGATTGTGTCGTTCTAATCCTAACCTCATAGACACTTTAGCCACTATTAGGGTTAAGCGACAACGATGCGACTAGATCAATTTAATCGCCACGTTTTTAGTTTGCACATAACTATAGAGCGCTTCTTGGCCTTTCTCTCGCCCATAGCCCGACATCTTGACCCCGCCAAAAGGAGTCTCTACTCCTCCAGCGTACCATTCGTTTACAAACACTTGTCCACACTTAAGCGCTTTGGCGCCACGCAAGGCGATGTTTAGATCATTCGTGAAAATCCCATTTACTAATCCAAAATCAGTCGCATTAGCAAGTTGCCAAGCTTCCTCCTCGGTCGAAAAAGTGGTTATCGCTAAGACCGGACCAAAGACCTCCTCTCTAAAAAGATCATTCTCAGGCGAAACGCCGTCAATAATGGTCGGCTCCACAAAATAGCCGAGGCGGTCAACAGCTCTGCCGCCCGTTACTATGTGCGCACCTTGTTGTACGCTCGCGGCACACAGCTCAATGACCTTGTTCCTCTGCATTAAAGAGGAAACCGGGGTTAGCGTCGTGCTCGACTCGCTACCGTGACCAACCACCTGTTGTTTGGCCAGAGCGGTAACTTGGGAAACCACTTGAGCATGGATATCCTGGTGTACCAACACTCGCGACATCGCAGAACAAACCTGCCCGCCGTTAAAGAAAATACCCCAATCAACGCTATCAATAAACACATCTAAATCTGCGTCGGGGAAAACCACCGCAGCCGATTTGCCACCCAACTCCATTACGCATGGCAGTGCTCGATCAGCCGCCGCTCTTAGAATAGACTGTCCGGTGGGCACCGAGCCGGTGAAGACAATTTGATCTATTTCACCGTGTCCGACCAATGCCGTTCCTGCCTCATGACCATAGCCACAAATCATATTGACTGCACCAACAGGTAGTTGGGCGTTTTCACATGCTTTGGCAAGTAGAGTAATTGCGAGCGGCGTTAACTCAGGTGATTTTATGACGACGGCATTTCCAGCGGCTAGAGCGGGTGCTAAGGACCGTGCCGCGATATCAACCGGAAAATTCCAGGGGACGATTTGTGCCGATACTCCGAGCGGCTCATAGATTGTAAAGTCAATGAAGTCTTCACCTAACGGAATCGAACGTCCTTCAATTTTGTCCGCCATACCGGCATAGTACTGAAAGTACCGCGCGGCATTTTCAAACTCAGCGAATGCATCGCTTAAGGTCTTACCGTTCTCGGCGACCAATAACGGCGCCCCTTGTGCTTTCAATTTTAATATTTCATCGGCTATTCGCAGCAACCAGGAGACCCTCTGTGCGGGCCTTGGTTTGCTCAGATCGCCTCGGTCAACGCAAGCGCGTGCGGCCATAACGGCTTGATTAACTTCCGCTTCCTTGGCGCAGGCCACTGTTCCAATGATTATCTGAGTCGCTGGGTCTTCGACCTCAATTGACTGAGGGCTATCCACCCATTTCCCATTAATGAAGTTTAAAAAATGCGCCATAATACCTATTCAGATTGTTCGTCATGAGTGCCATTTATAAGCGCTTTCTCGTACGCAATGGCCACCCATTTATGAAAATCATGGCTGGGTGGATCCAATACAGGCGAAAACGCGCCGCCGGCAAACCCAGGACTATGCCGCCCCCTTTGCATTCCCTCTACTGCTGAGATATCTTCTTCAAAAACAGTCTTCCAAGCTTGCATTGTGGCCGCGCGACAGCCTTCGAACTTAGGATCCGCCGCCGTTTCATTTACATAACTGATTTGCAGTTTCTCAACGGTATGATCGGGTGCTTGTGGATGTAAAATAATCGCGAAGACATGATCGACTTGCACGCCCAGCATCAAGTTGGGGTAAAGCGAAATATACTCGCCCTCGGTCATTTTATCTTCTGGCCAAAACTCAAACTTTGGCAAGGTTGTGCCTGCGACTTTAGACAGAGTGTAATTTAGGGTACCTTGCCCGGTCATATATTCATTAATATGCAGGTTAACGTGTTCTTCCAAGGGTGAGTAACTATTTAGGTCTGGATGAACCCAGGGCAAATGATAGGCCTCGCAGTAGTTTTCGATCGCCAGTTTCCAATTTGCTTTGATTTCGATTTGCATCTTACTGTGCGTTGAAACCACGACTTGATCCAGTTGACCTTGGCCAGTAAACGCTTCCCAACGGGTTTTTAATGGCTCTATAAACTCGGCAAACGGCATCGCATTCCCCGAAAGGTTTATAAATACGATCCCCATCCAGCACTCACTGCTAACATTTTTGAGTCCATGCGAACCGCAATCAAAGCCTGTCACTTTATTCTGACCCACCCCTCCAATATGAGGCGTGCTCTTCAACGAACCTTTTAGATCATAGGTCCAGGAATGATAGGGACAGCGCAATAACTTTTTGATCGGACCCGCTTGATTCACCACCACCATTCCGCGGTGACTACACACGTTATGAAACACTCTGATTTCGTCGTTGTGATCACGAACCACTACTAATGGAATGCCCATAAAATCAATGGGTATCGCGTAGCCAGGCTGGGGTAACTCACTCGTAAACTCTAATCCAGCCCACGTTTTGCTTAAGACACTGTCCCGTTCAAAGTGAAATAGCTCTAAATCCGTATAGGCCGCGTTGGGCATACCTGCTGCTGACGAAATCGGGTTTCTGGTACTCCTAATTGAGTCCAAATTTATTTTATCAAAAATCGCCATACGCATATTTCAACCCTTCGTCACATCGTTACAGTTTTTTCGCATGGCCTAGCGCTTGTTTAAATCATTCCACTATCAGTGTTTGAAATATACAAGCACCAATGCGCTAAAACTCTGTACCGCCCATAACTATACATATCTGGCCGCGGCCCAATTCTAAGAAATATTCGAATCAGGGAAGCTCGCTTTGCGTTTATCCATGTATTCAACTAATGCTTCATCAATCGCTGGATCAAGTTCCGGCGGTACATAGTCGGCGAGCATCTGTTTGTATTTAGTATTTGCCCGCGTCGCCATGTCGGTTCCGCCGTCTTCAGTCCATTGCTCAAAACTGTTGTTGTCTGACAATGCAGATTGGTAGAACGCCGACTTGAAATTGCGCTGGGTATGCTCGCATCCTAAGAAATGCTTACCTGGTCCAACTTCGCGCAGCGCATCCATCGCTTGACCGTTTTCAGACATATCAATGCCTTCAGCAGCAATACGAACCATGCCTGCTTGGTCTGCATCCATCACAAATTTCTCATACCCCATCGCCAGACCGCCTTCGAGCCAGCCTGCAGTATGCAATGCAAAATGTACACCGGCGTGCAGCGTTGCATTTAGAGTATTTGCGGCCTCATACGCCGCCTGTGCGTCAGGCAGCTTAGATGACGTGAAACCACCACCGCTTCTGAAAGGCACGCCTAAGCGACGCGCTAAGGCCGCACCAATATTCATAACTTGCGCGGCTTCTGGTGACCCGAATGTCGGCGCACCCGTTTGCATGCTCATCGAGCTTACAAAGTTACCGTAAATCATCGGCGCGCCTGGGCGTATCAGTTGAACAAGTGCCATTGCCGACAATGCTTCGGCTAAACTCTGTGCAGCTACACCAGCCGCTGACACGGGCGACATAGCACCTGAAATAATAAACGGCGACACCATACAGGCTTGATTATTCCGCGCGTACACTTTAAGCGCGCCTAACATCGTTGCATCAAATGTCATTGGCGAATTAGCGTTAATAAGGTTTACCAAAACACAGTTCTGATCCACAAATTCATCGCCAAACACTATCTTTGCCATGCTCACTGAGTCTTCTGCGCGCTCAGCAGCTGTTACCGAGCCCATAAAGGCTTTGTCGGAATACTTAATATGCGAGTAGACCATGTCAAAATGACGCTTATTAACCGGTAAATCGACTGGTTCACAGACGGTTCCACCAGAATGGTGAAGATTGTCTGACATATATGCCAGCTTTACGAAGTTACGAAAATCGTCAATATTGGCATAGCGTCGGCCTTCGTCTTGGTTGTACACAAACGGAGGTCCATAGGCGGGCACCAGAACCATGTTGTTGCCACCGATCTCAACACTCTTCGCAGGGTTACGAGCGTGCTGGGTAAATTGTGCCTTCGCTGTTTTCTGTATGATTTCGCGGCACATGCCGCGTGGAAACTTAACAAGTTCACCTTCGACAGTAGCGCCTGCTTTTAAAAAGTAGTCTCGTGCTTCTGGATCTTCCCCATAGACGATGCCAATTTCTTCAAGGATCGTGTCCGCATTGCGTTCAATAATACTCAGCTCATCATCATTGAGCATCTCAAAATAAGGGATCCTGCGCTTGATGTAGGGCGGGGTAACTGGAACTGGCGGGGCATCGGTTTTTGCACCGCGGCGGCGATTCTCTCGTCGTTCTCTAGGCATGGTATTCCTCACTTTTGGCTCTATTGAGCCTTTCTTAAGCTTCTAAAAACCTATCGGCGTCTACGCCGGTTTCGTTGGCTTTGTTGTCCAGCAACCGGTGAAACGGAAAACTTCATTCCGTCCACAAAATATTCTTGAAACTTTGGCTCATTCGCCGATTCAATTTTACGCACGAGTTTAACTTCTTGTTTGATTCGCTCTCGTTCATTGATATCTAACAAAGCTTTGGTCGCGCCAACACCCGCCGCGTTACCCACGGACTTAATCTGATGTTTCTGCGCTCCTGGTATTAGATCAAGATCCGCGACGTAATCAGGGTCTAAATGCGCCCCGAATGCGCCTGCTAGCAACACTGAGTCAAATTCAGTGCACTCCAAATAGTCCATTAACAAGTGTACGCCCGCAAATAGGGCTGCTTTGGCAAGCTGAATTGAACGCACGTCAATTTGCTCAATGTAGATTGAATGCTCGCCTTGGTCGATTAGCAGAAAGCGCACTTTATTGTCAGACTTATCGAACCGCTCTGGTGCCTTGGTTTGTACGAACAAGCCGCCCTTATCGATGAGGCCGACTTTAGCCAAGCACACCATGACTTCAATAATTCCTGAACCACAGATCCCGATGGCTCTGTGGTTGGCTTCTATAAACTCAGGCTCATCTGACCATTGGTCAACGCCAATAATTTTATAACGAACGGCTAACGTCTCTGGATCTATACGCACGCGCTCAATCGCACCGTGCGAAGCTCTAACGCCTGCGCTAATCTCTGCGCCTTCAAATGCAGGGCCCGTGGGCGAAGATGTGGCGTAAACGAGCCCATCTTTTGCCAACATTATTTCGGCATTCGTACCGATATCAATAAGAAGCGCAGTCTGCGACTTCATTGTATCAATCTCGCTTAAGTAGGCGGCGGCCGTATCGGCGCCAACATGACCCGCGATCAGAGGCAAAAATGCAATTCGAGCACTAGGGTGCAAATCGAGCTTTAAGTCTGCTGCGTTTACCTCTTGCCAATCTCTACTAGCAACGGTAAAGGGGGCTTGACCCAGAGACACTGGCGATAACCCAAAAAACAGGTGATGCATGATCGGATTGCCAACCAGTACGATCTCAAGCAGTCGATCTTTATCCACTTTAAGATCTGCGCAGGCGGCATGAAACATAGCTGTTAGCTTTTCGTGTACGGCGTCCGTCATACGTTGGTCGCCGCCTTCGTTCATCATCACATACGAAACGCGACTCATTAGGTCTTCGCCAAACTTAATCTGTGGATTCATCGCTGAAGATTCCCACATGAGTTCTCCACTGATCAGGTCGTGCACATAGACTGCTAACGTTGTAGAACCTATATCTACCGCTGCGCCAAGCACATTAATCGGCTTGTTTTGCGTTTCCCTAGCTGCGTCTGCCTCTAAGCGGGGATAGACCGCAACCACTTGATTACCGTCTCGCAGAGCGACAGTCAATCGTGATTTAGCCGTTTCGATTGTGTCCTGTAACCCATTCAATACGTGAAAATTTATTGTTGCAGTGATCCCTTGTTCAGCTAATCGCTCTATCAGGTTTTCAGTTGCCGCTGGATTGTCATCCATGGTTGCTTCGGCAAGATCTACATCAATTAGGGTTAACGCAGGGTTTAGAGAATACTCTCGCTTGGCATTACTTTTCGAAATATTAGTCAGATGTTCTTGGCTAGACTCAGGTACGTCAATAAGCAGGTCGCCACACACATGCGTTCGGCAGGCGAGGCGCATGTCTTTGAATCGTTCTATTTTTGTACGATAGCGCTCTTCGAGCTCAGTGGGCGGCGATACATGATCTGATTTAACTTCAATACCATGTTTGCTGTGCGAGCCTTCAATCACCTTTATCCAACATTGCCGACAATTACCGTTACCCCCGCATAAGGAACGAATGGCAACACCAGCATCATGCGCGGCCGACAATACCGTCTGGCTCTCCGAGCTTTGGCTGGACAGCCCTGAAGGAGTAAATATAACTTGATGCGAATCAGAGTCGTGGTGCTGGCTTTTCAATTGGAGGTCCTGGTGATTGTGTCTTGGGGCGTTAGGTATAAGAGTAAAGCTTAGGTTACTCTGGTGGTTGTGACCAGTAGGTCAGAAATGTCAGTTCTTCAGCGGGTATTTTTACATACTCTGCCTTCTCACAAGTGAAAATATGTCCTCCAACTTTCAATCCTTTCGAGGCGTCTAAGCTGCCACCCGTAACAGATAAATAGTCGTTGTCATCATTTCGCCAAAACAATTGCGAGCCGCATTCCGAGCAAAATCCGTAACGCGATTTTTCACTCACGTAAAACCATTTCGGCGAGCCGACAACACTAATATCTGCGATGTCAACCTGGGATGCCGCCATAAAGTTTCCGGTCATGCGTCGGCATTGCTCGCAATGACAATACCAGAGCGGGCGAAGTTTATTGGCCGTATAGCGAACGCCACCACAAACACACCCTCCGGAAAAAGACTGCGCCATTTTAGACTCTATATCCGATTGGTGACTTAACGATTATCCGCGACGACGGCGACGTCCTTCGCGTCCACCTGCTGATTGCCCCTCTTTAGGTGGCTCACGATTATTAGTAATCCAGTTTTCACAATCCGGATCATTACCCGCAAGCACGTCGGCCGCGCGTACTGAATCCACCAAACCGGCATGCAATGGATTTACGATCGCCGAAGTCATGCCAGATGCTATCGCCATAGGCAGAAAGGCGTTGTTGATGCCATGACGGTTAGGAATGCCAAAACTGATATTTGAAGCACCACACGTCGTATTTACTTTGAGCTCTTCGCGCAGTCGTCGTACCAGTTGAAACACTTGAACACCCGCTTGGCCAATTGCGCCAATCGGCATGACCAAGGGGTCAACGATTACATCGCAAGGCTTGATGCCATAATCTTGGGCACGTTCGACGATACGTTTAGCGATCTCAAAGCGTACGTTAGGATCTTCTGAGATACCTGTTTCGTCATTTGAAATGGCGACTACTGCCGCGTCGTATTTTTTTACCAGTGGCAACACTCTCTCCATAACTTCTTCTTCAGCTGTCGTGGAGTTAACGAGTGCTCGACCTTGATAGACTGATAGACCCGCTTCCAATGCTTCGATAATTGAAGAATCGATACACAAAGGTACATCGACGACCGCCTGCACACGACGAATGGCTTCAGCCAAGATCGCTGGCTCATCGGCCAACGGAATACCTGCATTAACATCAAGCATCTGTGCGCCTGCAGCAACCTGCGCAATCGCATCAGCCTCAACGCGGCTGTAATCACCGTTTTTCATTTCCGCAGCAAGAATCTTTCTTCCTGTGGGATTGATGCGCTCTCCGATCATTGTGAACGGTCGATCAAAGCCAATAGTTACTTCGCGCTTATGCGAGGATAAAAGTGTGTGAATCATTTTTTTATTTCCTTGTCTTTGAGTCTATTTTTAGTTCGGCGGCCACTGCTCTTGAACCCACCCTATTATTAAAATCACCTTAATACTGTAATAAACTATCTGCCCGGTGCCCAACACACTCTTCCATCAAGCACACCTGACGCTATTACCATTTCTTTAACGTACTCTTCTTGCTTGTAAGCCATTATGTGAACCCCGCTAACGCCGACTATCTCTTTGCACTGCTGCATAAGCTCCACGCATATTTTCTGGCCTTCCAGCTTTTGATTTTTCGCGCCTTCTAGGCGTTCAATAATGTGGTCTGGAATACTCACACCCGGCACGTTAGAACGCAACCATCTTGCGGTCTTTGCGGACGCTAATGTTCCCACTCCCGCAATCATGTAAGCTTTTTCCATCAGGCCTTCATCGACAGCACGCGCCATCATATCCTTAAGCACATCCACGTCAAAACAATACTGGGTTTGGATAAACTCAGCCCCTGCATTAATTTTTTTACGCAGTTGCGCTAGACGAGACTGAACCGGTGGAACAAAAGGGTTAATGGTTGACCCTGCGAACATTTTCGGTGCAGTGTCGATTGCTCTTCCGCTCAGAAATTGTGACTTGTCTCTTAAATGACAAATGGTGGTCGTTAGCGAAACGCTATCAAGATCAAAAACTGGTTTTGCTTCAGGGTGATCGCCAGCAGAAACATCATCTCCTGTCAGCGCAAGCACATTACAAACACCTAAAGCCGCCGCACCAAGAATGTCCCCTTGTATTGCTATGCGATTTTTGTCGCGACAAGAGATCTGTAATATCGGCGAATAACCAACTCGTGACAAAAGTGAACACACTGCCACACTAGACATATGACAATTAGCTCCCGAACCATCAGTCGCGTTAATTGCGTCGGTCACATCGTCAAATACCATTGCGCGAACAAGAACTTCGTCAGGATCGGCAGAATCGGGTGGCGCTATCTCTGAGGTTACAGCGAAATGCCCTTCACGTAGAACTCGCTCGAACCGCCCAAGAGAAACATGCCCTGCACGTGGCGCAAGGGGACTACCTGGCTCTTCAACAAATTGATGCAGGTCTGGGGATTGAGTCATAGCAATTCCTCTCGCTGAATTTAGGTTGAAGGGGCTTGAAGATCAGCTGCATGCTTAGCCTTAGCCGCAGCCTCGAGCTCTCGCTGCTTCAACATATTCAGCCAAGCACTAGAACCTTGATGCGATACGTCAACCGCAAACTGAACTTCATTGATCTTGTCACCACCTTTCATGCGCGATGCACCATCCCAAGCCTCAACCCAAACACATTTCATCTCGGGTTTAACTTCGCAGTTTCCATTTTCGCGGACGCCACCACATGGGCCGTTGCGAATTGTTTTAGGACAGTTCATAGGGCACGCCATTCCCGTGCTCGACAGAACGCAATTACCACACATTTGGCAATCGAACAAAAGGCCTTTAGTCTTACTTTCAGTCCAAGTTATAAAGCCATCGAGCCGTCCGCCAGATAATTTACTTAGCCATTTAATAGCAAATAGCACCAATGGCTCAACGGCATTATAAAATGCTTCGTAAGCTCTAGAGTGTCTAGTGGCAAAAAGTCTTGCTCGATACATGGCTCACAACCTTGTCGTCTTATATATTCAAGCCCCGAGCCAGACCTCGACTCTGAGCGCTACCTTCTTCAAGCAGTTACATCAACCACTCACTTCAACCTTGAGGTCGATCGGGATATTGGCAACGGGGTTCATGCCGCTAACGCCTACCCACCTGTATTCGTATTCCCAACCAAAATCTTTGGCGTATTGCCGTGCCAACAAATCTAGTTTTTCATCTTTGGTCTGAGCTAAATAGACCATTTTTCTATAGTGTTTAAAGTACTCATCAAACAATTCAGGATACCGATCTAACCCTAGCCCCTCTATTACGAGTCGCTTATAGTTCTTTACCAAATAGTCGGTCAAGAAAAAAGACCCTAATTCTGACTCAATTAAATCTTGGAACGCCGTGGTGCCTGCATAAAACTCATAACAATGAGCGCCTGGCATGCGCTCAGCAGAATACTTTGCCAACACCCGATCTAACTCTCCCCCAGTACCACAATCACCGTAAGCAACAAAAATATCGTCGTACAAATGAGCATGTTCAGCGAGGTATTCATCTACTCTCACAGCGATAAACTGAGGTGTATTGTGCAACTTTGCGGGCAGACAATGTAGCTTGGTTGCGTCCTGTACTCTAGGATTTTGGTTCAAAATGGCCACCATCTCGTGCACTAAAGCACCACAACCTAAAACTAGTCGTTTATACGATGGAGTGATAACAACGTTCGAGTTCATTTTTTGCCGTAGCGCGCTTGCTGCTCTTGGTCGTCAGAACGCGGTTGCGAGAACACGCGATGTAATAACGGCCTGAAGAATTCTAGAGACTCAGATGAGTAATCTGGGTCAAAGCAGTTTTGGTCATAGTTATGGCAGAACCGAACCGCCGCAGCATAATGTGGATGGTCCTTGAACTGATCGCGTGCGTGCCGATCCCCACCACTATGGTGTGCGTAGTAATACATTTGAAAAACACCGTGATGCTTTACTATCCAATAGAGCTCGTCAGATACAAAGGGCCTCAGAATGGCCGCTGCCATTTCGCTGTGTGAATAAGGTGCTAGTTCATCCCCTATATCGTGTAGCAAAATAGCGGCAACGTACTGCTCAGATTCACCTGCTCGTTGTGCTCGCGTAGCACCCTGTAAGCTGTGCTCTAGACGAGATATCCGATAACCGGAAATGCTGTTTTCCAATCTCGCCAAAGTTTCGATAAGGCGCTCTGGTAATTGCTCTTTAAACTGATCTTCAAGCGCATCCAAAAACTCGTACTCGCCCTGAGTACCGTCTTCCATTCGAGTAAAATTCACCGTCTTCATAAGCCCAACTATAGTTTAAAAATGTCTATGTCGCTGACTTAAGCAATCGAATTCGGCTTAAAACATCGTCGAAATCCATATAAGACAACTGCAAATGTCGAGCGCCTGAATTTGCGTCATATGAGTTCCTCCCATGCAGCACCCGCAGATTATTGGTAACCATAATATCTCCAGTATTTAGCCGAAACTGAATCTTGTAATCAGTTGAATCAAGCATCCGCCCCAACTTGCGATAGGCGCGATAGAAGCCTTCTGTTTCGTCCACGCTAAGCATAAGAGGTTCTGCTAGCTGATTAGAAAATCGAAACACCTTAAGATTGCCTAACGGGTCTAGCGTCAGTAACGGATTGGCCGCCTGTACGTCACCTCGAGAACTGACCATTTTGAACCGCACCGGAGTTCTTGCCAGAATATTAAAAGCCTCAGAGTCTTCTTTACGTAACTGCTCTGCTACGTGGAAGCCATCAACGGCGGTACTTTCACCGCCAACGCTTTCGTTCGCAAGAAAGTGAAACATCTGCACACCAGGAGGATTATTGTAATTAGGCATGTCGGTGTGTGGCTTTAACTCAAGCGTCGTCGACGCCACGTTATACGCATTGTATTCGCCTGGACTTGCTTTCACGTTATGCAAACGGTCATAGATAGTTTCTCGTACAACCGCCACGTACTCGGCAAAACGCTCAATTTCTCCTTCAACCAACGGGGCTCCCTGCACAATCGTTAAACCGATGTCCCGTACAGCTTCAGCCCACGCAAGCAATTGACTAGGGTCTTGATGAAGTTTTTGATAGTCAAATCGAGGGATCTTTTCGTGTAACTCTTTACCCCAAAGCAACAGCGCTGGATCAGCAGAGTCGGCCAAGCAAACCCCGCCTGAGTAATCGTGTTCAGCTAACCATTTAATCGAGAATTCGCTGACATGTTGATTATGGTTCCAGACCACACGTAATATTTTATCTGAATCGATGCCAGATACGTCTGCAGAGGTCGGCGCGATATCGTCTGGTATATCAAAGGTCGCCAAGACTCTTTCGTGTGTGGTTGGGTGTTTACACTCAACGCAGCAACAATTATCTCTAAGCCAAGCGTAATGAAACATAGCTTTAGGATTATCGGCAAGAGGCAACTCAAGCCAGGATGTTTTTAGTGCAAGCATCGCAATTTCCTCAATCAGGACACAACTTACAAATAGCAATCAACTCGTCATAAACAATGACGTCTACCCAATACAAAAAAAGCCAAACTCTGTTTAGAGTCTGGCTTTACTAAAAAATCTAACATCGCTTTAAACAACAAAGTTTCAATACAGTATCGAAAAAACTATCCATGGCGAAAACCATCAGGGCTGTTCAAAAGTCAGCTATTAGCTGCTTTCTGCCGATCTGCCAGTTTTCCTGCGGCATACAATGACGCCATCTCGGAACTTCGTGCAGCATCACGACCATAGGCATGTGCACCTACCGCATCGGCAAACTCTTGATTAAGAGGAGCTCCGCCGACCATAACTTGAAAATCTTTAAGCAAGTCGCGTTTGTCCATTTCTTCAATCACCACGCCCATATAAGGCATAGTCGTTGTAAGCAGAGCTGACATTCCCACAATCACGGGTTTGTGCTCGTCCATTGCCTCAAGATAATTCTCAACAGGGTTATTAATACCCAGATCAATCACTTCAAAGCCAGCGCCCTCAAGCATCATACCAACAAGGTTCTTACCAATGTCGTGAATGTCTCCTTTTACGGTGCCAATCACAAACTTACCGAGTGAAATATCAATAGCGCTATTTGCCAAGATCGGTCGCAGCAAGCTCATGCCTTTTTTCATCGCGCCCGCGCATTTCAAAACTTCGGGAACAAACAAAATGCCATCTCGGAAATCTTCGCCAACGACCTTCATGCCGCCAACTAAGGCATCGCCTAACACATCATTTGCGTCAATACCGCGGTCCAACAAAATCTCTACACCTTCATAGACTTCATCGTTTAGACCGTCGTACAGATCATCTTGAATTTGTTCAACTAACTCTTTGTTATCCAAGCCTGCTAAGTTGAAATCTTCTTGATCACTCATAATATTTACCGTTTGAGAATTAACTCATTGCTTAATAGCTGCCTTTCCAATAGTTAGGCTGTTTAGAAGTGTATCTATCGTACTATTTATCACTCTTTGAGCAAATAAAAATACGTTATCAACCCGCTAAATACCCATTAATTTGCCTAGAAACACCTCAGCTCATCACTGTCATCTAAGCATCTGCTCTTATTGTTTCATTTTTGGGGTCGTAGGGACTGTCTTGTACAATTTCAGCATCCCATAATTCTCCCAACATTTTCACTTTTAAACGCGTGCCAATAGCGCTGTGTTCTGGGCTAACGTACCCCATGCCAATACTTTTCTCAAAAGCAACGGAGTAACCGCCAGACGTCAATCGTCCTACTTTTACGTCATCAGCATACAATGCTTCTCGACCCCAAGGATCGCTATCACTTGGGCCGTCTATCAGTAGCGTAACGCATTTAGATCGCACGCCAGTAGCCACCATCTCAGCCTTACCTTGAAACTCTTTGTTCAGGTCGATAAAGCGAGGAAGGTCTGCTTCAACAGGCGTTGCATCACGACCTAACTCTGTACCAAATGCACGGTATGACTTTTCTTGACGCAACCAGTTTTGGGCACGAGCACCCACTAGCTTCATTTCAAATTCAACTCCGGCCTTCTCCAGCAAGTCGAAAAGATAATTCTGCATTTCTATTGGATGATGCAACTCCCAACCCAGTTCGCCCGTATAAGCAACACGAATCGCATGAACCGGACACATGCCCAATTCTATATAGCGGGAGGTTAACCACGGGAAACGCTTATTAGATAACGCCGTTTCTGGGTCCGCATCAACGATCACACTTTTAAGCACATCGCGGGACTTAGGCCCAGCAATTGCAAACACACCCCACTGTGTCGTGACGTCCTGTATTTCAATGTAACCAAACTCGTCTTGCTTATCCTGTGCAGACTTGCGTAAATAGTCGGCGTCGTATTCTGTCCATGCGCCAGCTGATACTAAATAGTATTGGTCTTCAGTTTGTCGAACAATGGTGTACTCGGTTCGAGTAGTCCCTGCGCCGGTAAGCGCATAGGTCAAATTAATACGTCCAACTTTGGGTAATGCATTGCAGGTAAACCAGTCGAGAAACGCCGTGGCACCAGGTCCTTTAACAACATGTTTGGTAAAGGCTGTTGCGTCGATTAAACCTACTCCATTACGAATTGCCTTGGCTTCTTCTACCGCGTACTGCCACCAACCCCCGCGCCGAAACGAACGTGAGTCGTGGTCACTAAATCCCTTTGGAGCATAGTAATTGGGGCGTTCCCAACCATTCACATGGCCGAACTGTGCGCCACGCGCCTTCTGCCGATCGTAAGCAGGTGATGTTCTTAAAGGTCGGCATGCAGGACGCTCTTCATCCGGATGATGCAAAATGTAAACGTGGTCATAACACTCCTCGTTTTTGCGAGTCGCGTATTCATTGGTCATCCAATTACTGCCAAAACGTTTTGGATCAAGCGATGCCATATCAATCTCGGCCTCGCCATTGACCATCATTTGCGCCAAGTAATTTCCGGTGCCGCCTGCAGCAGTGATGCCAAAACTAAAGCCTTCCGCAAGCCACATATTACGTAAGCCCGATGCGGGTCCTACAAGAGGATTGCCATCGGGCGTATAACAAATTGGCCCGTTGTAATCATCTTTAAGACCACTGGTTTCACACGATGGGATGCGATGAATCATCGCCATGTATTGATCTTCTATGCGTTCTAGGTCAAGAGGAAACAGGTCAGCACGAAACGTATCGGGTACTCCGTGGCGAAAGCAAGCTGGTGCATATTTTTCATAGACGCCGAGAATCCACCCACCACGCTCTTCGCGCACATAAGACTGTGCATCAGCGTCGCGTACGACAGGGTGTTCTGGATTACCTGCTTCGCGCCACTTCACTAATTCTGGGTCTGGCTCAGTAACAATAAACTGATGCTCAACGGGTACTGCAGGCATTTTAATGCCTAATAATTTGGCCGTACGCTGTGCATGGTTTCCAGTGGCTGTAACCACATGTTCAGCCGTAACGACTACCTGCTCGTCTGAGCAGACCAAATTTCCGCCTTGCTCTACCATTTTGGTTAGAGTGACTTTCCATTCAGAGCCCGTCCATTCATATCCGTCGGCTTGCCACTTGCGCTCGATTGTCACGCCGCGTTGGCGAGCACCTTTGGCCATCGCCATGGTAACGTCAGCAGGATTAATATAGCCGTCGTCTGGATGATAAATTGCGCCCACCAAGTCTTCAGTTCTAATAAGTGGCCAGCGTTCTTTGATTTGCGCAGGAGTGAGTCGGTGATATTCAATACCAACGGTTTCGGCAATAGAACCGTACAACAAGAACTCGTCCATACGTTCTTGGGTTTGCGCCATGCGCAAATTCCCAACGACCGAAAAGCCCGCATTTAGACCAGTCTCTTCTTCTAACGATTTATAAAACTTAACAGAGTAGTCGTGTAGGTGGCTGGTTGCGTAGCCCATATTAAACAAAGGCAGTAGGCCAGCAGCATGCCATGTCGAACCAGAGGTGAGTTCATCGCGCTCCACGAGCATGACATCTTCCCAACCATATTTTGCCAGATGGTAAGCAATACCAGCACCAACGGCGCCGCCGCCAATAACAAGGGCTTTTACATGTGTTTTCATTTCACTAATCAGTAGCTGTGACGCAGACTTATAAAGTTGTAGGGCTTGTTCGTTCCATAAAGCGGTGCTTCGATACCGCACAAATTACGAATCTACGCTAATTGAATCCTACGATGTAGCCTGTAAGCGACACCGTTCATTGCTCGAATATGCCCTCTATCGTTGAGTGTTTTGCGACAAGCACGCCAGCAAATGGTCAAGGGTAGTTATATAGCGCAAATTCGACCCATGAGTTTAGGCATTGATAGAACAATTGGCAATTGAATACGCACAAGTCGTATTTGAGACAGTGCAGGACATTGCGGGTATCTATTATTTGCGCATTAGCTGGACGAACAACTTATTGCTGTTCTGCAAAATTGGCCGCGCTTCATAGTAAGTGCCACTTGCGCCGCGCAACCGATACGCCTAAAGTCACCGTCATCAATAGATATTCGTAAAGATATCGACATTAAATGTCCCACTTAGTTAGGAGATAACAATGGGTTATAAAACAGATATAGAAATCGCTCGTGAGGCCAACAAACTGCTCATCCAAGACGTTGGTGCAAAGTTAGGAATACCTACAGAGCATCTCCTGCCGTTTGGACATGACAAAGCCAAAGTGAGTGCTGAGTTTATTAAGGCGCAGAAATCGCGCGCTGACGGCAAACTAATACTGGTTACCGCGATCAACCCTACGCCGGCGGGCGAAGGGAAAACCACCACCACAGTGGGACTTGGGGACGGCTTAAACCTAATCGGCAAGAAAACCGCCGTGTGTATCCGAGAGGCTTCGCTTGGCCCTTGTTTTGGCATGAAGGGTGGAGCGGCCGGAGGCGGTTACGCCCAAGTGGTTCCAATGGAAGAAATGAACCTTCATTTTACGGGCGATTTTCACGCCATCACTTCGGCGCACAATTTGCTGTCGGCGATGATCGACAACCATATTTATTGGGGCAACAAACTGGATATTGATTCGCGCCGAGTTACATGGCGTCGTGTGATGGATATGAATGACCGTGCACTTCGAGATGTGGTCACTAGTCTAGGCGGGGTTGCCAATGGAGCCCCTCGTCAAACCGGTTTTGATATTACAGTCGCATCCGAGGTGATGGCCATTCTGTGTTTATCCAATGACCTTGCTGACTTACAAAAACGCTTAGGCGATATTATTGTTGCTTATCGCCGCGATAAGTCACCTGTATACGCGCGAGATATTAAGGCCGATGGCGCAATGACGGTTCTTTTGCAACAAGCCATGCAACCAAACTTAGTACAGACACTAGAGAACAATCCAGCATTCGTACATGGTGGGCCGTTCGCCAATATTGCTCATGGGTGTAACTCGGTAGTCGCAACCACTACCGCACTCAAACTAGCTGATTACGTAGTGACCGAAGCGGGTTTTGGAGCCGACTTAGGAGCAGAGAAATTTCTCAATATTAAATGCCGTAAAGCCGGTTTATCACCAAGTGTAGTAGTTCTAGTCGCTACCGTACGCGCCATGAAAATGAACGGTGGTGTGGCTAAAGCCGACTTGGGCGATGAAAACACTGATGCCGTTGCGGATGGCTGCCCGAACCTTGGCCGCCATATTGAAAACCTAAAATCGTTTGGGGTTCCTGTGGTCGTCGCCATCAATCACTTCGTTACTGACACGGATGCTGAGATAAAGGTTATTCAGGACTATGTTGACAGTCATGGCTCACAAGCGATTGTGTCTAAGCATTGGGAGTTTGGCTCAGAAGGCTCTAAAGAGCTGGCGACTAGAGTAGCTGAAATCGCAGATGCCGACATGGCGAACTTTGCACCTTTATACCCAGATGAAATGAGCTTGTTCGACAAGATTCAAACCATCGCCAAACGCATCTATCGCGCAGACGAAGTGCTCGCCGATAAGAAGATTCGAAACCAACTGAAGGAGTGGGAAGAACAAGGCTATGGGCACCTACCCGTTTGTATGGCGAAAACTCAATATAGCTTTTCAACTGACCCGAATCTTCGGGGAGCGCCGACCAATCACTCGGTTCCCGTACGCGAAGTACGATTAGCCGCGGGCGCCGGCTTTGTCGTTGTGATTTGTGGCGAGATTATGACTATGCCTGGACTACCGAGCGTACCGTCTGCTGAAGCTATTCATATTAATGACGCAGGGCAAATCGATGGTTTGTTTTAGCTATGCCGGTTAAGCACTAAGGCTAACTATCAGCCTGGAAAGGTGCGTAAAGCGCATTAAATAACCCCGTTACAATGCAAAGAGTCCCATTTTATTTTGGGACTTTTTTTGCTTTGCGACTATACAATAGTTATAAATAGAGGCTGGGCACAGTCATAATGACGGTTAAGACAAAGTATTGTCTAGATTGAAACAAACAATGCTTGCGTCGCTTAATTAGATTGGATACGGTCACGGTCATTAGAAACATTACATATTGTACAGGATGCGAGTAAATTGGACGGTTTAATCAATTGGTTAACCATAAACGAGTCTGCCTTGTCAGCTGTTGCAGCGGTCACCGTAATCATCGGTGTGATGTATGGTTTTTTAGCTTTGTCTTTGCGTCTATAGTAAGGCGCTATAGCGCTGTTCGGCGTCAGCGCAGAATCGCCCAAATAAAAGAAAGTAAGAAAGGCGAGCCTTCGGGAAAATCGAGTGCCAATGCCGATGCGCTTAAGTCTGGCCACAACTCTGTGTCAGTTTTGCTGTTTGACTGCAAATCAAATAACACTGTCGATGAATATATTGCCTCTGGCATCACATCAGAAGTTATTGCTCACATCACCAAGGTAGCGGCGATTAGAGTTAGCTCTCGAGCAACCTCATACGGTTTTGTCTCCAACCAAGCGGATGTCAAAGAGGTTTCAGAAACCCTCCACACTAGATACATCTTAGCCGGAAGCTTGCATCACGCAGGTGGTCGTATTCGAGTCATTGCCCATCTGTATGACGCCGTGCAGGATCGTGATATTTGGGCGCAGCAGTACGATCGCGAAATTGAATATATTTTTGACGTACAGCACGATATAGCTAAGCGAATTGTTGGCGCTATTCTTGGCGAAGTGAAAATGGCCGAATCACTCATGGCTCAAGACACGCCCACGCAGCAACTCGATGCTTGGGGTTTAGTGCAAAAAGCCTATTTCTTCTGGTTAAGTTCTTTCTCTCCAGAAGCCATGCTCGAAGCCTGTGAGCTATTACGAAAGGCGATCAAAATCGATCCTGACTATGCGACAGCAAAAGCCGCGCTAGCTATGATTCTTGCCAACCAAATGACTATTCGTATTGCGCCAGACTATGACGCAGCCGCTAAAGAAGCGAGCGAAGTAATCGAAAGCGCCTTTAAGCAAGCCCCCAACGATGTAGACGTGCTAGAAAACGCTGGGGTTACTTGGCAGAACTTGGGAGAGAAAGTAAAAGCCGAAATGGCGTTGCGAAAGGTCGTAAAACTAACGCCACTCAACTTAATTGCGCGCGGCTATTTGGCGCTGTTTCTAGGCCTCACCAAAGGAAAAGCTGGCGCTGAGGAAGCTATCGAGATTATTGAAGACAATCTGGAGATAGCGCCCAACCACCCGTCAACGCCCTATTGGGAATTTTTTAAAGCCATTGCTGAGCAAGCGCGCGGCAACCATCAAGCCGCTATAGATCAAGCGAATAGCTCACTGATCGGACAACCTGGCTGGGCTCACAACTACTTTGTAATTGCCAATGCCTGCTGTGAATTAGACAAGGTCGAAGAAGCAAAGACCGCTATTGCCTCTGCAGGCATGATTAATCCGTTCTTAACAGCTGACCTTTACGCTGAAAACGTAAATCGAATAACCGGTGACCCAAGTATGTCCGAGCCATTCATTGGTGGCTTGAGGCGACACAATTTGATTTAAAGCAACGGTGAGTTTACGCGCACATTCAAAAATATAAGAACAAGGGGGACAGAATGAACCTGCCATAGTTTGACGGATACATTAATTGAGCAACTTGACCCCGTTATTGTTTTGGTTTTATTAGGGCTTGAAGACATTGATAATATTTTTTTCTGGTAAAAGAATATTATTGTAAACAAATGACATGCCTACAAGCAGATTAACGAAATATTTCCGCTGACGGCTTTGATAGGAAAACAGAGACCCTCACTTGGTGGGCATTGTGCGGATTCGCCAATAGAAACCGGAGGTGAGACTGTATTGCCAGTCTCTACCAATTTCATCAATCTACCCTGTTGCCCAGAGGGGGTGAACTGATCATTTACAAGAACATAAAGTTCGTTGTCCGCATCTTGTCCAAAAGCAGTGATATAACCGTTGATATTGTTGGCGAGGCCAAACTCTTCGATGTCGCCATTTGTCACATCAAGAGAAAATATTCGCCCTGTTGCAGTTTGAATACTTGGGCCAGAGAAATCACCAAAAATATAGTCACCGTTTTTATCGCCAATAGTAGAGCCGCGATAGACATATCCTCCTGTTACTGCAATACCATCTTGACGACCATATTCACCGATAGGATCAATCAAATCATTAGGTTGACCAGGATGATCAACATTGCTGACATAGGTTCCTGAACTATTCGAACTATAAAAAGCAAAACTGCCTTCTTTCCAATTCCAGCCATAATTACCACCAATGGTAACAAAGTCAATTTCTTCTATTTTATTTTGACCTACATCAGCGGCATATAACTCATCCGTATTCTTATCAAACGAAATACGATATGGATTTCTAAACCCATAAGCATAAATTTCATCCACACCAGATTGGCCAACAAAAGGGTTGCTATTTGGAATACCATATTTTGTATTCTGTGAATTACTACCAAGAGGATCTATACGAAGTATTGCGCCAAGAGGGCTCGCCTTATCTCGTCCATTCCCCCGAACTCCATGCCCATCGCCTCGATCATTTGCGCCGCCGCCATCTCCTAAAGAAATATACAGATAACCATTTTGGTCAAAGGCAAGATCGCCGCCATTATGGTTTGCCTCAGGTTGGTCGATAATTAAAAGATCTTTTTTCTCACTGATCGAGGAATTACAGCTTGGATCAGACGCTTTATGTTCAGTAATAAAGGCGCGGTGATTTGGGTTCGCAACAGTAAAATCGACATTGTTATCGTCTACCGTCCGAACAGGCTCTGATTGATAGGTGTAAAACAATCCGTTGTTTGCATAATCAGGATGAAACTCCAAACCTAATAAACCACGTTCATCGTAACCGCTATTAATGTCGACCAGACGATTACTGACGTTTAAAAACGACGTCTTCTGGCCTGTAGACAAATCGACTCTAAATATTTTCCCCGTTTGCTCAACTACAAAAAGACTACCATCTATCCCCGGTGCTTTAACGGCTTTAACCGGGGCATTAAAATTATTCGCGACTTCAACCAAATCAAGAATGGTTGCAGATCCAAGGATTGCATCAGGAATTGGATTGTTGACCGCAAGTGGAAAATCCAAAGCAGTGCTTTCTGGTAAGGGGTCGGGAGGCGGTTGATTCGGCAACGTTGCTGAACCATTACAGGGATTCATTGCCATCACACTTTCACAATAAATGGTATTGTTGTTACCTGCCGTCCAACCTGGTTGAAAATCATTACTGATTTCATCAATTGATTCAACATTATTTCCGTCAGGGTCTTCGCCCCCTACAAACCTAATAGATTGTTCTATAGTGAAACCACTATGTATTCTCTCACGAATTCCCCACCCATAGGCATTCCAAGGTTCATTGCCCATCGCACTCTGATGACAGATTTGACAACCGCTGCCGCCAATATCAACTGCATTAGAATCAGGATACAACACTTGCCATATACCTAGAATATCCAATCGAGCATATGCCGGCAAAGTTATTAGTGACAATGCAAATACAGTGATTAATATTCCAGCGCGCAAAAACATTACGTAGGAATCCTATTTCTTTCACTAACCATTTAGAATCCCAGAATCTTGTTAAGGCGAATTAAACCACTAGGACAACAGATCGTTAAACATACCCGGTATTTCAATGAGAGGCGCATCGCCACTATAGCCGGGAGACATTCGAGGGAACACAGACGTTGCTGATCCCGGTACAACCCATTCACACACTTTGGCAAAAAATTGATCAATTTCAGTACGTGGTGTTATATCCGGGGTTCGATTAGGCGCTTCATCGTATTTCACAATTTCATCTTGCGGGAACATAGCGCCATAAACACCACCGGCACAACGCTCACTGATAACAAACATTAAGTTGCCTCTACCATGATCTGTGCCACCAGTGCCGTTATCACGAATTTGGCGACCAAACTCCCCTGCAATAGTAATAACAATTTGATTTCGATCTGCTGCACTCAAGCTAGCCCATAAGGCTGAAAGAGCGCCGTGTAATGCCAATGAATTGGATGGAGTACTGCCAAACTGACCCCCAAAAATATCGCGAAAGCCATTTTCAATACCCCGGTCTAGATAAGGATCATTAGGGTCGCTGGCTAAACCCGCGGGAATTTGACGTTGGTTCTCGTGACTGTCCCAACCACCGTCGCCAAAGCTCATCGACAATACTCTTGGCGCAAGACTAAGTATTTCGTTACCTATAGTAACCGATACATCATTCCAGGCGATCATGTCATACGAATTTCTAATTTGACGACCTAAATTATCCCACCTTAGTACTCGCCGACCAGTGCCTTCATTGTCTGGATATGGATTAATGCCGATTACTTCTGAATAGAGTGCCTGAATTAGATCAGGGATGGGGGTTGAATCTATTCGTTGCTTAATCGCTTCACCAAATTGACGCACTTTATATTCATGACTCAAGAATTTTTGATACGCATGGCTAATTTGCTCAGTACGCAGTGCTGCATAATAGGACTTTGCCGAACGCGCCATCTTGCCGCCAAAGTCAAAGTATGGATAGTTTAAAACCCCCGGATCGTACAAACCTATATCGCGTGTATCATCAAAAACAATTAGGTCAGAATTATCAATGCCATTTAAACTGAAGTCGGGCGCGTTGCCTACTGGGCCAAATGTAAATGGGCTTGGTGAACTCGTTAGGGCGATAGGGTTACCGCCCGCGGAGCGCGCCAACCGGCCACCCCAACCCGATCGTTCTTGGTTGTTCAATGATGCCAGCACATCACCTTGATACATCATTAATTGTGACAAGTCGTGAGCACCGTTGGTACCGCCAACAGCATTAAAGATTAACGCCACATTACCTGATCTAAACATATCAATCAGCCAACCAGCCTCGCGCCAAATGCCGAAGGTTACTCCAGAATTTAAGCCGCCTGCATCAACTAATCCTCCTGACCAGTTGTTACCACCCACCGTAATCGGATAATAATCATTATCCCAGCGTTGCTGCGCCGTTTGACCAGTAATCGCTAAACTATGTGAACGGCTACGATTACTCCAGTATTTATCACCAAAACTATCCTCCGTGGCATCAAATGCGGGCACAATCAAGTGTCTCATGTCAGGGCCACCGTTTAAAAACAGATCGATCAAAATTCGGTTTTTTAGTGGCACAGGCGTCGCTTGCGCATTAGGCGATAATAAAGGGAGGGCTCCCGCCCCATAGGCCACACTTGAGTAAAAGGCAGTTTGTAGAAAGTGTCTGCGACTAAGATTATTGATACTCATTACTGCCCCTCCGCAAAAACAAATGGCGTGGTGAAAATAAAACCAAGCGCGCTACTGACACGTCCTCGAGCATTGTGGCGCAAATGTGAGCCATCGTCCAAATGCTCAGCGCCAGAAGCATTCAATTGAATGGTTAGGTTTCCTAGCTCACTTAGAACCTTTTGTATCTGAGGGTTGCCTTCAATCAGAGCACCTGTGTACTGAGCATTCAGTTCGGCAAGTTCATGGGCTAAGAAATCACCACCTTCATCGTCACCACGACAAAAATCATTCCAGCGATCACTAGTCAATATATCTGTTATTGTTGCGTCGGGGCTTAAGCTTTTAGGGTTATATTCATGATCAGCAACAACACACATTAATAGATTGAAATCATACGCTTGAAAACCATCCTCGAAATTACCTGGGTCGATGCGCGCTGCACCTAAGATCGCATATAAATGCGCACGCTCAAGCTCTGTGTAGTTATCCATGTTTCCGACCACGTGGTTCCATAGCCACTCGGCTATGTCGGACACATAGAAATTGCCGTCAGATCTTTGTGGCAAAACTGCTGCCCATTTTTTCTCCCACGGCTGGCCTAGGTCACAAGTATCACAGTCAGTGGCTTGGCGTAAGTCGCCCTCATACCGAGTCAGGCGGTTGAAATTGTTTTCAAACGCCAAACTGGAATCGGATGCCTCGATAGCCGTCTGCCCTCCAAACACATTATGGATGGGTCTAAAGAAATCACCAGCAGAATCTTCATAAAAAATACCTCCTACAGTCCGACCGAGTCTAAAGTCACCTCCATGATAAGCCTCTATATTCTCTAAGTTGGATTTGTTGGCAAGATACAGCACTCGATCATACGTCGTAAGATATTTAAAGTGCTCTGGGCTATGTAACAAATTCGAAATAGCGTAGGCATGAATAAAATCCAGCAATTTACGATCTACACCCATTGAGGCCCATGTTGCTCTAAGCTGATCTTTGCGCCCTTCACTTAAATTATCATCGGCTAGCACTGAAATGATCATCACTGGTAAATTTTGCAAGGACTCAGGATGCTGCATAGAAATGGGCATCAAGTCGTCAATTTTTTCCTTAGCATTATCCCCTGTAATATTCGGGCTACCATCCTTAGGCTTAAATATATAGACGCCAGCTGTGTGATGATCATTGGCCTGAAAGTCGACATCAAGTGGATAACCACCAAGCAATCCATCGTTATAATGAACCTGCATACCGGTAAGTAACTTAGCCGTTTCAGGTATTGTTAAGCTTTCATGGTAAGGTGCGCCTTCGCCAAAAATACCGTAATATAACTGGTGAATCTCACGCGCAAAATCATCATTACACTCACACTCCTCGGTATTCGAATTCCATCGGTTGAAACGATGTCCATATTGCATTGCCACAGCTGCCGATTTTGCCGCAACCCCCATAACTTGATGGTAGGGTAATCCGGCTTCATGAGCCTGCATGATTTCATCATAGTAACGTGCCATTTGTGGGCGTGATACGGAGGCATCTAGGTTAGTGGCTAAGTGATAATTGGTTTCCCAGAAACCAATTTTCTGTCGAAATGGATTCATCCCACGCACCGTAATCATGCGGCTATAAGCATCAGTAAAATTATTACCATTAAGACCTAATAGATCGCGATCGCCAATAGCGGGGTAAGGGATATTGGAAAGGTCACTTGAAATAAAGGTTAGCCATTGAGTTAAGGTTCCTGCGGCTAAAGTACTTCCTGCCTCACCAGCGCTGTCCGTGTATGTTTCGCTCGGTGCCAACGGTGATAACAAAAGGTTATGCTCTGCAAAAGTCAGCATTTCTTGGATCGCGTCAAAGGCGTCCATATCTGCCCAATCCTGAATTTGACCGTCTTGTGCATGGCCACCAAACGCAAATATCTTGAGGACCTTGCGCACTGCGCGCTCATTCCAAGTACCGCGAGTCGTTCTTGGTAGGCCAAGATGAACCGGGCTATCAGACTCCAGCCCAACGCGTGTGATGCTAAGTATAATCGCAGGGTTAGTTACTCGGATTACAATATAATTAACGAGGAGTTGCTGCGATTCTGGAATCTGATAGCAATTATCCTTGCCTTCAATTGCGGTAACGGCCTGGCCATTAACCTCCACCACAATATCCCCTGGGCTTAAACCTTGATTGGCACTGACATCAAAACAAAACTCTATTCCTTGTTCCTGAAGAGAGAATTGGCCAAATATTTTCTGCTGATTGGTAACTGTATAGGGCCCATTGGCTAAATCGCCTATCTTAAGTTCTATCGCCGTTCCAGATGGTAACCGGATCGTTGCATCTTGATCTGACAGTAAGATATTATTGATGGCGGCCATCACCTGCGCCATTTTCTGGGGTGATAATTGCTGCGCGTACGCCACTGGCAGCAAAGCCGCATTAGCCACCATTAATATTATAATAGTGCTTTTTAGCACCCTATTAAATGCTCTATCAAGAGCGCCTAATAAACTTAACACTAGTAAGCCTCCCACAAAATAAGAAGAATTAACAAAAATATTATCTTTAAAATCAGATGTTAACGTACCGAACGCGCTATCTTTTCAACCACGAAAATAGTCGATTTTCAGTTTACGTGAATCTTCGAGAAAACGCGAATACAAACTGACTTTAGATCAAGACCTTAGCTCCAAGGTCGGCCCGTGGTCTTGTCAGATTAACTTAGGGATCAGATTGCAAAGCGCTATAATTTGCAAATACGGGGTTCAGGTCCAAATACGGGGGTCAAGTCTTGCCTTTTGCCCTCTTCACTATTCGGCTTACCCGAGAATAATGTAAGCCAAAATAGTCACCAATTTCTTTTAATGTGTAGCCGCCACTTAGATAAGCTAAATATATAGCGTCATCTCGATTCAATGCGCTTGATTCATAATTTATCGGCAGGGGTCTTGGTCTTCGTTGGGGAATCGGCACCTCTGACAGCTCTTTATCGCCCTCTATCAAGCCTTGGATTTGGCTAGTCTAACGAAGACACCCACTCCAAGCAGCCTTGTACAGAATTGTACAGAACGCACCTCCTTTTATGATCGTTTTTTACCCTCCTAGACCCAGCCTCGTATAACCGCAATCAAGCACCGGCAAAATCTTAACGGTGACTGAGAAAGCCTCCAAATAGGCGAGTTTATCCCTCGCAAACGCGATGGGTATTGATATGAGGGGGAGTGGCTTACCCTAAAAGAGTTCGGTGCACATTGGTAGACGGTATTCGTTGGTATTTTCTATTCTTATAGCATTTTCTCACGACGTGCTCTTGGCCTACCCAATGGGAGAAATGGGTTTCAAACCTTGTGGCAAGTTCATTCCAGTTTTTTGTATCGAACACCAAGCGTTCTAAGATCGGAGGCAGGTGATTACTCATTGATCCTCGCTTATCCGATCTCAATATTCGCCCAGTCCAGTCAATCAGTTCTAGGTAGTCCTTGAGTAAGAAGGGCAGGCCAATAGCTTCTGATTGTGTTCCAACAAACGTTTCGATGGTTGCAGGGGGAGAGTTATGCGATCTAAGTGAATCGATACGCTGTTTCACACAGGTAAATTCAGATGACTCAGGTGTCTTAGCAATGCCAGCTCTCACTGGGTTTAGGTCTACGTAGGCCATGCAAGCCAATAGGGCTTTGTCATCCAACAGCGCTTGGCTTTTGAATCGGCCCTCCCAAAAGCGCCCTGTGCATTTGTCCTCATGGTTAGCTCGGCGGGCGATCGATTCGTTGACGATGCGTATGAACCACGATATGTCCATAAGCCGTTGTCTCCAAAGGGCTATGTCCGTGTTAAGCAGGTCCTTTTCAGGATCAGAAAGAGCTTCACCAAGCTCAAACTGCTGAGACAGTGATGTGCCTGAGAACAGACGGTGCCAGCGCTCAACTACCTCATGGTCACTCCAAGAAGCAGCCATATCTGAGCGCACATTGAGCACAACGTGGTAGTGATTATTCATCACCGCGTAGGCACAGAGTCTTATGGCAAATGCGTCGGCTGTTCGGTGAAGTTTGTATTCTAGCCAATCTCGTCGATGCTCATAATTGATACCAGAATAATCATCAACACCGCATAAAAATGCACGCCGAACACAGCGAGACATACAGTGATAAAAAGGGGTGTCGCTAAGCGATATAAGGGTTTTTCGTGGTTGGGGCATATCCGTTGCTCCGTATGATTGAGTTGGTCGTCCTGACTGAGTCAGTTTTGCATTTTAAGGGGTGTTGTGCAAGGATCTTAGAATGGGTGTCTCAGCTGTTGTTAATTTATCGCCGCTTTTTTTCGCCTTACTCGAGCAAAGCATTTGTTTGAATTGAGATTCTAACGATTGAGTAAAACTGTCTTTGGATTGCCTAGATGCATTACACTATCTTCGAACCGACCAGAGAGCTTTGTACCCTAAATAATGGAAATCGCCAATATCGCTTTGCGGCTTCTTGCTGCGTCACAAATTCTACTACTAATATTTACCCTAGCATTTTCGCAAAACCCACTGCGGGTTCGCGTAATTGGCGTTCTTTCACAAGTGGGTGTATTGACCTATATGCTCATGCCCATCGTCCAGGATCACTTGGATGCGCCTGCACTGCAATATTTTTGGTTCTTCGCAACAATTTCTCCCAGTATGATGCTCATTTTTGTATGGTTTCTGTTTGAAGAAGGCTGCACGTTCCCTCATTGGTTGTTGGCACTGGTTACATTCTCGATAGGTGCCTCGCTTTATTATCAGCTAGGCCTAATAGGATTGCCTGGCTCACCACTTTGGTTAAGATTATTGAAGATCTTTATCGCAGCAGTCGCCATTTATGTGGTCTGGCGCGGTAAAGATAACGATCTGGTAGAGATGCGTAATAAGATGCGAAACATCTTTATATTTTTTCTAGCACTAATTACTTTTCTTGCTTCAATTGCCGAAACCATCACTAACTTTGATTTGCCAATAATCTTGGCAACTGTATTTGCGGCCATTACGTTTTTGTTAGGCATATCGATTAACTATACCTTTCTGCGCAAAAACCCTTTAGGGGTGCTAATTGGGCAGCCCATGCCCGTAGTTCGCAAGACCACGGACCCGGTATTGGTAGATTTGTTGTCGCGTATGGATAGCGAGCGGCTTTATGCAGACCATGATCTGCGCGTAGCAAGTCTTGCCAACATGTTAAATGTTCCAGAATACAAATTGCGCGCGAAAATCAATCAAGAGCTAGGGTATAGGAACTTTAATCAGTTCGTGAATCACTATCGAATCGAGGAAGCTGGGGTTCGATTACGTGAAGACACTCGACTTCCAGTACTAAGCATTGCTTTAGATGTGGGTTTTCGCTCAATTTCGTCCTTCAATACAGCCTTTCAAACCGAATTTGGCGTGTCACCAACCAAATATCGTGCTGAAACACTAGCGGATTCTTAAAAAACCTACCGAATTTTAAAATTCGGTAGGTCTGTTTAAGTATTCGGGAGAATTACTTCTAAGAAAGGAGTCAAATGCGATTGTGCCAAAGAGCAATGAAGCTCGAAGGCAATCAAATTAACTTTGCTTTTTTACATTTACCTCTCTTCCTAGGAGATCATTATGAAAAACTTAATCACATCTGCTGTATTTGCTTCAACTCTTGTTTTCGCCGTTTCTACACTTGCTGACCAAAAATCAGACAATGCTTTGTTGACTGAATGCAAAACCAGCATCAGCGAAAGCATAGAAGGCGTAACTAACGTGAAAGTTTCTACTATTCGTTCACGTCGCGGTATTTTCACAGCTAAGTTTCGCGTAACAGCTAACGGTGATCGCTCAGTAATGACGTGTACTTCTGAAGACGGCGCGCCAATAGCACTAAGCTGCGTAAGCGGTTCTGCTTGTGAAGCTGCTCAAGTAGTAGCAAACTAGTTTCACCGGTCGCTTAGGCGGCCAGCATTACCCCTCGGATTTGCCGGAGCTCTTGCTCCGGCTTTTTTTTATTCGCCGCTATCAGGATGTTTAGCGCTTGCGGGTCTCGTAATCGGTAAAATGGCTGAAGTCTAGCTGAGTATTTCTAAACTCCTACTTTTACCGATAAACAGAAAGTGAAAAGGCGCACCTGAGTGCGCCTTTTCAATCTCAATGTTGTCCCGCTCTCAACTAACGGGCCTGCATACGGATACCGCCATCCATACGAACACTCTCACCATTCATATAATCATTCTCTACAAGGTAGACACTGAGGTGAGCAATTTCTTCGGGCTTACCTAAACGCTGTGGACCTAATACGCTCGCTTCAAGCGACTTGTATACGTTCTCTGGCAATGAGTCAAAAAGTGGTGTGTGGATCAACCCAGGCACTATGGTATTACAACGTATGCCATCTGACGCAAGGTCTCGCGCAATAGTAAGCGTCATGCCAATCACGCCACCTTTTGACGCCGAATAAGCCGCTTGTCCTATCTGACCTTCGTAACCTGCAACCGATGCCGTGTTAATAATGACTCCTCGACCACCATCAGCCGTTACAGGGTCTTGCTTAATCATTTGCGCTGCTGCCAAACGAGCGACATTGAAGGTGCCAATCAAGTTCACATTAATTATTTTGGAAAATGTTTCTAGCTTATGCGGCACGCCTTTGGAAACAGTTTTTTCACCGTGGCCAATGCCTGCGTAATTATTGCAAATGTGGATCGCACCAAATGCTTTTACCGTACCCTCTATGGCTGCTTCTACGGTCTTCTCGTCGCACACGTTAACGTCGAAATAGGCCACATTGTCTGCGCCTAACTCTTTCGCCAATGCAGTGCCGGCGTCTTCATTCATGTCAAATATTGCTACCTTAGCGCCACGCTCAACATAAGCTCTAACCGTGGCCGCGCCTAATCCAGATGCGCCACCTGTAACGACGGCAACTTTATCTTTGATGTCCATATAAAATTCCTATTAGTAATTACTGATTGAAGTATTATCTGCGGCAGAGCCTAAAGGATCTTCCAGACTTTCTACTGATGTCCAAATCTGTGTTTGACAGAAAAAAGAGATACACCCTTTCACCTGTAACGTCCCATTAGGCAACCGTTCAAGACGCGACGAATAAGTCTTGTCTTTACCTGGATCGTAGATAGTCCCTTCTCGCCAATCATCACCGGCTTTTTCAAAGCCCTGCAGCATAGTGAGACCTAATACTTTTTCACCACTTTTGCTTTTAGCTTCTTCTGGCGTAACACCATCGTCTAAGGTTTCAGGGTTCAGCCAGACTACGTTCCCGCATACCGATTCGTTGCACTCTGATATTTCGATCACAGAATTTCGTTCTTCAGTTAGAAACAAACCAAAAACGTTATAAGGGTCTGTGGCAAATGACTGCGCTGAAACGACCAAGCCGACAATGGGCAGTAGTATTCTCTGAATAATTTTTTTCATAGCTCTGACTATATTTCTTCGCGTAAACACGCCCATATCGTCCGGCGCGTGTAGTTTTAAGGTTACTGTAAAACAACAAGACCGCTTATCGCGGCCTTGTATTAATTATAAGCAGTACTCACTATGCTCGATTCACGCGTAGCTCACCGCTTCTAA
Source organism: Proteobacteria bacterium UBA7415 (assembly GCA_002470515.1). Taxonomy (GTDB): domain Bacteria; phylum Pseudomonadota; class Gammaproteobacteria; order Arenicellales; family Arenicellaceae; genus Arenicella. The sequence continues at coordinate 369,859 of DKML01000015.1, read as the reverse complement.
AAGTACGCTATGTGGGTTGTTTCACGATTCTAAGATAAGGCTTTACCGTGTTCCAGCCATTCGGATATTTTACCTTAGCTTCTTCGTCGCTAACCGCTGGCACGATAATTACATCGTCACCGTTCTCCCAGTTTACAGGAGTCGCTACTTTATGCTTTGCCGTTAGCTGCATAGAGTCAATAACCCTTAAAATCTCGTTAAAGTTACGCCCCGTGGTCATGGGGTACGTCATCATCAACTTAATGTTTTTGTCTGGGCCTATTACAAATACCGACCGGACAGTGGCATTAGTCAACGCCGTTCGGCCTTCCGCAGAGCCAGTCTCATCAGCCGGAAACATATTGTAAAGCTTAGATACGTTCAGGTCTGTGTCACCTATCATCGGGAAATTCACTGCATGACCCTGGGTCTCTTCGATATCTTTAGCCCACTCAGCATGGTTGTCGACTGCATCAATGCTCAGTCCAATCACCTTAACGTTGCGTTTAGCAAACTCCTGTTCTAGTCCAGCGGCATAGCCTAACTCTGTTGTGCAAACAGGTGTGAAGTCTTTCGGATGCGAGAAAAGCACTGCCCATGAATCACCTATCCAGTCGTGAAAATCAATATTTCCCTGGGTAGTCTGTGCCTTAAAATTTGGGGCTTGGTCGTTTATTCGAAGTGCCATAAATCATCTCCTTTGCTATTTTGTTTGAATTAGTTAACTTGTTCTAAGTTTAGTGCAATGCTAAGAATACATCTTTCACGCACCGCAAAAGTAAATACTCTGAGGTAATAAGTTGAGACTGAATCCTCAAAAATCAAGCCTGTCTTTGTGGCAACGCTTGTAGCAACTCCTATTGCTACTCTTGTTGCTACTTCGAGCACTGCTTATAAAGTTCTTCACAGTAATAGACCAAAAGCTAACTCAAGAGCTGTCTTTTTGGTGCTTAACTCTTAGTGTATTCGAGCGAGAATCTGGTCCTGCATGGTGCCAACCAGGCGCGAGAAACATATAGGCCAGCTTGTCTCGCCAAGTCTTGGCACCACGTACATCTCTCCAAAGCGCGTGATAATCATGTGTAGCAACATTAATTGGGTCGTACGAATCTAAAGGCTTGGTAAGCCCATAACGGACTGGCTCATCCGCTTGTTCGCGTGCAAAGGTACCGAATAGACGATCCCACACTATTAACACCCCACCATGATTGCGATCTAAATAAGGAATGTTAGACGCATGGTGCACTCGGTGATGGGATGGCGTATTGAAGATAGCTTCGTACCAACTCGGCATTTTTTTAATCCACTCAACGTGCACCCAAAATTGATAGAACAAGTTGATCGCCATAACGGTAAAGATCATTAACGCATCAAATCCGAGCAAAGGTAAAGGGATCCAAAACAGATACTTATGCAGACGTTCGCCTACTCCTTGTCGCAAAGCCGTTGCAAAATTCATCTTTACGGCAGAATGGTGCGACACATGACCGGCCCAGAACAATCGTATTTCATGGTTTGCACGATGAAACCAGTAGTAGATAAAATCATCGGCAAAGAACAATAAGACCCAAGCCCACCATTGTCGTACAACGATGTCTTTCAATGGGCTGAGCTCTGCTAAATTAAGAAACACCCAGAACGCTACGATTTTAGGCAACACGTCTACGACGCCCACCATTAACATCATCCAAAGTGACGCCTTAGTATCTTGCGACTCAAAGAGGTTTAATCTATATCGGTGGCTAATTGCCGCTTCTAGCGCTAGCGCGATCAAAAAAATCGGTAGGAACCAATAGATCAACGTGTCGTTGCTTGCTTGCTCAATTGCATATTCGAAACTCAAAATTGCACTCTCCTGTTCATCAGCCTGTTCATCAGCCTGTTCATCAGCCTGTTCATCAGCCTGTCTATCAACGCGCCCTATCAAGATCGCCAATAACAGGCGTTGTGCCCATCAGAATATCACTATTCTCATTATTGAGTGGGCTCACCCAACTTTATGGTCTGATCACCAATCTTAATATTTTTCCAAGGTGACGGTTTAGTTTTAACGTTGCCACGTTCTATCGCATTTAACAGTGCATCTAAATCAGCTTCAAAGTTCACATACCCCACATTGTGATATTGACCTGGGGCGTATTCTACAAGTCTTGATGCTTGATAGGTGTTTTGATAGCTGGGGGTTAGTAGTATTTTGTCATCAATGTCATCTCCCGTCACATCAAGCAATAACAAAACACAGGCGCGGCTTTTCTCGCACCATTCGAAATTACTAGAAGACAGGCTTAACAGTAACTGGTCTAGATCCAGTTCTGCATCTGGAGGATAAACGATTAAGTTTTCAGTGATCCGCGCTCGCTGTTCGGTCGTTTTAGGTGGGCTAGCGTAATACCTATTTCCGTTCGACTCAATGGCATGATTCAAGCTCGTCAATGCGTCGGGGTTATTAGCTAGTAGGTCATCACTTGCTAGCTCTTCGAGCACGTTCATTCCTGTCTCGCCCAGTCGTGCAATGTAAGCATAGTCAAATAGCTCTGGACTAACTTGGCCTGAGTGCAAGCGGTTAAGTTGGCTAGCGATCGCCATTTTATTTAAGCTACTGTGTGGGCTCACTGTAAAGACCAGTAGGAGCGCGATAACGCATGCCATAACACGGTTAGTTGCGTTAAATTTTTGTTGCCAACCTTCGCTTCTAAATAGTGTCTGTAGCGAATACGCTAAGGTAAAAGCCGCCATAATAGCCACCAGTATTGCCGCCCATATTCGTTGCACGCTCAAACCGTGTTGCTGTATTCGTAGCGCAATGCCATACAAAGCCAAAGCCACCAATATGAGTAATACCACAGGTATGAAGCGAGCAATCCGAGTCAACAAATCCCCATAGGGTTGTTCGCTCGCATCCTGAAAAACGGCGTTGTACAGAAACAATGCAATTCCAACAAACAGCAATATAGTGTCGCTGCCATAGCCCTTCATCCAAATAAGTTCAATGCCTGTTACAGGAAGAAACGCAACAAACAAAATGGCCACTAGCCCAATAACCAGTAACAGAATCGAAAACAAGGCGCGCAGTATCCGCTGCATTACCCCCACAGCGTTAATTTGAGTTCTGAACAGAATTAGCGCATACGCAAACGCCATCACAAGGCTAGGAAATAGAAACCAGCTGCGCAGGAACAAGTCAGTAAAAAAATCTATATTAATGACTTCGAACAGTTTGCCCCACAGCATAAGTACACCGAAGAAGATCAGCGCAAACAAAGATGCCAATGTAATGCACAAAAAATTGTGCCAAGAATATCCAAACAGCGATGCGTAAGACGGCCAGAGCTTCTGCTCATGCAGTGCGGCCTTCAACCAGAACAGCACAATAAACCATAGCACAACAGCGGCCACTAGTACCGCGAACCCGCCTTCGCGCATTGCCTCTAAGTCGTACGCTCGCCCGAAGTAAACTCCAATCGCGAGCAATAGCAACATCATTGCGAGTAGTGAGAGCCAGTACGATTTAGTCGCCACAGAACTACGGTAACTTAGGGCGAAGCTCGTCGGAAGTATCGAGAGCCAAAGCCCCAACACAGTCACACTTGGTCCGCTTTTACTGGGCCACCACGAAATCTCGATGCTATGCTGAAACCAATAAAGGGCGATTCCTTGTGCCAATGCAACTGCCAAAATTATGAATTGAGACTTCTGACTCAGGCGCTGTTCGTTAATTGCGAGTTCCATATTGTGTTCCTCAAACCAATTTGACGCCAGTTTACCAGTACTCGCTTTTAGTTAAGAGGTTAAAAACTTGTATACTGAGCTCTCTGCTAATCTTCGCATTTCTAATATGAAACTTTTCGGAAGCTATACATCGCCCTATGTTCGGCATTGTCGCGTGGCATTATTTGACCTCGGCATTACCTTCGATTTTATAGACACCGATTACACGGCTAGCGCTGAGGGGTCACCTGCGATGCGCGTGCCTTTTCTGCACGACAATGGCCTGCAACTGTCTGATTCAAGCAGTATTTTAATGCACGTTTATCATAGTAAGGGAATACCCTTTATTGAGACCGCTGAGCAAATGGAGTTGTATGCGCTGAGCAATACGGCCATGGACACCACGATCAATTTATTCTTCTTAGAAAAAGACAACGTAACACCACAACACAGCGCTTACTTAAAACGCCAAAGTAATCGAATTGACGCCAGTTTAGCCGCTCTAGAATTAACTAATTTGCCCAAAGCACTACCACTAAACATTGCCGAAACTCGGCTAGCCTGTTACTTAGATTGGGCACTGTTTCGTAAGCGCATTTCTCTTGATGAGCATCCCAACCTCTTATCGTTTGTTAAGCTCGCCAATACATGGTCCACATTTGCAGACACCGCTCCGCCTAAATAAGAAATAAAGCAACCCCATCAAAAAAGCCGCCACCTGCAATCGCAAATGGCGGCTTTCTAAATCTTGAGCTAAAACTAGCCTTCGCTCTTTTCTGGATTCAATTTGTCTTGAGTGGTATTTTCAAAATCACTTGCATCATGTCGCTCGTGTAACTGCTGAGAAGGGGCGCCCCAAGCTCGATTTACCATAATCCCTCGTTTAACCGCAGGTCGCTTATTTATTTGTTCCGCCCAGCGCACTACATGGCTATAGCTCTTAACGTCTAAAAACTCTCCCGCTTCATACAAAATGCCGCGAACCATAGCGCCGTACCAAGGCCAAATTGCGATGTCGGCAATTGAGTACTCGTCACCCGCCATATACTCATTTTCGGCTAAATGTTGATCTAACACGTCGAGTTGACGCTTTACTTCCATCGCGAATCGGTCAATTGCGTACTCTATCTTCTCTGGGGCATAAGCGTAAAAGTGGCCAAAACCACCTCCCAAGAATGGACCGCTACCCATCTGCCAAAACAACCAGTTTAACGCTTCGGCACGTTTATGCGGATCGGTAGGCAATAGCGCAGAAAACTTTTCAGCCAGGTACAACAAAATTGCTCCTGACTCGAAAACCCGCGTTGGCTTATCGGTTGATTGATCAAGTAGCACTGGAATCTTTGAATTAGGATTTATCTCAACAAAGCCACTATCAAATTGGTCGCCTTCGTTAATTCTAACCAAATAGGCGTCATATTCCGCTCCATTGAAACCCATTGCGAGCAATTCCTCGAGCATTACCGTGACTTTAACGCCATTGGGTGTCGCCAATGAGTAAAGCTGCAATGGGTGCTTTCCACGCGGTAAATCCTTGTCTTTAATGGCACCCGCTGTCGGCCTGTTGATATTGGCAAAACGTCCACCGTTATCTTGATTCCATTTCCAAACTTTAGGTGGTTGATATTCACTCATGTTTTGCTCCTCCTGATTTTGTGCTGGGGTTTGCCCGATAAACCATTCTGCAACATTTGCTCGCTTAAGGGCTTGTTTTTTCTCACGTCCGCTTTTCAAACCTAGTGATTGTGGGACGCAGTTTAGCGCGTTAGCATAAGTCTCTGAGCCTAAAGACCGTGTCAAAAGATGATTTATTGCTAAGTATTGGGTTACCAAATGTATTTCATTGAACATACCGCCGAATAGTCTATGTTTGTAGCCGTCTATCTGCTTTCGACAATCATAGCGTTCACAAGCGATGACGCTGCGTCATATACTCGTTTAGAATACAGGATAGATTGCTGGAGCAATTCCTTGAATGTTGGGAGAACAAAAAATGAACTATGTGAGAACCAAACAAGAAGCCACGGGCTTTACATTGCTAGAGCTAATGATAACCGTTGCAATAATCGGTGTCCTTGCTGCTATCTCTTTTCCAAGCTATGAACGATACGTTCGCAAAGCAGAGCTCGGCGAAAGTGCAGCTGCCCTTGTCGTAATGGGCGATCGAATTATGCAATACCGTGCCAAGTATGGTAGCTACCCACCGGACAGTCATATAGTAGGGCCACCTGGAATAGACATGGGCGGCACCTGGGAAGTAGACCCGCCGCTAGGCGGTAGCTGGAACTGGGAAGGCCCGGATAGGTACGCCTATGCTGGCATATCAATTTACCAGCACACAGCCGACCTGGCTGACATTGAGATGTTTGATTCATTGATGGACGATGGCGACATGTCTACTGGTAAATTTCGATGGGGCTCTAACAGCAAACCAGTTTATATTCTGGAAGACGGCATTTAAGCGCGTACTAAAGAAAATGACCTCTACATGCGATAAAGCTCACCAGCATTTATTGGCAACGTTTGAACGCGACAAGCGTGCGCATCAAATGTTGGTTTTTAACGGTCAGCAGTTTCTGCGTAAAACCAATCGCTTTTCGCTATTAGAGTATTTGTGTCGAGCTATCGCTGGACAGCAATTGTCCACGAAAGCCGCCTCGACTATTTGGGGAAGAGTTAAAATCCTTCATCAGGCGAGTGACCTGCCCTTTAAGCTGTTTTTACAACGAGCTAACTTTGATGAGTTGCGAAGCTGTGGCTTGTCCGGCGCGAAAACCAAGACAATCACTGGATTGGCTCGAGCCGATAGTCAGGGCGAACTCAGTGCTCGCAAACTTAAAACCTTAGACCATGAAGACCTCATCAACCATTTGTGCCAATTCTGGGGCGTAGGGCAATGGACTGCCGAAATGTGCGCTATTGGGTATTTTAAAATGACTGATGTCTGGTCTGAAGGTGATGTTGGTCTAAAGAATGCGATTAGTTTTCTGTACGAGGGAGATTCTGAGAAAGCTGACAAGGCTGTTAGTATTTCCAGCCCTTTTCGATCATATTGGTCTTTACACTTATGGTCTGCTTTGGATAATGGCTTCTTTAAGGCGGAACAATAATCTTAGCAACAAATAAATAGGTCGCCGTACCAATACAGACAGACTTCATCATCTATTCAGTTAGATGCAGCGAAACTAGGAAATTATTATGAAACATCTTGACATCCGCACTCCCCGTTCTCTTTATCTAGTTTGCATAGCGCTATTGGGTTTTTCGTTTGCCGCAACGGCGGGTAACGTAAAAAGATTATCTGAGCCCGTAGAGACAGATCAATTCAGTGAAACTTTTGGCGCACGCTTTGTTGTTAAAGGTGAGACGCTTGGCCTAAAAAAAGCAGTCAAAGATTCTGACTGTGAGCAAGGTAAGAACGTCACCGTGAAGACTAAAGTGTCGGAAGTATGCCAAGCGAAAGGATGTTTTTTTATCGCTAGCGAAGATGATTTCTACACCCGAGTTACATTTCAGGACTACAATTTTTTCGTACCAACTGACATAAGTGGCAAGGAGGTCGTAATGAACGCCGTGCTCAAACCGCGCATATTGAGCGACGAAGAAATTCAGCACATGCAGGACGACTTAAGCACCAGCACGATTGCCAAAACCAAGCACAACAAAAAAACTAAGTCCAGCACCTCGCTTGCCAAAGGGCCAATATGCGAATTGACAGCTCAGTCGGTTAAGGTATTTAATTGATCAATACGTTCAACCCAATCAACCAATCGGTTTGCTCTATTACTTCGCAGGCAGTAAAGGTCGTGCCTGGGTTCTCTCTGGCTACACTAAATTGATCAAAACAAGTTAAACTGCACATATCATCCAAGCCACTGGCGTTTCAGTCATGGCTCTTTAGTTAAAGGAATGCGCAATGCCAGATATCCCCGCTTACATAATGGTGCAACTGCACGTTACAGATGCTGCCGAATATCGTAAATACGAAAAAGGCTTTTTCCCCATTTTGAAAAAGTACGGCGGAGAGTTTGTCACTTACGACGATCAACCGCACACCTTCGAAGGCACTTCGCCTATTGAAGGGCGCGCAATTCTATTCAAATTTCCAAGCGAGCAAGCGGCTAAGGACTGGTACGCTGACGCTGACTACCAAGCGCTTAGCGAATTCAGACGCGCTGGCACACGCTTAGATTTTCTAACTATGGTGCGCGGGCTGCCTGCTCGCGGTTAATGCCAAGAGTGTAACCACTCGTTAGAAGAATACTTAGCTCTTAAACTTACCTTTTCAAACACTAGACAATAGATCCCATGAGCAAAATCACTGTATGGTCGGCCGATGGCCCAAAACAAGCAATACAAGCCAAAGAAACTGAAGTAGGCCCATTAAAGGCCGATGAAGTAGAAGTTAAAGTCGACTTCTGCGGTCTTTGTCATTCGGACTATTCTATGTGGACCAATGAGTGGGGCTTTACGGCCTATCCATTTGTAGGAGGACACGAAGCCGTTGGAACAGTATCCGCTATTGGTGAGTTGGTAGAACATTTGAAAGTGGGTCAAAAAGTCGGTGTTGGTTGGGTTTCTCGCTCCAACCTAAACTCGCCTGAATCATTATCAGGAGACCACAACCTTTCTGCGGGCAACGAAATGACTATCGTGGGTCGTTACGGTGGTTTCGCAGACACTGTTCGATGCCAATCAGTTTGGGCAATCCCTTTGCCTGACTCATTAGATATTAAGTCTGCAGGTCCACTATTTTGCGGTGGCATTACCGTATTCAACCCGATGGTCCAATTCGACCTAAAGCCGACCGACAAAGTGGCGGTTATTGGCATTGGTGGTCTGGGTCATCTAGCGATTCAGTTCCTCAATAAGTGGGGCTGCGAAGTAACCGCATTTACCTCTTCGCCTGATAAGTCAGACGAAGCCAAGGAGTTTGGAGCTCACCACACTGTAAGTTCACGCGACAGCGAAGAATGGAAATCACTTCGAGGAAAATTTGATTTCGTGATATCGACGGTCGCGGTTGATATGGATTGGAAAGCTATGACGGCAACCCTAGCGCCCAAGGGACGCTTGCATTTTGTTGGCGTCGTACCGAGCGAACTAGGACTTCGAGTAGGCGATTTAATGAGTCAGCAACGCTCGATATCGTCCTCTCCCGTTGGCGCCCCACAAGTGATAGCGACTATGCTGGAGTTTTGTGCGCGGCATGACATTCGTCCGCAGATCGAAGTGTTTCCAATGAGTAAAATAAACGAAGCCATGACGCATCTAGAAGATGGGAAAGCAAGGTATCGGATTGTTCTAGAGAACAGCTAAAGACTATTCGGAATATCGGGCGAAGCTTGAATCTGATTCCCAGAGTGTAACGCTCACTACTGGCAAGTTCTCTGTCTGTGCTTTTTTATAGATCAGCTTCGCTATATTTTCAGCTGTTGGGTTATCGTCCATTAGGTAAAAGCGCTCGCCGTTGGTCTTCAGCACTTCGACCATCGGGTCATCTTTACAAAGAATCAGAGTGTGATCCAAGGTTGCGTCGATCCAACTTTTAAGCACAGCTTTTACATCGCTAAAATCCATCACCATACCAAGGTGATCAAGAGTCTCACTGCCCAGCATAACGTCAGCTTTGGCATTATGGCCATGCAGGTTGGCGCACAACCCTGGGTGCTCCAACAACCGGTGACCATAACAAAACTCTATACTCTTTACGATTTCAAACATAATTTATTGTTGTCTTGGCTTTCTTCTAAGCCGAGGTGAATAGGCTAACATTCTATCTGTAGATTCTAGTGTTAGACTCAGTGTAGCTTAATTGTTGGCAATAAAGCCACCAGACTGGCGCGACCACAAGCGTGCGTAAATACCACCCTGCTCTACCAACTCGGCATGTGTACCCTCTTCTGCGATCCGTCCTTGGTCCAGCACAATGAGTCTATCCATTTGCGCAATGGTGGATAGTCTATGCGCTATGGCCACCACCGTTTTGCCATCCATTAAGCTGTTAAGTTGGTCCTGAATAGCGGCTTCCACCTCAGAATCCAATGCTGAAGTCGCTTCGTCTAGAATCAAAATAGGCGCGTCCTTTAAAATAACTCGCGCTATCGCGATTCGCTGACGTTGGCCGCCAGACAACTTAACGCCCCGTTCGCCTACTTTGGCATCAAGGCCTTTGTTGTCTTCGTGGTCAACCAGATCGCTCAGAAACTCATCCGCTTTAGCTAATTCGACAGCGCGCATTACATCGTCCTCGCTTGCATCCGGTTTGCCATAGGCGATGTTCTCGCGAATGGTCCTATGTAACAAAGACGTATCTTGAGTCACCATGGCAATGTTGGCGCGCAAACTTTCTTGGCTTACCTTCGCAATGTTCTGCCCATCTATTTTAATAGCGCCTTCGCCGATGTCATAAAGCCTCAACAACAAATTAACCAACGTTGATTTGCCTGCTCCAGAGTGACCGACAAGACCAATCCGTTCTCCTGGCTTAATGCTTAAATCAAACTCGTTAATGATCCCAACATTCTCAGAATATCTGAAACCCACTTTCTCAAATTCGATTGCGCCTTTTGAAACGTGTAATTGCTCATCAGCGTTATCCTCTACGGACACTGGCTGGGCAATGGTATTTAGTCCGTCTTGTGTCGTGCCGATTGATTCGAACAAACGCGCTAACTCCCAAATAAACCATTGGCTCATTGACTGCAAACGCAAAGACAACGCCCCACCGACCGCTACGGCTCCGGTAGAAATCACCCCTTGAGTCCACAAGTAAAGACCAAACACGATAGTGCCGCACACCATTAAAGCATTAATAGCGATCAAGGAGGTGTGTAGCAGAGTTACCAGACGCATCTGCGTATAGACGCTGCCTAACATGTCTTGCATGCTTTCGCGGGCGTAGTCTTCTTCGGTGTTGTTATTCGAAAACATTTTTACTGTTTGAATGTTCGAATACGCATCGACTACGCGACCCGTCATTAATGAGCGCGCATCGGATTGTTCTTCGGACACTTTGCGTAATTTCGGTAAAAAGTAGCGCATCACAAAAAAGTACGCGCACAACCAAACCATTAATGGCACAGCCAGACGAACATCAGCATTTATAAAAATAATGAACGCACTTACAAAATAAACAACCACGTAGACCATCAAGCCAGTAATACTTACGATGGTGTCGCGCACCGACAATGCGGTCTGCATTACTTTGGTTGCTAACCGGCCGGCAAAATCATTGGCGAAAAAAGTCGACGACTGACGTAATAAATAACGGTGCGCTCGCCAGCGGATCTGCATAGCAAAGTTGCCAAGTAAGCCTTGATGCTCTAACGCTGAATCAACAAAGCTCAATATGGGCCAGACAACCGCAATCAAAAAGAACAGCTTGAGCAAGGTCACACCATGCACATCAAAAAATGTGACTGGGTCGCTGTCTTTCATCCAGTCGATCATATTGCCGATAATCTGGAACATGTAGACCTCGATCACTGCCACCCCTGCTGCTGTAAACAAAAGAAACAGTAATAAAAATCTAAACGGTTTAGTGTAATGCCAAGTGAAAGCCCACAGTCCCGCCGGCGGCATCTCTATAGGCGCATCAGGAAAAGGCGGTACGGCTCGTTCAAACCACTTAAACACAATCAGGTCTCCAAAGTCTCCGCAACATCCGTAAATGCTCGCGAAGAACTTTCTCTCAATTTCTTATTTTCAATTTTGAACAGTATTACTTTCAAAAATCAGTCCGTACGGAACATTGCAGCTGGATAATCTACGCAGCCCCAACTCTCGTACTCTTTCTGATCAAAAAAGTCGTCTGTTTGATACCCGTGCATAAACAAGTCTGCGTATCCACGGCACTTTTCTTCCAAGCTTGTTAAAACGTCATCCGTCTTAAGCGCCTGCTTTATATCAGCGAATCGATGACGGATTTCGCTCATTCGAATTCCACCGGAACTTGATTCATCCAAGATCATCAGGTTATCACCGGCATCGCTCCATTCTGACCATTCTGGCTGCGTACCTGAACGTCCTTTGCCTGGTTTACCTGAATAAGCGAACTCCGCCCAATAATCCATCATGCTGAGAGACAAATCTCGACGACGCTCTAGGTTCAGCCGGCCCTCAGCGATCTCGGTAGGCGTCCCTCCCGTAAAATCACCAAAGACATAACTGATTTCGAACGCGTGAGTTGCACCTATCAGTACCGACAGGTCTGCCAGTAAATTGGGTGGAAAATCGTCCCACTCAAAACGATATGCGTACACCGGCTGTTCAGTTGCCGTGATTGCGATTGCGGGTTCGTCGACCGCGCCCGCTTTCCAATTGTCGGATACCAATTTAGAAATCCTGTTGTAGCGCTTTTCGTCACGGATAACAGGAATTACTCCAAACATCATCTCAACGTTGTCTGGGTTACGGAACATAAATAGCTTGTTTTCATCAAGATTAGTGCCCGTCATCAACGGCACACTGTTATAACGGCTCGGGTCTTGAAACAAGCTCATCGTTGATTCTTTGGGCAATACATAGCCATCGCGCAGTACGTCAGCCGTCTCTTGCTCGCCTTCACGACCAAGATTTTCTGATGCGACATTCATCAGCTCAGTAGGCGTATAGCTTCTAAATAAAGCCATCAACTCATCACTTGGAGTTGAGGTTAAACGAGCGCGAATCGTCGCTTGGTCTTCCGCCGGATACGCCTTTCTTAGCACCGCAGAAAACAACTCATTTGAGCTATTAATCAGCCCTGCGTCATTTGATGTCGCTTTGTCATCTGCAAAGTTTTCCGCCAGGCTCAACTTTGTTGTATCGGGTGTGCCACTCTGAACGATCGCTTTGTGAAAAAGATCTTTTGCTAATGGCGACGCAAGCAGAGAATAGACATTGCGGCCACCTGCGGATTCTCCAAAAATAGTTACGTTTTCTGGATTACCACCAAATTGATCTATATTCGTTTGCACCCACTTTAACGCTTCAATCAAGTCCAGAGTACCAAAATTACCTGATGCATCCTCTGGGGTCTCGGCAGTCGCTCGAATAGCGTCATGACTTAACCAACCAAGCAAGCCAAGTCGATAATTTACTCCCACAACAACCACTTTTTTTGATCCAGATAGATGGTGCCCCTGATACATATTTGCGGTTCCTGAATCGTTACTTCCCCCGTGTATCCAAACCATAACCGGGTGCTTTTCATATTCTTCTGCGTCGACTATCTCTTGTGCAGGTGCCCAAACATTTAGAGTAAGGCAATCTTCATTGCCAACCACCTCACCGTCTTCGCCAGCCAAACCAGCCGCTAAACCCATGTATTGAGAACATGGGGTACCGTAATCATTGGCTTCCAACGCGCCAGTCCAAGGCACTGCAGGGCGCGGTGCTTTCCAGCGTAGATCACCCGTCGGCGCGGCTGCGTAAGGAATACCGACCCACGCTTGAGTATTGTAAGCGTCGGACACACCAACTAGGTCACCGGAGTCAATGGTTCTTGCGCTAGTGGGATCAAGTGCAGGAAGCTCTTCTTGATACAAACCAACGACACTAGGCTCAAAAAGCTCAGGAGATTTGTGATACAGCGTGTAGGCAAGCGCAATGACTACGCCTACGACGATTACGGCGACTGTGCGGAGGATGATTTTCTTGATCATTTGAATTCGTTATGTGACTAAAGGGTCTTGTTAGAGCAGCTTAGCTAAGCCGCTTCTAACTTAAGCGCAGGATAATACCAGAGCAACGTCGGCTTTTAGGTGTAATTAAAAGGTCTTTCTTTCCCCAATATTGAACTGACTGTGGCGAGTACACTTATCCTGAGAGGCCTAATACGTAAGAGTACGGTATAGTATTGGGCGATACGCTTAAAAACGCTTACTAAGCGTTAGGCAAATTAAATTTTAGAGCGTATCTAAATTAGAACTTAGAAAGCACGCCAAAGGAGCAATTAATGAGCGAGTCGGTTAAGAAGTGGGGGCCACGAATAGTCTGGCCACTGATCTATTTTACGATGTTTGTTTTAATTGTATTTGCGACCGTACGCACTCTAGAGATCTTAAATGGTGGGGCATTAGGTGATTCTGGCGACTTTGGCCCTCCTCCTGAATTTGCTGACCGATATTATAGACACCCGTTGGTCAGTTTTATTCATATGGGTACGGGGATACTGTTCCTCTTGTTCGCACCTCTGCAATTTTCAACTAAATTCCGAGCCAAAAACTTGACGCTCCACCGCTGGATTGGCCGCGTGTTGATGACCGCGGGTCTAGTGGCGGGCGTAACCGGTATCTTAGCGGGGCTTTGGCTTCCGGCCTTTGGTGGAATTAGTACTATGTTGGCCGTTTGGTTCTTCGGGATCGCCATTATTATTTGTTTCTTAAGGTCATTTTGGTGCGCTCGAAACCGTATGATTCCAGCGCATCGCGAATGGATTATGCGTGCCTTCGCTATTGGTCTAGGAGTAGGCACACAACGCATCCTGATTTTTATTTTTATGCCGTTCCAATTGGCCCCATTCGACCAAATCTTTGGACCCCTCTTATGGCTCGGCATTGCAATCAACCTGCTTGTCGCAGAAACTTGGATTAACGTTACGCGTAAGAAACGCTAAATCGAATTATCTTATTACACGAGAGCTTTAACACTACATTACTAAACTAACTCACTATTTGAGGAACTCAATCATGATCGACGCAGATATGCTTTTTACACTATGCAGCCGCTTAGTACTTCCAGCTTGGCTGCTCTTATTACTACTTCCTCGTTGGGAATGGACTAGCAAGCTGGTATTCCATGCTTGGATTCCAATGCTATTAGGCATCGCCTATATATACGCGATGACAAACGCTATGCCATTTCCAGAAGGCGGCGGCTTTGGTTCGTTGCAAGAAGTAATGACCGCGTTTACAGCGCCATGGTTAGTTGTTGCAGGGTGGATTCATTACCTGGCATTTGATCTGTTCGTAGGCGCTTGGATCGCTCGTGATTCGCAACGCCGCAATATTCATCATTTGTTGATCGTCCCATGCTTAATACTTACTTTCTTAGCGGGTCCAGTGGGCTTTTTACTTTACGCGATCATTCGTTACGCATTGAGTAAAACAGGGACTACTGTTGAAACTGCGTAGACAGTTAGTTACACGATAGATTTTTAAGATACAAACCTAAGAGGCTCACCATGATTCGCAGCACATTTACTAAAGACAGCACCGCCGAAGACGTTACTCAAGGCATTGATCTCACCGGCAAGAACATTGTCATTACCGGGGTTAATTCAGGTCTCGGGCAAGAGTCGATGCGTGTGCTCGCGAGTCGTGGTGCGCATATTATTGGCACTGCCCGAACCATGGAAAAAGCCAAAGCTGCAGCCGCTGACGTCGATGGTAAAGTAACTCCGTTGGCATGCGAACTGAGCGATTTTAAGTCCGTACAAAGCTGCGCCCAAGCGATCAAAGCATTGGACATTCCGATTGATGTGCTTATCTGTAACGCAGGCATTATGGCGCTTCCAAAGCTAGAACTTGCAAACGGCTTCGAACAGCAATTTACAACCAATCACCTTGGCCACTTTATTCTGGTCCATTCGCTGGTTGATTCGGTTAAACGTGCCGAACAAGGCCGCATCGTCATGTTGTCTAGCCTGTCGCATAAGATGGCACCCAAAGGCGGCATACTGTTCGATAATCTAGACGGCTCACGCTGGTACAAGGATTGGCCTTTCTATGGGCAATCTAAGTTAGCCAACCTACTGACGGCCGTATCTCTATCCAAACGCTTAGAAGGATCTAACGCGACTGCTAACGCCATTCACCCTGGGGTGATCAGAACCAACCTGAGTCGGAGTATGGGCGGCGTACAGGGCTTCGTATTCAACAATCCTCTAACCGGCTGGGTCGTTGGCAAAGTAATAGGTTCGAAAACAGTTCCTCAAGGGGCAGCCACTCAATGCTATGTAGCAACAGCACCGGAACTCGCTCAGGTCAGCGGCAAGTACTTTGCAGACTCAAACGAAGAACGCCCTAGCCGTTATGGGCAAGACGAGGCTCTGGCAGAAAAGCTTTGGGATTTTAGTTGTGAGGCGGTCAAGGAATATTTATAGGCTTCGACTTCTCGCAACAAAAAGACATAAGCAAAACCAGATACTCCAATTTTCGAAAACAAACGACTCCTCAGAGGAAACATGATGTCTACATATCCAAGAACCTTTTCGCACATTGGAATTTCAGTCCCTGACGTTGAGAAAGCAGCCAAGTTTTACAGTGATGTCATGGGCTGGTACCACATCATGGAACCTACCATTATTACTGAAGAAGCGAACACACCCATTGGTCAAATGTGTATGGATGTGTTTGGTGCAGGCTGGGGGTCGTTTAAGATTGCGCATATGTCCACTGGCGACAAGATTGGCGTTGAAATGTTTGAGTTTAAGAACAATGAAACGCCCAAGGACTTCGAGTATTGGAAGACGAGCACATTCCATTTTTGCGTCCAAGACCCTGACATCGAAGGATTAGTCGCAAAAATTGTCGAACATGGTGGCAAACAACGCATGCCTATTAGAGAATACTACCCAGGCGAAAAGCCTTACAAAATGTGTTACGTTGAAGATCCATTCGGCCTCATTTTTGAAGTCTATTCGCATAGCTACGAACTGACATACTCACAAGGCGCTTACTGAACAGACTATCTTGTCTGGACTTTGTTCGCTCCGGAGTGGTCTAAGTCATATTTTTATATCTAAGCAACACATACGTCTTTGTCACTTTTGATTCTCGCCTTTAAACCAAAATGAAAACCCCAAAACGCTTACAACCCTTAATTGAAGATGGAATAATCGATGAGGTCCTGAGCCAGCTCATGAGCGGTAAGGAGGCTACTGTCTATACCGTCGCCGTTGATGATGAGGTTCGTTGCGCCAAGGTCTATAAGGAAGCCGCCAAGCGCAGCTTTAAGAAGGCTGTGCAATATCAAGAAGGTCGTAAGGTTCGCAATAGCAGACGGGCGCGGGCTATGGAGAAAGGCTCTAAGTTTGGTCGTGAGCAACAAGAAGAGATCTGGCAGAGCGCCGAGGTTGACGCTTTATACAAACTAGCGCATGCGGGCGTGCGAGTCCCAGAACCCTACGGTTGCTTCAACGGCGTTCTTATAATGGAGCTGATCACTGATCGAGATGGCGATGTAGCACCGCGCCTAAATGACGTGAATCTAAGCCCAGAGCAAGCAAGGCACGACCACGCTGTGGTAATTCAAGGCGTTATTCGCATGCTCTGTGCAGGCGTAATTCATGGCGACTTATCTGAATTTAATGTGTTGGTCGATGAGCATGGCCCAGTCATTATCGACTTACCACAAGCGGTCGATGCCGCTGCCAACAACAACGCTAAAGCGATGTTAGAACGCGATGTACGCAATATGACCAATTACTACAGCCAGTTTGCCCCCGAGTTATCTAAGGCTCATTACGCGAAGGAAATTTGGCAACTGTTCGAGAACGGTGATCTCACGCCGGACACTAAACTTACGGGCATGGTCGAGCTTGATACAAGACCTGCCGACGTAGATTCAGTGATGCAGGAGATAAAGGCCGCGTTCGAAGAACAGGAAGAATTGATCGAGCGATTACGCAACGCCAACGATAGCTAATTGGTTTCTCAAAAGCGCTTTTAGCGATATAAACACTGATCACCCCCAAAGTAACTAATATGAATTCCCCTACTATGAATTCCTCCTCCAAGTCCACCGAAGCCCAAGCCAGCCCAAAGCAAACGGGAATTCAACTTACTAACGAAGCCATCTACCAAGATTGGGACTATGTTGCAAAACACCCAAGGACACTCCGCTGGTCTGAGGAAGGCGCGAGCTACAGCATGCTTGAAACAGCCGAGGGTTACGAAAGCGCCGACCTAGAAAAAGATCAAAACGGCAAAGACATAAAACCCTTTGAAGAAGTAGTGCAATACGATGCCGCTACGCTAAAACGCACAGTACTAATCAGCCTAGCGCAACTCACTCCTAAAGGTGCTAACAAAGCACTAACCGTTGATGACTATCAGTGGTCTAGAGATAAATCTAAGATCCTCATTTTTACGAATGCCGAGTATGTTTGGCGCGAAAAAGATCGCGGTGACTATTGGCTACGTGACCTTGAGACAGACGAGATGTGGCAGCTGGGTGGCGAATTTACAGCCCCCGGGGAAATGAAGTTTGGTAAGTTCTCGCCCGACGGAAACAAGTTCGCCTATGTCTGGCAGAACAATATTTATGTTCAAGACCTGAACAGCCGGGGCTTAACAGCTTTAACCTCAGATGCATCCAGCACCATCATAAATGGCGTATTTGACTGGGCATACGAAGAAGAATTTGGTATCCGCGATGGCTTTCGCTGGAGCCCTGACGGCACACGTATTGCGTATTGGCAGTTCGATACTCATGCGGCTAAAGATTTTCTAATCATCAATAATACCGATACGAAATACCCTAAAGTAACGGCTATTCCTTATCCAAAAGTAGGCGAAGAAAACGCCGCCGCACGTGTCGGCGTTATCTCCATAGACTCCGCGACAACACAGTGGGTCAATCTGCCTGGTGTTGCAAAGGACATGTATGTGCCGCGCATGGATTGGGTAGGCAATCGTGTAAACGATTCGCAACACGAAAGCGCAGAGTTACTTGTGCAGCAATTTAATCGTAAGCAGAACACCAATACTCTTTTTTACGCAGACGCCAATACTGGAACAGTTAAAGAGCTTTTTAGCGAGTGCGAAGATACATTTATTGAATTGGTTATCGAGCCGCAATGGCTAAAAAAATCACATGCCTTTATCTGGCAGAGTGAACGCGACGGATGGATAGATGTGTATCTCATATCTCGCGATGGAAAAACCTGGACGAATCTAACACCTGGCGATTTCGACGTTACGAAAGTGGTTTGTGTGGACGAAAACAGCGGCTGGCTATACTTTATCGCTTCGCATGAAGAGGTATCACAACGATACTTGCACCGCACACGTCTAGACGGTAGCGGCAAAATGGAACGCGTAACGCCAGACGGCTTCGAGGGCGACAACGACTATACAATGTCTGCGGACTCTAACTGGGCCATTCACTGCCATTCAAGCTTTTTGAAACCGCCTGTCACTAGCCTTATATCGATTCCAGAGCATAAAGTATATTATGTAATGGAAGACAACGCAGAGCTTGCGGCTAAGCTAGCAAAGCTGCAATTGGGCGAGCTAGAATTTTTTAGCGTTGATGCGAACGACGGATTGCGGTTAGACGGATACCTATTGCGTCCTCCGACGCTGAACACCAAGAGAAAATACCCTCTTATTCACTACGTCTACGGCGAACCCTGGGCTCAGACTGTGGGGGACGTATGGTCCGACCGCAACGTGTGGCATATAATGATGTCACAACGCGGATACCTAATTTCGTCGGTTGATAACCGTGGCACCAAAGCTCCACGAGGTCATGCGTGGCGGCGCAGTATTTATGCCAGCGATGGCAGTTTAGAAACACGCGATCAGTCAGACGCCATTAAAGCAATGAGCGAACGCTGGAGCTATATTGATTGCGAGCGCGTTGGTGTATGGGGTCATTCAGGCGGCGGTTCCTTAACGCTCGGTTTAATGTTCCGCTATGCGCAACAATTTAAGGTTGGGGTTTCTCTTGCACCCGTGCCTGACAAACGTCTGTACGACTCAATCTACCAAGAAAAGTATTCAGGCTTGTTAAATGAGAATGCCGAGAACTATATTGAGTTTTCGGCCATCACGCATGCGGCAAAGCTCGAAGGCAAATTGCTGCTGATTCACGGCACAGGCGACGACAACGTTCACTATCAAGGCACTGAACTGCTGATCAACGAATTGATAAAACATAACCGTCAGTTTGATCTAATGGTGTATCCCAATAGACGTCACGGCATAGTTGAAGGAGAAGGCACTTCTCTGCATCTCAATACACTGAAAATGAATTACTTTTTGAACCATCTGTAAGCTGATAACTTAAAATCGCAGCATCTCAAAGGAGCACGCAAAAATGAAACCTAGCACCGTCAATGACCTCCTTCAGCTTATCGCCACATTAGGCGTCACAATCAACGACCCAATAAACAGTTGCTCTCGCTGAGCTAGCGAAAGCACCTGGCTCCTGAACCAGGGCTTATGTCGCCCTTACTTAACAAAGTCCGATAGATCCTTGCCAAATTTAATCATCGACTCTTCGTGCAAATACATCATATGCCCGGCGTCATAGTACTCCGCCGTAATGTTCTTGCGTAATGCCTCAGGTAGCTCCATGTGGTCTAGAAAATAGTCTGTAGCGCCATACGGGGTAGCTAAGTCAAAGTAACCCTGCTGTACGAGCAAGCGTAAGTTGGGGTTCTGGATCATGGCATGTGTCAAATCAATACCGGTATTGGCGATCGCTAACTTTCCCCAGTAAACACCCGGCTGTGCATGCCGTTGATCCCATTTGGACCATAAGCCTCCAGAGGTTATGTATTTTCGATCCGTTTCAACGCCTAACTCTTCTCTATAGTAGTCGTTAAAGGTTGCTGTAAACGCCGCACCAACAGATGGGAAGAACGGATCGTAATCCATTGACTCTCCAACACCGTTAATAGCATCGCCCACGTATCTTGAGTCTATGCGGCCTACTAATTTGCCCTGGTCTCTTAACAGCTCTTTGGCAAACTGGTCTTCGCCGACACGAAGGTTAGCTTTGTCCCAATAATCGGCACTTACTCCAGTGAAACGCTCCATGCCTGCTAGCACTTTCTGGCGCTCTGCTGCACTTGCGCGGTTACCTTTGTGCAGTAGAGGTGCGTATTCGTTAACAGCGAATGCTTCCGCTTCACGAAGAAACTCCTGCAAGTCATCTGGACGGTCTTCGATGGCATTGTGATACCACGCTGTTGAGGCAAAGGTCGTAAAGAAGTTAACCTGAGCTAGATCTATTTTTATGCCTGCCCAACCTGCAACAAAGCTCATGTGTGGTGACACCAAGATAACGCCATTAAGCGAAATCGAGTGCTTTTGCATCAAGTAATACGCAACGCCTCCACTGCGGATTCCGCCATAGCTCTCGCCGAGCAAATACTTGGGCGCCTGCCAGCGGCCATTGTCGGTAATGTAGCGCGCAATAAAGTCTGATACCGAAGCAATATCTTGATCAACGCCCCAAAAGTCTTCGCCTTTAGCTTCGCCAACTGGGTGCGAAAAGCCCGTGCCTACCGGATCGATCATAACTAAATCAGCTTTAGCCAAAATACTATGCTCGTTATTAACTCGCTTAAACGGGCCTGCCGTATTGAACGTCAGGTCGTCGATCACCACACGCTTTGGACCTAACACGCCCATATGCAACCAAAACGATGCAGAACCAGGTCCACCGTTATACGCAAACATTATTGGCCGTTTGCCTTTGTCGGCACCGTCTTTTGTGTAGGAGGTATAACCGAATTGAGCGATGGGATCGCCCTCTTCGTTTTTCATCACTAATGTGCCTGCTGTGGCGGTGTAATTAATAGCTTTGCCATCTATACGCACACTGCCCTTGGATTCGAAATGCATTGGTTGTTCTTCAACCATGCTGTCGGCAGGTTTATCCGCTAAGGCGTCGCTAGCGTCTTGAGCAACAGCCCATATTGGTAAAAATGCCGATAGAAAAATTATTAGAAAGATTTTGTTCTTCATGCATGGGCTCCTATGTGTAGCTTAAAAATGACGAATAACTAACATTTATTGGCCGTCACTCTAACATTGTTGCCAAAACCTGCAAAACGCTACTTCATGTGCAAAAGTTGAGTCATAACTGTTATCGTCTTTCTACTAGGCGGCGCGTTATAGCATTTAGCAATCTACCTAGTTAACTATCTAATTAACGGATTGACCACAAATGATTTTAAGAAAACTAGCCGAGAGTATCCGACAGCAGAACTGGTTTACCGTTTTAGTCGAAATTCTAATTGTTGTGATCGGTATTTTTGTCGGCTTACAGGTCGACGATTGGAATAGAACTCGAATACAGCTATCGGAGGAATCGGAATATTTGACTCGGCTTTCCGATGATTTAAATGAGTCAATTGAAGGAACTAAATTCGACATCGCTTGGATGTCTAAGTCGGCGACTCTTGGCAATCAGGTAGCGCGATCATTAGAAACATGCAGTTTAGCAGATGAACAAAAAAATGATTTTGCCGCTGGCCTTTACCGGATTGGAAAGGTTGTCCCCTTCTACCTAGTACGGGGCACCATCGACGAACTTAAATCCACTGGAAAGCTAGCCACTCTGAGTAATAGTACATTAAAGCGAAAGATTAATGACGCGATTCAAGAATATGAGGCGCACAGAGATATAGCATTGGATTTGCGCGGGAGAATGGCGCCACAGATTAGCTACATAGATAGTCGAGTGGGAACCAGAATACTAGGCCCGTCTAGTGTGCTGGATGAGGTGGGCTTCGATCAACTCATTGGCGATTTTGACGAATTATGTAAGGATCGGCAATTATTACTGGCAGTTACGGCGGCAACTAATTACAGCTGGAATCAAATAGAACGGAGCATGGCGGTTTTGAAAATAGTAGAGGAGCTTCAAACCGTTCTCTCATCTCCGCTTGCATTATAAAACTAGAGTCAAGTAAACGTGCTCTAGATAGACTAGATGAGATTATAGCTGCGTCCGGCTTAGTTTCTCTACTATTCCGATCTTACAGATTGACTGTAAAAGAAGTGCGCCATTGTTAGATCATTTCTCGCCTTCTATGACTTCAGGATAGCCCGCCTAAATGCTCGTTACGCAAGTGTTGAGCTTATCGTTTTTGCTTCTGCCTTCAGCAATATTTTTTGCGCCATTTATTGCGCCATTTTGCAGACGAATATGGGGATTGGATTGTCTAACGCGACAGTTGTTTAGTTGACTGTAAGATCAACCATAGTCCGTGAGCCACTGCGCCCGGTTATTCGACTCGGATAGCAACTTCATTTTTTGGTGAAGCTGCTTCCAGGCGGTGTCCTTCTCACCAATTCATTTTGCAGTTGGAACTATTTGGTTAACTCGGTGTTAACGTGTCGATGAGGGCTATCGATGATTTTTTCTTCGTCTTCGATTTGCTCTTGTGGTGCTCCATGACGAAACTCAAACACTGTTAAGGCTAAGCCTACGAGCATAAGCACAAAAACAACAATGGCGACGGTCATTAGAGTTTCCGGATTCATTATTGTTTACCTCTTGCAAGTAATGCAACAAGTTTGAAATATATTCCGAAGGCTAGAATCGAGGGTACCCAAATTGCGGTAAACAATCCCTGTGTTTCATAACCATTGAAATATGAAATTCCTGATGCGGCAAATGAAATCGCGACCGCCGTAAGAATAAAAAAATCAGATATCTTAAACATAGTAACTTTCTCCAGTAGAGTGAGTGATAACAGTTAAAAAAAACTTAATGCTTTGCATCGTTGATGTTTCAGAAATCTTCAAAACCAAACGCTGCGAGCGTTAGCCCTGCGATGACTACGCCAGTGGGGTACCTCAATCCATCAAACCCAAAGACGTCGATGATGGACGGAATTGCGGGCAAGAAGCCAATGATGCCCCAGACGAAAAACGGCAAAGAAATCCCGATTCCAATAACACGAGCGGCCATTTTTACCTTGGTCAAACGAGGAGAATTATTTTTCACGAGCCAGCCGTCAAAGGTTTTAATGGTAATCGCTGTAAGGTCATATATTTGTCTATCAAAAGGTTAGGCCATTTAAAAACGGAGGCCTTATAAAAAACAATTGGGTCGTTCAAAATTAAAAATATAGAGTGAGGTCCAAGCACACCGAGCGGTTCAAAACTATCATGCGACGATCTAAGACAGGTGAAACCAAAATTTGTATCTACCTTCTTTAGCTTAAATAGGCTCACGCAACAACTAGCTCACGGCTGCTTCAACTTGTCTTTACATCAGCCATAGTCACCAGAGCCGCTGGTCTACTCATTAAGCGTTTATAGTACTGCGTAACAGTATCTGTAAACTCTACATCGATGCAAGTTTTAGCAAAAAACAACGTGTAGCCCAGGGATATATCAGCGGCACTGAATCCTCGCTGTAACAGGTATTCCTTACCTTGCAGCTGGCTTTCTAAAAACCCAAGTGCTTTCTCAATTTGGTAGCGACAATAGGCATCATACCCTTCGCTGACCTTATATGGGTCCATATCAAACTTATTACCAAAACTGACCGCTATGTAGTTAGCCATGCCGCCTTCTGCCATATGCAACCATTGAAGGTATGTCGCGTATTCCTTTTCTTCAGGGCCTACATTCAAAGAACTAGGCCCGAACTTGTTCAGCAGGTATTCCATGATCGCGATCGACTCCACAACCAATTGGTCGCCATCGAACAATGCTGGGACTTTGCCCATTGGGTTAATCGCCCGAAACTCATCGGATGCAAAGTATTTGCCGTCGTACTTAATGCTTTTTAGTTCGAACGGTATCTCCATTTCCTCGAGCAACCAGCGAACACGAATCGAGCGAGTACCTGGCGAATGATAAAGGGTAAGTGACATTTAGATCTCCGATTGTCGTGTTTGTGACGAAGCAAGTCTGTGGTGGCAGTTTATATCATGCGTACTCGCGAGAGCATGAATTGTTATTTGCAGCGCCAGTACTGGCCTCGCTTAAGACACATAAACGGTGTTTTCTGTCCTGTTTTCACCACTCATCCCAATTTATCGCCGCTCGGCACCTTCTTTCTCTGTTTGTTGTGAGTCGTGCAAAACTAATACCGTCAACAAATAACTGAGCACCGCTAGTTTAAGGAGCAATCGCGATGAATCGAACACATTTAGCAATGATATTGGTAGTAGCATTAATTGGATCGTCCGCTATGGTATTCAACGTCAAAGCTGTAGAAGATGAACCTATATCTTTAATCAGCTCGGTCAACCTAAGCCCGTGTGCCAATATTACCGGACGCTTTCAGGTAAAGACCAGTCAAAGTACGTCGAGCATTTCTGATGCGACTAAAAAACTTGTGGTCAACACTCTTTACTACAGTAAAGCGATTGTCGTTGAATCATTAACGCTCACAAAAGACTCGATCACCCATGCTCTTGACCTCGCCATTGAATCAATTTGATTCAGTGTTCGATATTAGAGTAACAACGCGATAGCATAAGACCTATGTTCAAACGTCTGAAATCAGCCTGGAATAAACCGCGAGTGCTAGAAGCTCGCGCTGAGTTCAAAGAGTATTCACAAAACATTCGCGCGTCGTTAAACAAAGACTTGTTCGACGCGAGCCCAGACTTCTGGAGCTATCATGTGGGCGGCGTGGTACTGCTGCTAGCTCTAGATCTGGTACTCAATTCTTTATTAAGACCCGCCTACGTGTGGGAGTTTCAAACTCTAGCCGGAACAATATGGGGAGCAGGCTTCTTCGTTTCTGGCTTCGCACTACGCAGCCATTACAAACGAGCTAAATGGGAAACACAGTCGCATACAACAGTCTTGTTTAAGTCTGTTGCTAGCTGCGTATTTTTTAGCTTTTTCATTGTCCTAACAATGTCCGTAATATCAATGAGCTTTTACTTTGACGACTTTTATATGTACAGCCGGAGTCAAACCCCTGGCATTTCGTCAATTAGGGCCGTTATAGAGTTTTTCTTTAGAAACTGGTTCGGCTCTTCTTTCTACTTGTTGTGCTGGATCATGCTTTACATAGGCATTACCAGCCGACGGCAAACTAAACAAATGGAGATCGATAATTTGCGTCTCCAAAATAGCCTTAAAGAAGCCGAACTCAGCAGTTTATCTAACCAACTTAACCCACACTTTCTGTTTAACGCGTTGAACAACATACGCTTCATGATTCATGAAGATGCTACAAACGCAGAAAAGATGTTGATGTCACTATCCAGCGTACTGCGATACTCCTTAGACAGCTCCAAGAACGTGAGTGTAGCGCTCAAAGACTAGCTGGAAATAAGTCGTCGATATATTGATCTAATTAAAATTCAGTTTGAAGAACGTTTGCACTTTGTACTAGACATCCCTGACCAGTTAATGGAGTGCCAATTGCCCCCGATGGTTCTACAAATGTTACTTGAGAACGCCGTAAAACATGGTATTGATAATATTCGTGAGGGCGGCACAATTAACGTTCGAGCCAAACTTGAAGCACAAATGATGGTGATTGAGGTCAGTAATGACTTACCAAAAAATTATGCCAAGAAGAGCAGCGAGCCTGGGATTGGGTTGTTTAATATTGACCAACGCTTAGACTTACTGTACTCGGGCCAGGGGTCAATAGACACTATGATCGATGGCAACCGCTTCTGCGTAACCGTTAAAATTCCACAAGAGTAACGAACTGTGAAAGCGATCGTAGTAGAAGATTCACGACTAGCACGAGAAGGCTTATTGCGCATGCTATCTGAATTTGAAGAGTTAGAAATGGTGGGCTCGGCTGACCATCCTGACTCCGCTCTCAAGCTCATTCGTGAACACCGCCCCGACGTACTGTTCTTGGATATTCACATGCCGGGTCAGAGCGGCTTCGACCTATTGGATAAACTGGATTACATTCCACAAGTGATATTCACGACGGCGTATTCTGAATACGCGTACCGGTCGTTCGACTACAACCCAGTCGATTATTTGCTCAAGCCCGTCAGTTCAGAACGACTCGCTGCGGCAGTAGATAAACTCACACGGCGCGACCAACCCTTGGTCGCGCTAGCCCTGGAAATGAGCAGTAAGATATTTATCAACGATGGCGATGATTGCCATTTAGTTTCTCTAAACGAGATACGCTATTTCGAAAGCTGCAAAAACCACTCAAGAGTGTTTTTTGACACGCATAAACCATTTATTAAAAAGGCCTTAAGCACCGTTGAAGCACGTCTTCCTAAGTCGCGTTTCTTTAGAGCCAACCGACAATACATCGTCAACCTAAACGAAATTCGCTCGATAGATGAAAGCATCGGCGACGGCTACAATCTGACCATGAGCGACGGTCATAGCATAGAAGTGAGTCGTAGAAATGCGATAGAGCTCAAGAAACTACTCAGCTTTTAGTTTCTGCCAAATCAAGCCGAAAAAATTGGCTCCAACACCTAACCTTATTGGGGTGCTTGCGGTGGAATCGTAAACTCGGTCCGAACAGCTATAAAGCCTGTAAGCCTGGTTGGTACATCACCTCTTGTGTTTCCGCTTTGACCCTTCATTAAGCATTGGTTATTGATCAGTGTTTTTTGCTCTGCGTCAGTTATTTTGAATAGCCGAATAAAAAAATGTCCAATGATCAAAAATGCAAATATTCACTTCAAATAACGTGATTCGCCTTCTCCTTCTGCTGACTTTGTCCAGTATATTGACGGCTTGTGCTACCAAAACAGAAGAAGTTAGCGCTTCTGCGCCGGCACCCTATCTATCTCACAGCGGCGATAACCTAGGAGAAATTTTGGTCACCGCATCAAAGCAGTCGGGAAACAGTTCGCGTTATGCCGCCCAGCAGCCTGTGAGCAATCTAAACTACTCACCAGAAATTGAATTCGATCGCTCGGAATATCCTAATTACACAGAGAACCCGATCAAAATCACCTCTGAGGAGCCGGTATCGACTTTTTCAATTGATGTAGATACGAGCTCATACAGCTTGATGCGCTCTCAAATTGAAAGCGGGGCGCTGCCACCGCATGAAGCCATACGCACTGAGGAACTGCTTAATTACTTCGACTACGATTACCCAGTCCCTGAGTCAAAAGATCAACCTTTTCTCGCCACTGTGAACGTATTTGATTCGCCTTGGTCTGCCCCAAAACATTTGCTGCGTATTGGCATAAAAGGATACGACATCGACCGCACGCAACAGCCAGACAGCAATCTTGTGTTCTTATTCGATGTGTCTGGATCAATGGATGCAGAAAACAAATTACCTTTGGTCAAAAAGTCATTTCGGCTGTTACTCAAAAGCCTAAAGCCAACGGATACCGTTGCCATGGTTGTCTACGCAGGAGCTTCCGGTGTGGTCTTGCAGCCGACTAAGGTTAAAAACAGAACAGAAATATTATCTGCACTAAATCGATTATCTGCAGGGGGGAGCACAGCTGGGGGTGCAGGTTTGTCGCTTGCTTATGAATTAGCCAACGAAAACTTTAACAAAGATTCAGTTAACAGAATCATTATGGCAACCGATGGAGACTTTAACGTTGGTCAAAGCAGCAATGAGCAGCTGATTAAAATTGTAGAGAAAAACCGCAATGCGGGTATCTATCTATCGGTACTTGGTTTTGGCGGATATAACTATCAAGACGACATGATGCAAGCCATTGCACAAAATGGAAATGGCGTTGCGGCGTATATCGATACGCTACAAGAAGCTAAGAAAGTACTAGTTGACGAAGCCACATCACACCTATTCCCGATCGCCAATGATGTGAAAATTCAAATCGAATTTAATCCTAAACATGTCGCAGAGTATCGGCTTGTTGGCTACGAAACACGTGTGTTGGCGCGTGAAGACTTCAATAACGATAAAGTAGACGCAGGAGAGATAGGAGCAGGTCACAGCGTAACGGCCTTGTACGAAATCACGCCCACAAATACAGACATTAGGTCTGTCGACCCACTTCGTTACGCCAGCCAAACCAATACTAATAACGAAGCTACTCCGACCCCCGAAAGCGAATTGTTAAATGATGAACTCGGGTTCCTAAAGCTGCGTTATAAGCTCCCAGGCGCAGCGGAATCTCTTTTGATTACGCAACCGATACTCAATAAAGAAAATACTGAAACTGACAAAGACGCCCTTTTTGCAGCATCTGTTGCGGCCTTTTCAGAGATTCTACGAGGTGGAAAACACCTTAATAACTTTTGCCTTGAGGATGTCATCAAGCTAGCGAAACAGAATAAAGGCGTTGATAAAAGTGGTTATCGCGCTGAATTCATCCAGTTAGTAGAAATGGCTAAATTGTTAGACGACAGTCCTTCTCGCGCAACCTTTTTGGATTGTAAGAAGTAGCTTAACTAGACATACAGACTGGCAACTGGTGACTGGAGCAATCAGGACCATCGCCCTAAATAGGTTTGTATAACAGCGCAAAAAGCGTATGTCTTGCCGATACTGCGATACAAGGTAACGGCTGTCGCGGACAGTCGCTACTAACACCTGTTACGACTTAACCATGAGCGACGGTCACCAAGTAGAGGTGGGTCGCAGAAACGCTGTAGAGTTTAAAAAACTGCTTAGCTTTTAATTCCCCCGCACTCACCAACAGTAGTTGCACACCCACTTTTAACACTTCGGGTGACTAGATCAATCAGGGTTGTCGTCGTCACTAGTTTTCCGTAACAGCGCTAAAAGCGTATGCCCTGCCGATAGTTCGATATAAGATAGTAACTGCCTCACAAAGTCGTTATTGGCATTAATCCCGTGTATTTAAAAATCAATACTCATCGAGCGAGCAATAAATGATCCTTCGAAAACTGTCATCCTCTCTCCAAACTCACGATTGGTTTTCTGTAGTAGTCGAAATCGCAATAGTTGTACTTGGTGTCTTAATAGCACTGCAAGTCAACGCGTGGAACACTGAACGTCAGAACAACATAGATGAACACTATTATCTTGGCCGGTTGCTTGACGACATTGATCAATCTATAAAAGCGAACGAAGAGGCCGTATCAATCCTTAAAGTCCGTTCGCAAGCGACTTTTGAGGTTGCTCAAAAATTACGGACGGGTATTTTGGCTGACAATAACGAGGCTCTATTTAAAGAACAGTTTAGTAAAATCGGGGCTTGGAAGACGGGTGACTTTTTAGACTCTACATTGTTTGAACTGCAGGCTAGTGGCAAATTTGGCGTCATCCGTTCTAAACGCTATCGGGAACAACTAGCGCAATTTCAATTAGCCCTTTCTGAATCACGCCGAGGACAGACCAACTTAAGCGATTTTCAAAAAGCCATTGAACTAGAGATAATTCCCCGAGTAGAGCGAGACTTTAGCGGCGCTGCACCGACACTCATCACGCCATTTAGTGAGCTTGCTCTAGATCATGAGTTACAGCGATATGTAGAAAGGTACGCTTCGTTTTATTACCACCGACTAAGTTATGTGAATACATTGCAGTCGGCTTTACATGTATTGCGCATACAAACCCAAAAAGAACTTAACGTTTCCAAAAACTACAATGAATAGATTTTTGGCGCGCTAAGGTAAGTCTGGTAATGAATATCTCAGAGAAAAGATTAGTCACTTTAAAAGTTCGTAATTTAGGGAGCTTGCATCAATGAAATCCGAGTCTGAAAACTTACAGTTTAAATGGTCCCGATTGGAATCACTTAGTTCATTAGAGCTGTGGGAGATCATCAAAGCACGCGAAGCCGTGTTTGTAGTTGAGCAGCAATGCCCTTACCAAGAAACCGATGATGTTGATCCACATTCATGGCACTTAACCGCCTCACTAAATAGCGAGCTAGCGGCCTACGTTCGAGTTATTGACCCAGGGTTTAAATACAAACAGCCTTCGATTAGCCGTGTTCTGACGTTGGAAAAATTTAGAAAACTGAAGGTTGGCCGTGCGTTGATGAACGAAGCAATCAAGTTCACAGAACAAACTTTTCCGGCAATGGGCATAAAGATTGGTGCGCAAGTCTACTTACAAAGCTTCTATGAATCATTGGGCTTTGAAGCGGCGACTGAAGCTTACGACGAAGATGGGATTCCTCATTTGGATATGATTAAACCTGCAAAGAAAAACCGCTAGCCACCAACTAGAACGGGGCGACTAACGGTTTTCACTTCACTATTGAGGATTAGGCTGCTTCTTTTACGTCTTCTTCGTCTTTTACGTCAAGCGTCAGTAAATACTCGAACGCCGCTAATGATGCTTTTGCACCTTCGCCCATTGATATTACTATTTGCTTGTAGGGCACTGTCGTTACGTCCCCTGCGGCGTAAATACCCTTTGCTGATGTTTGACAACGCTCGTTGATCTTTACTTCGCCGTGCTGGGATAGCTCAACTACGTCGCCTAAGAACTTTGAGTTTGGCAGTAGCCCAATTTGAACGAACACCCCATGCAATGGCAATTGAGTGACCTCATCTGTAGCGCGATCTTGATATTCGATGGCGCTTACCTTGCCGTCTGTCGCGACGATTTGCTTAGTCGCAACATTCTTTAGGATCTTAATGTTGTTACGCTGTTCCGCCTGCTTGACCAGTACCGCGTCAGCTTTGAGCTCTGGCATGAATTCGAACACGGTTACTGATTTAACGATACCCGCTAAATCTAGCGCAGCTTCTATACCTGAGTTTCCACCGCCTATTACTGCAACATCTTTGCCTTTAAAGAAGGGTCCATCACAATGCGGGCAATACGCGACGCCGTTACCGATGTTTTCTTTTTCGCCGGGTACGCCGAGCTCTCGCCACTTTGCTCCCGTCGCAATAATAAGTGTCTTCGCTCTGATGACCTCGCCCGAAGACAACGTAACCGTCTTGATATCTCCTTGAACAATCTCAGTCACGCGCAAGTATTCCTTTAGCGTTACGTCGTAGTCCTTTAGGTGAGCCTGCATGTCATTAGTTAATTTTGTGCCTGTGGTGGAGGGCACTCCGATTAGGTTTTCGATACCCATCGTGTCCTTAACTTGTCCACCAAAGCGATCGGCAATGATCGTTACTTTAAGACCTTTACGCGCTGAGTAAATTGCTGATCCCACGCCAGCTGGTCCACCGCCTATGACCACCACATCTTGCAACGGCAGTTGTTTTGTCGGTGCGGCTTTGGTTTGCGTCTGTGAGTCTGGTTGTGACGTCGCCGCTGGTTTGCTCGCCAACAACTTGTCGATCAACTCGGCTGTATCCACCTTACCGTTAGCGAACAGCTCGCCGTTTAAGTACACGCTAGGCACGCCTTGAATGTCGCGCTCTGCGACTAGGTCTTGATACAAACCACCATCGATCATCTCAGCGCTTATGCGATCGTTTAGCAATGCAAACTGATTTAAGCTTTGAACAACTTCAGGACAGTTGTGACAACTTAAGCTAACAAACACTTCAAAGTGCATGGGCTCCTCAATAGAAGAGATCATGTCCTGTAAACTCTGATCGAGCTTTAAGGGCGTGCCTGAGGCACGCAGAATCGCGAGAACCAATGAGTTAAACTCATGTCCACTCGGGATTCCTGAAAATTGAATGCCGGTATCTTTGCCTTCGACGTCAAGTCGAAATGAGATAGGCGAACGCAACTGTGTTGCGTCTTCTTGGACCACCGAAATGTGGTCGCTCACACTAGCAATCTGCTCTAAGAAAGTAAGCAACTCTGCACGCTTTGAATGCTCGCCTGATTGCAAAACCAACGTCACAGATCGCTGCATCGAAGCGGTGTACTGGCGTAACGAATCTAAAATATTTTGGTCTATCATGGCTATTCTCTTAATACTTGTTCTAATGTTTGACTATTTATTAACTGATTTATTGTTTTGCTTGGAAGGGAGCCGAATATGACGTCGGCTCCCTTCGTCGCATACATCTAGATAACTGATCCTTACGGACTAGATCTAGAGGCTAGACTTGACCGATTAGATTTGACCGACTAAGTCCAATGATGGTGCTAGTGTTGCTTCGCCTTCTTTCCATTTTGCTGGGCATACTTCGCCTGGATGCTCACGTACGTATTGAGCCGCTTTTACTTTGCGTACTAGCTCAGCCGCATCACGACCTACGCCTTCTGCAGTGATTTCCATAGCTTGGATGATGCCATCTGGGTCTACGATAAAGCTTGCACGATCTGCAAGGCCTTGGCCTTTACGCATTACGCCAAAGTTCTCGGTCACTTTGCCATTCGGGTCGCCAATCATTGTGTAATTGATCTTACCGATTGTGTCAGAAGCGTCGTGCCATGCCTTGTGTGTGAAGTGTGTGTCAGTCGATACCGAGTACACTTCTACGCCGCGCTGGCTCAATTCTTCGTAGTGATCAGCAAGGTCACCCAATTCGGTTGGGCAAACGAACGTAAAGTCAGCTGGGTAGAAAAAGAATATCGCCCACTTACCTAGAACATCGTCAGAACTTACGTCGATGAATTCGCCGTTACGGAATGCCGATGCCTTAAAGGATTTAATTTTTTTATTTACTGTAGTCATGTCTAGCTCCAAATTTTTCGAAATTAGTGTTAATTTAATTACTTAGGTCTCTACGTCAGTAACGTTTTGCGCCCATTAATAGGCGTGTTACCTAGGGCTGAAAAGATAGTACAGAGTTTTAAATGTTCTTTAAAATCGAATATAATGAATCTAATGTTCGATTTATCTGAACCACATGCTTCCCAGATTCTGATTTCGTCGGAATAGAGGTACAATTTTTTTTCTCACCAAGCTCACTTTAAGCTCTATGATTACTCTTCGTCAGTTAAATTACGCACTTGCAGTTGAGCGGCACCTTCACTTTAAAAATGCCGCCGAAGATAGCTCAGTAAGCCAGTCTGCACTCAGTACGGCTATCTCGGAACTTGAAAAGCAATTGGGCTTTATGATCTTTGAGCGCGATAACAAGCGAGTGCTTATTACTCCTGCTGGGCAAGAAGTACTCAACAAAGCCCGCACCATTAAGCTGCAGCTAGATGACTTATATAAGCTAGCCGAGACTCAGCATTCGCCATTGAGCTTTCCTATCACCATTGGAATTATTCCTACGATTGCCCCGTTTTTACTGCCCATTGTCTTACCGGCTATAAAAAAGGCATATCCACAACTGGAACTGACAGTGCGCGAAGCTCAATCTCATGAACTCGTGCACGCCGTAAAGGAAGGTGACATCGACACAGCTATTCTCGCCCTTCCCTACGATATCGAAGGTTTATTGAGCTTTGAGTTCTGGCAAGAAGATTTCTACTGGATCTCGCACCAAAAAGACGCAAAGCCCGGGCAAAGCGAAGTCAGTGCCACCGATCTTCTCGAAGCACGTTTAATGTTGCTTAAAGATGGTCATTGCTTAAAAGATCAAGCGTTAGCAGTGTGCCGGTTCGAAGGCAATAATCAACACGAGCTAAGTGCCACTAGTCTAAACACGCTTATTCAAATGGTTTTAGGGCGCTTAGGCTCTACATTGGTGCCTCAAATGGCCCTAGAATCTCTAGTAGGGAATTATGTTGAGCTTAAGGCCATGCGTTTGAGTGAGCCTAGCCCACATCGCCGTATAGCTTGTATCATTCGTCCTGGTTACGCGGGTTTAAAAAACGTTGAACTGTTAATTGATCTATTCAAGAAGGAAATGAAAGAACAACCTCAGAGAATACTCTAACTCTAGTTTGTCACCCTCCACACAACCGCTACTACTGTAATAACCAAAACCTAATGTCGATGTCTGAAACAACTGTCCCTGTAAATTCGTCTGAACCGATCCCTGGCCAACTCACTCAATTGCTCAATAACGTGTATCGTTTATGCGCCAACAACCCGAGCATGATGACCGGCCCAGGAACCAACACCTATATATACGGTAAGAATGAGCTCGCTATATTTGATGCAGGCCCAAAGCTTGAATCACATATTAATAACATTTTGGCTGCCCAAGGCACTTTGGGCGCTCCAATTACTCGCATCTTCTCTAGCCACACTCACAGCGATCATAGCCCCGCGGTTGCCGCCCTAAAGTCCGCCTTGCCCGCAGCTGAAGTCATTGGCTTGGTCGCTCCGGCAGGACAAGACTACGAAGACTTAACCTTTGTGCCTGACGTTCAGCCAGAAGATGATCAACGTTTTGAACATGATGGTGCCAGCGTGCAAGCAATTCATACGCCCGGGCATGTCGCCAACCATATTTGTTTTTTAATTGAAGAACATGGCTTCTTAACCACCGGCGACCATTTAATGAATGGCTCTACTGTAGTTATCATTCCGCCTAAAGGCAGCATGAAAGACTATATTGAATCGCTTGAGAAGCTCTCCCATCACAGCATCCAACAAATGGGACCAGGTCATGGTGCAGTTATCGCCAACCCGCAAGAAGTGGTGTCGTGGACAATAAAACATCGTTTGGAGCGTGAGGCGAAAGTTGCTGACGCGCTAAAAAGCAATCCGGGGTTTTCGCCAGCGCAGCTGGTGCCAACCGTTTACGCCGATGTGCCAACACACCTTCATCCAATTGCTGAGCTGTCATTGCACGCGCACCTGATTAAACTAAAGATGGATAACCGCGCAGTAGAGACTCAAGGCTCTTGGACATACGTAGCCGCGTAAACGGATTAACAAACTGCTTATCGCTTAGGAACTTAAGAGCTACCGAGACACTAATATGAACTTTTACGACGAACGAATCCTTCCACATGTTATTAACTGTACCTGCGGTATGAAAGCCATCGAGCGGCAGCGGGGCAAAGTCGTCCCTTTGGCAAAAGGCGAAGTGTTGGAAATTGGTATGGGTTCAGGCTTGAACCTTAAGTACTACAATCCCGAAAAAGTATCCAAGGTCTGGGGATTAGAGCCGTCTTTAGGAATGCAACGAAAAGCCGAAAAAAATCTTAGCGAATCACCTGTACCGGTCGAATGGCTTGTTGCCGGTTGCGAAGCGATTCCGTTACCCGATGATTCGATAGACACCGTTATGCTCACCTACGTATTGTGCACCATTCCTGATTGGGAGACGGCACTCAAGGAGATTCGCCGTGTATTGAAGCCAGCAGGTAAGCTCGTATTTTGTGAGCACGGCGAAGCGCCTGAGCCAAATGTGCGTAAGTGGCAGAACCGCATAAACCCTATGTGGAAAAAAATCGCAGGTGGCTGTAACTTAAACCGCCCTATTCCAAAAATGTTAATAGATGGCGGGTTTAGCATCGATGACCTGCAACAACATCACGTCCCTGGCCCCAAGATAGCAACCTATCAGTATTACGGGACTTGTCGATAGCGAATCCAAGACTAAGAAACAGTTATGACTACGACCAATCAAGGTACCAAGCCACTAGAAGGAATTCGCGTAGTTGAATTAGCTCGAATTCTTGCTGGTCCGTGGGCTGGTCAAGTATTAGCTGATCTCGGCGCCGACGTAATTAAGGTCGAGAGCCCGGACGGCGATGACACTCGGCGCTGGGGACCGCCTTTTATTGACCGCGAAAACGGCAGTGAAGACGCTGCCTATTACTTTGCTTGTAATCGCGGTAAGCGCTCTCAGTGCATCGACTTTTCATCGGACCAAGGCCAAGCCGAACTGCATGCGCTACTGGCAGATGCTGACGTGATCATTGAGAACTTTAAAGTGGGTTCTCTAAAAAAGGTTGGATTAGATTACGCAAGCCTAAAATCTCGATACCCCAAGCTCGTATATTGTTCGATAACTGGTTTTGGTCAACAAGGGCCGTATGCACAGCGAGCAGGCTACGATTTTATCGTCCAAGGCTTAAGTGGAATAATGGACATTACTGGCGATCCCGAAGGTGGCCCACAAAAAATTGGTGTTGCCTATGCCGATATTTTTACAGGGCTCTACTCAGTCATCGCTATCCAAGCCGCACTTTCACAACGCGACGCATCAGGCGTTGGCCAACACATCGACATGGCGTTAATGGACTCAATGGTAGGCGTATTAGCTAACCAAGGTCTTAACTATCTAGTGAGTGGTGACAGCCCGAAGCGCATGGGCAATCGACACCCGAACATCGCGCCATACGAAACCATTCAATGCGCCGATGGCTGGATAATCATTGCCGTTGGTAACGATAGTCAGTTCGGTAAGCTGTGTGATGTACTTGGTGTTTCTGAACTCAGAGAAGATGAACGTTTTAGCAGTAATTCTAAACGCATCAAACATAGAGACTCCCTGTCTGCATTGCTTGCCGATCGTGTCCACGCATGGACGAGTACAGACCTATTGTTCGCACTTGAAAAGCAAGGCGTTCCGTCAAGCCCTATCAATAGTGTTGAGCAAGCCCTAAACGACCCTCAAGTCGCTTACCGTAAAATGGTGTTAAGCGACGACAAACTAAAACCATTGGGTATACGCACACCAATCATATCGGACCGCTATAACATAGACACTAGCGAAGTTGCACCAGCGCTCGACCGAGAGGTCAAACACCAATGGCGCCTTCGAGCAACAATGAAGCCGAACAACCGAAAACAGAAATAAAAGACCACTAAGGAAACTTACAATGAATAGGCGCAACGCAATCAAGATCGCACTTGCAACAGGACTGCCTCTAAGCGTACTGGGCTGCTCAGACGACGTTAGCCCAGAGCAATATACACAAGCTGATAAAGACCTTATGGCCAGGCAACAAGAACTGGAACGGCAAAATTCTGGTAAAGGCCCATTTGGCAAACATGTTTATCAGGGCTATCGTGGACTTGCGGACTTACCTTGGTTTGAACTTGACTCCGAACAACGCCTAGTGTGTGTAGACGAGTCCATCCCAAAAGCTATTGATGTGCACTGCCATCTTGGTATGTCAGTTCTGTTTGAACCAGAGCTTGATCTATTAAAGGAACATCCACGCACTCGCCACCTACTGGACTGTGACGATACGAACCCAGGTTGCGACTTAGATTTAGATATTTACGTTAACGGCAATTTTTCAGAAGAAGCGTTGAGCTTCTTAACAAAAACCATTGTTGCGCAGGGTTTATGGGGCAGTGATTATGCCGAGACTCAAACCATTCCAAATCTGCTCAGAGAAATGGATGCAATGCGCGTAGAGCGTTCGGTACTGCTTCCCATTGAATTCGGTTTTTGGTTTGGAGACCGTCAAACGGAGAAGTGGCGCGATGCCGTAGCTCGAGCGAATACCGATCGCTTGATCTCTGGCTTTAGTGTTTCGCCAGACGATAAAAACGCTATTGCCGATATGGAAAGGCACGTTAAGGCTGGCGCGAGAGTTATGAAATTGCACCCTCCCGTACAACGCTTTTTTCCTGATGATCCGAGCTTAGATGAACTCTACACACGTGCGGCAGAACTGGGTGTCATTGTGTTTTATCATGGCGGTCGCGCTGGTATCGAATCCGAAGCGGCGCATCCTTACGCAATGCCACGGCACTACGAAGCAACATTTAAGAACCACCCTAACCTACAATGCGTGATAGGCCATGGCGGGGCGCGTGATGGCGACGCGATGCTCGAGCTTGCACTAAAGTATGACAACGTGTGGCTAGGCACTCACGGTCAAGGCATTACTCATCTCGACAAAATGATCGAGGCAACCAATGGAGAGCGTTTGCTGTTTGGCACGGACTGGCCGTTTTATCATGTAGGCGCCTCTTTGGCGAAGGTCCTGATAACGACCGATACTCCAGGACGCAGCATAATTCGAGAAAAGCTACTTAGGACAAACGCATTAGAACTTCTTAGCTAGATTTGCACTCGTTACTGGCACATCGTACACATTGGCTAGTAGAGCGCATAAAAAAGGCCCGACTATTTTGGGGCTTTTCAACGACTGCAGTTAGTCAACTACGCAACCACTAAAACCGGTATTGCGCTCCAATTGAAAAAGTCCGTGCTTTATTTGGACGTGCACCGTACGGTTGCCGTCCCATGATGTCTTGCTCATCGCTCAGATTGTCGATTCGGGTGAACAGGCGCATTTCTTCGCTCAAGTAATAACTAGCCGACAGGTCAATAGTTAGGCTGCTGTCGCTACGCTCAAATTGACCGCAAGATGCACGAGTACAAACTTCATCTAGATAGATGACGTTTAAATAGCTTGACCATTTATCCGACTCTAAACCAACGCCGAGTTGGCCTTGAGCTTCTGGTATGTACGGCAAAGTATCGCCTGCAACAACGTTGCCAAAGAATTCGGTATCGGCAATATCAGTGTCAAACTCACCGTCGATTAAAGTGAGCGTTAAGTTAAGAGGAACGCGCACCTGATTGAATTCTGCGAGTTGCGTTTGCAATAGAAATTCAACACCTTGAACAGTCGCCGCATCGCCATTAAAGGCATCACCAATTTCACAACCACTGCCCGACGACGAAGTGCACTCACCAACTAGATTGTCGTAGTCGCTCAAAAAGTAAGTCGCTTCAATTTGGGTCTTGCCATTACCATAGCGCAAACCAAGCTCATAATTAATTGCTTCTTCTTCTCTAGCACCTGGCGAATTACTTGGGGCTGTGAAGCCTTTATGGACGCCGGAAAACGTAGAAAGCGTATCACTGATTTTATACAGAGCGCCTACACCTGGAAGCAATACATCTGTAGAATTTTCCCGCGAGTCACTAAATGCTCGATTCGCGCCACCACTGTAGTTTGTGCGCATTTGGTCTATGTCTTCGTAGCGAAGGCCTGGAGTAATAGTCCAGCGCCCGAACTCTATTTGGTCATAGATATGAATGGCCAACGCTTGCGCCTCTTGAACTCGGTTACCCGCATTACCTAACTCGCCAATATCGTTTAGTAGTAACTCACCGCCAACTTGTTGGTACGAGCTATTGCGCTGTAGACGATCTTCTTGGTCTTCATGCAATCGCACACCCACTTCTACCGAATGCGTGGCGTCGCCGACGGTTGCGTTCCAATTTAGGCCAAGTTGTATGCCCCGCGAGAAGTACTCCCGGTTGTTGGATCTTAACTGGATACTCCCCTCTGGGGTGTCTTGCGTTCCGTTTAAAATAGACTGCAACTGGCTACTTGACGTATCGCCAATCGCCGCACCGCTATTAATCGCAGCAATGACCGAAGACCAGCTCGTGCGGGAAAAATCTTGCGCGTTGTTACTGCCATCCAGATCAATGCCCTCGGTCTTAAACCAATTGCGTTGGTGCTGGTTGTCATACGCCACGACACTCAAAGAAGTTGTATCGCTAAACTCATAGGCATAGCGAAGTATCGCTTGAGTGTGTTCGGTCTTGATATTGTCTAAATTTGATAAACCATAGCGACGAATCGAGTTACTTCGAAAATCCGAATCACTGAGACCCAGATAACTTTGATTGGACTTCTGATCTGTGTAACCCAACTTGAGTTCTACGCTGTGGGCGGAGTCGTCAGGCGCATAGCCCAACTTAACCATGTAATCACTTACATCTAGACCCGTATCAGTTGAACTGCGGTCGATCGTTTGAAACCCATCGGATTGCCATTGGTGTGCTTCTATCACATAGCCAAAGCCGTTGTCTTCACGAGCACCATAGTTGGCATGTAGTCGAAAAGTAGAATCTTCACCCGCTTCAAGTGTTACCTGACCGCTTGCTTGTGACGGAATAGGCGTGGAGATCATGTTTAAGGCGCCACCAATAGTGTAAGGCCCTTGAGTTATCGATGCAGACCCCTTTACAACTTCAAACCCTGTCATGCGCGCGGGCGTTGGAAAGTAATAAGCCGAAGGAGCAGAATACGGCGCCGGTGCAATAAGTACGTTGTCTTCCAGTAAAGTAATGCGACCACTGCGCTCGGTGGCAACACCGCGAATACTAATATTGGGACGAAGTCCGTAACCGTCTTCTATTTGCAGAGACACACCTGGAATCTGGCGTAGAATTTGTTGAATATCAGCGTATTCGAACTTCTCTAGCTCCAGCTCATCAAGATATTGTGCAGAGCCCGTGACTTTGTTTTTAGCAGACTCCGAACCATAAATGGTTATCGTGTCTTGGATAGCTTGCTTGGAATCTGCGAATGCGACCGAAGGTAACAACGCGCCAATCGCCATTGATATGGCCGCTAATATCCTAACTGATGCCCCCAACGTATGAGCGGTGCTGCGAGGGACGCAATTGAGACGCTGCTGTTTCATTGTTTCTGTTCCGTTATTCATTGACGACAAGTCTTCTGAAAGGCTCTTTGAGGGTTCGTTCCCTAAAAGGTCTGTAGTTAGTTCTGCAATATTCTCAATTTTAATCCACGCCAAATCTAAATGCAAATCATTCTTATTTAGATTCATAAAAAGAATGGTTTCTCATTTGAAACTTCGGCGTTGGATAATGTGACGTTAAAGGAAAATACCGATAGAATCTCTAACAGCAATTTTACCCATCAACGTCGCCGCCAGCTCTATGTATGTTTCTCATCGCTATAAACTATTTTTTTTCGAAGTTCCTAGAACGGCATCTCGTTCAATAAGCGAAGCGCTTTTGCATCTCGACCCCTTATCCCCCACAATGCTGAACCGTATGATGAAAGGAGAATCTGCGGACTACCACAAATACGACCGTACTTTAGTGACTACGCATCCTGACTATTCATTAGTAGCTGTTCACCGCAATCCATACGAGCGCATTCTCTCTCATTTTAAATTGAGAAAAAAAATCGGCAATCCTGCCTTTTTTAAAACTATTAATTTTGCGGAATACGTGGATCTATCGGTCGATGTGAAGGTTAGACAAGAAGAGTTTAGTATCGATTTGCCTATCGACGAAATGCTAGATGTAAGGCGTGTAACGCATTGGTTGCGATTTGCGCACTTGCAAGACGACTGGCAAGACCTCGCAGATAAGTTACAAATCTCGCTCCCAAAACTGCCTCATATTAACCAATCAGAATCGGACTCAAGCGCCTTTTACACCGAAGACATTGCCAACAAAGTTGGTATGCGAATGCGCCACGACTTTGACTTCTTCAATTACGATATTAACTCGTGGCACACCCTTGAGTAAGCGCATAAGATGCTATTCCACAAACATAAATCTCTCTTTTTCCATGTCGGTAAAGCCGCCGGCTCATCTGTCGAACAAACGTTCTTGCAGAGTACACCGAAGTTTTCGATTCCAAACTATGATCTCTTCTATGGCTGGGAACCCAAAAAGGGAATCTACCTGCAACACGCAACTGCTGCATTCGTACAAAAGAACATACACCCTCGAATGTTTGAGGAGTATTTCAAGTTCACCGTGGTGCGGAACCCATTTACACGCTTAGTTTCGG
The DNA here is from genome assembly GCA_002470515.1 of Proteobacteria bacterium UBA7415. Lineage (GTDB taxonomy): Bacteria > Pseudomonadota > Gammaproteobacteria > Arenicellales > Arenicellaceae > Arenicella. Next base: position 328,321 of record DKML01000015.1, on the reverse strand, counting down.
TCTTTAATTACAATCACAAAGGGCATACGGCCAAATACGAGACTTTTGAGAATTTCATACTCAATCTCAGAACAATCCTAAACAAGACACACCACCAGAACGGATCTCACTATATCGACCAAGTACACTACAGTCATATCGAAAACGAGCGCGTGTGCGATGAAGTTGTTTTCTTCGAAGACCTTCCGCATGGATTTAAAGTCATTCAGCGAAAGACCAAGCTCATTCAGCCTCTAAAGCACATCAACAAGGGCAGAGTTGGCGTAAATGGGTCAAAGGCAATGCATGAGTGTTACTCAAAGGAAATGGTGGAGCTAATGCTAGATGTTTATGCCAGAGACTTTGATACTTTCGGGTACAGCGCTAATCCAAGACAAACACAGGCTTCTCTAACCGTTGGTCGTGTATTGAAACGCGTGTTCTTTATTTAGAGTCGTGCACTTGTCGGTAAAACTGTCTGGAATATAGGCGCAACAAAATAAACTATTTTCTATTACAGTCGACGCTAAATCACCCGCTTACGGATGAACAACGCGCATACCTGCCTACCTCACTGGTAAATCACTAAATAAAATCTGTACTGGTGCACCCTTTACTCACGATGGATTCACGATAACGTTTGACCAATTATTCGAACTAACATTTTTGATGCGCTTCCATTCCAGCTCAATAAAGTAATTCCGGTCGTGGCTCGCCGCAGCACCAAACAGCAAATTGAAGGCCACGGGTTGGGTAGGCATACTAAAGAAGAAGTGCTTCAAATTGGTGAACGGTCCTTCAAAAGCTTATCCGTGCTGCTGGGAGACAAGCCTTTCTTTTTTGGCGAAAAACCGTGTTCATTGGATGTCACTGCTTTTGCTATGCTCGCCGGCTTTTACCTGAGCACCTTAGACACCCCCATGAATACCATGGCAAAAAAGTACGCTAACCTAAAACACTACTATGAGCGCATTCACGGCGAATATTATTCTTAACGGCTGAGTGTGCTTTAATACTGACTGTATAGAGAACTGAAGCAAATCAATTAACCTACTGAGACACTAAAATGAAAACTCTAAGAACGTCTAAATTGAACAGAATGAGCTTGCTGACTTCTGCGTTGTTGATGCTCATAGTTGCTACGAGCACGACCGTTGCGACTGAAGTAATTGAACAAGCCAGCCAGAGCGTACTTGCGGAATCAGTGACTACGTCTCATCAAACCACAACGGTCTATTTGGTTCGGCATGCTGAAAAGCACCTAGACCAAGGAAAAGACCCTGGGCTGACCCAAGTCGGTGTGAACAGAAGCATGCGTTGGGCTGACGTGTTTTCAAATCAGGTGTTGGATACCATCTACTCTACGGATACTAAGCGCACCCGCAACACAGCCTTACCCATTACTGAGTCGCAGAACAAGCAAGTTGTTTTAATGGAGGCTATGCCAACTAATCTTGTTGAGATTATCGCTAAGCATCGTGGTCAATCCATATTGATGGTTGGGCACAGTAATACTCTGCCCGGATTAGTCAATGCAATGATCGGCGAGGAACGCTATGCAGACCTGGATGAGTCTAATTTCAGCACCCTATTTATCGTTACTGTCACTGGCGACTCGGCGATCGCACAACAGTTGAAAGTAAGCCTTTAAAATTGATGCACGCAACGTAATTATAACGTCAGCGTTTTAATCACGTATCTGATAGCTGTTGTGAAAGACCGAACGTGATTATCAAAAAGACAGTCGCTGCGTAAAGACAGGCTTCCAGTCCGTAATACTGATACAACAACCCTGAGAGCACCGTTCCCACCAGACGTCCCATAGCATTGGCCATATAGTAAAAACCGACATCCATAGACGTATTGTCGGCACTCGCTAAGCTCACAATCATAAAGCTGTGTAGCGAAGAATTAACCGCAAACACTGCACCAAATACGAACAACCCCAACACTAATAGTGGCGGCGTCACCCAACCGAACGAGAATCCTAGGCTTAGGGCTGCGGTTACAACTGCTAGTCCCGCCACCCATTGAATAGCCGGCGCTACCACCTTGGCATTACTTGTATCGTTAGTCCTCGGCACATGAATTAACTTAGGGGCAACTGATTGAATTGCACCGTAGACCATAATCCACACCGCGAAAAAGCCACCGATGCTCGCGTGCTCCCACTCAAGTGTAACTGCCATATAAACAGGCAATGCAACGACAAACCATACATCTCGAGCAGCGAACAAAAAGAGCCTAGCCGCAGACAGGTAGTTAATAGATCTGGTTTTAGCAAAAATCTCAATCAGCTTCGGTTTAGATTCAGACAATCGCGCGGCGTCTCGCAACATAACTAAACTAACAAGCCAAACAAGAGAGAGAGCCGAAGCCAACACCAATACAGCCGTCTTAAAGCCAAACAAAGTCAGCAAGAAACCACCCAAGAAAAACCCCATACCTTTCAGTGCATTTTTGGAACCGGTTAAGATTGCGACCCACTTGAATAATTTGTTTGGCGCATCCTGTGGGACCAATCCCTTAACGGCACTCTTAGCGCTCATCTTATTCAGATCTTTTGCGACGCCAGACAAAGCCTGTGCCACCATCACCCACAACACGCTAAGCATGGGGTTAGGAACGAGTAACATCGAAAGTGCGATGATTTGAATACCGAGTCCGATATTCATAATGCGGTTTAAACCAATGCGCGCGCCCAGCCAACCGCCTACAAGGTTAGTGATCACCCCAAACACTTCATAAAAGATGAAGAGCATTGCGATTTCAAAAGGACTGTAGCCGAGTTGGTTAAAGTACAACACCACCAACATACGTAGAGCGCCGTCGGTCAGCGTAAACGCCCAATAATTTGCCGTTACGAGCAAATATTGTCGCAACTCAACAGACAAGTTTTTCATGAGGGTCACGCCACACCTAACTAATGGACTTTGCTAGCATTCGACCCGATCATTCAAACTGACCATTCGTGCGATCTCAACCGTGCGATTGGCATAACCCCATTCGTTGTCGTACCACAAAAAGAGTTTGACTTGAGTTTCGTTAACCACCATGGTCGAAAGAGCATCCACAATGACCGAGCGCGGATCAGTACGATAGTCGATAGATACCAACGGCCTTCCTTCATATCCCAAAATACCTTCAAGCTCATTTTGAGCCGCATGCGAGAGCATTCTATTTACTTCTTCTACATTAGTAGGCTGAAGTACTTCAAACACACAATCGGTCAGCGATGCGTTCGCTAACGGAACTCGCACCGCATGCCCGTTAAGCTTGCCCGCTAGTTCTGGGAAGATATGGGTAATCGCGGTAGCGGATCCAGTCGTCGTTGGAATTAGACTCATCCCACATGCTCGCGCTCTGCGTAGATCTTTGTGCGGCGCATCAAGAATAGTTTGAGTGTTGGTTACATCGTGAATAGTGGTCATCGAGCCATGTTTGATGCCAAGACCCTCGTGTATCACTTTCACCACAGGTGCTAGGCAATTGGTGGTACACGACGCCGCCGTTACTATTGGGTGGTCACTTGGTTTATACAGATTGTCGTTTACACCCATCACAATATTCAATACCCCGTCTTCTTTAACAGGCGCAGTAACAACCACGCGTTTGACGCCTTGATCTAGGTACTGTTTAAGCAGCGCTTGGGTTTTCATTTTTCCCGACGCTTCAATCACAATGTCACACTCAGACCAGTCCGTTTCTTCAATGGCACGATTGCGCGATATTTTAATAGTATGCGTACCGATTAGAATTGCCGAATCGCTATAGTCTGCATCGTGACTCCAACGTCCATGAACGCTGTCAAAGTTGAGCAAATGGGCTAGTGTTTTAGGGTCGCCTGCAGGGTCATTTATCTGTACAAACTCAAAGTCTGGCCAATCGTACGCTGCTCGTAGTGCTAGGCGGCCAATACGACCAAACCCGTTGATTCCTATTTTCATGATTCAAACCCCTGAACATTTGACGTTGTGGACATTGCTGATGATCAAAACCTCTAACAAACCTGCATGCGGTCGCTCGCGCTAAGAATGGTGTGAGCGTTATCTAGACGCTGTGCGTTGGCCGCACTCGCTGCCTCCAATATTTGCATAACCCAGGCTGGCAGAGCCTTGCTCATGGAGTAATACACCCACTGCCCTCGCCGTTGGTCTGTGAGCAGTCCGCATGCGCGCAACTGAGCCAAATGCCTAGAGACTTTAGGTTGGCTTTCGCCCAACGCATCCATCAATTCACAAACACACAGCTCACCACGCGTGAAAATGAGCAAAGTAGACATCAGACGAGTCTCATCGCTTAAGCATTTAAAAACTGTTTCGGGCGTCATACTATTAAATTGTATATATGCATATCCATATATACATATTAATACAAAAAAGGGCAAAGCGAAAAGATCTTAAGCGTTGAACTTGAGATTAGGTTACGAGTAATTAGTGAGCACGAGCTGCGAGCTCACATAGTGGCTCACAGCTTGGTAAGATTAACAAAGCACGCTACGACCGTAGCGTGCTTAATAGACACTAACGCTTAGTGTTCTTTTTGGAGGTATCAGCCGATTTCGCACCTGGATTGGCACGGTCATATTCAGCTCTTAACGCCGCACGACGTTGCTTGCGGTTTGGTCCGTCTGCGCCCGCTGCCGGCTTCATGGACACGTTGGAATCAAAGTCTTTAGGACGATCGGCTTTAGTACTGCCTTGAGTTGAAGCGCGTGGGCGACCGCCACGTTCGTCACGAGCATTTCGCCCGTCACTTTTCGCGCCACCACTTCTAGCACCACCGCTTCGATTAGAGTCTTCGTTACGACTATTATTGGGTCTTTCACTGCGACCTCGGCCCTCACCTTCATTCGGCTTGCGTCGCGAGTCTGAACGTTTCGAGTCATCGCGCTTACCCCACGGTGAAGGCGAACCTGATTTTGCTTTTGGTTTAGAGTCCCTAGTTTCTGATCTTCCTCGGCCAGCAGGCTTGTCGCCTCGTCCGCGTCCAGGTTTGTCGGCCTTTGCGCCCTGACCTCCGTTGCCTCCTTTTCCGCCTCTAGGAGCCTTTGCTTTCTTAGGTTTACGATCGCTGAAATCACCCTTAGATTCTTTCAGGTTATTCGTCGGCTCGTAACCATCTAAGTATTCTCTCGGAATTTCCTTTTTAATGAACCGCTCGATGTCCGTGAGCTGCTTGTATTCATCATGGCTCACCAAAGACAAGGCGTGTCCAGTCTTGCCAGCGCGCCCAGTTCGACCAATACGGTGAACGTAATCTTCGGCAACTTGCGGCAAATCAAAGTTGATGACCTGAGGTAATTGTTCAATATCAATTCCACGAGCCGCAATATCAGTAGCCACTAACACTCTAAGCTTGCCGTCCTTGAACTGCGCCAAAGCTCGAGTTCTCTGAGATTGACTCTTGTCGCCATGAATCGCCATGGCGTTGATTCCTTGCTTCTCCAGCTTACCTGCAAGGCGGCTCGCGCCATGACGCGTACGCGCAAACACCAATACTTGGAACCAATCGTTTTCTTGCATTAGGCGCACAAGCACCATAGTTTTATCTGCTTTCTCAACGGCGATCAGGCTTTGTTTGATCGCATCAACGGTGCTGTTAGGCGGCGTAACCGACACTTCAACAGGGTTGTTAACAATGCCTTTGGCTAAATTACGGATGTCATCAGAGAAGGTCGCAGAGAAGAGTAAGTTCTGACGTTTTTTGGGCAGAAACTTCATGATCTTTTTAATATCGATGATAAAGCCCATATCCAACATGCGATCGGCTTCGTCTAAGATAAACACTTCTAGTTGGTCAAACTTTACCGCGCCTTGATTGTGTAAATCGAGCAAACGGCCTGGCGTAGCGATTAACACATCTGCCCCACCGCGCAACTTTTGCATCTGCGGGTTTATGCCTACACCGCCAAACACAACCACTGTTTTAACGTTTAGGTCTTGGCCGTAGTCTTGTACGCTTTGCGCGACTTGTGCGGCGAGCTCTCGAGTAGGGGTAAGCACCAATACTCGTACCTGATTGCCTTTTGGTTTGGCAATAGGGTTATCAATAAGACGGTGCAAGATAGGCAGCGTAAACCCTGCCGTTTTGCCGGTACCCGTTTGTGCGGCGGCCATTACATCTAGCCCCTCGAGTACGGGTGGAATCGCTTGCGCCTGAATTGGAGTTGGCTCGGTGTAACCCAATTTATCCAAAGTTGAAAGAATGGTTTGATTCAAACCAAGATCTTTAAAAGCCATGTTGTTACCTAAATATTGGTGTCATCGCAGATCAACAGAACGCCAATCGCGGAAAGCGCGCAGATTACAGTAATGATGCTGCAAACGCTATTAAATCCAGACGATAGCACTAAGGGCATCGCCAACGTGTATAAGCGCTGCTAAGCATCAAGCGCCTTAAATGCGCACCTCCTATAAACGTCTAACGTTTAATCTTCGTTTTTAACCGACCGTTCGAATTTCACGTCATCACGCCAATCTTCGAGGTCACCCTTAACAGATTCCTTACTGGATCGGCGCTTTGACGTTTTAGTTTTCTCATGCACGCCGCCCTTTTTCATTAACGGAGAGCGCGCAGCAGGATTGCGCGGTTTTATGCTTGTTTTCTTGTCCGTCATCACTGCTTCTCCAGCCTACTGCCTAAGCTCAACTTAAATTCTATTTAGCCAAGCAGTTAACCAAGCCAGGCATGAACAACACCCATCGCAATATAGAACAGCAACCAGTATGTCGCATCAATAAAAAACAGTGCTTTAGACTTTTGCGAGAATAGATAGTTGGTGCCAATTGCCGGCACAACAAAACCCAATGCAACACCAAACGCGGTCATTACTTTTGCTTGAAAACCAAGGTCGATGGCATAACTTGTAAAGGTATGCGCGAGGGTCCAAGATGCGAGCAAACTGAAAGCGAATGCTCCACCGTAGATAAGTCCCATATTGCCATTCTTAATCTGCTCTTCGCTTAGACCAACGGCGCCCATCCATTTTTTACCCATGATAGGCCCGTACCAAATTCCACCCACCATAAAGCCCGTAAGGGCTGCTGCGACTACTGCAATCCAGTTAACTGAGAATAAATCCATGCTATCTCCTAATCTTTTCTATTGGTTCTAGTGCTAACATCCTACCCTCGATTGACTTTTTTGTGAATTCACAAGATGCGTAACCTTGTTCTATGAAATACCACCACAACCGCTCTTCCTCTTCAAAAAAGAACGTTGAACTTGATTTCGCAAGTGATCAAACCGCAGACCGCGTTCTCAAGTTTCATAAAAGCTTGCCCAATTATCAGGCAACACCTACCCAAGAACTCACGGCGCTCGCGTCACACCTTGGCGTTGCGAGCATAAGAGTAAAAGATGAAAGTAAACGCTTTGATCTTAATGCCTTTAAAGTATTAGGCGCGAGTTACGCCATTGCATCGCTATTGCATGAATGGCTCGGCTTGAGTTCAGATGAGTTTAGCTTTGAGGGTATAAGTGCTCAACAAAAGCGCTATAAGCACCTTACGTTAGTCACTGCCACGGATGGTAATCATGGTCGAGCCGTTGCCTGGGTCGCTCAGAAGTTTGGCTGTAAGGCTCACGTGTATATGCCGCATGGAACGCTTGAAGCAAGGGCAAAGGCTATTCAAGGGTATGGAGCTCGCGCTGAAATAACCGACCTTAGCTACGATGACACCGTAAAGCTAGCCGCGCAAACGGCCACTGCGCCAGACTCGTTCCTTGTGCAGGACACTGCATGGGATGAGTACACGCAGATTCCGCTCATTATTCAACAAGGCTATTTTAGTTTGCTTAGTGAAGCGTTTGAGCAACTTAAATCCGACCAATGGCCAAGCCACGTATTTGTACAAGCAGGTGTTGGCTCATTGCCCGCCGCGCTCGCAGCAAGATTACAGGTGATGAGCAAAGGCACTGATAAGATGCCAGACTTTATAGTAGTGGAACCCACTATGGCGAATTGTCTGTATCAATCTATGGCGGGCAATAATGGCGATTCAATCAGCTTAGACGGCCACTTACCCACCATCATGGCGGGCTTAGCCTGCGGCACACCGAGTTCTATAGCGTTGCGTGTACTCGCTGATTGCGCGAGCGGGTTCTTATGTTGTGATGATGAAGTTGCTAAGCGCGGCATGCGTGTGATGGGCAATCCTTTAGGCGAAGATCCACCCATTACGTCGGGAGAATCGGGGGCCGTTACTTTAGGAGCACTCTACGAACTCTGTAACAACCCTGCGAATGCGGCAGTGCGCGAACAGATGGGTTTAAATGCGCAATCACAGGTCTTATTGTTCTCGACAGAGGGTGATACCGCGCCAGAGCTGTATCGTGATATTGTCTGGGGCAATTGATCAGAATTATTGTTGAGAGTTGTTGATAAATATTTACATCGCTATTTATCTTAGAACCCCTTGTGTCAGAACACGCCTATAACTCTCCCTACATAGAGGCCCTTTATGAGTTCACCCATACGATTACCTTCAGTCCGCCACGCAGCCGCAACGGTGTTAGTACTCGCCGTTTGGATTTCTTACGGCATCTTTGGGTTAGGTGCAGACCTACACGGCATTCTGTTGGTTGGGATTGTTTGGATCGTTACTAACTGTTTGTTCTTAGGTGCTAAATACCAACACATACAGACGGCTATTCTAAAAGGCTTAGATAGAGCCATGCCGGCCATGCTGGTATTTCTGATGATAGGAGTGGTTATCGCCACCTTCATTCAAAGTGGCACAGTAGGAACACTTATTTACTATGGATTGAAATTCATGGATCCCGGTATATTTTTACCCACCGGTCTCATACTGTGCAGCCTCATGTCTTTAGCAGTAGGAACTTCATGGGGTACTGTCGCAACCGGCGGAATCGTATTGATTGGTATTGGCGGTGCTATGGGAATTCCTCTGCCAATGGTGGCCGGCATGATCGTTTCAGGGGCTAGCTTCGGCGACAAGATGTCACCTGTATCGGACACCACTAACTTAGCGGCCTTGTCTGCGCAAACAGACCTTTATGCCCATATCCGCAGCATGATGTATACCACGGTTCCGAGCTACCTGATCGCCCTAGCTTTGTTTACCTATTTTGGCCTGACCTATGCAAACCAACCGCTTCCGGAAGTTGAACTCAACACACTGTTGACCGCGTTGGACGCCACATTTGAAATCAATGTTTTAGTACTTCTGCCGATGGTCGTATTACTGGCGTTATCGATGAAGGGCGTTAAACCAGAGGCCGCAATGATGATTGCGTCTTTGGTCGCTGCAGTAATCGCAATGGTCTTACAAGGGTTAACCTTGGCTGATGTCGTTACCGGCTTTTACGGTGGCGCCAAAATTGAGTCTGGTGTCGCGGCTCTAGATCCCCTTTTAAATCGAGGTGGTATTACTGATATGGCCTGGACGTTTACATTATCGTTCGTGGCGATCTCTCTCGGGTCTATCATGCAGCACTTTGGTTTTTTAAAGATCTTGATGGAGGCCCTGCTTAGACAAATCAAGCGTGCCTCAGGCTTAGTGTCATCCACTATCCTCGTATCCACCTTCAGCAACCTAACTCTTGGCGAAAGTTATATTTCGATGATCTTAACGGGGCAAATGTTTCGCCAAAAGTATGATGATTTAGGTATAGATAGATCGGTACTGTCTCGTTCGCTCGAAGAAGGCGGCACGTTGATTACGCCACTGATTCCGTGGACCACGACGGGCGTATTTTTTGCGGCCACTTTGGGCGTTAGCACTTTAGACTATTTCGCGTGGTCGCTGCTGAATCTAATTAACCCGTTTGTTGGCATTATATTCGCCTACATCGGATTTGCTGTTTGGCGAAGTAAGAGCTCTTCCAGCGAAGACGTTAAACAAGAAAATGTCGCCGAGCAAGAAAGCATCGTCAAATAATCGCGGTCAAGTAGACAACAGTTTCGGTGCAGAACAGTAAGGCCTTAAATACACACCAAGCTCTTGGCCGTAAAACCGTTTTTGTGCTTTACTAAAAAAATCGCCATCGTCGATCGCGAATAATTTGATTCGCGGCGTTATGCCCAGGAGCCCCGGTTACGCCACCACCAGGGTGTGTTCCGCTTCCGCACATATATAAATTCTTAAGCGGTGCTCTATAAGCTCCCGCGCCTAACACTGGGCGCGCAGAGAACAATTGATCCAGGCTCATGCGACCATGGAATATATCTCCACCGATCAAACCCAGCTTCTGCTCCAGGTCGAGCGGACTCAGTAACTGGCGGCCCACTATTAGCGACTTAAATCCCGGAGCGTAACCGTCAACCATATCAATAATGTGATCTGCAGCCGATTCGCGCTCGCTTTCCCACGAACGGCCTTCAGGTAAATCAAACTTAAACTGCTGACAAAATAAACTTGCAACATGTTGACCTGTTGGAGCGAGGGTAGAATCCAGTGTTGAGGGAATAAGCATTTCAACAATAGGCTTTTGCGACCAACCACTCTCGTTAGCGGTTAGCCAAGCATCGTGCATGTATGCCAAGCTCGGCGCCATGATAATGCCCGAAGTAAGATAGTCTACCGCTTCCTGTCCTTGCGTCGGCGCCTGCGTAAATTGGGGTAATTCTTTTAAAGCCACATTCATTCGAAATGTCGCGGAATGAGATTGGTATTGGTCTATTCGGCTTACAAAATCTTGATCCAAGTGCTGTTTGTCTATCAGTCGTTCGAACAAGATCTTGGGATGCACAGACGATGCCACTATTTTGGCGCCAATAAAGCCATCGGCTGTATTAACGCCCCGTGCAACACCGTCTTCTATTTGAATACTGTCTACTGGGCATTCCGTTCGAATCACTACTCCAGCTTCTTCGCAGGCCTTGCGCATGGCTTGAGTGATAGACCCCATACCGCCGATCGCGTGGCCCCATGCTTCTCTAACGCCAGCAGCCTCGCCAAACACATGGTGTAATAATACGTAGGCCGAACCAGGTTCGTAAGGCGAAGCAAAATTGCCCACGACACCATCAAAGCCGAATAACGCTTTAACTCGTTCGTTTTCAAAATAGTAATCTAGGATTTCTCCGGCTGACTTGGTAAAAAAGGCCAGCAAATCTCTTTGTGTCGTTAAACTCAGACGATGCGCAATCTTGGCTGATTTAAGCAACGTTAAAACGTCTTGCAATCCACCGCCCGCATTGGGTGGTGCAACTAATAAAAATTCTCGAAGACAATCAACGACGCTATCGAGTGCCGCTTGATACTCGACATATCTTTTCGCGTCGCGCTCAGAGTGACGCGCTATTTCGCGCAACGTTAGGCCATTTCCACCGGCTAGCAAGTATCCCGTATCGCTTGGTAAAAAGTTATCGATTTTGCGCAACACAACTTCAAGGCCATGCCGCTCAAGCTGCATATCAGCTATCACTTTGGGCTGTAGCAGTGAAACAGTATAAGACGCCACAGAGTTACGAAAGCCTGGATGAAATTCTTCCGTTATGGCTGCGCCACCGACCACGTTACATCTCTCGAGCACTATGGTTTTATAGCCCTTACGAGCAAGATAGTAGGCGCAGACTAAACCGTTGTGACCCGCGCCGATAATGACAGCATCATAGTTTTGTTTGGTATTCATTTTAAGAGAGGCTTTGGTCGTCAAAGTGAGTAGGTTTGTAATAAAACTAGTCTGCTGGCTTTCTATCTAGAAAGTGTAGTGAGTCTTATAACGTCTTGGAGACTAAAACGAAATAGATTTTATAAATAAAGCTGCGCTATTTATCTTAAGAGATATGAAACGAATATCCCACCCTTAGATTGATTGGGCTTAAGGCTTTGGCAGCTTAATTGTAAACTGGCAATACTGCCCATCGACAGATCGGACTGAGATCTTTCCACCAGAACTTTTTAAGGATTTTTTTACCAAGCTTAGCCCTTCGCCCCTCAAGTCTTCAGGTTTTAAATCAGCGCTGCTTTGAACATTTGCCGTGGACATATTATTCTCGAAGATACCGCGTACCAATACACTTCTATCCAAATTGGTATCCGTGGGGTCAACCCATCCGAGTTTTATTGCCGCGCTTCTGATGCGCGAAAAATCCAATCCTTTTCCATCATCGCGTACAGACAAACACAGCTTATCGTCGCGTTCAAACAGCTCAACATCAATGCGACCTAGACGCTCTTTATGAGTCATTATTCGGTCGAGTTCGATTTCTAGACCATGCTCAATAGAATTTCTCAATAACTCAACACCGACTTCACTCAGCAATAAAAAATACATATGAGTTGAGTCAAATTCATCTAAGCCCTGAAAGTATATCTCAAGCTTTTTTCCTTCTCGAGACGCTACATTTTGTGCCAGCACAGCAAAGTGGTCGCGTAGACTCAAGCCTTTCTCTTCGGGTCTACCCTCTAGATATTGGTCTATAACGTCATTTACGGAAGCCTCAGCAGAGAAAGATTCACTAAAAGAAGCATAGGCATCGACCAAGTCATGACTCATTTGCTCTATCGCACCAAGATCCTTGATGTCTGTCTCATGTCCATACTGCTCTCGGTATGTATTGGCTGCGCTCATCATTGGCAGCATTGCTTGTAAATACTTACGAAGCTGATGGATGTCCGTCAGTTTTGCTTGCATTCGAGTGAGAGCGCGCTCACTAAGAACTCGCTTAGCTTTGAATTGACTGTGTATTTCGACGAAATCTGACCATGCTTCAACGAACAAATCTAAGCCAATATTTTTTGCATCATCAAGTGCTGATTTACTCAATCGGCCAATAGTTATTAGTGAATCATTGCGTGAAGTAGCCTCGCCTTCGTGCCCTCTGAGAATATGCTCAATATCGTGCTCTGCCATTTTCGAGCGAGCTAGAAATCGGCGCACTTCGCTCGGAACTGAATAAACTACTTTAACTACTTGGCTTGGCCTGCTTTTCTGTAAACGCATGGCTACTTCAAGTGTTTGTTGCGTTTCTACCTGCTCGTCCACATTATTAACGACCAGCAAGATATGTCCAAGGTCGGTGTCCGAAGGCTCACTCAACCAATAGCACTTACTCAACTTTAGCTTTAAAAATTGTGTGGCCTTTTGTTAGAAGCAGCGTTCAACTCAAGAACAATAGAACGCTGCCTAGACTCAGGATCATTACCGCCGCCTTCCTCCAACAATGAATATAGGTCTTCCCTAAAACCATGCAGTACGGCTTCATCTAGCATCGGAGAAAGAAAGTTAAGGAAATGACTTCCGATGCAAATACCAGGCAACAAACTGCTGTGGGTTATTTGAGCATTTTGAGCAACAACCGAACCTTCATTATCGAGAATAAGCGCACCATCTATAATTGCGCTAAGCAAACTTTGCGATTTATTCCATGCGCGCCGTGCAATCCGCTCCGCACGCATTTGCCGCCAACAACTCCACAATAAAAGTGCCAGTAAGGCACCTAGTATGGCCACTTTTAACAGAAAGCGTTTTTGCTCTAATTGGTCTATTGAGTTGGCATAAGTCTTGACGATCTCTTGAGAAAAACGATTGAACGCGGCCTTAATTTTCTCAGAGTTCTGGCTTTCAAGAGCTATCTCAACATCAGAAAGCCTAGCTCGCAAAGTCGGATCATGCAATGCCTCAACAGTGACATTTTGGCCATCAAACTCAATACCACTAGCGCCATCTCGCAAATGTCCTAAATGTCTAGATAGCTGCCTTACTGCACTCACACTAACAATCGCATCGCTTTCAAGTAATTCTGAAAAATAGCTGATACGAGACTGAACATAGGTAGAAGCAGGCAATTGGGTAGCACCGCTATCCTCCTTTATCACCCACAACAGTCCTCCCAGCAAGATCAATGCCAGCAGGCCTGTCCATATATATTGGTACTTTGAAGTGCGCACAGAACGGTAGTTTTTGTTGTTTTATGTATCCAAACAAATCATATGAAGTACGAGATTACCTCAAGAACCCCTTTCTCGCCCATTTTTTTTAGATTGGAACTCGCTCGAGCCGTATTCAACATATTATAAATTTGGTGCTAGACTCTGTCGAAAAGGAGAACATCAATCATGCACTACCCATCTATACAGACCAATGTCGCCACTACTTTACTGCGCCGTGCTGCTACTAATCCCGACCGTACTGCAGTGATTTTTGAAGATCAACAAATCACCTATAACGAACTTGCAGACCGCGTTCGCAAACAAGCAAACTTGTTTAAAGAGCATGGTATCTGTATGGGTGACCGTGTTGGCTTTCTAGGCTTTAATCAGCCGGCGTTTCTCGAAACCATGTACGCAGCAAACGCCATCGGTGCGATATTTGTACCACTCAATTTCAGGCTTACGGCGCAAGAGCTCATCTTTATTATCAATGATGCTGGCATTCATAGCTTGGTCGTCGATGACGCATCACTAAGTGTGGTTGATCCGGTCCGCGAGCAATTTTGCTGTCATCACTTTTATAGCGCCGAATCGACTTTTGACGGTTGGCACTCTTTAGTTAACGAACGGGCAAAGCGCGAACCGTTAGCGCAAGAAGTCACAATGACCCAGCATGATGTCGCGGTCATTATGTACACTTCTGGCACCACTGGTCTGCCAAAGGGGGCCATGTTGACGCATGGTAACTTGATGTGGAACAACATAAACGCGCACTTCGCCTTTGGGCAAAGCCGCGACGATGTTGTGCTCACGGTTGCACCTTTGTTTCATATTGGAGGGCTAAACGTACTTACGCTGCATACCATCACCTTGGGCGGGACCCTGCTATTGATACGCGCGTTTGATCCTGGTCAAGTACTTGGCTTTATTGAGCAGCACAAGGTCGCTCTAATGTTTGGCGCGCCTGCGATGTTTAACTTTATGGCACAACACCCTGATTTTGAAGCGACTAGTTTTGATAGCGTGAAAACCTTTATCTGTGGTGCGGCGCCTCCGCCAGAATCATTGCTCACGCTTTACGCAGAACGTGGCGTAGACTTTTGCCAAGGTTATGGCCTGACAGAAACAGCGCCTTTTGCAACATTTCTAACGCCTGAATTTGCCTTGAGCAAACTTGGTTCTGCTGGGCAAGCGCCGATGTATACCGAAGTCCGAATTGTCGATAACGACAATGCGGAAGTAGGCGCAGAAGTACGCGGCGAAATCTGCATAAAAGGCCCAAACATTATGAAGGGTTATTGGAACCGTCCAGAAGCAACCGCCGAAGCGATTGATAGAGAGGGCTGGTTTCACTCTGGTGACGTTGGGTATAAAGATGATGAAGGCTTTGTATTTATATGTGACCGATTGAAGGATATGGTTATTTCAGGCGGGGAAAACGTTTACCCTGCTGAAGTCGAGAGTGTTTTATTCAAGCACGAGGCGATTGCGGAAGTAGCCGTTATTGGCATGCCTGACGAAAAATGGGGCGAAGCCGTAACAGCCGTCGCCGCCTTGCATAAAGGCAAAACGCTAGAATTAGAGGAATTAAGGGCATTTGCAGAAACACAATTGGCACGGTATAAATTACCTCTGCGCCTACATATTGTTGATGAACTGCCTCGTAATCCAGCTGGTAAAGTTCTAAAATTTAAGCTTAAAGAAGATTTCGCGTAAGCGGGTAGATAGATTGGCAGAGATTTGATTAGCCCCATCAACAACACTGTTATCACTCTAACAATTACACAATAGTATTAGTCCCTTGACTTGAATTAAACATGACTAAAAAGCACGCCAGCAACACTTTAAAACTGAGCGCATTGGCTCTAGCCGTCAGTAACGCGCTGCTCGTTGCGCCGGTGGATGCAGCGACCATCACTGTAGACAATGTTGGCTGTAAGCTTATTGACGCAATTGTATCGGCAAACGCGGATGACAATGCTGGCGTACCTGGTTGTGTTAGCGGTAATGGTGCCGACACTATTGAACTTAACGCTGACGTCGAACTTAACGCTCTTCACTCTGACTATTCAGGGCTACCATTGATCGAATCTGAGGTTACGATTAACGGTAATAACCATTCACCATTCGCCGTAGCTCATCAGCTGCAGGCAATGGCATACTAAAACGCGTTCCACGTGATTTTAAATCTTCAGGCAAGCTGATCTTTCGAGACAAAAGAATTAGCGCCTGGTGCGGTGCCTTAATACCTATGTCCTTAAGATGCCGAATAACAGTAGGGTCTTCTAGGTAATGATGAAAGTCGGTCAGAATATACACACCCTTATGCTGTGTAGACAGAATCTGACCAAATAGTTGATTCATATCTTTGAGCAACGGTAGAGCCGAATAGCCCTCACTCAAGCGCTCGAGGCCTTGTGTGACCGTCCACTGAAAATAGGCTCTTGAAGAACGCGTTGCGATGCGCCGAAACCCTTCAATAAACCGTGCTTCCTGCTCGGTTTCTAAAACGATGAGGCCTTGACCAGATTCGATCAACACCTCAATGTCATGCAGGCTATCCACTACGAAAAGCCTGTAGCAACGCTACTCACCTGACAAGCTTATGAACTTGGCATTAAATGTAGTAACGCAGCCACTGTCGCATCAACACCAGCCGTTACGGCAGGCTTAGGCTCAATTTTGAACAACGGACTATGGTGGCTCGCTACGGGCTTACCGCCATTTTTAGCTGCTTCGAAATCTTCAGCTGATGTTCCACCTACTGAAAAGTAAACACTTCGAATGTACGGATCAGTCGTAAAGAATGGGTAGTCTTCTGCGCCCATTCCTGAGGCTTGTTGACTGGTTACGCGATCTGCGCCAAGGGTATCAACCCACACCTGACGTAAATCTTGGGCCAATTCTGCATCATTAACCGTTGGAGGCACGCTTTCATTCGATACTGTAACCTCTGGTAGCTTATCTTCTGGAAGACCCGCTACACGACCCATATTAACCGCGATGCGCTCGATTCCATCTAAAAGAAGCTTGCGTGTATCTTGGTTGGTATTTCGTACAGTTAATTGCAGAACAGCTCGATCAGAAATAATATTGTGCTTAGTTCCGGAATGGAATGATCCAACCGTAACTACCCCAGGTTGACGTGGAGACAATTCGCGTGCAACTAGTGTCTGCAAAGCCATCACGATCTGTGACCCTAAAACGATAGGATCTTTGCCCGCGTGTGGGCTAGCACCATGAGCACCAACACCATGGATCACGATGTCGACTGTATCAGCTCCAGCAAAAGGACTATCATCAACCACGTTAACTGTACCCGCTTCAAGTCCGGAAGAAACATGAAAAGCTAGGCCAATATCTGGCGTACCAAAGCGCTCGTACAAGTTATCGTCCATCATCGCTCGAGCGCCAATTACACGCTCTTCTGCTGGTTGAACAATAAGCATAAGGGTGCCTGACCATTCATCCTTACGTGCTTGCATCTGGCGTGCTGTGCCTACCAAACTAGTGATATGCACATCGTGACCACACGCGTGCATTACAAAAACCTCTTGGCCAGTGATCGGGCTAATTTGCTTAGCTCGGCTTGCGTATGACAAACCAGACTTTTCTTCTACTGGCAGACCATCCATATCAGCTCGCACACTGATCAATGGGCCTTCGCCATTCTTCATAATGGCGACTAAACCGGTACCACCAACGCCCTCAGTAACCTCAAAACCAGCGGCGCTGAGCTCTTTTGCCATCCGTTCGGCCGTCTTGTTCTCTATAAGACTCAACTCGGGATTTAAATGAAAGTGCGTGAAAAGCTCTCCCAGATACTCTTTATAATCTTTATCTACGGCAGGGGAAGCGGCGGCATGAGCGGTCGATGTGCCCACAAAAAGGCAAATTAACGCCGATAAAAATGCTGCGAATAGAATGGGTGTTTTACGAGTCATGAAGTTCTCCTTAATTTTTCAAACTCCTTTTTACCATAGTCTAAGACTTTCGGCACCTGCAACTCACAACTCACCGTAATTGAGCGGCACCTTATCTGTTACTGGCCAGGTCGCGACAATAGTGCATAAATGGTACCGGCTTGACCCTTCGCGGCTTTGAGTCTTCGAGATACAAACTGCAGATGCTTTGCATCGGTAGATGCTGATAAGCCCTCGAGCAAGGTTCCATCAAATAGTTTCGAATAGAGTACCGCGGCCTCGACTGTTAGTGGGTTGGGTGGTGGCAGATCAATAAAACTGTTCATCAATAAACTCTGATGCGACTGTTCTTTACTTGTCGTGTCGACGTACAGTGTATGCATTCGAATTTCTCGGTCTCGTACGATCAACGTAAATTCGCCTTCGATTTGAGCGCGTATATCGCGGATATCCAAAATATCTTGCTTCTCGTAACTCAAGCTCATCTTGTCCGCCGTTCCCGCGAACCAAGCACCTGTTTGAGTTCGGCCTTCTGAACGAGCGACGAATTCCTGACCCACTATCGAATTAATTTTGTCAAAGGTCGAGTCTCCTTGGGCAGACCCAATTAGCTTCGTCGACGTGTTCTCTAACCATTCATCAGCTTCGGCTTCGCCATCAACACATAAGCCAGCGTAAGATTGAACACCGACCAACGATGCCCAACCAAGGCTCCTGCCCTGCGTTGCAGCAACGCTCATCCCCGGCACTGAGATGTACTTATACTCATCCATGATGTTCAGCGATGGCACGCCGTCAACCTCAGATTGATTCTGCTGCACTTGATTGCCACTGCCTTCTAGCCTCTTAGCTAAACCCTCGGCAAGCGCTTGTTTTTTTCCAAATAGATCGATTCGTCCAAGCAAACTCATCTCATCTTGTGTGCTTTGCAAACTCGGTAATACAGATAAGAGAATTCGTTGTCGATTCACCACGTCGTCATAAGAGAAATCGCCATATTTGCAATCATAGATATAGCCGAACGAACCCGTAAGAGTAGCCAAGCCTCGTTGGCAATAACTGGCAAAATACCCGAACTGATCATAAGCAGTTTGCACCTGATCATGCGCTCCTTTAGTGCGTGACACGCCAGCAATTCCATAAACAAAAAGTTCCAGCTCTCTGCGTGCTTCGATGTCTAAAGATGTGTGGCGCGCAAGTTCTATGCAAGCAGGTAAGTTCAGATGGTCTCGAAACACCCCCCAACTAAGCGTCAGCTCATCTTTATCACGAAGGTCAACCAAGCATCGGCTGAGCACTTGTGCCAGAGTGATCGCGTTGTCAGCGAAAACAGCATTGTTGCCACCCTCGTTTTTTGGCAACAACGAAGTGAGCATATTCGCTACCTCTTTTGCGTTGCCAGTTTGTGTTGGGTTACTGGTATTAGTCGCTTGGTAATCTAGAGTACCGACGTCGAGATTCTCTGGTGAGATGTAATTACAGATAAGCAGGTCGTCTTCACGACCAAACCGCTTTGCTATCCAAGCAAGCTTAAGTGCAGCCTTAGGATCTCCTTTTGGGTCTGCAAACATTAATCCCGATCCACCAGCACACAAAAAGTTATAGGCGATAGCAATGAGCAACTCAGTTTTACCCGACCCAGTGGTACCGGTTATTAGCCCGTGACGGAGCCAATCGTTAAACTTGAACCAAACTTGCTTTTTTGTTTGCCGCTCAACCCCTAAATACATATCCCCACTGGGTGGCCCGAGTTGAGCTCCGCCCGGCAATGGGTTGTGTGGGTCTACTTTATGCTTGGCTGTCCTGGGTAAAACATTCGGAAGACTACTAGGCCCGACTAAACGCCGGAACACCCATACGCTATATAGTAGCTGAATCACAAAAAGCAGCTCCCAGACTATGGGTAACCATAAAAGAGCCAAACTCGTTACGGCCAACACTCCGCTCGCTATGGGGCCGCTGGAAAAGAGTGAACTTAGTTGCTCACTTCTGGTGCGAGTATCTCTGAGTAGAGTGCGTCCGTCAGCAAAATCGGCGCTGTCTAAACCGCGTTTGCTGTAGTGCGTGCCAGTATTGGGTCGCGCCACAGCTAATCAGTGTTAAGCATGTCGTTAAGTGCACTCGGCGCCGCTTCGCTAAAGCCTGCCAAAGAGAGGACTTTTCCGCTTGGCGTACGATATAAAAATAACGGCGTGGACGCTCGTCCCTGTATTGCTTTAAGTAACGCGGTATTGTGCGCTACAGCATCCATGCTTTGCTTTTTTGGCTTGGGGTAGCCTACTCTGCTGGCGCCCCCCATATGCTGTATGTCCAAGCTGCCATCCAATACGCCTGCCCCGTAGTTCGCGCTACCATTACCCAAAATTGCAACAGGCAACCAGTGCACCTTTGCGGCGAGGCCTGAAGAAGAAATATGTCTTAAAGCGGATGCGCAGTATGGACATTGGTAGTCATAAAACGCATACATTTCTTTTATATCTCCACCATCATTTAAGGCATTATTAAGATGAGAAGGTGCGATGCTTGTATAATTCTTTTCGTCTAGCTTTAGCAATTCCTCATACGCTACGGCCTCAATATTGTGAGCCTGATCGTCACCCACATCGATAAGGTCACTAGACACGCTCATTTTAGAAAGAACCGAAATTACGATGGCATTCGTGTCGTGCTTAACCTGAGCTAGCCTATTTAGGTCGCGACCGCGCTTGTCAATCAATTTGCCTATCACTACCAGCCCGTCTGGCGCTTCCCACAAAATAACTTTGATTCCTTTATCATTCTGGGTAATGTGTCCGCGCCACCCATTCGGCCCCAAAAAAGACCCCACGAGCTCACCACTAGGGACATAACTATTTATGTCAAAGGCAAGACAAGTGGGGGTAACACTGAGGAGAATTAGAATACTGGCAACGCGCCTAATAGCGAGAGAATCGAATAATCTTGGTTGTGCTGTCTGCGCGAAATTTGCGCCTAGTTGAGGTTTAATGAACATCCTTGCTCCAGAGCGTCGTGATCATTTAGTTTGGGGCCGAGCGTTTCATCGCTGTAGTGATCCACTTCTCGTTTCGAACTTTCCCAGTTGAAAGGCAAAATTGAATTATTTGCCGTTAAGTCAACTCGACCATCTTGGGATTGATACTGCTCAGGCAAATCAACTATCGGGACATGATTTTTTTGCAAAGCCAACACACCAAGTTCTAGGGTGCGAGCCGACAAACCTCCGTAATCGTAGTCACCTCCAGAGTCTACGTGATGGCCAGGCACTTCAACCTCAAGCCGACCGACTTGATCTGGGTACAGTGGATCAACGATGCTTGCCGAATCAAATAAGGCACGCTTTTCGTGGGCAGCCACCAGGTGAACACTAGAGACAACACTCTGTGGAATCGGTAGATCAAGCACTCGCTCTTGCCCCGTCACCACGCCGTCGTACATTAGCATGAGGTCCTGCTTTACCTGTCCCGGCTCTATTAGAAACCCCGTACATTCTTTATTCGCCACTCCATGATCCTCGACCAAATTAGCAAAATGCCGCTGCGAACCAACACCTCTACTAAAACCGGTGGTAACAACATGGGGCTCTATATTAGGGTCTTGGTCGTGCCATTGCTGTACCTCGGTCACAAACTCTCGATAAGCCATTTCGGCACGCTGCTCTGTTCCAGAACCAGTTGCCATTTCGAAAAGGCCGTGAATTGGCGTAGCGGCACGCGTCCCTACACCATGAACGTACATTGCACTGACCCTTTCATTTTCTTGAACAAGTTGTTCTAGAATGTCAGGGTTAGTATGTGTGTCGCCTCGGCCTTCACGATCTCCGCTCGTTCCATCAAATGAAATAAGCATTAAGCGATGAGCGTCGTCGTTTAAGTTATAGGTACCAACGCTGGGAAGCTCTGTGATTTGCTCTGCAATAACCCCGTATTGCGCCAGTTCTTGAGGAGTCGCGTCCCGCCCCTCTCCTGATTGTGCTAATCGAATTAAGGCCCCAACATATCTTCTAGCCACCATTGCGCTAATCCTCCTTGATGTATCGCAATCATCCTTGACCGCGTAATTTGGTTTACTCTTCCTTTAATGTCCTCTTCTAAAAATTTTAAATATTAGAAAGTTTGGAAAACAGAGACCTTAAGCAAACGCGTACTCACACAAAGCAAAGACCTTTGTTTTAAAGTAAAACTGGTTTTGTGGGCCTGTGTAGTCTCTATAAACGTGATAGTTGATCTCAACAGATTTTGAATTAACCTTAACCACTATCGCGCTACTGCCCTTCTCTCCCGTAAGCAGTAACCCGTCGACGTTAGGCGTACTTCGTAGTTTTTGCATCGCCGAATTGACATCGACACAAACAGCTTTGTAGTCTCCACTGCGTGTCTTTATGCGAACGCGCAGGTCATACAGAGCAGTCAAACCGACTTCGCTGCTGCCAAGTCGGCGCGCTGAACTATTTTCAGGTCCGTAGACATAGGTGCCCGACTCAACGGATGCATGATCAATTTCAAAACGTAATGAATAGATAATATCCTCCACCGGAGACTTATCTTGCGAATAGAATGATTTACCGATCATCGTAATAAACATAAAAATCCTTTTTATTGTCGTAAATAGCAGTACCTAAATAACGTTAGGAGCATTAGTACTTTAATGATCAAAACAATCGGGGTAGATAAGTGAAAGTTAATCCTTTAACACTCTTTGCTTACCTAACACCATCCTTGGCGCTCTCCCCGACCTAGCTTTGTTTAAGCCCTTGCTGCCTAACCCATAACACTTTAAGGTCTAATCCTTTAGTCCTTTGCTTAGCGCCATCCTTGGCGCTGCAGTGTTCACAAAACCACGCTTTGAACAATAAAGACAACAACGTCCTTGCTATCTCTTCAAAGCTCTTGTGCGCTTAGGAGTAATGTAGAGGGTTGGCACCTAAGCTTCAATTACACTTTAGTACTAACACTGGCCTTAATAAAAAATAGACCGTAGACAACAACCTCTAGAATTCAGTTGCTATCTCGTCGTACTCTTTACGGCTAATATCCGGTACCGTTGCCCCATCAGCTGGATAACCAACAACGATCAGCATGTAAGGCTTTTCGTTAGTTGGCCTTTCTAATATTTGATTCAAAAATTTCATTGGGCTCGGAGTATGCGTAAGCGTCACTAAACCTGCGTTATGCAACGCGGCCAACAAGAACCCAGTCGCAATACCCACGGACTCGGGCATGTAGTAGTTTTTGTGCTTGATTCCCTCAGCATCAACTGTATTACGCTCAAGAAATATAGCGACTAAATGCGGGGCTGTTTCCAGAAAAGGTTTGTGCTGATCCGTGTCAAAAACCTCTAGATCATCAAGCCATGCCTTCGGCGCGCGGCTTGTATAAAACTCATGTTCTTCTTTCTCTGCCGCTACGCGTATTTCATGCTTTACCTTTTGATCGGATATCAAAACGAAATGCCAGGGCTGCTTATTAGCGCCACTCGGTGCGGTACCTGCTGTACGAATAGCATTACGCAAGATTTTTGGGTCTACAGCGCGATCTGAAAAATTGCGCACAGTTCGACGCGTCTTCATGTGATGGTAAAACGCGCTAGAGTTTTGCAACATCTGAGTGCTGTCTAACTCGGAAAAATTCAATTTTTTCTGCGACATAATAAGTCTCAAAATGTGTTGATAAAAAGGTGATCAATAAGAATCTGACAGTTTTAGCCGTCAATTACTTCGGAACTGGACCAGTTTAAGCTATATTTCGCGTCAAATGCACAGCCTACTTGTCGAATAAAATGACTTCTCTCATCATGCTTTTCATCGCGATCTTCTGCGTGGCCTCTCTGACTTATGTCTATGCCTACCGAGGTCAGGCCCGTTATGCCAGCTTTGGAGAATATTTACGCAAGGGTTGGCCAATATTCACTCCCTTCAATTGCCTGTTATATCTCTTTACCAAATCTAAGGCGAAGCCTGCGATCATGGATATGACCGAGTTTCCTGAGCTACAGGAACTTCAAGACAACTGGGAAATGATTCGTGAGGAAGCATTAGAGTTAATGGCCGAAGGTGGCTTTGATTCGATTGGCGATCCTAAGTCGGCCTCTTATTATGACGTAGGATTTCGTACCTTTTATAAGTATGGGTGGACCAAGTTTTACCTTAACTGGTACGGCTACACTCACGAATCAGCTAAAAGCACTTGCCCAAAAACAATCGAATTGTTAAGCAAAATCCCTTCAGTCAACGGCGCTATGTTTTCGGTGTTACCCCCAGGTGGTCAACTCACGCGTCATTTAGATCCGGTAGCGTGCAGCCTGCGGTACCACCTTGGTCTAGATACCCCTAACGATGACAAATGCTACATCAGCATAGACGACACGCCTTATTCATGGCGCGACGGCGAGCCATTATTATTTGACGTAACGTTCCTACATTTTGCGCATAATGATGCGCACAAGCCGCGTTTAATCTTGATGTGCGACATAGAGCGTCCAATGTCATGGTTGGGCAGTATTCTGAATTGGCCTTACAAAATTCTAATGAAGGCATTTATCGTACCCAATACTGATGCTGATAAACGTGGGCTATTTAATCGCATTTTCGCAGGACTGGTTCCAGCTCTAGAGCGTTCTAAAAATCTCAAAGAAACAAACCTCGTCGCCTATAAGACGCTTAAGTACACGGTAAACACTACACTGTTTGTCCTGTTGGGGCTTCTAGTCTGGGGTGTAATATCCGGTGTTATTTGGCTAGTTAGCTAGTTTTAAAGTCGCAAGCAGTTGATGTAATAACTAGTCGATACGGTAACTCGCAGCGAGTCGACGTATAGCGGCTCTCGCAGAGTCTTTCCAATTCCAATGGTAGGGCTTTGCTGGCGAATCATCGTTTGAAATTGCACCGAGAGTGTGATGTTTAAGGCTCACAAAACCGTGGAGCAATGCCCATATTTCCAGCGCAAACTGGCGTCCACGTTCATCACTGCTCCCTTCTGTCTCTGCCCCAGATGCGGGCAATAAGGTTGATGTAACCGCCACCAACTTACCAAACGATTCAAGCCTAATCGCCTTGGCCTCGGCCGATGGCTCATAGCCGCTGTCTGCCTCACCGAAAATTAAACGATAATGCGCTTCATAATTTTCGCCCAGGCTTAGGTATTGGTCAGTGGCCTGCATCAGGCTTGCCAACGGTGTTAGACCCGCATCGACATTCATTGCCTGCGACACCAATTCAAATCCTTCAATATATAGGGCATCTAAAATACCTTGCTTACCGTTGAAGTGGCTATAGATGCCCATCGTTGAAACGCCGGCTTTCTGTGCAATCGCGCGAGCCGATATCGCCTTAACACCACCACTCAAAAACAAGTCTGAGGCCGCCTTTAGAATATTGTTCTGGGCCAGTTCTGATTTGCTATTACGCTCGATCATTTGTATCACCTTTGGCTTTTACGTAGCGTCGGTCATTTATTTTATAACTAATTTCGAAATTTGATTTGACAAATATAACACCGTTATTCTAATATATAACACCGTTATATTCCAGCAATAAATAAACCCGTAGACAGGCTTTGATTCGATTGCCGCTGCTGACCACCACAAGCTGCTACAAACAAAGACAACCACACATCAACTTTTAAACATTGAGAGTCACCATGAGCACAATTCAATTAGAAACGGACTACCTTATTATCGGCTGCGGCGCAGTAGGCATGGCGTTTGCCGACGTACTATTAAGCGAATCCGACGCTAACATTTTAATTGTGGATAACCACCATAAGCCCGGTGGTCATTGGAATGACGCATACCCCTTTGTGACATTACACCAGCCTTCTGCTTTTTATGGCGTTGGCTCAGCGGAGCTCAGCAGTGGACGTAAAGACGAGGTTGGCCTGAACAAGGGCCTAATGGAGCTCGCGACAGGCGGTGAAGTGATGAGCTACTTTAATCAAGTAATGCAGCACCGCTTTCTACCATCGGGCCGAGTGCAATACTTCCCTATGTGCCAATACGCAGGTGACGGTAAGTTTTCGGCGATGTTGTCTGGTCAAGAATACCAAGTGAGCGTTAATAAGAAGATTGTTGATGGAACACACTTTAAAACATCAGTACCGGCAACGCATACGCGCAGCTATAGCAATGACCCTAGTATTGATGTAATTCCGTTAAATGAGCTGCCGCAATTAAAAGAGCCTCGTAACGAATATGTGGTGGTAGGGGGCGGTAAAACAGGCATAGACGCGGTTTTGTGGATGCTTGAGAATCAGATTCCTGCCGATAGAATCAAATGGATCATGCCTCGTGATGGGTGGTTAATGAATCGTGAAAACGCGCAACCTGCACGCGAGTTTTTTATGAGCACCATGGGCGCCCAAGCCCTTCAAGCCGAAGCAATAGGACAAGCGGATTCAATGGATGACCTGTTTGATCGTCTTGAAGATGCTGGCTGTCTATTACGTATCTACCCCGATACACGGCCAAAAATGTATCACGGTGCGACGGTGAGCCAAGATGAGATTACCGAGCTTCGAAAAGTAACCAATGTTGTTCGCCTTGGGCGTGTTAAACACATAAACCCAACCAGCATCGAGCTCGAACAAGGCAGTGTTGATGCAAAAGCAGATGCACTCTACATTGATTGTTCGGCTCGTGCGGTACCAGTACAAGACATCAAGCCGGTATTTGATGGCAAGCTAATTACTGTTCAAACAGTAAGAACGATCCAACCCGTCTTCAGTGCGTCGTTTATCGCGCACGTTGAAGCTAATTACGATGACCAAGACAAGAAGAATGATCTATGCACGGTTGTTCCTCTGCCGAACGACGATGTTGATTGGTTGTTGTCAAATGCAGGTCAAATGCAAAATCAATTTAAGTGGTCACAAGAAGCGGGGTTGCGAGAATGGTTAATCAGCAATCGACTCGACGGTTTTACCGGACTTACTATTCCTGACGAATCAACAACGGAAGAAGAAATGGCTGTACTTGGGCGCTTAAGGGCCGCCGTGCCGGCAGCTGCTGAAAATATGCCAAAGCTTATGCGCGAAGTTATGACACGCAAAGCTGTACAATAAGCTAATCACGCTAAGAACAAACTAAAAAAGGGCTTCAAGAATGGCACAACAATTTCAAACGCATAAACGCGACTTCTCTAAAACTCAAATCGTTGACTATACGGACAAACCATTAGAAGACGGCGAAGTGCGCTGCGCTGTCCAGAACTATTCGTTTACCGCTAACAACATCACCTACGCAGTAGTCGGTGATCGCATTCGTTACTGGGAGTTCTTCCCGCCACAGAACAGTGATAATGCTGAATGGGGTGTTATCCCCGTGTGGGGTTTTGCTGAGGTAGTTGAGTCAAAATCTGAAGAGATAGCAATAGGCGAGAAAATTTTTGGATACTTCCCACCAGCAACAAGCTTAACGATCAAGCCGACAAGAGTCTCTGCGACTAGCCTAATCGACGCGACAGATCATCGCTCAAGTCTCCCGCCTGCGTATAACGTTTACCGCCGAGTCACCAACGAAGCTGGTTACAACCCTAGTTTTGACAATGAGCGTATGTTGCTATCGCCTCTATACCTAACGGCTTTTTGTATTGACGATATGTTTCAAGACCGAGATTGGTTTGGTGCGGAACAAGTCGTCATTATTAGTGCTTCAAGTAAAACCAGCATTGGAACAGCTTATGCTATCGCCGAGAATGATAAATCCCCGACTCTTATTGGTCTAACATCGAGTCGTAATATCGACTTTGTAAAGAGTATTTCACTTTACGAAAGTGTTGTTGACTACAAAGACATTGAGACAATTGACGCTACAAAGCCAACAGTTATTGTTGATATGTCTGCCAATGGAGAAGTGCTTGGGCGTTTACACAAACACCTTGGCGACAATATGAAATTTTGCAGTAACGTCGGCATCACTCATTGGGACGATGCCAACATGGGGCCTGACTTTATTGCTGAACGCAGTGAACAGTTTTTCGCCCCTGGGCACATAGTAAAACGCATAAAGGACTGGGGCGGTCGTCAATTCGATGAAAAGTCTACTCAATTCGTAGTGAGTGCATCGGCGAAGTCCAAGCAGTGGTTAGAGATTAATAAGGTGGTCGGTCTGGCAGGATTAGACTCTGTTTATGCTGACGTATTGAATGGCAAAGCGTCGCCAAAAGAAGGCATCATCATATCTATGATTTAGGCTCGCCTGTCTTAATCCTCTTTACGGATTGGCCGTTCGCTCAGCGAGCATTTAGTTAAAGTCATGCTTGGTTGGTAATTGGCCAAGCGTGACGCAACTAAATAACCTAAAAAGAAACATTGCATAGAATTTAGGTCACGTTTTATTTGCCCACAAATTGTTAAACTAGTGTAACCCTTGTCGAAAGTGAGTGTCGCCCATGTGTAGCCGCCTCGACGAGTCCCTTTAAAATAACAACGAGGCATCACATGAACCACCTTACCTCGGCGTGGCGTTCTTTGAGCGCACTGCCACAAAAAACCTCAAGAGCTGGCGTATCTACTGCAGCTCTTCTTAGCCTTTCGCTAGTCTTGGCCGCATGCTCAGACACCACTCCTCCAGCAGACACAGATAGCACAGCGCAAACGACTGACGTCGAAATTGCTGAGTCGGTTGCCGACGAATCCATGTCAGAATCAGAACGAGTTAATGCCTTCTTTGAGAAAACCTTTGAAGACTCTATTGCTCGTAGTCCAAGTTCACTCACTTTCTTAGGTCGTTCTGAGCGCATGGGCGAATGGGACGACATTAGTCCTGAGTTCGCTGAAGAGACATTAGCGATCAACAAACAAGAACTTGCCTCTCTTTTGGAGTTCGATTTTGATGCCCTAGACGAACCTACAAAACTAAGCTTCCAACTCGCTAAACAAGGTCTTGAAGAGCAGATCGAAGATCATCGCTGGCGCTTATACAACTACCCAGTAAATCAAATGTTCGGAACGCATTCTTTTGTTCCGTCGATGCTCATCAATCAACACCGAGTTAACTCGCTTTCCGATGCGCAAGCCTATGTTTCTCGATTGAATGGTTTAAAGCCTTACTTTGACCAACTGATTAAGAATATCGATGCGCGTACCGCCATTGGTATCATTCCACCGAAATTTGTTTTTCCTCACGTTATTCGCGACAGCCAAAACATTATTACTGGCGCGCCATTTGACGACTGCGAAGACAGTGCAATCTTCAGTGACTTTAAAGCAAAAATAGCCGGTCTAGCAGCGGCTGGTGACGACGGCGAAGAAGCGCAAATTGACCAAGCGACACATGATCAATTGTTGGCCGACGCTACAGCAGCCATGAATGACTCTGTTAAACCGGCCTATGAAGCATTAATTGCGAAGTTAGCCAACCTTGAAGCGGTAGCGACTACCGATGACGGCGTTTGGAAATGGAAAAACGGCGCAGAATACTTTGATGTCGCTCTTAAGCGCACAACAACAACGGACTTAACCGCTGAAGAAATTCATCAAATTGGTTTGGACGAAGTTGCGCGTATTCATGACGAAATGCGTCAGATTAAAGAGACTGTTGGCTTTGAAAGCGACTTAAGCGCATTTATGCAGCACATGCGCGACTCAGATGAGTTTTACTCTGCCAACGACCAAGAAGGCAAAGATCGTTATCTAGCTGAAGCAACCGCTCTTATCGATACGATGAAAGGTCGTTTAGACGAATTGTTTTTAACTAAGCCTAAAGCGGACCTAAATGTTAAGGCTGTTGAAGCGTTTAGAGAAAAATCAGCCGGTAAAGCCTTCTACCAACGTCCTTCTGAAGACGGTACTCGTCCAGGTTTGTACTACGCTAACTTGTATGACATGCGCGCCATGCCAACGTACCAGATGGAAGCTTTGGCATACCACGAAGGTATTCCCGGTCACCACATGCAGCTTGCTATTCAGCAAGAGCTTAAGGACATTCCTAAGTTCCGTAAGTTTGGCGGCTATACAGCTTATATCGAAGGCTGGGGCTTGTACTCTGAATTCTTACCAAAAGAAATCGGTATGTACTCAGACCCTTATTCAGACTTTGGTCGTTTAGCGATGGAACTCTGGAGAGCCTGCCGCTTAGTAGTCGACACCGGCATCCACACTAAGAAGTGGACGCGTGAAGACGGCATTAAGTACTACACCGACAATACGCCTAACGCTGTCTCTGACGGTGTAAAAATGGTGGAACGTCATATCGTAATGCCATCGCAAGCAACCGCTTATAAAATCGGTATGTTGAAGATTTTAGAATTGCGTGAAAACGCCAAAGCAGAGCTTGGCGATGCGTTTGATATCCGTGCTTTCCATGACGAAATATTAAAGTACGGTCCACTGCCTTTGAGCAATGTTGAAGATAAAATCAACGAGTGGGTTGCCGCAGTAAAAGCTAAAGCCTAAACGCTTTAGCCACACTCTTTTGTAACTTTGTTGCAAAAAAGTGTCAAAAGAGGGGCGGCTAACACCGCTCCTTTTTTGTGTCCGAGAGACTCTCAGGTAAAGACGGGCTGCGTGAATATCGTCCTCAAGGAACGTATTAAAGCGCTACTGCGAAGTGATTTTGACCGCTAACTATGTACTTTCTGGCTCATGTTGATAGTTAGATATCATTTGCCACAGCCGGTACCACAGCAGGAGAGACACTAGATACAAGGACGCGGTCATTGCAGTCCACATTCCTTTTGCGCCTTCTAGCCCAGGCCACCAATCGAAGAAAGCCAGCCCTACTCCGAGTGGCACTCCAAATACCCAAAATGACAGCACCTGATACTTCGGTGGTGACGCCGTGTCGTTATACGCGCGTAGCGCATAGATAATGGCAACTTGTAACGAGTCAGCAATCTGAAACGCGGCGCCAAATAGAAGTAGTACTATGGCTAGCTCAATCACCGACTCATCACTGCTCGCCATGCGAATCAATGGTTCAGCGAAAAGCACAAACATAAGTGCGATAAAAGCAGCAAGCGATACGTTTAATATGGTACCCACTTTTATAGAGAAGCGTGCCGCGTCAGGATCATCGGCTCCGAGCATTTGCGACGCTCGAATAGTCACGCCTTGGCCTAACCCCATATAAAACATAAAACTTGCGGAAGCGATGGTAATGGCAACCGCGTGCGCTGCGGTTTCGATTGAGCCTAACTTGGCAATCATGATCCCTGCCCCCGCAAACATGCTGAGCTCAATAATGATCGACAAGCCAATTGGAAATCCAAGCTTGAAGGTTTTTAGAACTGTCGCTTTATCAATGGGCTCAAAGTCGCTCAAAAGATTCTGCTCGGCAACTTTAGGGTGTTTCTTGAGGAAATACAGATTGGCAAACACCATCATGTAAACCACGGCAACCGTCGCCCATGCGCAACCAACGCCACCTAATTCTGGGAAACCGTACAGGCCGTTAACCAACACATAATCCAGTGGGATATTGATCAGGAATGCACCGAAATTGACGAGCATCACGGGCTGAGTAAGGCTAACGCCCTCTAGCGTGCCACGCAGCGCGGGCAACAGTATAAATGGTATGCCACAGAGGCTAATTACCAGCAAATAGCTTTGCGCGATACTCATCAGCTCAGGCTCAAACTGTATATAGCCTAAGCCCACTACGGCAAGCAAAGCACTCAAACTGCACAACACACCAAGAGCCAGACAAAGCCAAATACTTTGATGCAATTGGTGCTTAACACGCGCTGATCTCTTTGCGCCAAAATGGCGTGCCACCAGTGGTTGCGTTGCTAAACCTATCCCCATAAAGAACATGGCGATCATATTCCAGGTGTTTACACCTAGATTCATGCCTGCAAGCTCTTCTGTGCCCGCCCAACCAGCAATGAGTACGTCAGTCGCCGTCATACCAACAAGCGCCAACTGCCCGATAGAAACAGGCAAGGCTAGTCGAACAAGTTGTTTGATTTCTGCGACGGCGCTCATTGGACGATATAGTGGAAATTACTCAGAACTTTAGCCGCGCAAGTCTATCAGTTGAAGGTGGGCTTGTTAATGCACAAATTGCCATCCTCAAAAGGATCTCCGACGAATCTCATTCGCGCCGGCGCTTACCTGTGCTCATGCGTATAAGGCTATTCGCCTCTGTGACTTAACTAGGCGGCCGAGGGTTCGGCCTCAAGCGCGAAACATTAGCTAGTCAGCGTGCTTGTCTAGCGCTTCGAGTACTAACTTCCATACCGTACGGTTAAAGCCCATCCCTAAATGCGCTGCATCCACTTCGATGTGTTCAACATTGGGGCTGTTATGGTCTATCGATGCTGGCCATCCGACTATTCCGTCTGACTTACTATAAATTGCCGTTATCGGCTGCTGGATGGGCTTAGTATTGCGGCGTTCGATTTCGCTCTCAATCCAGTCGAGGTTAAATCCGCGCGCCTTAAAAATGGGGGCCGCTGACGTATACTTAGGGCCACCAATCACTGGCGAACCAAACGTAATGACTTGTTTAACATCCTTGTCTAGCTCACGTGCAACTTCTCGGGCAACATACCCCTCCAAGCTCCAGCCTAGCAATATCACCGGGCTGTCTAACTCAGCAATACGTTGTTGTACTCGCTCTATTGCTTTGTCACAAAGATACGGAACACCGCCTTCGCCGCGATAGTCCTCGCGCAACTCCTTGCTAGTATGCTCAATATCCCAACGGGGATGAAGGTCATCGAGCGTATGGGGAAGGTTTGCGCCTGCCAAGTTTGTTCCAAGCCCCCAACCTTCGGCTTGATAGCCTAGACTCATTAAATAACGTCGCAGTGGCCAAAGATATCGATCGTCAGATGCGAAACCGGGAAACATAATGATCGGTGGAGAGTTTTTGCCACGCTGGCTCGCCGCTTTTCCTAATAGCCCACGTTGAGCAAAAGACACAGCCACGCTGCCAATATCAACCAGCGTTCTTGCTTCTTTGATTAGCGCAATACGGCCTGGTGCTTTAATGTGCTTGGGCGGTTTATTTGGGCGAGATTTCATTAATTTTATTCTGTGAAGGCTCATTGAGAGCCTAGTCACGGACCTAGTTATAACGTTAGGCTACTGTCTAATTATCACTATCGGCCAGTTCACCTGGCGTGAAACCGAACAACTCATCGCTTGCATCAAAGTAGTCAGTAACACTGGTCGTAGAGCGAAAAAGAAGCGCGGGCGGCAGAGTTAAGCCCTCAGAAGAACTGTAACTAGTCCAGCGCTGATGGTCCTCCTTCAACCAGTCTTCTGAGTAACTAAAAATAACGAATAGGCCCACAACAGATACAGACCAAAGCCAACGTTTTGACGGACTTAAGTAAGTGGCATAACTTAAAAAGCCAACTATAAACAAAGAGGCTATAGCACCCATTGCTAGCATAGCAATGGAGTCGCTCAATACAGGCATCTGCAAATTGAAACGTACTATTTGCAATAGAAAATCGATCAAGACGTTGGCGATTAACGCAATAACGATGACGAGCCAATGTGATTTCAGGCTCGCCTCGTTTCGCAGCAGTTTACTGACTAAGCCTAATGTTAAGGCTGCAATAGTAATAGCAACCAAAAGCGTGCCTACGCCAACCAGCGCATCACCCAAGCCATACTCCTGTGAACTTCCCATCCATGCAACAAGGGCTTGGAGGAAAAGAGCTACAGCGGTCAATGACAATATGGATTTGGTCGAACCAAACCGCTCCATCAAGAGAAACCATGCTGAGCGGAAGCTAGCGGGCGCCACAGAGGCCTGCACGTTTTGGATCTGTACTTGAGAATCGCCTATGCCAAGCACTTGACCAAAGCGCACTTTTTGCGGTGAAGAATCAATCCGTTTTCCATCTAAGAGCGTTCCATTTCTGGTTGAAAGATCACGAACGTATAGCTCACCATCATCTACCGATAACTCAATATGATTTTCATTCACAAACTTATCGTCCAACAGGATATCGCTGCCCCAGCCCCGACCGATCCGTAAAGGACTTTCACCCACCGTCAAGCGCTCTATACGACGACCGCCTTTGTGAGCAATTACGATTGCGATGTTCATTGCACACGCTCCGTAAACTTAGTATTCAACGCCTTAATCTGGTCTGGCTCAGCACCAGCTATGGAGAGGTGTGCCAGAAAGCTGGTTAAGCCTTCGTTCACTTCCACCAACAAGAGACTGTCGAATAGACCATGAAGTTTCTTATGCGCTCTAATACAGCTATTAATGCGGCGATATTGGCCTTTTTGCTGCGTGTCTAAAAATCCAGTCTTACATTTAAAACTGGTGGAATTTTCAAAGTTTGACTGATTGTCTGCGCCCATATCTGGACTCAAGGTTTGTGCAAACTGAAATCTATTGAGCTTGATACTTTCTTGCTCGCTAAACGAAAACAACAATTGACCTATATTAAGGCGGCCAGAAAGAAAAACCTGGTTGGCAGTTTGGCAATTTCTATTTGTCCAAGCAACCGACCGATTCACGTTATCGCTATTCGTATCACCCCAGCATTGAAAGTCCTTTCTGATTTCTCCAAAAAGCTCTCGATCAGCAAACGTTTCTGTAGGCCATGGTTCATCAATGAGAGATTGGAGCCGAGGTCTTTGCCATTGCTTAATCTGAGTCGCAATTTCGTCTTGATAATCAGATTGTTCGAGCGCTCGACCCACGCTGATTAAGTTTATAAGCTTGTCGGCCGGAATCAAAAAGCTCAATTGACTGCCTGCCGTTGCTACATTAACACCCACAACTTCGGCGTTAGCGTTGAGCGTTGGCCCACCGCTCATCCCAGGGTTTAAGCTGCCGGAGAATAACAGTTGATCGTTATAGCTGTGGGCGACCAAACCATTATTAAAACCCTGGACTAAAGTCACGCCGTAATCTCTAGGATTGCCTAAAGCGTAGACCAATCCACCTTTACTTTGTGCGCTAGAGGGTTCTTGGCGTGTATCACCAGACAAGCTGAAAAACCGGTCTGCTGGCTGATCAATACGCAGTAGCGCAAGATCATTCACGACATCAAAGTCCAACAACTCCAACGAACCCGTTTCACCAGTGTGGGAACGGTATTCAACTTGATGTTTTTCGGGTCTTTGTACAAAGTCAGAGACGACGTGGTAGTTGGTTGCGATGAGACCATCGGCCGTAACCTGAAAACCTGAACCGATCGACGATTTGCTGCCTGCCTCTGGACTGAACACGCGAACCTGATAGATCTGGTCGTAGTACTCGCTGAAGCGATTCGCCGAGGTTTCAGCTACAAGGCTATTGGGCCAAAGTGAAGCAAGCACCAGCCCAGCAAGCACGGATAGTGATAAAAGAAGAGCTCTCAACATAGTTAGGATTCGGTACAAGTAAAGATATTGGATAAAATCAGGATTCTAGTACAAATAGAGCTGCAATAGCGGGTCACACTAAAAAATGCAATTCTAGCAGGCAAGGCATTACATTATGTCTTCATAAACTGGGGGTAATAACTTGTATTGACTTGGATTGCTGGTGACTTGGATAGCCGCCTTCACCACTCGGCGATACTTCCGTCTTCATGTCGCCATAAAGGATTTTTCCAATCGCTGCCTTTTCTGGCCATTTCAGTTAAATACTCTTCGTCAATCTCAACGCCTAAGCCAGGTTTGGGCAATGGTTTGATATAGCCGTTCTCGATAGCGAAGTCATCTTTATTCACAACATAATCTAACAGTTCGGCGCCTTTGTTGTAATGAATCCCCATCGACTGCTCCTGTAGAACAGCGTTGTGCGACACAAAATCAACGGCTAGACAGGCAGCAAGCGCAACTGGACCTAACGGACAGTGTGGTGCTAAGGCAACATCGTACGCCTCGGCCATACCCGCAATTTTCAGACATTCGGTAATGCCACCTGCATGCGAAAGATCAGGCTGTACGATTCCCAATCCGCCAGCTTCAAAAACTCGCTTAAACTCAAAACGACTGAACATTCGCTCGCCCGCGGCCAACACTATACTGGTCGACTGGCTTAAAGTGGCATATTGCTCAGCTTGCTCTGCAAGCACAGGCTCTTCGACAAACAACGGCCTATAGGGCTCTAGCTCTCGCAACAAAACCTTAGCCATAGGCACACTGACGCGACCATGAAAATCTAAACCAAAATCGACGCTGTCGCCTAACTCGCCGCGAATGCGGTCAATCCGAGCTACCACCTGATCAACGGCCTTATAACCATCAACAATCTTTAGACGACCACAGCCATTAAGCTTAAACGTATCCCATCCGGATTCCATTAGGCGCTGCATCTGTTCCACTTCTTCGGACGGGTCATCACCACCCACCCACGAATAGGTTTTCATCTTGTCGCGCACTAAACCACCTAATAGCTCATAAACGGGCTGCCCCATTACTTTGCCCTTGATGTCCCACAAAGCTTGATCGATACCGGCAATCGCCGACATCAATATGGGCCCACCTCGATAAAATCCACCACGATAAAGGGTCTGCCAAATATCGTTGATTCGACTCGGGTCACGACCAATAATATAAGACGACAGCTCTTTAACGGCCGCTTCAACAGAATCAGCCCTGCCTTCAATAACAGGCTCTCCCCAGCCAGTAATACCTTCGTCAGTATCAATAGCCAGAAACAACCAGCGGGGTGCAACGGAGTAAAGTCTAATTTGAGTGATTTTCATATCTGAGTAATTTTAAGCGTCAAAGTCGCAATGGAATTCTTAATTATATGATAATTAAATTATACCTCACAATTCCTTGCTGGTATTGCTCTTGGAAATCAAAGAAAAGACCTCATAAGTTAAGTTAAAACAGACTATTTTAGAGGATTTACCATGAGTCAAAATTATGAGAATAAGAACGCCTGGATGCGTGTATTGTTTGTTGTTCTATTTTGGATAGTATTTTACGTCACACAGCTCGTTATAGCGGCAGTGGTCGTTGCGCAGTGTGCTTTCACTATATTTTCGGGAAAGCCAAACCACAACTTATTGAAATTTGGTGACATGCTCGCTAAATACATACAAGATATATTACGATACGTGACGTTCAATACCGACGAACGACCGTTCCCATTTAATGAGTTTCCTAAATCTGATCTAGTTATCGATCAGGCTGACGCTCAAAGCTAGATCATTCTGACACAGGCCCATTACGCTGGATTTGCAGCCTAGTGTATTGGAATGCTTACAGCGTCAACTAAAGCCGTGCACCTTAGGGTCTGCGGCTTTTTTTGTGTTTGTCGTTCATGCTAAAGTGATTAGACATCAAGTTGCAATCCACTATTGAGGATTATTTATGACCTTTGCTATCAAGCTGTTATGTCTAACTGTTTTATTAAGCCTATGCGGTGTTAGCGTCGCACAGGAGGGCGAGCTTTACACTCCCGGTCACGGCGCCTTGCAAGTGTTTGACGAACAAGGCTGGCAAGCTACACCCCAGTGGGTACAAGTTTGGATTGGCATAATGGCAATGAGCTTTCTAGCCGGCATTTTATTTCTAAAAAACCACATTCCAGCACGTTGGTTAATCGGCGGATTTGTAGCAGGAATACTATTCAGCAAAATCGCCTTCTCGGTGTTCGACTTACTGCCGCTTTCAGGATTAGTTGCTCTAGTGCATATCGTGTTTTGGTCGCCTGGGCTATATAAGCTAGTTAAAGAACATGCTTTTCTTGGCCCGCTAAGTGCTTACTCGGTATGGGCTGGATGGATTACGTTTGTTGTTCTATTTTCGTTTTTCTTCGATATGCGAGATGCGGCAATCTACCTTAATCACATGCTGCTTTCTTAGTGTAATGCCGCATACTTCTTTATCCATTTAAAAGGCTAGCAATGGGCTAGCCTTTTTTATTGCTTTTTGTTTGACCTGAAAACGGAGTGCCTTACTTAACCCGACCCAACGTATTTATGTCTTTACCACCTAAAAAGTTTTCGCGCGGCGTGTAGTTAATCCAATCAATTTCGCGTACGATTTTTCCATCGTCATTAAACTCCAAAATAATCACAAAGCGCCACGGGCCAAAAGACTTTCCGTCATAACTAAATGGTTTGAAGTAACCTTGCGCAACCACTCTTGAGCTTTGCGCAGTCAATGATGTAACTTCTAATGCTGGCGGGCCGTTAGGAAGCTCAAACTTGTTATCGTTCCAATTTAAGAACGCTCTGATAGACGCTTTATCTTCTGCAAAGTGTCCGTAAATTAGATCTTCTAATTACGCTTCCTCAGCGTAAAACCCCATTAACGCCTCAAAATCTTGACGCTCTCGATAGACCTCAAAAAAGTCTTCGGCAATTTCAACAGGCTTATCCGCGCCAATGCTGGGCAGTTTTACTGAGATAGACGAGCACGCCGCTAGCGCGAATAAACCTAGCAATACGGTCAGTGTTTTTAAAGGGGTACGAAATAGACGATCGGTCATAGAGGTAGGTGCTCCGAACATAGTACAAACTTAGGTAGATCACTAGTATGACAGAAAGCCTGATGACTCTCAGCGACAACGAGACAATTCTAAGCTTATAAACAGCACTCCTCACTGTATGAGCAATGTATTACCAACGAAAACTAGGACCTGAACATGAAGAATACTATCTACACTAAAGACTATTGCCCTTATTGCCGCGCGGCTAAGAAAGTGCTTAAAAATCGTGACATTGAGTTCACTGAAATCGACGTGGAGTTCGATCTTGAGAAACGCCAAGAAATGGTTGCGCGAAGTGGTCGCACTACTGTTCCGCAAATCTTTTTTGAAGAACAACACATTGGCGGCTATGACGACTTGATGGCTTTTCTCTCGCCACGTCATGCGGCCTAATTCGGCAATAGTTGGCCTTACAACGCTATCGAAGAGTCTGGTTAGCTGCAGGGTCTGTACCGCCTGCGGCACCAACTGCTCCGCCAGCTCGTGCAGAGTAACTCGCTCTCCCCAATGCGGCTTCGCCTGATCGTTGCGCTCCAGAGGCTGAACCCGACGCTCTCTGTGCATCACCTGCATCTGACCCTGTACGTGATGCACCCGTCACCCACTCAACGGCTTTGTCGCTAGCCTCATAAATAAGCGCAAGTGATTTGTGCACGAGCCCAATCACTATAATCACTTCGACGACAAACAATGTAACAAACGTGAGCAACGAAGAGATCTCCACCCTACTCTCAAGCAGTGATGCACTGTAAATATCAAACGTTGCGACGGCGAACTTGGCGGCCAATGCCATTAGTGCACCACCGGCCAGCAAACCAAGCACCATCAAGGGCGGACGAATAGCAAGGTTCAACAACAAAATGTACCCATGCCGAGAAGCGTCAGAGCTAAGCCCTTGCCCCTTAGGCAGTGCGTGCGAGGCAGCCCATAACGGGGCGGCTATTAAAGACTCCAACACCAACACTAAATACCCAACAACACCCATGGTCCAGAGGATAAAAGGCACAGCGGGCAAGTAATACATGAGTGTTAGACCGGCGAGAAACAAAATAATCATAATGTAGCTGGCGAACGTTTCTAATTGGCCTTCGTAACTCTGTTGCGGATCTTTTTTGAAGTTCAACGTGTTGGATGCACGCATAATCATCTGGGTGACTTGCTCATCCTGATCAGAGCGTTTTAGCTTTGCCCCTTGCATGCGCGACTCACTCCAGAACGCGGTAGTCAGCGTTACCATAGTGCTACCAAGCTGCTGCAAACCCGTTAGAGGGTCTGTATCAAAGTTGAATAGCGTTGATGCGTCTGTTCCTTCTCCGACCAAGTTAAGCTCTGAATGACTTGCCAGATAATTACCCAAAGTGCCTTCGCCTCCCAATACACCCCCAATCTCTCGTTGTCGTTTAGCGTCTTCGCTGAGACGACCCGCGGTCAATGAGAGCGCTTCAGACTTTACCCTCAACATAGACTGTGTTCGCTCCAAATAAGCGAACACCCCTATACGGTGTTGTATTGCCTTACTTTGATCAATTGGCAAGCTATCCAACGTCGCTTTCGCATAGCTTTGATTTTTATGATTAAGCGCCGCGAGCGTCATGTACCACTGTCCCAAGAAAGCGAAACCCTTGGAATCTATTGCCTCAATCAACTCGTTACGCGCAGCCGTGTGTTGCTGGTCGAACGCCACTTTCGCCATACGCTTCTTAAGCACTTGGCTTTGCCGCTCTTGATAACGCAGCGAAGCGCGAGCGACCTCTATACTGCTCGCTGACTGACTAGCAATTATGCTCAACGCTATTGGGTCTAGCTCCAATTTCAATTGTTTTAACGACGCCAGTTGTTCATCGCACATAGTGAGTGTGTCGGCGTCTTGGTCTGGACAGGTTACAAAATAGGCACCGCAGGCGGCTTCGCCTTGCCCCGAATATGCATCACCGTTAAATGACCAACGGACTCTGCGTAGACCATTCGCTATTTCTACTGACTGTGCTTCTACAATCTGGCCACCCGCACCTTGCCCAGGGTCGTATTCGATCGTATTGTAATAGTTCTGGCACACGCTACTAAACAACACTTGCTCTGCAACACCGTGCACCTGTGCGGCAACGGGATCACTAAACCCTATACCATTTTGCACGATCGAACTGACCGCTTCGCTTGCCATGGTATTGGCTAGCGTCACACTAAAGTTGACTACCAACGAAAGAATAAGGACCTGCAGGAGAGAGAAACCCTTAACCACAGGCACTAAAAGAGTGGCCGCGAGTACCGCACGTACAGGCACCCAAAGCGAGCTATTGCGGCCCATTACTTGGCCAGACTGTGCTGTATCAGCAATGGCGGTCACTGCAACCATAAACAAAACGCCTACGGTAACGAGAGCAACGGCCGCATTAAACAAGCCAAACAACAGCCCAAGGACTGAACCAAAGCTATTATCGTCTACGCCATTACTGAGCAGGTTTACCCAGCCCACACCGAATAGTTCTGCCAACATTGCTTCCATGCAATTCCCCTGTTCACCTGATTAGTCATTTCGCTATTTTTTGATTTCTTGCACGCGAATGAACACACTGGATTGATGTAATTAGTTAAGCTGCTGGAAAGCCTTTTCTAACCGCGTTTCGTAAAAACTTTCAACCTGTTTGCCAAAGCTCAATCTCTGTAGCATGCGGATATCTTTGAGCGCCTCATACTGCTTTGACAACACAAAGTTGGTCTTACCAACTTCGCTTATCAGTACTCGCATAAGTTCTTCGCCACTCAACGCTGAGTTTCGCACGGCAGAGACGTTACCGAATGACGAATGGCCTATTGCTTTCACCAATCCCGTTTCGCTTGTGAATTCTTCTTGAACGAAGTTACTCGGATCGATTCCCGCGTTTTCTAACGTTTTGTGTACGTACTCACCGGCATTTACAACCGGCGCATTGGTCAAAATTGCACGTGCAAGCACGTCTTCCACAATCGCACCATGAGTGTCGCGCTCACGTTTCAGTTCGCGATAATATCGGGTGCGATCATTCTCCTTGGATAGCCCCTTGACCGGCGCAACCGGCAACACGACACTCTGGCTCAACACATGCGTCAACGTTGGTACGTGCAGCATATCCATTTCGTTCAAGCTTTGATTAGACGAAAAATAGCGTCCAAAATCCACACCGTCAGGAAAATACTCCTCCATGATTCGACGACGTAACGCAGGTGATTTTGTATTGGCTTTAATCTCTACGCCAAATGACTTTGCCGAAAACAAGGCCTGCTGGTACTCATTGGTATTAGATCCAGAAGCACCCATGGTAGTTTCAACTTCGTAGCAATGGTCGGAGGAGATAGCACCAAAAGCAATATTGATATCTCGTTTCACTTCTAAACTACCCATTTTTGCTAAGCGGACATGGCCCTCAGTTACCAACAAATCAAAGCCTTTCTCATTTGATACTTTTAAGCTTTGAAGCAAAGTAGCATTAGACGTAATCAATGACGCTATTGCATTGCCTATATTATAGAGCTCGTAGTAGAGCACGGATTCAAGCTGTACAATTGCCGCCGTAACCGTAACCGCTGCGGCCGCGACTGACGCCGTACCACACGCATCGCACTGAGCAAGAGCTTGTTGAGTCGGCGTTACCATAATCACCAATAGCAGCAGCACCTTTAATCCACAACAAACTCGAATACGTAGTGCAGGGAGGTAAACGTTCATTTTCCAACCTCAACTTTAATCTCAAACAGTTCGTCTAAGTTATAGGCATACTCTCCGAGTGGGAGAGCATCTGCTATTTCGGCATAGACCTCTAAGGCGAACTCATCAATTTCGCTGCATACACCTTCAACGATTTTTTGGATCACTAATTCTTTAATTGCCTTTAAGGACGCTACATTGACGTAAACCGATACGTTCAATAGTCCAATCAGTGATTCAATATCACCCAACTGTTCGACACACTCACCATAAAGATCTTTTAGGATAGGTGGGACATCGCTGACGAGTTCCATAAAGTCCAATTGGTGGCGGTCGGAGTAAGCCCACTTACCAATATTACGAGCGGAGTAATATGGGCTACCTTCTTGGCAAGGCTCGCCTTCATACTCAGCTTGATTTGCAAGCGCCTTAGCTGGCACAAAATACTCTGCCCGGAGCGGTAAAGCGTTGGAACTCATGATTAGTGCCCAGAAAATGATAAGTGTGGCTCGCATGAAATCCCTCTCAGACGTAGTTAGGTTTAGGTCGTCTCGTGAAATGGTTTTGGATGAATGGTGTTGGATGAAATGTGATGGACTATGCTTGCCACCCCTTAAGAAAAGCTGACTGACTGAATACTTAATTTCAAAGCCATCCTTGGCCTACATCACTGACCTTCAGCAATAGAAAACATATTGTTCATTACATTTACCTTTGCCTGCAACACTTAAAATTCCCAAATTCGGGGTTTAAACGTATACTGTTTATTTTTACAGCGCTGTGTATTTACCCATGTCTGCTATTACATTACCCACACATTACTACTTAGACCACGGCCTTGAGGTTTTTGACTATTTAGAAGCCCACTGCCTACATTTGCTACCGAGTGAGGCACTAAGCTATATAAGATCGTTTCGGGCGCTTAATCGGGATGAACAATGCCTACTCGTTCGCTTGTGGTCTCGCAAACCACGATTTTTAAAGCGTTCTAGCCTAATGTACGCCGAAATCACTCAGCCATATGAGTGTTTAGAAACTCTAAAAAACGTTGGCTTAGCCAACGACCTCAGCTTTATGAATTCGGATGATTCCTTATTCAATTCGCTAACCAAGCCAGAGCTCCTTAGTATTCTTGATGGCGTAGGTGCTCGCGCTCCGGCGAGCACGTCTAAAGCCTCCTTGGTCGGCATGTGTTTAACGTGGCGCAGCGAGAATAACAATATTGAGCCAGAGCTCGACGTTTTAGATCAGTATGTAGAACGTTCACAACAAGACGTCGTCGATTATTTATTGTTTCTGTTTTTCGGTGATTTACGTAATCGCTTTCAGCGTTTTAGTATGCGAGATCTCGGTGTGCTTTCGACCAAAAACAAGGCTAAGGATGCACAACAAGTCGCACGATTTATATCTTTAGACGAAGCGCGTCATGAATTTGAGTGCCATACGCACCTACGAGATATTAGCCAAGGAAGCGTTCGCTACAAAGAGCTATTGAAGTTCTTAAAAGGCGACTCAATGCCTAGTTTTCAATCAGTTCGCAAGTTCAGCTCTGCAAGCCGCGACCGCCTGGTTTTAAAATTAGGTGAACAATTGTTAGCCGAGCAACCGCAGGCCGCTATTGATGTTTGGCAACTGAGCGAACAGGCCGATGTTTTAGAGAAGCGTTTGCGCTTGCAGTACCAAATGGGCGATACGGAGCAGGTAAAGCTGGAGTTAGAGTTGCTTCAAGAGCGCGCTCAAGAACAAGGCATGAGCGCTGCTAGCGAAATATTTATTGCGGATTTTTATGCTCGTAAGTTTACCGGCAAGCGCACCAGCATTTATACCGACATGCTGAGAAATGCCGCCGAGTCTATTGGCGTTGACGAGCTCTACCTCAACTCATCCGAACAAGGCGTTATCGCTTACTATCAACGCATTGGCGCACATGCCGAGTTCGTAGAAAATAAGGTGTGGCGTGCTTTCTTTGCTTTACTCTTTTGGGATCTGTTGTTTGAACAAGACGGAGCGCAAGCAAACGAGTTTGACCGCCTACCTTTAGTGCTCCAACGGAGTGACTTTTACACCCGCTTTGAAAAGGCTATAAATGACCAGCTTAAGATATTGGATGAACCACTAAGGTCCAGAAAATATTTTACGCGAATGGCTGTGAGTAAACACGGTTATCCCACCGGTCTGTTTCGGTGGTCTGAAACAGTGCTTTCGACGATGTTGCTCGTTCTCAAACATGCGCCTGCTGACGCTCTTGCGAAAGTAATGATGCGCATGGCAAGAGATTACAAAAACACCAAAGATGGTTATCCAGACATCTTAGTGTTAGACGAGAACGGGCTGCGATTTGAAGAAGTAAAGGCGCCAGGCGATGTGATTCGACCCAACCAATTGGTCAGCATAAACCGCCTGCAGCGCGCTGGATTCACTGTACTAATTCGACCCGTTCATTGGACCACCGACCCCAACCAAGTCTACGCAGTGGTCGATATCGAAACGACCGGCGGACGACAAAACGGCAATGCTATAACCGAAGTCGCTGTAGTTAAATTAAAAGACAAAAAGGTTATCGACGAATGGTCGACCTTAGTCAAACCAAACCGCTCGATCCCTCGCCACATCACACACCTAACCGGTATTAGCAATGCTATGGTCGAAGATGCACCTATATTTGCTGAAATCGCCGATCAACTTAAAAAGCAATTAGAGGGCTGTGTATTTGTGGCGCACAATGTTGGCTTTGATTATGGCTTTATCAAGGCCGCGTATCTGGCAATTGATCGGTCGTTTAGCATGCCTAAGCTATGTACAGTGCGTA
The DNA here is from genome assembly GCA_002470515.1 of Proteobacteria bacterium UBA7415. Lineage (GTDB taxonomy): Bacteria > Pseudomonadota > Gammaproteobacteria > Arenicellales > Arenicellaceae > Arenicella. The sequence goes on along the minus strand of DKML01000015.1, from coordinate 283,741 downwards.
ACGCACGTAAGGCGTTCCCGGGTTTGAAGTCATACAGCCTAGGCAAGCTCGTGGAGCATTTTGATATAGACCTTAAGAATCATCACAGAGCCCTAGACGACGCGCGCGCTACAGCACACCTGTTAACCCTCATTCAAGAGCAAGATAACGAGTAGGCTGGACAGCCTTGAAGACAATTGATGTGAAGAAAACAACTAAGCGCTCTGTCTAGATTCAAACTAATTCGGCTGACGCCGAGTCAAGTAGTAAGCAACTACGCCCGCCAAGATAGTAGGAATCGCGGCGACAAACTGCAGCGGTGCATGCATCGCCGAGAGCCCTGCGAACCCAACCGTGCAGACTACAAAGGTAATGGGAGCGATTGGATATAGTTTTGAGACAGGACGTTCACCTAATCGAAAATGCCTAACAAACAAGCTCGTCACCGCTAACGCCAAACACAGCGATAAAGTTAAGCCTAAGTAAGACAAAAGATCGCGTAAATCCGCAATAAGAATGAGCACCAAAGCGGTTGCCACCTGTAACATAATCGATGCGCGAGGCGGCTCGCCTTCCTTAGCTTTAAACAAACGAGGGAGTGCGCCGTCTTCCGCCATTTTTGCATAGACCCGCGGGCCCGCGAGTACCATAGCGGTGATCGACGTGAGTAGCGATACAGCAATAACCAGTTGAATTACCCAAACGCCAATGTCTCCCGACAAAGAGCGCGCAGCGACTAAAGCGATGTCGGGCCTGCCGACCAGCTCGCTGGCGGGTGCTGCATAAAGCATAATGGCATTGACCAGCACACACAGTAAGAGCGTTGCAAACGTACCGTAAATCATCCCCAATGGGACAATTCGTTTGGCATCGTCAACTTCGCCAGCCACGTAGGCCGCTGCGTTAAATCCCGAATAACTGAGTGATATCCACACCAAACTATTGGCGAATGCGAACAGACTAAAAGTAGTTAACGTTGTTGTATCAGCCAAACGCGGAACACTGACCAATTGCCAGCCAGACCACGCAATTAACACCACTAACACCAGCAGCATAAAGCCAACAATCCACTCGTGTGCGCGTGCTCCTGAACGAACACGCACTATGTGCACTAGCCCTGCCAGTAGAGTCACAATTACAGCGAGCACATCGTTAGGAAGTTGTTCTAGAAAAGGGATAGACGCAACCGTATAAGATTCAAACGCCGTAGCGGCAAATGCAATGGCTCCAGGAAATCCAGCGAGTAACGAAATCCAACCCGCAACGTAACCTGCAATGGGGTGTATCGACCGAGAGAGATACAGATACTCTCCTCCGGATTCAGTAATGCCTCGCACCAACATGCTATAAGACACCGCGCCGCATAATGCGATTAAGCCAGCTACGACCCAGGCTAACAGCACCCATTCTCGCGAGCCCAAATCGGTCAATGCAAATCCAGAGGTTGTATAAATACCAGCACCGACGGCATTACCAACAACGAGTGCAACCAGCGTCCACAGTCCGAATACTGGCTTAGACGGAACTGCAGTCATTACGTATTTTCCTTTGAATCTTTGCTAGGGCTACTCAGGCGTATGATCTGTTCCAATTCTGCATCTGTTGTTGCGTGCAAGCGCGCAATGTTTTTTTCTGGAATAAGGTCTACATCAGTGTAGTTTTCAACTGCCCATTCGACGCTTCTCTCGCGCAGAATATGCAGTACTGGGTAGGGCGCCCTATTAGTATAATTAGACGGGTCGGATTGCGAAACATCAGCAAAGCAGTAATCCGGATGAAAACTCGCTATTTGAAATCTACCCGCATGACCCAGTTCAACTACTAAGGCTTCGGCAAGGTCGAGAAACTGATTGTATTGACCAAAGTCGTTCAGCGCCCTGTCAATAATCAATAGAGATGTTTCGATATCGGGTGAGGCCGCGAGCATATTGAGTTCTGATTCGAGGTCACTGAGGATCAGTTCTTCGCTGGTCTCGCTACACACCTCAAAGCGGACTTTGCCTTTGCCCAAGGCGTCACCCGCGAAGGGACAAAAATTGTATCCAATAACAACACCACTCAGCCATTCTTGAACCGCGAGTTTGGCGTTATCCACGCAACACCTTATAGGTCATTGTGCTCGCCATTGTGCTCGCCATCGCGCATTTGGATTTTGCGTTCTACGCGAGCCAAAAGCTGTTGGGCCTTGAGCCACTCAGGCGAAATTTCCAACGCTTTCTGAAAGTCAGCCTGTGCTAGTTCTAACTGCATTTGTGCTTCGTAAACCATGCCACGATTCGCGTACGCGATCTGTACGCGCGACATTCCCATCTCGATAGCTTTGTTGTAATTATTTAGAGCACTCTGATAATCGCGTTTAACAAAAAACAAATTACCTTTGTTAGCGTATACCTCAGCGCCGTGTCCAGGGATCGCGGCGGCGCGTTCGTAATCCAGTTCGGCCTTTCTATAGTCTTCGTTCGCCGAATACAAAATCCCCCGGTTTACGTAGGTCGCTATCCTGTCTTTTGCCTTTAAGCCTCCGTACTCAAGAGCAAGATCACACTGCTTGATGTCTTCATTACCCACCATGCGCGTGACAGCCGCTGTATCCGCCGCTCTATGGCAATCTTGAGCCGCACTACTGTCGCCCATGATCACCATACCTTGCGCGTTTACAGCGCCTGATACAGCAATAAACAATAATGCGAGCGATAGAACAAATGTGGAATTGTGACTGATTGTATTCATACCCTGATTATACCAGTTAAACCGATTCGACTATTGCGACACGCGCATATCTAGTTAAGTTGTCGTAATGACTGCAATGGCGGCACCGATATTATCGGGCGGCTACGTAACAGCCCTAATGCACCGATGAGTAATACGCCACTGCCCATACCCAACAGCCATAAAGAAGGATGCAATCCTGGCTCCATTTCAAATACTCTGGTTTGCATAAAGTACAAAACAATTTCAGCGCCCACGCTGGCGATCAACCCGGCAATAAGACCCAAGGTTGCAAACTCAACAGCCAGTGCGCCAAACACCAATTTTTGCGAGCTACCCAGTGTTCTCAATATTGCGTTTTCACGCAATCGTTCGTCAAACGAAACGGCAATTGCGGCAAACAAAACCAGCGCACCGCACGCCAACACTAAGAGTAGAATCATTTCTAATCCGCGAGTAACCTTATCAATCACCGAGCGAATACGTTCAATGATATCGCCGAGCTGCAAAACAACAGCGGTCGGAAACTGTTTGACCATGGACGTAACAAAAGCCGCTTCTTTCTGTACCACGGTGGTAGAGTCATTAGGTGCCTGAGACTCTTGCGCTTTAACGACTGGATCCAACACCCCACTCAACCAATTAGGCGAGAATTTATCTAAGCTTCCTGGTGTGAATATAAGATAGAAGTTAGGCGTCATAGATTGCCAGTTGACCGTTCTGATGCTGGTCAACTGCGCACTAAATTCGATTCCGCCAACGCTGATCTGCAAGTTGTCACCTAAGCCAACGCCAATTTCTTGGGCAACATCTTGCTCCATAGATATCTGCGAGATAGCAGGGTCAAAGTCCTCGCCCCACCACGTTCCAGCTGTAAGTACATTCTCAACAGGCAACTCTGCCGTTTGCGTAAAATTTATCTCACGCGCTAGACCATCGCTTTGCGCCAAGCGCTCACGCGTTAAGGCTTCGCCATTGATGCCAACGATGCGACCCCGCACCATCGGATACCATGTGTTGTGCAACACGCCATTCTCATCAAGAGTGCTTTTAACTTGCTCTAGATCTTGGTCCGCCACATTAAAAACGAAATGGGTCGGTGTGTCTTCTGGCAGCTGTGCTTGCCATTCAGAGATCAAGCTTGTGCGTAGACCTGTTACGACTAATAGCAATAATAGAGTGGTAGAAAAACCGATGAGCTGGACCATGGTCTGACCACGACGACGCCAAAGGTTAGCTAGCCCAAGCCTCACATAACTCCCGCGCCAATTGCCCATAGTTTGAACTAAACGCAAAAACTGTAGAGCAAACAGGCCGCTCACAGCGAACAATGCAAACAGACACCCAAGAAACAGCGCAGCGATTAACAAACTTCCGCTGTACCAAAAGGTAAGTAATAACAGTGCGACCACTCCGATGGACAAACGCATACCCTGACTCATTAGCGAATCGGGTAAGTCACGCCGCAATACACGCAAAGGTTCTATGGCCGGTAGATGCCATAACGCGGGAAGCGCAAAGCCTAATACACACACTATTCCAGTAGCCCCGGAAACTAACCACGGTCGCATACTCGGTAAGGGCAAGTCGGCACCAAAGAACTCTTTAGCGACCTCAAGCAAAAACCAATGAGCTAACCAGCCAAAGAAGAGGCCGAGCGTTGTTGCAATTAGCGTAAGCACACTCAAGCGTACAAATTGACTCTGACGAATGCGTCTCGCCGACTGACCCCACGCCTTCATTAGCGCGACTTGATCAATCAATCTATTGGCGTATCGATGACTCGCCAAAGCCATTGCTAAACCGGCTAGCAATACACCGATGGTTCCGCTCAGCAGAAGAAAAGATCGACCTCGCTGTAACGCCGAACCTAGTTGCTCCTCTTCCTCTTCAGCCGTTTGTAATCTGACATGCGATTGCAGTTGGCTATCGCCCGAATCAAGTTCAGCAAACCAAGTTTTGTATTGATCAACGGCCGCCGTATCGCCAGCCAATAGCAGACGATAGTTCACGCGACTACCGGGGCGAATCAACTCAGTCTTAGCCAGGTCGGCATAATTCATCATTACGCGAGCGGCTGCAGACGAGAACCCACCACCTCGATCTGGCTCATTGGCAATAAGTTTGCTGATCGTAAATTCCGCATAGCCGACTTCTAAGGTATCGCCGACTTTAATATCTAAAATGGTTAAGAGTCGTGGCTCAACCCAAACCTCTCCAACGGGAGGTCCGCTTTGAGAAAGCTCTATTGTTGTGTCTTCAAATGAATCAACCAATTCAAGCTCCCCGCGCAAGGGGTAGGTTGACTCTACCGCTTTAATAGCGGCAAGATGGTTGGCTTCACTGTCGGGGTTGCTAGAGAACAGCATCGACACAAACGTAGCCGTATTGGCTGTTTGTAATCCAGCGTCATCCGCTTGGCTTTTGTACAACGGCGCTATCTCAATGCCACTTCTTACCGCCATATCCGCCGCAAGAAACGCACTGATTTGTTCGTTCAAACCTCGTTCAACACGATCGGCCAGCAGGCTCACTGCAGTAACGACTGCAACCGCTAATACCAGTGACCAAACAATTAGCCCTAACTGTCCACCACGCCAATCACGCCATAGTAATTTTATATCTAGCAACATTGGCTCAATCCACTATACGGCCGTCATCAATCGTTACGATGCGCGAACAACGTTCCGCTAGACGTTGTTCGTGAGTAACAAGGATTAGGGTAGTGCCGTTCTTGTCATTAAGGTCAAACAGTAAATCACTAACGGCACCGCCCGTAGTTTGATCGAGATTTCCAGTAGGTTCATCGGCAAACAATATCTTGGGCTCGCAAGCAAAAGCGCGTGCTATGGCAACCCTTTGTTGTTCACCACCAGAAAGCTGCTTTGGATAGTGGCTCAGGCGAGCACCTAGACCAACCTGCTCAAGATATTCTTTAGCTTTTGCAGCCGCGCCTTTGTGACCCGATAACTCTAACGGTAAAGCAACATTCTCTAATGCCGTTAAACTGCTGAGCAATTGAAACGTTTGGAAGACAAATCCAACTAACTCTGCTCGAACGCGCGCGCGACCTTCTTCGTCCATAGCTGTGATCTCATGCGACCCCAAACTAATAGAGCCTGAGGTCGGTGTATCCAAGCCCGCCATCAGACCTAGTAAAGTTGATTTACCTGCTCCGCTTGGACCGATTATAGCGATGCTCTGACCCTGGTTAATTTCCAGGCTGACGTTATCTAAAATGGTCAGTTGAATATCACCAGTCGGTACAATTTTACTGACGTTTTTGACCTGCAAGACAGGTTCAGTTTGAACTGCGGCAGGCGCGGTTGCGGGCCGCGACTCAACGTTTACTTGGGACATAATGTCTAACTCTTGTGCGTACTTAAATATGGATTTCAATCGAACAAGCCATGCAACCGTTAGCGGCTTTAAGGCTCAGCTCAGGATTTAGTGCTTTAAGCGCCACATCATACGAATATTTAGTGCACAGAACGTCACTGAGTTACGATTATTGCGAATGATTAACACTTGCTCATCTGAGGCTATGGCATTGAATTTTATTCACATGCACAAAAAAAGAGCTGCAAAAGCAGCTCTTAATCTTGAAACTCTATCTAAGTCTAGAAAGCGATTTAGAAGTTAGCTCTCAAACTCACTCCAAAGTAACGCTGTGCATCTCTTGGTATTTGGTAACGGAATCCATCACCACTGTAAGTAGTAACATAACTCTCGTCACCTAGGTTCTTACCAATCAATGTCACACGGTATTTATCTTCTGAGAAAGAGAATGCGACACTCGCATTAAAGATATCGTATTCCGGCAATAACGCGGCAGGATTTTCTGCACCGCTATTGCTTGGTAAATCAGATACCTGCTCATCGGTATGTACAAATGACCCGTTAAAAATCACATCCATATTATTTAGCGGCAACACATAGTTTGCTGCAACTGAATACTTAAGATCTGGAGAGAACGGTACATCTAAGCCACTTCGACTAGTACATGAACCTGGAGCCACTCCTACTGGGCAATTAAAACGATCAATTTCAGCATCTATACTTGCAAAGCCACCAGTAAAACTTAAGTTTTCAGACGGCTGCCAAGTAAAATCAACTTCAATACCTTGAGTTGAAACATCACCGGCATTCGTTAAACGCGTAATAGTTGTGCCACCTGAACTATCGAAATTATTGGCTTGAAAGTTTTCGATATCAGTTTTGAAGATAGCAACATTGGCAAACAAGTTGTCGCCCGTAAACTTATAACCGATCTCAAAAGCGTTAGACGTTTCTTCTGCTATGGGAGCCGTGTCATTGTTGCTCATGTTGTAAAACACGTTAAACGCAGGGCCTTTATAGCCTTCGGTGTATGACGTGTACATCATGCCTTTGTCATTAACTTCCCACTGCAACCCGATCTTACCGGATGCATTGGTAGCATCAGTTTCATTAGCAAAGTTGGTATTGAGCATTGCGCTTCTTACTCCAACACCACGTCGACCAAACGCATCATTGTTAGTACGACGATGTGTAAATGACACTTCATCTTCAGTATAGCGAGCGCCAAAAATCATTTTCACATTGTCTGTAATATCAACTTCGCCTTGACCAAATACGGCAATATTGTCGAACTCGGTATCCATAACAGCCGTTGCCGCCACAATATCGTTCGCCAAACAAGTAAGACCAGGGTTGGCGGCTAACGTAGCGGCATTGTTAGGGTGCACCTGACAACTGGCATCACGGCGGAAGCTACGGTCTGACTCGATATTCCAGTAGAACAATCCCGCTTGCCAAGTCAAAGCGCCCTCGTCTGGTGAAGCGATGCGCAACTCTTGAGAGAATTGCTCCCATGTTTGAATACCAACATCATGCAACTGGAAGAATGTAGATGAGAAATCTACAGGCAAAGCAAAGTCACCCGCGTTAGAGGTAAAGTCACCCTCTCGCACTTCCGTATTGTCCCACTCACGTGTCGCAGTGATAGACGTTAACGTGTAGTCGCCAACCTGAGCTTCAACTTGAATTGAAATCGCTTGATGATCATCCATTGTGCGAGTTGTTAAATCGTGATCAACAAACCGCTGATCGAGATCTATGTCTGCTACGCCGCCCACAATACCATTACTGTTTGGCTGGGCCGGTGACGCAGGGTTACGACCACTCGGAAGCAGTTCTAGGTCGGCACAGCAATTGTCGTTTGCCGTGTAGTCTTCAGCAATCACGAGCACATTGACGTTGTCGTTAACATCCCACTCCAACATGCCACGAAAACCTTCTCGGTCGTAACCGTTAACAGTTTCGCCGTTGAACGTGTTAGTAATGTAGCCATCAAAGTCGCCACTAAACGCCGTTAAGCTAGCACGAACATTGTCTGACAAAGCACCCGACACGCTGGCTTTAAGACGAGTTTCATTATCTTCGAAAAAGGACAAATCAACACTACCAGACAATTCTTCAGTAGGTCGCTTGGTCGTCATATTTATGACACCAGCAGAAGCGTTCTTACCAAACAATGTTCCTTGAGGACCGCGTAAGACTTCAAGACGTTCAAGATCATACAGATCAGTAAAGGCTTGTCCTGAACGACCAAGCACCACACCATCGACTACTGTTGAGACACTAGGTTCGGCGGCAATCGAAAACGAGATAGTACCTATACCACGGACAACGGCCGAAGAGTTCCGATTGGTATTACCCTTACGAAACGACACTGACGGAATCAGCTGTTGTAGGTCTTCAAAGCCATTCGCATGTGCAGATTCAATTCTAGCACTGTCTAGAACAGTTACCGCCAAAGGCACGTCTTGCACACTTTGCGCGCGTTTTTGTGCCGTAACAATTATCTCTTCTAGGAAACCGGTACTTTCTTGTGCCTGAATTGCGGGCGCGGCACTCATTGTTAAACCCGCTACGAGAACTACTGTTTTATAAGCTGTGCGCCAATTTAGTGCGGCGCGCCTAGTTTGATTAGGTGCTACAGATACTGCGTTTGTGGGTGCTTTCATCACTCCTCCTCCATAAATTCTATTGATAAGTCTCCGCTAAATCGTGCCGAATTTACTATTCTGCTTGGTTCTAGCGGGTAATAAGACGAGCTTCGATTAGCCATCTTGTACGGTTATAGTATCTTATATAAGACATATAATCTAGACAAAGATCTAGAAGAGTAAATCGCATTAAATTTTAGGTGATCAAACGTTACGTTGACTGTCGTAACGCTTCAACGCCAAGCGACACGCAACAACCGTTGTAAGAATAATCGCTCCCACGTAATACCAAAACGAATCGCTAAGGCCATCAACCAGCCCAACAGGCGAGAACAGCACGTAACTTAGTGCTATGCCTGCCAGCAGCACAAAGCTAGCAGGGTAAGCGTAGCGCCAAGGCACGAGACTTACTTTAGCCTCGTTGTCGTAAGTCCAGTCTGTGGTGGTTGGTCGAAAATGTCCGACCAACAGCATTATTCCTACTTCGATAAAGAATAAAACAGCGTAAATGTGAATGAAGTTTAGCTCGACATCCAGCACAAACTTAAGTAGCGCGTAAGCGAATACGTGGAAGATAATGGCGATCTTGGCACCGAGGGCAGGCACTCTTTGCGTAAACAGACCGACCAATACAACTGCGATGACTGGAATGTTGTAAAAGCCCGTAAAAATTCTAATGATCTGCCATAGACCTTCTGGTGCGTACTGTAATAGTGGTGCGACCATAAAAGAAAACAATGCAATGACCACGCTTGCAATCTTTGCCACTTTAATTAGCTGTGCGTCGGAAAGCTCGCTCTTTACTAGTGGCTGATAGACATCGAGCACGAACAAGGTGGCCGCGCTATTTAGCAGGGAGTTGAACGAGCTAAAGACCGCGCCAAGCAATACGGCTAGAAAGAAACCCGACAAATAGAGTGGAAGCACGTCCTTAACCAGCTGCGGATAAGCTAAATCGATGGAGAGTAATTCTTGACCTGAGTTTGAATATAAATGGAAAGCGATGATCCCAGGAATCATCATCATAAAAGGGACGAGCAGCTTGAAATAGCCAGAGAGTAAAACCCCCTTCTGACCTTCGGCTAAACTCGCCGCCCCTAGTGTTCGTTGAATCACATATTGGTTAGTACCCCAATAAAATAGATTAGCGAAGATCATGCCCGTAAAAATGGTACCAAAAGGCACTGGATCAGTTGCTGATCCTACCGCATTCAGTTTATGCGTTTCGGTCGTAGCAACTATGGTCAAACCTTCAACAAAGCTGCCGTCGCCCAACACGATCAATCCGAGAGTCGGCACTAACAAGCCTATAATCAGCAATCCAATACCGTTAATGGTATCCGACACAACCACTGCTTTTAGACCACCAAAAACGGCATAAATCGAACCGATACTGCCCACTGCCAATACCGTTAGGTACAGTGCTGGCTCGTAGTTAATATTGAGTAAACTCGGAACATCAAATAGCCTCAAGACAGCAACGGAGCCAGAATAGAGTATTGAGGGTATGGTTACTAAACCGTAGCCGACCATAAATAGAATAACGGTGAGTCGCCTTACGTCGTCGTCAAAGCGGTTTTTTAAAAATCCCGGTAACGTCGTAAAAGCGCCAGCGAGATATCGAGGTAAAAACAAAATCGCCATAACAATTGTGGCAAATCCGGCTGTCACTTCCCAGGCCATTGCGCTCATGTTGTAGCCGTATGCCGACCCGTTTAGGCCTATCAGCTGCTCTGCCGATAGATTGGTCAATAGCATAGAGCCTGCAATAAATATGCCAGTTAATCCTCGGCCTGCTAAAAAGTAGCCGTCTTTGTCGTCAACACTACCTTTAGTTTTTTGATATGAGATCCACCCCACTAATCCCATGAAAAACACGCAAGATAACAACGTAAAAAATATTTGATCAGACTCCATACATCTCCCTCTTTTAAATTTTTGAGCTATAGCTGCTCTTTTTATCTGTCGCACATTGGTGCGATTCTTATAATTTTTTTTTGTGGCTCTATTGTTGGCAACTATTAGTTAACAACCAGTTTTGATACTTACTTTGATCGCTATTTTGATACTTAATAAGATACTTAGTTCTTAGACGTCGCAATCCAGGTTTTCTCCACGGCGGGTTGCTGTTCGTCACCCGTAAACTCTCGGTCAGGACTCAGTTCAATTCTGGTTCCAGATCGTGCAAAAACGGCGATCTCGTCCAGCGCAAGCTGGCGTCTATAGACCTTCTGACCTAGCAAGACATCGTGACTGTGGTCAACATCAGGCTCAAACGGATACCAATGACCATCAGGCAAATAAAGCTCAACCCAACCATCAGGATCAAAGCACGGAACCACCAATAAGTCGTCACCGCACATAAACTGATTCTCAAACGCCCATGCCTGTTTTTCAGCTGGTAGTGCGAGAGCCATACTGCGCTGAACCGGCAACCCGGTTTTACTCGCCTGAGTCATTGATTTGTAGAGATATGCTTGAAGGCGATAACGTAGGCGTAATGCCCTACTCACAGCTGCATCGGCAGCCTCTGAATACGACCACGGCTCTCTTGCGCCTATGCCGTGCAATCTAAAGTGGGCGGAGAAAATACCTACCTGTGCCCATCTAACGTAGAGCGTGTCGTCGCGACGATCCTTATAAAAGCCGCCAACATCCGTGGCATAAAAGGGCGCGCCACTCATTCCCCAAGACAAACCGCCACGAATGTTTGAAATCATGCCTTCCCAGTCAGCCTGGGGGTCGCCACCCCATTGACTGTTAAAACGCTGGCACCCGATCCAACTCGCGCGCGAGAATAGAAATGGCCCAGACGGTGAATAGAGCTCGGCGGCCTCGTAGACGCAACGATTATATAAATGCGCATACACGTTGTGCAGTGCTCTGCCAGACTCACCATTGGACGCCAGCATATTATCGTCTTCTAGCTGTTCGCCAAAATCGGCCTTAATCATGTCAACACCCATTTCAAACAATGGCTTGTGCGCATCGCGCCAGAAGATGTAGGCGTCGGGGTGAGTAAAATCAACAATGCCTGAATTGGGAAGTGGTGTTAGTACACTGCCAAAAGCCTGCTGATCCCATTCGTATTCATAAGCATCACCAGTGCGCCGATCGGTTAACAACCACCTCTTACTGGCAAACTCTTTGAACCAAGGGTGCTGAGTAGAAACTAGTGGGTATTCCCAAACACAAATCTTAAAATTAAGCGCCTTGAGTTCATCTATAACCGCCTTAGGGTCTGGGTATCGTGCTGCATCCCATTCAAACGCAAATCGTGTTTGAGTGTCTTGCCAGGCGCGACCGTCAAAAGTAATAACGTCGCACGGCATGTGCCGCTCACGTACCTCATGCGCCACCTCTAAAATTTCTTCGCTAGTCTTATAGTAGGCCTTAGAAAGAATGACGCCTGTGCTCCACAACGGTGGAACAGGTGCTCGACCGGTAAGCGCTGTATATTGACTCAAAATGTCCGCGCCAGCATTGTGTTTTTCGGAGCTCGCATTAGTCAGGAAGAAAAATACATCTAGGCAGTCATCCTCGACCAACAACACATAGCTGCGTTGGGACCACGGAGCGTAGCCTACCGCATGGGTAACCGGCGCAGGCGTATGAACAAAGACCCCCCAGCCTTCATGAGTCCAACAAAAGGGCGTGTTCTTATACGACACCTCAGCATTTACACCGAGTGCGTCATGGTTGTAAGAACGTATTATTTGGCCACGCTTATCCAGCTTGCCCCACTTTTCACCTAGACCAAAAACGCTTTGGTTTGAGCTTAGGTTCAGGCTTAACAACCAACCCTCATCCGTTTTAGACAATGGCGGCAAACGATGAACTCGCTCAAAATGGCTGTCTGTGGGCGACTTGAGGGCATGAGCCTCTCCCGATCGCTCAACCTCTATGGTGAAGGGATTAAAGCCTAAACGAACCGTGCAGTCCCGCACACAAAGCTCAACTCCTTGATCGCTGGTTACGATTTCTGGTTTTAGGATTGGGGCATCAAGAACGAGCATTCCATATTCAACTCGTTGATGAGGAACAGAAGATAGTCGTAGAGCAACGTTGCCTTCGATCTCCAAAAATCTAAGTTCCAAAATTTCATCACCGGTGTTTAACCGCACCGAATTATCGTCTTGCAACACAAGTTCGTCGCGAAGGTTCAACGGTTGTACTGTATTCCAGTCTGGAGAGCGCATGTAATCGCTCGTTAAATAATCACGGGTTAAATTACTCATAAGAAGACTATAAAACTAGAGGTGGCTAAAGCCGTAGATGGAATAAGACAAAGAACTCACTTACTTCAAATTAACGACGTATGAAAATGATTCAGTACTGCAATAAGCCGTACTGTATTCAACCGCTCTGCCATCAATATTGATGCTAAGACGCTCTACGACCAATACAGGATGTTGAGGCGGTAGATTTAAATGCTTAGCAAATTTCTTTGGCAATGCTTCTGCGCGGAGCTCATCACGAGCGCTAATGATCGAAATTCCGTAGCGTTCTTGATACAAGGTATAGAGCGAATTAGGTAATTCCTTAACCAGATCAATGTCAGGAAATACCGATAGAGGCTGAACCACAAATTCTAATAAAGTGATCTGGTCTAGCAATGACCTAACTCTCACTAACTCATTAATCTCAGCACCGGCCGGCAGCCCGAGCTTTTGCTGTTGATCAACATTGGCTGACTTTCGAGACTGGCTGATGACCGTGGTTTCTGGAATAAGTTTTTCGCCTCCAGGCTCACGCCAGCGAAAGAAACGAAACAATGAACTTTCTTGGGTGTGCTCCGCAACAAAGGTACCCTTGCCTTGTTGTCTGTCTAATAAATATTCGGTCACCAATTGGTTTAACGCTTTACGTACGGTCCCCTGGCTAACCCCCAATTCATCAGCAAGAGCAAATTCGCTGGGTAAAAGATCTCCAGGCTTCCAGTAACCCTCTTGCAATCTCTGGGTTAGTACATCGTAGACCTGTTTATATAGTGGCTGGAAACTGGTACTCATAGAATTCGTAGTCTTTGATTAGACAGCATTAAGTTGGATAACCTCATAGACTGAGTTATGCAAACAATTCAGTCAACACTCTAGCAACATCACGTTGATTTTTATATTATCATGCAGGTCTTATATAAGATACAATAACGCAAATTCGCTCAATAGACAGCCCTTTTCTCACTATGCAAAAGACTCACAATACAATTAATATGCCGCTCGTCGGTTTTGGCTTATGGAAGATAGCCCCCCAAGACTGTGCCGACGCAGTGTACGCAGCGATAGCCGCAGGCTACCGACACTTAGACAGTGCGAGCGATTACGGTAACGAAAAAGAAGTGGGTGAAGGTATTAAGAAAGCCATAGCAGACGGGCTCTGCTCACGGTCAGACCTATGGGTTACTTCTAAGCTTTGGAACACGTATCACGCACCTGAACACGTTGAATTAGCATTAGATAAAACGCTTAGTGACTTACAACTGGACTACATAGACTTGTATCTCGTACACTTTCCGATTGCGCTGGAGTATGTGCCTTTTGAAACTCGTTATCCTGCAGAGTGGTTGTTCGACCCTAGCAAACCTGAACAGGGAATGCGCAGAGCACCCGTACCGCTAATGGATACTTGGAGAGCTATGGAAGCATTAGTAGAGACGCAGAAGAGTAAACATATTGGTGTGTGTAACTACAATACCGGGCTTATGCAAGACCTGCTCAATTACGCAAAAATTAAACCGGCGATGCTTCAGGTCGAGTCTCACCCGTACCTAACTCAAGATAAGCTCCTGCGTTTATGCCATGAGCACAGTATCGAAATCACTGCCTTTTCTCCGCTCGGCGCTCTTTCATACGTTGAGTTAGATATGGCCGAGAAAACAGAATCGGTGTTAGACAAGTCGGTTGTTCAAAATGCCGCAAAAAGACATGGTAAAACACCCGCTCAGGTAGTACTTAGATGGGGAGTTCAGCGTGGAACCGCTATCATTCCTAAGACTAGTAGGCCTGAACGGATGCTTGAAAACCAAGACATCTTCGATTTTGAACTCAGCAAACAAGAAATGCTCGACATATCAGCACTCAACGCGGATCGTAGATTTAACGATCCCGGTGAGTTTTGCGAAGCCGCGTTCAATACCTTTTTTCCAATCTACGATTAAACCTCTTCTTGCCTAAAACAAGGATTCGCTATGACACTTTCTCTACCAACAGTTGCTGTAGACCACCAACTCGAATTTGCTGACGGGCCGTTCCCAATTGTGGTCAAAGCACCCGCGTCTCTAGAAAGCCTAGAACAAGCTTGCGAGTGGATTAAAAAAAACAAAAGCCAAATAGAAAATGATCTCGCTAGCTCGGGAACAATTTTGTTTAGAGGGTTTCCTGTTGATAGTGCCGAAACCTTTGATACCTTTTCAGGCGCATTTGATTACCCAAGCTTTACGTATCAAGAGTCACTTTCTAACGCCGTTCGAATTAACTTTACAGAAAGAGTTTTCACGGCCAATGAGGCGCCCAAAGACGTTGAGATATTCTTGCATCACGAGATGGCACAAACGCCGATCTCACCTGACAAGCTCTTCTTCTTTTGTAAAAGCGCAGCTGAGAAAGGTGGCGCGTCACCTATCTGCCGATCAGATCAGCTCTACACTGCGCTTGAGAAAGCCGAGCCTGAACTAGCTCAAGAGCTTGCAAGCAAAGGCGTTAAGTACACTACCCATATGCCAGCCGCAAATGACCATGATAGCGGGCAAGGACGTAGCTGGAAAAACACCCTAAGTGTTGACAGCAAAGAAGAGGGCGAAGCAAAACTAAAAAAGCTAGGTTACACCTGGGAATGGCAAGACGATGGCAGTCTTAAAGCAACTACGCCAATACTGCCTGCTGTACGAGTGCTCGATAATGGCGCCAAGGTTTTATACAATCAATTAGTTGCCGCTTATCTGGGCTGGAAAGGGGTAAAAGAAGACCCTTCAAGCGCACTCACATTTGGCGATGGATCACATATCCCGGCCTCAGGCCTGGAGCTTATTGTAAAATTAAGCCACGACTTTACGTTTGATGTTCCATGGCAAGACGGCGACGTGGCTTTAATTGACAACAAGCTAACCATGCATGGTCGCAGACCTTTTAGCGGCGACCGGCCAAGACAAATTTTGGTAGCGCTTGTTGCAGCATGAGTTGCAGCCTATGTTGCGGCGTTAATTACAGCATAAGCCGAGCTGCCGTCACATTGCTCTTCAAAACCTCCGATAAAATAGATGCCCGTCGTAACCGTTTAATATCTATTCATGCAGTTCTGGATTTATCGCCGCATTACTTTTTCATTTGTCCGCACAGCGGCGGTCATACTCGCTTGCCTGTGCGCAGCTCAACTTACTCATAGCAAGAGCCTATTAGTATATGGCGACAGTCTAAGCGCAGGTTACGGTATCAACCCTAAGGATGGCTGGGTAGAGTTACTTCAAGCTGAGCTTGGCACAGACCATACTTTGATTAATGCGAGCATTTCTGGGGAAACCAGCAGTGGTGGCCTTGCACGAATTGAAGTAACCCTGGATGAATTAGAGCCCGACTTAGTGTTGCTAGAGCTAGGCGCCAATGATGGTTTGCGCGGAGGGTCTGTTGACCTGCTCAAAGAAAATTTGCGTGGGATGATCACGCAGATACGCAACCGTGATATCGACCTCGTATTAATCGGAATTTCGGTGCCACCTACGTATGGACCGCGTTACATCGATTCGTTTAGAGCTGTATATAAGGACCTAGCTGCAGAATTCGAAGTACCGCTATTTGATTTTTATCGAGAAGAGTTTTTTCTGAAAGATAACTACATTCAAGCTGATGGACTTCACCCAACTGCGGCTGCTCAGCCAGAAGTTCGGGACTTAGTGCTCGACTTCTTGCGTGCAGAAAAATTGGTCGACTAATAGTCTCGCGACTGTATTGACCGCACCAATACCTACCCCGACATTACCCACATCGATACCTAAACAAGATATCTAGAATTCGTCTTTTAGTTCTTTAAGTGCTTTTTCTACGGCTGAACGGTATGGATTTACTTGTGGTCGCGCACGACGAATATAGGCCAAACCTTTATCAATATCCATTCCTCGGTAATGACACAAATACGTAAGGACTGTGGCGGGCGCTCGACACACCCCCGCATTGCAATGCGCATAGATTCGGTGTCCTTCTGTAAGTAGCGTATGCAAGCCCAATACCGCCGTTGGGAGTCTCTCGCCTAAATCATGCTCATCAAAATCAGTAATCGGAAAACGTTGCGCCACTATGCCGTTGTATTTGTATGCGGCCTGTAACTTCTTCCAGTCGATTCGGTGTGTTTTCAAATCGTCATCGCTCTGTAACGACACCACCGATGTGATTTTCATCTGTTTAAGACGAGCCACATCTACGCCGTTGAGCGGCGCCGAACCTAAAAAAATGTCGGCTTCTATCTGACTGAAATTTATCATCGGCAACTACACTAACCCTAGGAGGGCATCAAATTCAAGCTTTTGGGGCATTTCGCCGCACTAAGCACGACTAACGGTCATTTGACTCTACCCATCGAGTCCGAATATAGGGGCCAAAGCGCACTCCGCCAAGAACAAACTCAACTGTATCCCGGCTAAAACCCTATGAATGAAATGAAGGGCTGTACGATTTAACTGTTTCCACTAACACTCGCATGTTATCTGGTTTGGCTGTCGGTTGAATCCCGTGCCCAAGATTAAAAATGTGTCCACGGTCTTGCGCACCAACCTGTCCATAACCATCTAGAACGGCTCGTGCTTGTGATTCAACTGCAGCACCAGTAGTACTCATAACCACTGGATCCATATTGCCTTGCAGAATCACTCTGTCACCGACTCGCTGTTTTGCCTGAGCAATATCTATAGTCCAATCCAAACCAAGACCATCACAACCGGTATCCGCAAGCATCTCTAACCACTGCCCACCGCCTTTGGTAAACAGCACGATCGGTACGTCCTTACAGTCTGAGTCAGACTTAATAGCCGTAACTATGCGTTGCATGTAGGCCAACGAAAATGTTTTAAACGCGGCGGTAGATAGCATGCCTCCCCAAGTATCAAAAACCATTAGAGACTGAACACCTGCGCGAACTTGAGCCCTTAGATACTCTATTACCGCGTCAGTAACAACATTCAATAGAGTATGCATCAACTCAGGCTCACCAAACATTAAGCCTTTTACTTTAGCAAAATCCTTACTGCCTTTACCTTCTACCATGTAGCTTGCGAGCGTCCACGGACTACCTGTAAAACCTATCAGGGGCACTCGATCATTGAGCTCACGACGGATCAGCGCGACTGCATCCATAACGTAGCCAAGGTCCGCATGCATGTCAGGTACGGCCAGTTCGTTTATGTCAGCTGCGCCCATTAATGGTTTTTGAAAAACCGGGCCTACCCCTTCCTCTAAAACCAGCTCTAAGCCCATAGCATCAGGAATAGTCAGAATGTCAGAAAACAGGATAGCGGCGTCCAATCCAAAGTGGTCGATCGGCTGAAGAGTTACCTCACACGCCATTTCTGGAGTTTTACACAAGGTAAGAAAATCGCCCGCGCGCGCACGAGTCGCTCGATAGTCTGGCAGATAACGGCCTGCTTGGCGCATTACCCAAATTGGAGTTCGTTCTACTCGTTCTCCACGCAATGCGCGCAGATAAAGATCATTTTTTGTATGCATTAAAAGGGAGCTCTCGTCAGTCGCTTCGTTACGACACGTTTAAATAATTTAGGATTCCAGTCGCTGCCTCACGACCTTCAAACACCGCGGTTACTACTAGGTCAGAACCGCGCACCATGTCGCCGCCTGCAAAAACTTTAGGATTGGTGGTTTGAAACTTCAACGCTAGATCCGCGGTAGTTTGAACACCACCCCAATCATTGATCTGAATGTCAAAGTCGCTGAACCAAGCCGGTGGGCTCGGTCGAAAACCAAAGGCAACGATCACCTGATCAGCCTCTATAATTTCTTCTGAGCCAGGAACAATCTCTGGACGACGTCTGCCGCGCTCGTCAGGCTGACCTAAGCGTGTTGTTACAAACTTAACTCCCGACACTTGAGTACCATTACCTACGATCTCCAGCGGTTGTTTGTTCCACAAAAACTCAACGCCTTCTTCTTCGGCATTGGCTACTTCGCGCATAGAGCCCGGCATGTTCTCTTTATCACGCCGATAAGCACAGCTTACTTTCTCTGCACCTTGGCGAATAGACGTGCGTACGCAGTCCATAGCGGTATCGCCGCCGCCCAACACCACAACCTTCTGGCCTTTCATATCAACATAGTCGTGAGCGTCTTTTTCAAACCCCATGAGTCGATTGATATTGGAAACTAAGAAAGGTAGAGCTTCGTGCACGCCATCAAATTCTTCACCCGCGAAGCCACCCTTCATGTATGTGTAAGTACCCATACCAAGAAACACTGCGTCGTAGTCGTCTAGCAACGACTGAAAAGGGAGATCTTTACCGATCTCAGTGTCTAAGCGAAACTCAACGCCCATTTCTTCTAGGATCTGACGACGTGTTTTTACAACGTCTTTCTCTAACTTAAACGGAGGTATCCCAAATGTTAGCAAACCACCGATCTCTGGATAGCGGTCAAAAACTACTGGCTTTACACCATTGCGTACCAATATATCCGCACAGCCTAGTCCAGCAGGACCCGCACCAATAATGGCAACGCGCTTATCGGTCCAAACAACTTGCGACATATCTGGACGCCAGCCTTGTTTGAGCGCTTCGTCAGTGATGTATTTCTCGACTGAACCAATAGTCACAGCACCGAAGCCATCATTGAGCGTACACGCGCCTTCGCACAAACGATCTTGCGGGCATATGCGCCCACACACTTCAGGCAAAGAGTTAGTTTGATGCGACAATTCAGCTGCTTCAAATAGATTGCCTTCGCTGACTAACTTTAACCAATTAGGGATGTAGTTATGAACTGGACATTTCCACTCACAGTAAGGGTTACCGCAATCTAAACAACGATCAGACTGAGCAGCAACTTGCTCCTCATCATACTCACCATAGATTTCTGCAAATTGTTCAACGCGATCTCGCGCAGGAACTTTTGCAGGGTCTTGCCGAGGCACATCTAAAAACTGAAAATTATTACTCATAGGATTAAGCCGCGGCCACTAGTGAATCAATCAAGGTATCCAGCTCACTTGCCTTGGGCTTAACCACCCAAAAGTGAGGTAGAAAGTCTGGAAAGTCATCCAAAATTTCTCTGGCTCGAACACTCTGTGTTGCCGCTAAGTGTTTTTCAATCATGCTTTGCAACAATTGCGCATAAGACTCCATGGCTTCGGGCATTAGACGGTAGGTATCAATAAGCTCATGGTTATAGCGATCGATAAAACGACGACTCTCGTCTAATACAAATGCAACACCGCCAGTCATACCGGCACCAAAGTTAACGCCGGTTTCACCCAACACACATATCGCGCCGCCAGTCATGTACTCGCAACCGTGGTCACCAACGCCTTCCACAACAGCAAACGCGCCAGAGTTGCGTACCGCAAAACGCTCGCCAGCACGACCCGCAGCAAACAGTTCGCCGCCCGTAGCACCGTAAAGACAGGTATTCCCCATAATGCTTGAATCAGCCGCTACAAAACGACTATCCGCGTGCGGGTAAATTGCTATACGTCCGCCCGACATTCCTTTTGCAACGTAATCGTTTGCGTCGCCTTTCAAGTTCATGTTTAAGCCGTTAGCATTCCAAACACCAAAGCTCTGCCCGGCTGTGCCGACTAGATCCATCGTAATAGGCGCATCTTGCAAACCTTCGTGCCCATGAATCTTAGCAATTACGCCTGATAGGCGTGCACCAATAGAGCGGTGTATGTTTTGCACTTGGTAACTAAAACGACCACCCAATTTGTTGGTAATCGCTTCTGTCATATCGCGCACCATTTGCTCAGCCAACTCGCCTTTATCAAACGGCTCGTTCTTTGGCGTAATACAAAACTGGGGCTTACTCGGGTCAACACCCGCATCCGACAATATCTTCGATAGGTCTAAGCCTTTCTGTTTTGATGTCTTGCCTTCAATCATACTCAATAAATCAGTACGACCAATTAAGTCAGTTAATTTAGTCACGCCTAGCTTAGCCATCCACTCACGCGTTTCCATAGCAATAAACATAAAGTAGTTTGCCGCACGTTCAACCGTGCCAACGTAATGCTTCTGTCGCAATACATTGTGCTGAGTGGCTACACCTGTCGCGCAATTGTTTAAGTGGCAAATGCGTAAATACTTACACCCTAGTGCAACCATTGGCCCCGTACCAAAACCAAAACTTTCAGCGCCCAATATAGCGGCTTTAACAACATCTAAGCCAGTCTTCAAACCGCCGTCGGTTTGCAAGCGAACTTTGTCGCGCAAATCATTGGCGCGCAGAGTTTGATGCGCTTCGGTTAAACCAAGTTCCCAAGGCGAACCTGCATAACGAACAGACGTTAACGGGCTTGCGCCAGTACCGCCATCGTACCCAGATATGGTGATTAAGTCGGCATAAGCCTTAGCAACGCCAGCCGCAATAGTCCCTACCCCGGCTTCAGCGACAAGCTTTACCGATACCATGGCATCAGGATTCACTTGCTTAAGGTCGAAAATCAACTGGGCCAGATCTTCAATCGAATAGATGTCGTGATGTGGTGGTGGCGAAATTAATGCTACACCAGGGCTTGAATGACGTAGCCGAGCAATCAGCTTATTCACCTTGTGACCAGGCAATTGTCCACCCTCACCAGGCTTAGCGCCTTGAGCAATTTTAATTTGTAGGACTTCCGCATTAACTAAGTAGTGCGGAGTGACCCCAAATCGGCCAGACGCCACTTGCTTTATCTTAGACATCTTGGCTGTTCCATAGCGCGCAGCGTCTTCGCCACCTTCGCCCGAATTAGATCGCCCGCCCAAACTGTTCATTGCTTCAGCCAAAGACTCATGCGCTTCGGGCGACAACGCACCCAAAGACATACCAGCACTGTCAAAGCGCAAAACGATATCCTGCCAAGCCTCTACAGACTCTAAGTCAACTGCAACAATGTCATCTTTGATTTTAAGCAGGTCGCGCAAGACCATCGGATTTCGATGATTTACAGTATCTGCGTAACCGCGATAAGTTTCGAAGTCGCCGCTCTTTACAGCCTCGTGCAAGGTGTTCACTACGTCGGGGTTGTACGCGTGATATTCACCGCCGTGAACAAACTTCAATAACCCGCCTTGGTCTAGCAATGCTTGAGAGTTCCAAGCTTTTTTCAAAAGTACTCTTTGGTCAGCTTCAAGATCATTAAACGACGCGCCCTCAACCCGACTCGTTGTCCCTTTAAAACAAAGATCGATCACTTCAGTAGCAAGACCTATGGCTTCAAACAACTGTGCGCCACGATAACTATGAATGGTCGAAATACCCATTTTTGAAATAATCTTGTACAAGCCTTTGATAATGCCCTTACGATAAGAGCGCAACGACTGATTTAGGTCGCCTTTTAGTCGGCCTTCGTTAAACATCTCTCGAATAGTTTCAAAAGCAAGGTATGGATGAATCGCTGTAGCGCCAAACCCTATAAGCACTGCAAACTGATGCGGGTCGCGCGCAGCGCCAGTATCAACCACAATATTTGCATTACAACGTAGCCCATCTAAAGTTAAACGATGATGAACCGCACCCGTAGCCAGCAAGGCTGGAACAGGCATTAGGTCTTTCGAGATATCCCGATCAGACAGCACTACAATTCGTTTACCTTGTTGCACTGCTTGGGTTGCTTCGGCGCAGATCTCCTTAATACGTTGCTCAAGGCTTTGATCTGTCGAAAAAGTTAGATCAATTTTATGATGAGCAAAATCAGCATCATCGGTTGCCAGCAAGCGTTGGAACTTAGAGGTCGCTAAAAGCGGCGAATCCACCACAATCGCTTTCGCCATTCTCTCTTGAGGCGAAAACAAACTGCTCTCAGTTCCGAAGTAAGTCTCTAGTGACATTACTATTTGTTCGCGCAATGGGTCGATAGGCGGATTGGTGACCTGAGCAAATTGCTGACGGAAATAGTCACTGATCAGTCGCTGGCGTTCAGACAACACAGCCATGGGCGTGTCGTCTCCCATTGAACCTGTCGCTTCCTGAGCTGACTCAGCAAGCACCTTAATAATCTCTATGCGCTCTTCGCTGCACACTTGAAACATCTTTTGATAGATCTTTAACGAGGCTGCGTTCAATGTAACCGTCGTTTCATCAAGCATTATGTCCGACTTCAAACGAATCACGTTATTGCGCAACCATTGTTTATACGGGTGCTGACTCTTAACGTGTTGATGTACGTCTGCTGGCGTGATGATTGTACCCGTATGAGTATCCACAGCCATCATCTGGCCTGGACCTAAGCGGCCTTTTTCTACCACATCGGCTTCGGCGTATTCGTAAACACCGACTTCTGATGCGAGTGTAATTATTCGATCTTTGGTAATCACAAATCGAGCTGGACGTAAGCCGTTACGATCTAAGGTGCAGCATGCGTGCCGACCATCGGTCATCACTAAGCCTGCAGGGCCATCCCAAGGCTCGGTATTGATCGCTTGAAATCGGTAAAACGCTTTTAGGTCAGGATCAATAAAATCAGCATTTTGCCAAGCCGGAGGCACTAGAGTTTGCGTGGCTTTGAAAATATCCATGCCACCCATCAAATACACCTCCAACATATTGTCCATACTCATTGAGTCTGAACCATCGGTGCTCACAAAAGGCTGTGCTTCATGCAAATTGGGTAGCTCTTGGGAAACTAACTTGCTACCTCGCGCCAAAGACCAGTTCCTGTTGCCACGAATCGTGTTGATCTCGCCGTTATGAGCAAGAAACCTAAACGGTTGCGCTAAGCGCCATTGCGGTAATGTGTTGGTAGAGAAACGCTGATGGAATAAGCACAAAGAGGATTCCATGCGCTCATCACTTAAATCCTTAAAAAAAATGGGTAGGTACGCTGGCATTACCAAACCCTTAAAAAGCATTACACGACTAGATAGACTAGGAACGTAAAACTCTGAATCAATATCGGCTATGGTTTTTTCGACACAACGACGAACCAAGAACACTTGGCGCTCAAACGCTTCTTGAGTGAGGTCTTGGGTGGGATCTTGGTCTGCGTTATCTGCCTGGCAGATATACACTTGTTTAATCGCCGGCAACGAGGCTTTGGCCTGTTCACCAAGAGCGCTTTCATCAAGGGGCACATCTCTCCAGCCAGCAAGCTGTAATCCGTGAGCAGCGCATTCACTTTCAAACGTTGTGTTAATAGCATCGAAGTGACTAGCCGCACGGCTACTGAACACGAGTCCCGTAGCAAAAAAGCCACTTAGCGTTATATCGGCGTCTGCCGCACGCGCGCGCATAAACGTGTCTGGCATTGCCATAAGCACGCCACAGCCATCACCTGTCTTACCATCAGAGGCTACGGCCCCTCTATGGGTAAGGCGAGCTAACGCTCCGATTGCGGTTTGGATTAGCCAATGACTAGGCTTACCGTCCATATGGGCAATAAGACCGAATCCACAGTTGTCTTTTTCAAACTCAGGGCGATACAAGCCCTCAGATGAGTGATACAAGTTTTTCACGCTTGAGACCCATTCAGATTAAATTGATCGAAGAGCACGATGAAGTTCATCACGCAGCACAAACATCCTTGTACATTCCCGCTGACGGCGAATCTTGGCCGCCCGAGCATCTTTGTCGGGCGTTAGCATCACTGGCTCAGAGTAAATCCGATTTCAGTAAATACCGAAAGTAGGCCGTGGATTATAGGCGTTTACGGCTCTGGAGTCATTAGGCAATGACGGCCGCAAATCGGGAAAACAGAAGTAAGTGGTATGTTTTAAGCCACTTCAGCGAAAATGAGGTCAAAATCTATACGGTATATCTACTGAATCTATAAGGCTTCAACGAGGCCTGCGCTTATACGTTATACCAAAGTTAAGCTATACCGATCACTAGTTGTCTAGGTGGGACATTATTTCTTCAACCACTTTCGAAACAATTCGCTCCCCAGAGGTCACTATCAAATCTGCTTCTTGTTCGTATAAATTGCCGCGCTCATCCATGAGTTCTTGGAGTTTTACCTCTGGATCCACGTTTTCTAATAGAGGTCGGTTTTGGTTTTTTTGAGTTCTCGCAATCTGAGTATTTATAGAGGTTTTCAAGTAAACCACGTATCCACTCTTACGCAAAAGAATACGATTTCCTTCCGTTGTAATTGCACCACCACCCGTTGCCAATACAATACCGTTCATTTGACAAAGCTCTGTCAGCATCTTGGTTTCGCGCTTTCGGAATCCGTCCTCACCTTCTATATCAAATATGGTTGATATTGAAACTCCGCATCGATCTTCGATCATATGATCAGAGTCAACAAACTCCATCCGAGTTCGCTTCGCTAGCTGACGACCAACCGTAGTCTTGCCTGACCCCATAGGGCCTATCAAAATAATATTCTGCATATTCTCTTTGTATGTGAGGGACGCGCCGCCTATCCATCTACAGCGCTCTACCGAGGAATGTACTGCTTAATGCGTCAAAATCAAGTGTTTTAGCATCTATCCAGTTTTGTAACTATCCCAATTAAGTACCAGATAGGGGCTATTTAGATTAAAGCACCCCTATTTTGGTATGCAGTTTAACCTAAATCTAACTTAGGGCTAATGATCTTAGGTGTTAAGAAAATCAGAAGCTCAATGCGGTTATCTCTCTTTGACTTTTTCTTAAAGAGGTTTCCTATAATCGGTATATCACCTAAGAAGGGCACCTTTGTTTCAGAATATTGATTCTCTTCCTGATAGATACCACCAATGATTATCGTTTCGCCATTATCTGCAAGAACCTGAGTCTTAACTTCTTTAATACTTAAATTCCCTGCCGTGCCAGGAATAAACGTATCCTGATTCACTTGAACATCCATAATCACACGATCATCTGGCGTGATTTGCGGCGTAACTACTAATTTCAAAACAGCTTCCTTGGTCTCGATTCCAGCCACCTCAGAACCCTCGAGTTCGAAAACGCGTTCTTCGCCTTGGCGAATTGACGCTTCTTTTTGGTTTGCCGTGATCAACCGCGGCGAAGCAACAACCTTACCGCGACCATCGGCCTGCAACGCAGATAGTTCCAGCGTAATTAAATGTGCGTAGCCCACACCAGCTTTAAATACGTCAAAGGCATACGACGCGGCTTGCTGTCCTGAGATTCCGTTAGCGCCAAGGTCAACGGCCAGCCCGCCTGGCGCACCACGTGAACTATCAAACAGTAAACCTGGCTCATCATCGATTCGCGAATTTTGAATAACGCCCAAACCTTCCGTTGTTCCGCTTCCAACAAAGCCTCCAATATCGCTACCATTGCTGCCAGGAAAGCGAGCATTGTCTGTGATCCTTTGAAAACCGAGTCGTGCGCCGAGTTCGCGGCTAAACGTGTCTGTGGCCTCAACAATACGTGTTTCAATTAGTACCTGACGAACAGGCTTGTCTAGTTTACCCACTAAAATGCGAATTTCTTTAATTTTTTCAGCAACATCTTGGATAAGCAGTGTATTAGTCCGCACATCGGCGGTAACGCTACCGCGCGGTGTAAGCAGTGAGTTACCACCTGATGTCAAACCACCGCCACCAAAACCCATTCCATTGGCAATACCACCGTCTCCACCACCTATAAACTGGCGATTTGAATCAGCTCCACCGCCATTATTCGCAGCGCCGCCAGCACCGACGCTCTTAATCACTTCGGCAAGCACTTCAGCTTTTGCGTAACTCACGGTAATCATCTCAGAAACTAGTGGCGCAAATTCGGCCGCAATAGCATTGGCTTTTAACTCCTCTTCTTCGAATTCTTGAATTTCCGTAGTGGGCGCAACCCAAATAACGTTACCTGTTTGACGCTTAGACAAACCCTTGCTGCG
Source organism: Proteobacteria bacterium UBA7415 (assembly GCA_002470515.1). Taxonomy (GTDB): domain Bacteria; phylum Pseudomonadota; class Gammaproteobacteria; order Arenicellales; family Arenicellaceae; genus Arenicella. The sequence goes on along the minus strand of DKML01000015.1, from coordinate 257,093 downwards.
CATGATCACATCCAATGCCTGATCCCAAGGCACATCCTTGAGGTTGACCGATATTTCTCCTTGCACCGAATCACTGGTCACAAAATTAATCCCAGTAAAATCCGCAATAACCGCTAAAGCACTACGAACATCAATTTTCTGCAAGTTAATCGATAAACGTTCACCTGAGAAACCCAAATCCTCTTGTGCTTTGCGATTGCGATCAGCATCGGTTTCAACAATCGGATCAACGATTAAGTTGAAGCGGTTGCCTGTTTGAAACGCGAGGTGCTGGTATCTGCCTTGAGGCACGATTACCAAGCGCACGTTGTCGCCATTCTGAAACGCATCAACGGTCTGTACCGGTGTCGCAAAATCCACGACATCAAGCCGGCGCTCTAAAGTGCTGGGCAATTTAACGCCGAGCAAGTCTACGACAATTTCGCCATCACTCTCACGCGTATCGATCGTTACACCTGGGTCGTTTAGATCAACAACTAACTTACCACCACCCGCTTCAGACCGTCTAAAATCAATATTTTGAATGGCTTCTTTAGTCGCCACTTCAGGCCGTGCAGTAAACGGCTTTGGCTTAACGACTGCAGTACTATCAATTTCACTATTGAAAACAGTAATCGAATACCCATTGGAGGCGGGCAGCAATTCGTAACGCGCGGTGTCATAAAGGTTAATTACAACGCGCGTTCTGTCACCGGCCTCTACAGTTGTAATACTTTCAACTTTCCCTGTCTGGATATCAAGCTTGCGTGTCTCTACTTCTGAGCTCACGCCAAAAAAGTCCAGGGCGATACGAGCCGGCTCGTCTGTAACGAAACTACCGGGCTCACTCAAAGTACCATCTGTAACAAAATTTATTTGTACATTCTCTCCGGAGAGACTGCTGTAAACGATATCTTTTAATACTGTCTTATCTTGCGCGTTAACCAGCTGACTGCTAACGAAAACGCCCACGAACATCATCAACACAGCAAACACGATCCCCACTTTAGCTCTGTTCAGTCTGCCGTCATGGGCAGATGACCATTCGCCTATCTGTATGTTTACTTTTTCATTCAACATAAGGTTTCTTCCGGACTCAGTCCTATTCTTCAATCGTTAGTTCAACGTCTCTTGTTTCCCACTGACCGCTTGTATTTAAAAAGGTTTCGGTCAACACAATCGCCTGCTGGGCAACATCAATTACTTTTATTTGGCCTTCGTTTTGCCCCATGTAATTACCAATAGCTAGATAATGGGCAGTGCCCTGAGAGGTCTGCAAAATCACCCAAGGCTTATTGTCGCGTTCTAGCGTACCCATCATTTTCAGAGCGTCTAGCGGAAAAAACTCAAGAGGCTCGCGCGCTCTGGTTTCATCAGGTCGCAAGCCTGTAGTGTCTGCACCGCCACCATCACGACCGACAAATACGTTGCCAATATCAAAAGGGTCGTCGAGATCATATGCCGAATACTCATACGCTTTGAATGGTCTCATTTCCGGCAAGGGCTCAATCTCTGGCTTGCGGTCAGCATAGGCTGTGTCAACAAACTCACGTAAGTCACTCATTCTGGAGTCGCCGCAGGCGGTCAACGCCAACGTCAGTCCGAGCACAGCCAAAGCTTGAAATGGTTTATTGAGGTTGTTCATCTGCCACATAGCCTTCGTCTAAATAGTGATACGTTTTAGTCACTGCCTCAAGCGTCAGGACATTGCCATCACCTTCCGTTCGGTTCAGCCTGAAGCTTGTCACATTGATAATTCTGGGCAAAGCGGCAATGTCGCTCACAAAACCTGCTATCTGATGATAACTACCGCTTGCTCGAATATTGACCAGTTTTTCGGCATAAAAGTCTTTTGCAAACGTTTCACCCAATCTAAATTGTTCAAACTGTAGACCTCTAGATAAACCTACTTGAGTCATATCAACCAACAGATCAGGAACCTCGCTCTCATTTGGTAATTGTTTAAGCAATAAACCAAAGGTTTGTTCGGCCTGCACCATTTGCGCTTTGTAGGCATCAAGATTTATAGCAAGAGCTTTCTTTTCCAAAAACTGATTCTTAAGCGTTTGCTCTTCTCTATGAACCGTTTCTAACTCGGCGAATTTATCTTTGACTACAAAGTAATAGCCTGCAAATAAAATAACGACAGACACCAGCAAAGCTACAACCAGCTTAACGCGTCGACTCCAAGAGCCGATGTCGTTTATGTCTAAATTACTGAGTTCTTCAATTAAAGTCATATTTTTACTCACGAGACTGATTCTTTAATACTTTGTTTCTAAACACCCGGCCATTCTTTCCGATAGGTAACGTTAAACGCTCACTCTATAGTTTCGACTCCGTCGTCTCCCCCGCCCGATCTAGATTCTTTAACTTCCACATCAAACTCGGACACCGATGATCCGTTTTGATCTGCCAGATCAACCACTTTTAAATCAGGGTTACTAAACCAATCTGATGCATCAAGATTTCGCATTAACGCGGACACTCGGCCATTTGATTGCGCCTTGCCATCAATATGTAAACGGTCGTCATTTTTGTCAATACTTTCGTAATAAACGCCTTTAGGTAGCTTGCTCGCTAGGTCGTCAAAAACATGCACAATTTGCGCTCGGTTCTCTTGCAACGTTTGAATAACATCCATTCGCTCAATTAATGCATCGCGTTTGTCCTTTAAGTCTTCGATCTCTTGAATCACAACCGCCAAGCTACTAATTTCTGACGTCAAAAAATTGTTGCGACTCTGTTGGTATTCAATACGGCTATTCATAACCATGTTGCCAACAAACACTAAAAATGCAGCGCCCACCCATATGGCAATACAAGTCATTAGAGTTGCTCTATTGCGTTCTCTTCGCTGCTCTTCACGCCAGGGTAATAAATTAATGTTAGCCATTAGCTTAACCCCCTAAGCGCAAGACCATAGGCCGTAGACATTGAGGCAGAATACCTTGCCACAGTCGATCTATTCGACATAACGCGCGCACTAGAAAATGGATTAAGAACACTTACTTTTGTACGTAACTTCATCTCCAAATCGCCAGCTAGACCCTCAAGAGAAGCGCAACCACCAGACAACACCAAACTATCAATACTTGAATGTGGGCTAGATGAATAGAAAAACTGTAATGCGCGATTAATCTCTTGTTGCAACTGCTCGGCAAACGGCTCTTGAACAGAAGCAATGAAATCACCTGGCAATTGTGCAGAATTAAGGATGCCTTCAGCTTCTTCGGCACTAACCCCATACTCTTTACGGATCTGCTTAATAAGCTGAACACCACCAAAATTTTGGTGTCGCGAATAAATGACACGTTGTTTGTCTAACAAAATCAAGTGGCTGGTATTCGTGCCAATATCAAATAAAGCAAGTGGATCGTCAGACTCACCGACTAAACGCTTTTGACCACGACAAACTCGCTCTAGAGCGTACGTATCGATATCGACATATTTAAGCTGTAAATCAGATGCTTCGATAAGATCTATGTATTCGTCAACAATTGCGCGTCGGCAGGCGACTAAAAGCACATCATTCTCTTGTTCGTTATTAGCTGCACGCCCAATTACTTCGAAGTCGATATTTACTTCATCAATCGGGTAAGGAACGAAGTGCAACGCTTCGATGTTTACTTGCTCTTCTAGCTCAAGCTCGCCTATTTCAACTGGCATGCCAATTACTTTGGTAATAGCGTGCGACGACGAAATGGCGACAGCCGCAATTTTACTGGTTGCGCCAGACTGGGTAATTAAGCCGCGGACAGCTTCGGCTAATTGGTCGACATTAGTAATAGCGTTTTCGGCAAAGGTATTTTGCGGAGTTTTAGCAACCCCCCACGCATTGATCTTGGGGCTGGCAATACTGCCACCCAATTCAACAAGTTTTATAGAGTGGGTACCGATATCTAAACCGATAACCGACGAGACGTTTGGGCTAAAAAACTTCAAGAAACCTCCTTTAAAAACAGCTATTTACAACGCTTTTATTACGCATTACTTAAATACTAAGCAATGCGCAGCAATAATGCCACAATTTTATTCAGGATTCTTTTCAATTCATATATCATGGTCGTCTAATTTGCGCATCAAATCCAATGTTTTGTCTAAATATCGCTTCCTAATCCCTATCGCCCTTTGGGGTGCAACGTTCTTCATGATCGGCTGGATCATTGTCGGCTTTTTGGTCGTACAACTTGATAATCAGCTGCCTAATGCCAACTCAATCCGTGGCATTGAGCTTAAAGTTCCATTAAGAGTCTATTCGGCTGACAATCTCCTTATTTCCGAATTTGGTGACGAGCGTCGACAGCCTCTTAAAATGGCGGAAATTCCTCAAACCCTTATAGACGCTGTACTAGCGAGCGAAGACGACAGGTTTTATTCGCACGGCGGAATTGATTTTTTTGGACTTATACGCGCGACCCTTGCAAACCTAGAAGCCGGTGGCTCAAGCCAAGGCGCCAGCACCATCACCATGCAAGTTGCTCGAAATTTTTACCTAAGCCCCGAAAAAACTTACACACGTAAGATTAAAGAAATTTTGCTCGCCTTAAAGCTAGAGCAGATATTGAGTAAAGATGAAATTCTGTCTCTGTATCTAAATAAAATCTTTTTGGGTCATCGCTCTTACGGCTTTGGTGCGGCAGCCGAAGTTTATTACAACAAACCGTTAAGCGAGCTTAGCGTTGCGGAACACGCGATGCTAGCCGGGCTGCCAAAAGCGCCATCCAGCTATAACCCTTTACGCAATCCCGTACGCGCAACGCAACGACGCAACTACGTTTTAGGACGGATGCAAGATATCGGCAAAATAAGCGACGAGGTGTACTCTCAAGCCGTGGCTCAACCCGTCACTGCCCGTAAACACTCTAAAACCATCGATATCTCTGCACCACATATTGGCGAAATGGTACGCGCTAAGTTGATCGAAGAGTACGGCGAAGATGCCTATTGGTCCGGTCTCAATGTCTATACAACGGTCAAATCACCACTACAAAAACAGGCACAAGTTGCCTTGCGTAAAGGCTTAGAGGAGTATGACCGCCGTCATGGATTTAGGGGGCCCGTCGCCAGAGTTAGTCTAGACCAACTCGCTGTAGATTTGAGCGCACCAGCAGACGCTTACGAACAAGCTTTGGCCGACATACCCAGAAGCGTCGAACAATCTCCGGCTCTGGTACTAAGTGTTGACAGCAAATCGGCACAGATTTTTGTAAAAGACACCGGACTCAAGTCCTTAGCGCTCGATGACATGCGCTGGGCGCGCAGACATAAAACCGCTGAAATTATTGGCGATTGGATCACCGACGTAAAATCAGTGCTAACACCCGGTGATATCGTTTACGTTATGCCTCGAGCATTAAACGACGAAGAACGAAAAACTCTAATAGCCAAAAGAACCGAATTGGTGGGCGATGAGAGCGCGACATTAAGCTTAGAATTTGAGTCGCAACGCTTCAAACTATCTCAATTGCCCGCCGTTAGTGGAGCTCTTATTTCAATTGACCCCGCATCAGGCGCTATATTGTCATTAGCTGGCGGCTATGATTTCTTCTTAAATAAATACAACCGAGCGGTGCAGTCTATACGGCAACCTGGCTCAAACATTAAGCCATTTATATATTCTGCGTCTTTAGACAAAGGTTTTACTCCAGCATCACTGATCAGCGGCGCCCCCATTGTTATGACCGACCCAGCGCACGGTACGGTATGGCGCCCTGAAAACTACTCCGGAAAATTCTTTGGCCCTACCAGAATGCGCGAAGCACTTGGCCAGTCTATGAACCTTGTGTCTATACGACTTTTACGTTCGATAGGTATTCCATTCGCACGCGAATACATTGATCGCTTTGGCATTGACATGAACCGCTTCAGCGCGTCTTTAACTATGGCGCTCGGATCAGGGGGCGTAACACCGCTTGAGCTGCTGTCGGCCTATGGCGTGCTTGCAAATGGAGGCTATAGAGTCGAGCCTTACTTCATTGAGCGAATCGAAGACCGAGACGGCAATGTGATATTCACAGCACCCAAACCGCAGTTTTGCGATGAATGCTATGACCAATATTTGCCTTTTCCGGATCTTACGGAAGAAATGACCGGGTTGCTTGGCGTGCAAGCGGAACTAGAGGATAGTCTAGGTACAGAAACGCAAACAATCGATGAAGTAGAGAACACACCTACCCCAGAGCAGGAGTTTCAAGCACCTCTGGTATACGAAGCTCCTCGCGTGATGAGCCGAGCCAACAACTTTCTTACGGTAAGCATGATGAAGGATGTTGTGCGGCGCGGAACGGCTCGCAAAGCATTAGCGCTTGAACGTACTGATTTAGCCGGTAAGACGGGCACGACTAACGACTACATTGACGCCTGGTTCACTGGGTTTAATTCAAAAGTGGCGACCACCGTTTGGATTGGATTCGACGAACCCAGCACGATGGGCAAAGGCGAAGCAGGAAGTAGAACAGCACTACCTGTATGGATCGACTACATGCGAGAAGGCGTAAAAGACGTAGAAGTAGACTCCGAAACAGTTCCTGAATACATCGAGCGAGGATTCGTTAACCGAGAAACCGGCGCTCGCACAGTTGAAGAAGACCCAGAAGCCGTTGAAGAATATTTCGCCTTGGAACCTCTGCGTCCTGAGTTGGTGGTGGCTAATCGCTTAAAGGCACAGCAAGCCTTGGATAAGCTTAACGGGCTTTATGAGTATGATGATTTACTCCCTTACAACCCCGACCTTACGCCAGACTCGCTGCGAGAACCCGGAGAAGAAGGCGGCAACCAAGACCCCTTTGCTCCGACTAACGAAGAGCTTGAGCGAGTTGAGCCTGAAGAAAAAATAGTTGAGACAGAAGACGAGACAGAAGGCTTATTCTAAGGAGGATTTCCCTTAGGTTTTAGGCATTTGGCTTTAAGCTAAGATTTTAAGCTACACCGGAACGTTAGGTTTTGGCTTTGGAGACAACAAGGCGGCTTTACAAGCAAAGCCAGCAACGACCGACACTATCAAGGCATAAACAACGCCTCCCAAAGCAAGTACATTCATGGACACGCTTTGGTCTATAAAGTAACCCAAAATTATGGGTGAAACAGCGGTCATCAAAACCATATAGAAACTGCCTAAGGATTTTATCGCGCCTAAGTTTTTATTACCGTAGCGTTCTGAATAAAAAGGCCCTCCACTTGACGCTTGTCCTGCTGTGGACAGAGCCATACATACCATAAACACGACTGCCGTCAGTATTGAAGAAGAACTGGCCAAAACCAATAAACCAAACATCATTGGCACATTGATCCACGGGATCACTCGCAAGGCGCCGAACCGATCAACTAGCGCACCCAGAACAAACGACATCGACAAAGTAGTAAGCGAAAACACCAGATAAAGCCCCGCCCAAACAGCCAGAGACCACCCTTTTGATTCCACTAAGTGAACTTGATGGAACATGTAGCCGGTATACAGTAAAGACTGGCAAGTCAGTCCCGGCAATATGGCGTAAAAGAATGGATCTTTAACCACCTGAGCGCGAGACCATTGAGGCCCTTCTAAGTACGCGTTCTCTACAACATGATCAGCATTGCTACTCTGTTTGGCATGGCCATCGGCTGCGCGCTTTTTAGCCGCTTTATGGCTCTGTAGTAAGTAGCTCAGTAAAAGCGGTAATACCAGAATCAGTCCGAGTGCCAACCACCGCCAAATATCTTGCCATACAGTAAACAGCAAGCACGCGACAATGACACTCGGTATAGTCGCCTCAGCCGCTGAGTAGCCCATATGACTCAGAGCACTTGCTTTAGCTTTATGAGCAGGCACATAGCGCATCATGGTCGTTACACTGGTCATTCCCATTAGGCCTTGGCCGAAATGACGCAAAAGGAATATAGCCAAGAAAAGAGACAGAGCTCCGGTTGCAAAAGACATGACAAAGCTGGCTGTGGCTAAGCCCGCCACCACACCAACAACAAAGCAATTGAGCAAAGCTCGGTCCAAAATTCGACCGCTCCATAACAATAAAAAGGCGCTGCATAGTGTTGCGGCAGAATACACAGCACCGAATTCACCGTGGCTCAAATTTAAGTCGGCACGGATTTCACCGCCAAACAACGCAATAAAGTATGTTTGCCCAGGGCTCGAGCAATACATCAACACGAAGCCAAATAATATTATTCGCCAATCTTGCTTAATCCAGCTGTCTGGTTTGCGAAGAACGCCTGAAGAGGAGTCGCCAATTGCAGGCTTATCGTTGGTAGATGGGCTCATCGTCTATAAAGAGAGGCTGGAAATTGGTGCTCAAAACGAGTACAAAACACACTCAAGCAAGAGCAAGCACTATAATTTATATTCTGAGCATTGCAATCAGACTGGTCTAAAAACGCCGCTTGGGCTAGGCTATATCCATTGATGACTGCTTACTGATAAACCAATGACATTCCTTTTCAAACAAAAGCAACTCTTTAAATCAAAACACCTTAGTGTGAACATCACTAAGTTCGCACTTTTACTATTAGCTTTGCCGATAACCCTTGCCGCGCAAACCGTAACATCAATCACCACGACGTTAACAGCGCAAGATCAAGCATTGATTGATTGGGTTGATCAGCGTAGTGACAGCATCTTGGCTGAATTGAAAATACACGTCGAGATGAATACCGGCACCCAAAACATTGATGGCTTGAATGCGTACAGGGACGTGCTTAATAGCAATTTACAAAAATTGGGATTCACTACGCAAACACACTCATCACCCTCAATGCCAATATTGACATGCGCAAGCGAAGAGTTTCATATCGCCGACCACCTCAGCGCAACACGCCAAGGAAGCTCGCCTATCAGGCTTCTACTCAACGGCCACATGGATACGGTATTTAATCTAGACGATGAGTTTCAAACATTAAAAGTAATGCCTGATGGTGTTTTAAAAGGACCGGGAGTTGCAGACATGAAAGGCGGGATCGTCATAATGTTAAATGCTCTGCGTGCACTAAACGAAGCAGGTATTCTTGACGACGCGAACATGACTGTGCTCTTTAATAGCGACGAAGAAATTGGCTCACTGGGCTCTAGACCACTGATCGAAGAAATTGCTCAGCAACATGATATTGGCCTAGTGTTTGAAGGCTCGCACAAAAATCTAGTCACTAGAGCGCGTAAAGGCCTTGGACAAGCTCGATTTAAGATTAGCGGCCGTGAGTCACACGCGGGCTCTGCGCACCAATCGGGTGTTTCAGCAAGCCTAGAGCTCGCCAACAAAATCATTGCTGTAGAAAATCTAACTGATTACGATAACCAAACCACAGTGAACGTTGGCGTAATGGCCGGCGGTGAAAAACGCAACACGATTCCAGGTTGTGCCGAGGCTTATATTGACATGCGCTTTCCAGATCAAGCCGCGGGCGAGACACTGAAAGCTGAGATCGAGAAGATCGCTCAACAAAAATTTGTGAACAACCCACTTTACCCAGAACTACCAATCAGCGAACACTGGGCTACTCTTCACCGACCAGCCAAAGCCATAAACCCCACAGTTGATAGCCTAATCGCTCATGCAATGGGTTTATCCACCGTGATTGGCGAACCAATTCAAGGAACTCGCTACGCGGGTGGAGGAACGGACGGTTCGATTGCTCAAGGCGTTGGTCTTCCCACATTTGACAGCCTAGGCATGGATGGTGATGGCGCACACTCATCACGCGAAGAGTCTACTGCCGCTTCGTTAATTGCTCGGACCAAATTGGCCACTGTAATGATAGCCAGACTCATTGATGGACGAATAACCCTAAAAAAATGAAATATCAACAAGAACGCATAGACTTAGCGGCGGCTTTTCGAATGGCCGCACAGCTCGGGTACAACGAGGCGGTCGCCAACCATTTTTCATTAATGGTTGGGGATCAAGGAAAGCACTTTTTAATTAACCCGAACCAACGTCACTTTTCATTGATTCGGGCCAGCGACATAATCCTTCTTGATGCTAATGATCCGGGCGAGATGGATAAACCCAACGCTCCCGACGCTACCGCCTGGGGCTTACACGGCGGCGTACACCGGCACGTTGAGCACGCGCGTTGCGTAATGCATGTGCACAGTACATATGCGACCGTATTAGCGAGCCTTAAGGACGCCAATCTACCGCCCGTCGACCAGAACAGCGCAGCATTCTTTGAACGTCATACAGTTGATCAATCTTATGGGGGACTTGCGTTAGAGTCTGAAGGTGAGCGTTGTGCGCGATTACTGGGCGACCCAAAAGTTCAAGTAATGATTATGGGAAATCACGGAGTATTGGTGTTGGGCAACTCCGTTGCTGATGCGTTCAACCGTTTATATTATTTTGAACGGGCGGCAAAAAACTACATTCTTGCCTTGCAAACAGGTCGCGAGTTGAACGTTCTAAGCGACGAGATAGCCCGTAAAACCGCTGAGCAACTAGATGATTATGGAGATCAGCCCGATCGCCATTTCACAGATATCAAAACCATTTTGGACCGTCAAGGATCAGATTACGCCAGCTAAAACTTCAAACTCAACCAAATAAACTAGGTTAAGCTCAAGTTCGGCTAAAATTCAGCTCAAGTCGTTTTCTTGCTCGCCTTTTTTTTGGTCACTTTTTTAGCTTTCTTCTTAGTGACCTTTTTTTTGGCTTTCTTTTTAGTGGCTTTTTTCTTAGCTGAAGACTTGGTCCCTTGGCTCACCCATTTGCCACCTTCATAGAAAGACTTCCAGCCAGTGGCCTTGCCCTCTTCCTCAGACTGCACATAAATCTCTGCAGTCTTTCGGCTGTATCGAATCACGGTCGGCAAACCGTCATCATCGGCAACAGGCGCCGAAAACAGAAATGTATATTTAGGATCAATTTCATCTTTATGCGGAAGAATCTCTGCAACCAACGGCGCACGCGTTTCACGATTCTTCGGAAAAGCACTAGCAGCCAGAAACAGTCCTGACGCTCCGTCTCTTAGTATGTAATAGTCGTCGACCTTCAAGCACTTCAGTTCTGGCATCGGTACCGGATCCATCTTAGGAGGAGCAGCCTCACCACTACGTAATAGCTTACGAGTGTTTTTACAGTCGTCAGACATACAACCAAAATATTTGCCAAAACGCCCGTTCTTAAGCTGCATCTCAGAACCACACTTATCACATTCGATAACTGGGCCCTCGTATCCCTTGATCTTGAAGGTACCCGCTTCTACCTTAAAACCAGAACAGTCTGGATTATTTCCGCAGATATGCAATTTACGCTTTTCGTCGAGCAGATAGCCATCCATCGCCGTACCGCATAGGGCGCACTGATGCTTTTTGATCAGTAACTTGGCCTCGGCTTCTTCATCGTCATCAACGTTGACCACTTCATCATCTGAGACCAAGTTCATAGTGGTCTTACAACGTTCTTTGGGCGGCAAGTTATAACCAGAGCAGCCTAAAAACACGCCCGTACTGCCGGTACGCACCTGCATATGACGACCACAGGTCGAGCATTCTATATCAGTCTCAGTAGGATCGTTGGGCCGCATACCGCCGTCGTCGTCATTCTGAGCTCGTAATAGTGTTTCGGAGAAGTCGGTGTAAAAATCATCCAACAGTTCTCGCCATTGCAACTTGCCTTGGGCAACGTCGTCTAAACGACTTTCCATAGAGGCCGTAAAGTCGTAATCCATAAGCTCGGTAAAGCTCTCAACTAAGCGCTCGGTTACGATATCACCCATTTTTTGGGCATAGAATCGACGTCTATCAACGGTAACGTAGCCACGGTCCTGAATAGTTCCAATAATTGCAGCGTAGGTCGAAGGACGGCCAATTCCGCGTTTCTCCAACTCTTTAACTAAGCTCGCTTCGGTGTAACGCGCAGGTGGCTTAGTAAAGTGCTGCGCTGGCTTTAGTCGCTCTAGCTCAAGCACTTCACCTACTTTCATAGCGGGCAACACGCCGTCCTCTTCTTTTTTAGAAACAGGCGGATGAATTTTTTGATAACCATCAAACACAACAACACGACCACGAGTGCGTAATTCGTAGTCGCCATGGTTGACTACCACGCTGGTACTCAAAAATTTCGCAGGCGCCATCTGACACGCTACGAATTGTCGCCAGATGAGGGTATAAAGTCGCTCTGCATCACGATCAACATTTTTAAGATGACTAGGTAACGTACCTACATCTGAAGGCCTGATTGCCTCATGTGCTTCTTGTGCGTTCTCTTTATTGGAATAAGAGATAGGCGCAGCAGAAAGGTACTTCGCACCATGTTGAGACTCAATAAACTTACGGCAATCATTAACCGCTTCGGTACTCAAGTTGGTCGAATCTGTACGCATATAGGTGATGTAACCAGCCTCGTAAAGACGCTGTGCCAACATCATGGTTTTCTTTAAACCAAAGCCCATTCTGTTACTCGCAGCTTGCTGTAGAGTTGACGTAATAAAGGGGGCAGTCGGTTTTGTGCTATTAGGTCGCTCGTTTATCTCAGCAATCTTGTACTCGCCTTCCTTAAGCTCAGCCATCGCCGCATACGTTTGCTCTTTGTTAGCGGGTCGGAAATTTTTGCCTAGGTGCTTTTTAACCTCAAACGGAATGGAATCTTTTTGGGTGCTGCGCAGATCTGCAAACAAGTCCCAAAATTCCTCAGGGATAAATGCTCGTATTTCTCGCTCTCGCTCAACGACTAAGCGCAAAGCAACAGACTGCACTCTGCCCGCCGACAAGCCTCGGGCTATCTTTGCCCACAACAATGGCGACACCATGTAGCCTACGACCCGATCTAAAAATCGCCGCGCTTGCTGAGCATTAACGCGATTCATATCAACTGGGCCAGGATTTTCAAACGCCGCATTGATCGCCGTTTTGGTGATCTCATTAAAAACCACACGACGGTAACGCGTAGGATCACCGCCAATGGCTTCTTGCAGATGCCACGCGATTGCCTCACCTTCTCTGTCCATATCAGTCGCGAGATAAATAGTGTCAGCGTTTTCGGCGAGTCTTACTAATTCGTCGACAACTTTTTCTTTTCCCGGCAAAATCTCATAATGCGCATCCCAATTCTTGTCAGGGTTGATCCCCATACGGCGAATCAACTGCTCTTTGCTTTTCTTGAGTTTGTGCAGAACTTTCTTAGCCGGTGACAATTTACGGGTAATAGCAGCCTGGCGAGCGCGCTCCTTCGGATCAGCGGCCGCTTTAATTGAGCCACTCGTAGGGAGGTCGCGTATATGCCCCACACTCGATTTAACGATGTAGTCATTGCCCAAATATTTGTTAATCGTTTTAGCTTTTGCGGGTGATTCGACGATTACAAGCGCTTTGCCCATGGAGATCCCAAGTTGGTTAGCCAGTTAAACTACGGCTGGATACTAAATGAATGTGAGAGACAGAATTGCGAAGTAAGTAAGTACAAACCGACTTAAATCAAGAAAATCATTGACCTTGCAACGTTGTTAAGTCGCTTATAAATAGGCTTTCAGCTATTTATAAAACAGGAAAAAGTGAACAATTCTTATCTAAAAATACCACTTTATAGTCGCGAGTATCCACACGAGAGCACGTAAGAGCAAGAAATTTCAATGAATGCTGTCTAAAACTAACGATCAGTGGATCACAGGAACGGAGCCTTCAGTCACGATTACTTCGGTCCATTCGGCAATTTCGTCAAAGCCAGGTTGGTTACTTAAAACCATTAAAGAGACCCAACGAACGTGGTCAATATCAACATCCATGCTTTCTAGCGCCATCACTCGATCGACCACCATCTCGCGCGAGAACTGATTGAGAACACCTAGGTTGACCAAGCGATCCAGTAACTGCTGACCAGCCGAACCCAGCTTTTCATTTTCTTGGGCCGTGTAAATTCGAATCGAGAGATTACTCTGCACTACATTAGCTTGGTCGGCTTGTTGGCTTATTTCTAATAAGTCTTCTAGCCAGACAAACGCTTTGCTGATTTCTTCGGATTGAAAACCCGCACCTGCCAACTCCTTGGCGATCTCATCCTGAGAAGGCTCAAAATTGTTTAGACCATCGACGATGTAGTTATCAAAGAGGTACATCAAAACTTCTAGCATGTCTTCTTTCACGCACAACCTCCATTTAACCGGTAACAGCCTTGAGCTCAATAAGCTAACAAACCCAAGTGTACACAAGTTTGTACGATAAAATCTCGCCAAACTCTACATCGACACATTTTTTTGCCTCAAACTTACAACTCGCCTAGCAACAATTGCCATGTCCTTAAGAAATGGCGTGGAACTGTCCATCTTGTGCACGCCCTGCTAGGCCTTCCAGTTCTAAATTTAAGAGAGCAGCCTAAACCGTCGCCACTGACAAACCGGCCTCCTTCACAATCAAGTCGGTCGACATCGTCTCCCTGCGCAACAGATTGAGAACGGTTCGTTCCGCAAGGCTGATGTCTAGAATTTCAAGGTCAAGATCAGAGCTTTTTCTAAACACACTTATCTGCTCGCTTAGCTCAGAAGCGAGCACTGACACAATATCGTTCGCATTGGTGGCCAAATATGCGCCCTGCTGAATCAAACGATGAGACCCTTCGTATTGAGCGCTTTGCAAGCTGCCTGGCACAACAAATAAATCACGATTGTGTTCAATACAATAACGAGCCGTAATCAACGTTCCTGATTTATCCGCCGCCTCTATTATTAATGTTCCTAGGCTCAACCCACTCACTAACCTATTCCGTTCAGGAAAGCGAAACGGCAGCGCTGAAGTACCCGGCGGATATTCAGATAGAACAAGGCCACGCTTGGCTATCCGCTGATACAACGCCCTATGCCGCGCGGGGTAAACCACATCAGCACCACACGCGAGCACCGCAATGGTCGACCCTGAAGCACAAAGTGTTGCTTCGTGCGCATAACCATCAACACCCAAGGCCATACCACTCACTGTGGTAATACCCATAGATGCCAGTTGTGATGCAAACGCCTGGGTAGAATTCACGCCAAGCTGAGTGGGTCTTCGTGAACCAACCATCGCAATACACGGCGCGACCAACAAGCTAATGTCACCGATTGCATAAAGCACAAAAGGCGGATCAGCAATTTGAGCTAGTAATGGTGGGTAGTTCGTTTGACCAAGGACTAAGCAGTGATGATTTGAAGCACGTAAAAACTCAGCCGCTTTCTTGAGCGCGGACGACTGAGATGCGTTTAATGTGCTGTTTTCATAGTGCGGATCGTACCAATCGATGAGAGCCTGCGGGCTTTCGTGGTGCTCAAGTAGTTGATACTTCTGCCGCCGCGTCCATGCGGGGTCATGCTTAAAACAAATCCAGCGAAACAAATCTCCAACGAGATCATATGATGGCGTTAAACCATTTTGGATCATTGAGTCCCCCTCAGTCGCGGTCGTTGCACTAAGCACTACTGCTTAAACCAATGAATAGACTACCTAGCAGGGGAATTGATCGCGAGGCTTAAAACTTTTTGAAGCTTTCTAAAACTCTTAACCGGCTCATAAAACGGCGAAAAAAATAGATTTCTAATGGCGCGTAGCTAGCAAGCGCCCATCAAAAGCCAATTACTCCGAGGCGCCTAACGCTGAGACCAACGGTTTCTCGTACTCAGGGCTGCGTAAAATATCACCGGGTAAAACTTGACGTTCTGAGTCAGTAATAATGGCATAGCTTACTTTCGCAAACGTACGGAAAATGAGCGCTAAGCCTACTCGCTCTTCAGGAGTGGAATATTCTTCGCCTGTCATCGGATCATCTCGTGTACGAGAATGGCTAAAAATTCGTAACACGTCGCCGGGCCGCATTTGCTCTCGCTCACCCAAATTAATCGCTATAACCGATAGCGCACCTAACTCCGTCGACCGATTCGGTGTTTCTAGAATAACGCCAGTAACCGAACTGTCGAGCGGTGCGCTAGGGTAGAAAAACGGCAAAGCCTCCTTAACTCTAACTGGCCGTAGTCGGTCACGAATGGTTATATCTTCAAGTGACTTAGTAATGATTAACTTAGAAGGATCGCTCACTGTGAGCATTTTCGCATCACCCAAATGCTTAGCTTCGAAGCCGAGGCTTTCGCCCGTTACTGGGTCTTTAAAATGCCGTCCTGGGCGAAAAACTCGATACTCCTTTGCCTCGAGATCAGTAATGCCGCGAGCGTAAAACTTATTGTAGCGCCCCAATAATAAACGACTATCGAAGCCTTCTACAATATAAGCAGCTTTAAGCAGCTCTTCCTCGTCTGTGACTAGGGGTGCGTTCAGATAAGCTTGGATCGCAGCTGGGTCGATCGGTGGTATAGCTTCAGAATAATCTTCAGCGCGCGCCGTCGGCAACAGCTTAACCACTTCGCGCCGCAACGAACGTACCGTCGCCTTACCGTCAATAAAGCTCATTAAAAGCACATCGCCTGGGTAGATTAAATCTGGGTTTTCAACTTGAGGGTTGCCTTGCCAAACCTCAGGCCAACGCCATGGATCGCGCAAGAACCGCGAAGAAATGCCCCAGAGGGTATCCCCATCTATCACCGTATAACGGTCTGGATAATCGGCCGCCAGAATCGGCGCATCTTGTGACCAAGCTAATTGAGTCCAACAGACTAAAGACAACAGCAGAGCGAATAGTGTGGCATGCAAGCCTAGCTTAGACATTAAATGTCGCATGGTCGTCTTAAGCGAAGCAGCGCTAGATCTAGCTGTAAGCGAAGAATCGAGCTTGAACCCATTAAAACCAACCCCATTGTAGATATGCTGTGTCATTGATTACATCTCCGACCTCTGATCTTTAGAAAACAGCGCGTTGAGACGCACAAAGTGACTGTAGATCAAAATAGTCTTTGTTATTTAGTATGTTAGGCAAACAAGGTAAACTACAGTGTAAGCTATTTTTTTATGAAACTGTAATGCAATAAGGCGTTTACCCGCAAAGTGTGTGGATCAACGGTTCAGCTTAAACAGAAACATTAAATCCAATAAGGTAAACTCGCGCGAGCAAAACGACTCTCGGCGAACCGAGTACAAATACTGAGCGAAACGAGCGCAAACCCTCTCCTTTTTATGACCATTCGAGAAATAATAACTTACCCCGACGAACGTCTTCGTACCATCGCCAAGCCAGTTAAACAGGTCGACCATGATATTAAGACCTTAGTTGATGACATGCTTGAAACGATGTACGACGCCAATGGTATTGGCCTCGCTGCCACACAGGTAGACGTGCACCTTCAAGTGATTGTCATGGACATAAGTGAAGAACGAAACTCTCCTCTGGTATTGATTAATCCAAAAATTACCAAGCAAGACGGCGAACAGATTTACGATGAAGGCTGTCTTTCTGTTCCCGAGTATTATGCGCCGGTTAAGCGCGCAGAAACCATCACTATAACTGCGCTCGATGAACAAGGCGAAATCTTTGAGCTGAGCGCCGAAGGCTTGCTGGCTATTTGTATTCAACACGAAATGGATCATCTTGCAGGCAAAGTATTCGTGGATTATTTATCGCGCTTAAAGCAAGACCGCGTTCGCAAAAAACTTATTAAAATGAGCAAAATTTAGCTCGTTATCCAAATTGCATGACGGCTTTAACACAACAAGAAAACGGCATTTAAAACACTGAGCATACGAACTCGCTATCTTTTACCGAATTAATTTCTTAACTCATTACCTGGCCCGACACCATGCGTATAATTTTTGCTGGTACTCCTGAATTTGCGGCGACCGCACTTCGCTCCATTGTGAGTGAACATGACGTAGTTGCAGTGCTCACTCAGCCAGACCGAAAAGCTGGGCGCGGTAAAAAGCTGCAACCTAGCGCAGTTAAAGTCGAAGCCTTGGAGCATGGGCTAACAGTGCTACAACCGGAACGGCTAAAGCCTGAAGCGGATAATTTAGCGTCAATGGACGCGGACGTAATGGTGGTGGTGGCTTATGGCATGATGCTCCCCCAGTCGGTTTTGGATTTACCAAAGCTCGGATGTCTAAACATCCATGCATCGATCTTACCGAGGTGGCGCGGGGCAGCGCCAATTCAACGTGCTATAGAAGCAGGCGATGAAAAAACAGGGGTTAGTATTATGCAGATGGAAGCAGGTCTTGATACGGGGCCTGTCTTTAGCACGCTAACCACACCAATCCTTTCTAATGATACTTCCGCCAGCATGCACGAACGGCTAGCGGAGTTGGGCGCACAAGGTATTGTTCAGGTGCTTGCTGAACTGGATGCGGGCACGGCTCAAACGCCTACTCCACAAGACGATGTACTGACCACCTACGCACACAAGCTAGAGAAGTCCGAAGCGACTATTGACTGGGAAGACTCTGCGTCAACAATTGAACAACGAATTCGCGCGTTCGTGCCATGGCCTATTTGTCAAACTCATTGGTGCAGCCAGCGCCTGCGGATTTGGCAGGCAACGTATTCTGCAGATGAAACCGCACAGGCAAGCAATATGCCTGGGCAAATCATTGAGATCACCGACCAAGAAATTATTGTTGCGTGTGGACAAGGACAGCTGCACGTCCAAAAATTACAAAAGGATGGCGGCAAGCCGTTAGACGTGCGCTCGTTCTGCAATGGCTTTGAGCTAACCGTCGGAGAACGGTTTGACCAAGCCAAGCTGGTCTCAAGTATGATGCCTGAGGAAAAATGAACAATACTCGCCTAATCGCGGCTCGATGTTGCTTGCAGATCATAGACAAGGGGCGTTCGCTAGATCGCGTGCTTAGTGAGCTAACACAGAGCGACGACAAAACACAGCTCAGCCCAGCTGATCGCAGCTTTGTCAAAGAACTCGTGTTTGGTGTGTGTCGCTGGCACGGACACCTAGAGCACCTAAGCACACAACTTTTGTCTAAACCCTTACGCACAAAAGACCGAGACATTCACTATTTGCTGCTGGTCGGGTTGTATCAACTGCAACACATCTCAACGGCCGACCATGCCGCCGTTGCTGAGACCGTAAATGGCGCAAAGAAAGCGAAAAAAGTCTGGGCCGTAAAGCTGCTGAACGCCTGTCTTAGACGATTTCAAAGAGACGACGCTGACAAGACGCTAGATGTTAATTCGCAAGACCTGCACCAGCTCACTCACCCACAATGGCTGGTAAAACGGCTCAAAGCAGACTGGCCGGATCACTGGCCAGCAGTCTTGCAAGCGAACGATGAACGTCCGGCCATGTGCTTAAGAGTTAATACTACGCGAGTGTCTCGAGCGGACTACCTACAAAGGCTTAATGCCTTCGAAATTGATGCGATTGCCGACCCAATGAGCGAAGCTGGCATCATATTAGAAACGGCTAAACCTGTAACGGCACTACCTGGATTTGAAAACGGTGACTGCTCCGTTCAGGACACGGCAGCTCAGCTTGCTGTTCAGCTTTTGGCACCAGCGCCTCATCAAAGAATACTAGATGCCTGCTCGGCACCGGGTGGCAAGTTGGCGCATATTCTAGAGCTTACCCAAGGGTTAGCGATTGTTGATGCGATGGATATAGAAAGCACTCGCGTAGAATCGATTAAAGACACACTGGAGCGTTTGCAGCTAACCGCCAACGTAGCATCCGCCGATGCCAGTGACTCCAGCACTTGGCCGTTTGCAGATGGGCAATATGACAAAATACTGATAGACGCCCCCTGCAGTGGCACAGGCGTAATTCGTCGCCACCCGGATATACGCCATCATCGGCGTGTACAAGACATTGAAGCTCTGCAGCCACTGCAAGCCGCAATCATGAATGCGTGCTGGGATGCGCTGAAGCCAGGCGGACAATTGTTGTACGCTACATGCTCAGTACTGAATGCAGAAAACGAACAACAAGCCTCTGCATTCTTACAAAGACACAAAACGGCAGCCGCGGTTAGATTAGAGCATCCATGCGCCTTTGCACTTGAGATTGGCGTCCAGACTTTGCCTGGCGTTCATCCGATGGACGGCTTTTACTATGCGCTGTTCGAAAAATCACATTGAACACGTTGAAGAACTTGTTTCTAATGGTGAACATTGCGTTCAAACTAGCAATCGAAATTAGGTAATAAAGCGCGTCAATGATGCGGTGTATACTCCGTTAATGTCAGAACCCAGCATTTCTAACAAAGCTAAACATTACTATCAGTGCCAAACTCTTCGCTAACTGAAATAAAACCATACTCGCAACACAGCGCAAAGCTGATTGCTGTCTTGGTTGTTCTATTGGCTGCAGTGCTCAGCTCAAGTTATTCGCACGCTCAGGGTAGCCGATCAGATCGGGGTGCCATTTATTCCTTTACTAATCCCTCGTTCAGAAAAATAGAACTGAGCTTTACGCAGCAAATGCGGGATGCCTTAGTAAGCGGTGTCCCTTTAAATTTAGAGCTGGATTTTGTCTACATTACGCCACGCTTGTTTGTCGATAACCATTCGCTGTTCGAACGACACGCATACGAAATAAAGCGTCATGCGCTATCAAACAGATACATGGTTCTGCACAACCACGAAACCAGACCGCAGCTATTTGCTACACTAATTGGCTTAACTGATCATCTTGGCTCTGAATCACTACGCTTATTTGCCCAGTATTCTAGGCTGCATGAAGCCCAAGTGACAACTGAAGCATCGGTTCCACACTTGCGGCTAGCACTAGATAAATACAAACTTCCTGGACCCGTGCGCTTGGGTGCATTTGTATCTAACCAATGGGAATTTGATACCGGATGGATCACATGGGATTTCGAGAACTAGTTAAAAAGGCCTCGGGCCCACTACCGGTAATTACAGTCTGTACAGCACTGTTATTTGCCCTTGCGTTTTTGACCATTCAGTCTCTAGGCGACGACAATGCGGGGCGCACTCAGCTGTATGTAATGATTGTTGGTTCGGTCGGTATTGCGGTACTGATAATTTTTCTCATAACTAACGGCTACGCGCTGTATCGCCAATATGCACGCAACGAAATCGGCTCGAAGCTGACGGTAAAATTTGTTGCCATATTCCTTTGCCTCACACTTATCCCCTTTTCTTTGGTCTACTACTTCTCGATTCAGTTTCTGAACAAGGGTGTAGATAGTTGGTTTGACGTGCGTATTGAACAAGCAGTGGAAGACTCCCTATTGCTCAGCAAGACCGCCTTAGAAGGCATTAAGGAAGAAATTACCGGCGATGTTGAAACCTACGCATCTAACCTTGGCAAAAGTCTAGGCGGGTCAGAACTACTTAAGACCCTCGATGAGATTCGTGAGCTTGAAGATTACAGTGAAGTATCGCTCTACACCGACACAGGACAAATCATAGCGTTCTCATCGGCCGATGCCGAGACCATGTTGCCCGACACGCCGGGCGAACAAGTGTTTTCCGAATTGCGTTTAAACCAGACCCATACCTTGCTGGAACCGATTTCTGAATCGGCACAGCAATTTAGAGTTGTTGCACCTATTCAGAGCAACGAACTGGGGCGGCAGTTTTACGGTCTACAGGTCATTAAGCTTTTGCCTCTGCGCTACGCAACGCTGGCCAGTAGTGTTGAGGCCGCCAACCAACAATATGCCGAGATTGTGTTTGCGCGAGGCCCTCTCAAAGTCAGTTTAATCTTAACGTTGTCTCTAGTCTCATTAGCTAGCTTACTGTTTTCTTTGTTGGCCGCGGTGTACTTATCCAAACGTTTAGCCGCACCCATTGCCAATTTAGCAGCGGGCACTCAGCGCATTGCCGAAGGTGAATACGGCACCATTTTGCCAGTCGTGAGTAGTGACGAATTGGGGATATTGACTGATTCATTTAATGATATGAGTCAGAAAATTCACCAAGCACAACGAGTAGCAGCACACAGCCAGGCCGAAACTGAGACTCAAAAAGGTTATCTAGAAGCCGTGCTCACAAATTTGTCCTCCGGCGTTCTGGCGTTCGATGACGAAAAATGTTTACAGATGAACAACAGTGCGGCGATCGACATCCTGGGCTTAGACCCAAGCGGTATTGTTGGAAAATCTGCTCTAATGTTGGCAAAGCAAGCGCCACACACTAAAAACTTTTTTAAGGTTATTGATGAAGGCATAGATTCGGGCCAGCGCAACTGGCAGAAAGAGCTCACTCTGTTGGGCGAACACGGTCGGCAAATGCTGTTGATTCGCGGCACATTGCTAGACTCTTCCACCGCGAACTTTCCCTCCAATGAAGATTCGTTGGGCTTGTTTAGCACCGCAACGCACGACAACTATGTAATCGTGTTTGATGATGTCACAGGCCTCATTCAAGCTCAACGTGATGCAGCATGGGGCGAAGTAGCTCGCCGACTGGCGCACGAAATAAAAAACCCGTTGACACCGATTCAACTTTCTGCGGAGCGCATCAAACAGAAATTTACAGGCAAAGTAGGCCCTGAACTCGAAGATACTTTAGAGCGCAGTACGCGCACCATTGTGCAGCAAGTTGAGTCTATGAAAGAAATGGTCAATGCGTTTTCGACCTATGCGCAACCTGTACGAGCACAACTTTCTCCCTTAGATGCTAACCAATTACTCAGCGATGTCATCGAACTGCACGCCAGTGTATTGTCTGACATCGATGTTAAATTGAAACTTGACCCACAACTGCCATCAATTAAGGCTAACGCGACGGCGCTGCGCCAAGTAATCAACAACTTGGTAATCAACGCATCTCACGCGCTCGAAGGAGTAAAAGGGGCTTCGTTGTTAATACAAACCAGTGTTGCTAACAACGTGGCAGGTCAGTATATAGACATCCTCGTGGCTGATAACGGCCCGGGCGTACCAGTAGAGATTCGTGACTCTTTGTTCGACCCTTATGTGAGTAGTAAAGCAAAAGGTTCTGGGCTGGGGCTCGCAATTGTAAAGCGTATTGTAGAGGAGCACAGCGGATCAGTAGCTGCCAGAGACAGTAAGCTTGGCGGCTGTGAATTTCACATCAGATTACCGGTCAATGCAATGCAGACCTATCGTGGTAATCGAGCGCAAAATGCCGTACAGTCTGATAGCACTGATACAGGGCAAAACTAGCATGCCCTACAGATACTTTATGCCAACTAGATTGGTCAAAAATGCCTGAAAAGAAAGCTCAAATACTAGTCGTTGATGACGAACCCGACATTCGGAATATTTTAAAAGATATTCTCGAAGACGAGGGGTATAACGTTGCGACAGCTGAAGACGCTCAAACAGCGCGCACTCAATTCGCTGCGACCACGCCAGACTTAGTCCTACTGGACATATGGATGCCTAATGAAGACGGCATCAGCGTGCTCAAAAGCTGGGTCGAGCAAGACGCGTTAACCACCACTCCAGTAATCATGATCTCTGGCCACGGAACAGTCGAAAACGCGGTTGAAGCAGTCAAACTGGGAGCGTATGATTTTCTTGAGAAACCTCTTTCCACTGGCAAGCTATTGCTTAGTGTTGAGCGCGGCTTAGAAAACGCCAGTTTACGCGCTGAAAACAAACGCCTTAAAGTCAAACTTCAAAGCACCTCGCAATTAGTGTCTTCTAGCGATGCCAGTCGCGAATTGCTGCGCCACATTAGCCTGTTGGGTCCAACCGATAGCTGGGTGTTCATAACCGGCGAATCAGGCACAGGAAAACGGCTTGTAGCGCAAAAAATCCATGAAAACAGCCCACGCGCTGAAGCACAATTTGTTGAATTGAATTTAGCCGTTACACCCACAGAGGGAGTAGCGCAGCAATTGTTTGGCAGTGAGGTTGACGGAAAGCCAATCCTCGGAATTTTTGAAAACGCTAAAGGCGGCACATTATTTATTAATGAAATTTTGGGCTTAAATTTAGAAACTCAACATAAGCTACTCAGTGCTTTGCAAGAGAAACAATTTATGCGTCTTGGTGGCACACAAGCTGTTGAACTCGATGTACGTGTGATTGTGACTACCAGCGGCAACGCCCAAGAAGCGGTCAGCGATGGCGTATTTTTAGAAGACCTCTATTATCGGCTCAATGTGATACCAATACAGGTACCTGCGCTACGCGAAAGACGCCGCGATTTACCTGAACTTGTTAATTTATTTATAAATGATATTGCCGAACGCAACCAAGTTGATCCACCAAGCATGCGCAAGGATGCTTTAAAACAGCTTGTCGATTACGATTGGCCAGGTAATGTAAGACAGCTACAAAACGTGATTCAACGTTTAATTTTGTTGCATGCGGATTCCGAAATCACTCCTATTGAGGTCAACGAGGCATTAGGCACCGACGTCAATATTAAGAAGCAGTCCGCGGCAATGAACGAATATTTTGATGGCGACATGCGCGCGGCTAAAGAGAAGTTTGAACGCGCCTATTTGGTCCACCATTTACAAGCTGTTGATGGCAATGTGAGCGAACTTTCCAAGAAGATTGGCCTCGAAAGAACCCATCTGTATCGTAAGCTCAAGCATCTCGACATAAACTCTAAAGACGCTAAGTAAGCGCAAATAAAGTGAAGATACTCATCCTCGGAGCTAGCCAAGTTGGCGTATCAATTGCAGAAGTTTTGGTTGCTGAAGATAACGACGTGACCGTCGTAGATATCAATAAACACGCGCTAATTCAACTGCAAAACCGTTTAGACATTCGTACCGTTGCAGGCAACGCCGCTCATCCATCAGTATTGCTCGCTGCAGGTGCAGAAGACGCATCACTTATATTGGCGGTTACCGATAATGACGAAGTTAATCTTGTTGCGTGTCAGATCGCCGAATCACAGTTTTCAACGCCTACTAGAATAGCGCGCATACGTTCGAGCGAGTACTTAGAGAACCCGCAATTATTCACCGGCGATGCGGCGTTCCAAGTCAACGTCGTGATCTCGCCAGAAGTAATCGTGCGTGACCATATTAGCCGTTTAATCGAGTTTCCTGGCGCTTTGCAGGTTTTAGACTTTGCTGACGGTTTAGTGCAGTTGGTGGGCGTTCGTGCCGTGGCGGGCGGGGCACTACTCAATTGCAAGCTGTCTGAGTTAAAGACCTTGATGCCAAAGATTGAAACTCGTGTAGCCGCTATTTACCGCGACCAAGAGATCATAACGCCCAAGTCCGATACCGTCATTCGCGAGGGCGACGAAGTTTTCTTTGTGGCCGCGAAAGAGCACATTAGGCGTGTGATGAAGCAAATGCGCGGCAAGATCGATAAAACCAAACGAGTATTTATCGCGGGCGGCGGCAACATTGGCTTGAGCTTAGCCAAAGAATTAGAAAGCAAAGGCTATAGTGTAAAACTGATTGAGTTCAACCCAGCCCGAGCAGACGAAATCGCAGACTCAGTGAACAGCACGGTAGTGCTTCAGGGCGATGCTGCGGACGCCAACTTACTCCTACAAGAAAACATTGAAGGCGCCGATGTGTTTTGCGCTGTCACCGAAAAAGATGAGATTAACTTATTGTCGGCCAACCTAGCTAAGCGCTTGGGTGCCAAAAGAGTAATGGCGTTGGTTAATCGACCCGCGTTTGTTGACTACTTAGATCATAAAGACATTAACAACATCATCTCGCCTCGCCTTGCTACCAATGGCTCTGTACTAGCGCATATTCGTCGTGGAGACGTCGTAGCCGTGCACTCCCTAAGACGTGGAAGAGCAGAAGCGATCGAAGCCATTGCACATGGCGACGAAAAATCATCCAAGGTTGTTGGCCGCGGTGTTCGCGACATCCCGTTTCCGCCAGGCACTGGGGTGGGCGCTATTGTGCGTAATGAAGAAGTTATCATTCCGAATATAGACACCCTTATTGAAGCCGAAGACCATGTCATTATTTTTATGGACAACAAAGCCTGCATTAAAGATGTTGAAGCACTGTTCCATGTTTCTGCGACGTTTATATAAGTTAGAAGCCTAAAAATACTGCTTC
Source organism: Proteobacteria bacterium UBA7415 (assembly GCA_002470515.1). GTDB lineage: Bacteria > Pseudomonadota > Gammaproteobacteria > Arenicellales > Arenicellaceae > Arenicella. Next base: position 231,341 of record DKML01000015.1, on the reverse strand, counting down.
AACAGAAACCGACTAACGACGAATCAATTTAACACTACTAGTCAAACCAGCGATCCGCTCACACCATGCACTATAGAACCGTTGCCAAAATATTAGGGATCTTGCTTGTACTCTTTAGTGCAACGCAGCTAACCCCTTTACTGGTCTCTCTTGTGTACGACGACGGCAATGCCCTACCCTTTGTAGTGTCGTTCTTGGTTACGCTTTTGACCGGTTTATTGCTGTGGCTACCCGTGCGAAATCGCAAACAAGATTTACGTTATCGCGATGGTTTTCTAGTTGTTGTGTCGTTTTGGACCGTACTCGCGACCTTCGGGTGCCTGCCATTTTTGCTAATCGAAGAACACGGCCTAAGCGTTACTAATGCTTTTTTTGAGTCTATGTCTGGCCTAACCACCACTGGTGGAACTATTTTCACCAACTTAGATGAGTTACCAAAATCTTTGCTGTTTTATCGCCAACAACTGCAATGGTTAGGTGGCATGGGTATTGTCGTGCTAGCGGTAGCGATCATGCCGATGCTCGGCATTGGTGGCATGCAGTTATACAGAGCCGAAACACCTGGCCCAATGAAAGACACCAAGCTGGCACCGCGTATTGCCGAGAGCGCTAAGGCTTTGTGGTACATATACCTTGGCTTAACGCTTGCTTGTGCGATAGCCTATTTCGCAGCAGGCATGGACCCTTTTGATGCTTTGGCGCACTCCTTCTCTACCGTTGCTATTGGCGGGTTTTCAACTTATGACAGCAGCCTAGGCTACTTTGATAGCGCCGCCATAGAGTCAGTCGCCATCGTATTTATGCTGCTCGCTTCTGCTAACTTTTCTTTGCATTTCTTTGCGTGGCGCAACCGTTCATTAAAGCCTTATTTGCAGGACAGCGAGTACCGCTTCTTTCTCAATGTGCTGTTGTTGCTGGGTCTAGTATTAATAGTAGGCTTAGTGAACGCGCATATTTACACAGATACTGCATCGGCGATCAGACAGGGCATATTTCACCTAATATCCATCGTGACGACCACAGGGTTTACATCAAGCGGCTTTGCTTGGTGGCCAGGCGCGCTACCAGTATTACTAATTATGGGCAGTTTCATGGGCGGCTGTGCCGGTTCAACGGCTGGCGGAATTAAAGTAATGCGTCTACAGCTTATGTACAAACAAGGTCGCAAAGAAATTGTGAGTCTCGTTCACCCCAATGCTGTTTTGTCGATCAAGCTTGGCAGGCAAGTCATTAGCGAGCGAATCGTTAATACCGTAACGGCCTTCTTTTCGATCTATATGTTTAGCTTTGCGCTGAGCGGCCTCGCATTATGTTTGGTGGACCTAGACTGGGTAACGGCATTTTCAGCCGCCGCCGCCTGCCTGAACAACCTTGGTCCAGGGCTTGGTGAAGTGGCTAACAACTATGCGTCTATCAATGACGCCGCAAAGTGGATTTTGTCGTTTACGATGCTTCTGGGGCGACTTGAACTCTTCACGTTGCTTGTGCTGTTCACTACGACGTTTTGGCGCGACTGATTAGCCATTAGTACCAGAACTATCCGTTACCGCTCGAGGAAACTAAACGACGTTACTTCTATCTCTTACTAAACATCTCAAAGACCAAAACTGGTTCGCCGTTCAACAAAAAGCGATCACTTAAATAAAAAAGGCCGCTCATAGAGCGGCCTTTCTAGCATTGGGTCAAAAAGACTTATGCGTAAACTTTACCTTTACGGAACTGTTTAACCAAAAGGTAGTAAAAAACTGCGCGATACTTCTTACGGTTTGAACGACCATACTGCTCAACGGCCGCTTGAATGCCTTCGTCTAGTTTAGGCGTATCAGCCAAACCTAGTTTCTTCACCAAGAAGTTTTTCTTAACGCGATCTAATTCTTTAGGGTCGCCGGCAGATACTGTACATGCATCGGCATTGTAAATTGACGGTCCGCATCCAACTGTTACAGCAGTTAGAAGTTTCATGTCAGGTTTAACACCACATTTTTTTCTAGATCGTCCGCATATTTTGCGATCAAATCATCACGTTTACTCATTAAGATTCTCCTTTTAGGCAGGTTTAGATTTAACTAGATTTTTAAAAACAATTTTTCCAAGTAGAATATTCAGTGCGCTAGTTAAAACGCTCTAACAAGTTACCCGTACCCGAAGGCAGACTAAAAATAAATGCTCTATTCGTAAAATTTTGTCCCAAGATCGATTTCTGCAGGCGGTCTGGTCTTAAATCGCTTGTGTACCCAAAAATATTGCTCTGGATACGGCCTTATCAATTCTTCAACCGCCTGGTTCATCCGAGTGGTATCGACCACGTCATCGCCCGATGGATAATTTTCCAGCGCCGGTAACACCGTAACGGCATATCCTTGCCCCCAAGCTTTGGTGCGTATACCAACGGGGATCACCAGGGCATCACCAACCGCCGCGAATTTAGCCAGCATCGGTACAGTAGATGCGAGTTCGTGAAAGAACGGCACGAAAATGCCTTTGCGGCCGGCGTCTTGGTCCGGTAAGTAAACAAACGGATCACCGCTTTTAATCGCGCGAATAAGAGTACGCAATGGCGCCTTACGCTCAATAACATCTCCGCCAAAGCGCGTGCGACCGCGGATGACTATTTCGTCCACCAATGCATTTTTAGCATATTGATACATGGTGTACATGGTTCGCTCTTGCGCTAGCCTAAGCCCTGCGACTTCTATACTTACAAAGTGTGGCGACAGCAGAATAATATTGCGGCCTTGTGCCAAAGCATTGTCATAGTGCTCTCGCCCTATTAGTTCGATGGAATTGTTAAAGCTTTTTTTCGACGTCCACCAATTCTTAGGAGTCGAAAATATGGCCTGACCTGTGTAATGAAAATTACGACGTGTAATCCACCAACATTCCTTAGCCGTTTTTTCAGGGAAACAAACACTAACGTTCTTAAATGCAATGCGGCGACGCGATGGCGTAATCCAATAGAATATTTCGCCTAACCCCTGACCAATAATGGCAATTACGGGCAGAGGGAGTAAACAAATGAGGCGCAAAAGGCCTAAACCGATCCAAGTAGGCCAGTAGCGGGGTCCAAGAAAATCAGTAAGTGGTCTTCGGGCGGCCATAGGGAATTAAGTCGTCATTTTGGGGTTGCTAGGAAAAACAAATGCATGTGCAGAAAATGGCCTGCAAAGTGTAGACTAATGCGCTCAATATCACCAAGTTTGTAGTAAAGACCTTATTTTAGTTCTAACCAAGCATTCATCCATGGAAAGAATTAGTGACTCTGTACGGTCTTAATAATCACACAGCTTTTGATAAGATAAAACCATGAATAGACGAACAGCTATTATTTTAGGGGTGAGCACTCTTGCCGGCGGCACAGCACTGCTTGCCAGAACTAACTCCGGCGACAGCACTTCGCCGTTAAATCCAATACCTACTGCACAGGGAGCAATCATGCTTGATGCAAACCCAACGACGATCGAACCGTTTGAACTAACGCCGGAGCAATGGCGCGAGAGACTGAGCGAAGAAGCCTTTTATGTCTTGCGTAAGGAAGGAACAGAACGGCCTTTTACTAGCCCTCTTAACGACGAGAAACGTCCTGGACAATATACTTGTGCGGGCTGTGGACTTGCCTTGTTTAATCAGGAACAGAAATTTGACAGTGGCACAGGCTGGCCTAGCTTCTTCGACACCATAGAAGGACGAGTCGAAACTAAAAGAGACTTCAAAATGATTCTTCCGAGAACCGAGTACCATTGTGCTCGTTGCGGTGGTCATCAAGGCCATGTTTTTAAAGACGGTCCGCAACCTACTGGCTTGCGCTATTGCAACAATGGCGTCGCCCTAGGCTTTACACCGACCACCGAAAGCTAAACGTGATTCGTATAAGCTACCAGCGCGGCTAGTTCAATCTAGCCGCTGCTGGCGTAGATAAAAAGCCAACTCGGGAATTTTCTTAGCCGCGTAGACGACGTCAACCCACTCGTCGATATCTCTAATCATCTCCAAGCCTTGTAAGTTTATGGCATGGTCATTGGCTCGTGCCATGGTTTGTGCCATCACATCAGCTGTTCCCCAATCCACGCCATCAAATAAGGACGCATGGGTCTCTGCCAACCCGATTAAATAGTAACCACCATCCTCACTAGGACCAATGGCGTTATTGTGTTGGCTCAATGCCGTATGAGCCTGCCCAAGACTGTTCTGAGTAATTAAGGCCACATCCGCGCCAATAATTGCGGCGGGAGTGCCGTACAACTCGAATGTGTTTTGCATCTTATTGCCAAGATCGCCCGCGCACTGGCCTACAACCTTTATATTGTATTGTGCGGCTATCGCTTGAATAAATGGATGGTCTGAGTCGTTCCCCACCGATAAAACCAGTTCGCCTGGCCAAAACTCGGTGCAGCGCTTAAGCGTTTCCGACAACAGTATTTCTGCGATACTTGCGGCTTGCTGTGAAGAACAATGAGTCTGCAGGCGAGTTTTAACCTGACCAGCAATGGGCGCCTTGGCGAACACATAAAGTGGCATGTGGTCAGAATCAGTCATTTACCACTCATATTGAAAAATTTCATCGCACATTCGCATAGAGCTTGGCCAACCTAGCGGCTGGCACCCCTAAAAAGTAAGCTAGGCGCATAAACCACATCAGCAACACGGTCGACACCACGCCCTTTTTCTGCCAACGCCGCGGACTGGTGATTACAGTCAGTTGGCTGGCATAGTGCTTAGCCATAGGCTTTAAGCGCTTACACAGCTCTATGTCTTCCATAATAGGCTGGATAGGCACACCGCCAACGCGCTTTAGCAACTCAGCCTGTACAAATAAAGCTTGGTCGCCCGTGGCAATGCGAGTAAGGCGCGAGCGAGTATTGATAAACGCAGCGATAACACGCATCGCTTTATTTAGATAAGTAGAGGAGCTGGGGGAGAACTTAAGATTAAAACGACCCCATCCACAAGATTCTTGTTCGGCCGCTAATAGCGCATCTCTGTAGTTTAAGGGTAGCAATGTATCGGCGTGAACAAACAAAACCCAATCGCACACTGCGCGTTCAGCACCATATTGCATCTGTTGAGCACGTCCTGCAGTTGTGCTCAAAACAGCAACCTCATCATGTCCGGCAAATGCCTGCTTAAGACTATTAGCCGTACCATCATCGCTACTACCATCGACAAAGATAAGCTCGTCGGCCTGCCAACTACTGGCCGCAGCAATTAAACCGTTTAACTGCGCGGCCTCATTGAATACGGGCACAATGATTGATACTGCTGGAAGAGACTTGAGCTTATCGACGTTTTGCACCTATTCTTAAACGCAGTGCATTAAGCTTAATAAAGCCTTCGGCGTCGGCTTGGTTGTACGCGCCGGCGTCATCTTCAAACGTAGCTATACGCTCGTCAAACAAAGAGTCACTTTCAGACTTTCGCCCAGCAATGCTTACACAACCTTTGTAGAGCTTAACTCGCACGGTGCCGTTAACGCGCTCCTGTGTTTCGTCGATCAGCGTTTGCAGCACTTCTCGCTCAGGACTCCACCAGTAGCCGTTGTAGATCATCTTGGCGTAGCGCGGCATCAAGTCGTCTTTTAAGTGTGCTACTTCGCGGTCCAGCGTTAATGATTCCATTGCTCGGTGAGCGCGTAACATAATGGCGCCCGCTGGAGTTTCGTAACATCCTCGAGACTTCATGCCCACATAACGATTCTCAACAATGTCATCTCGGCCAATGCCGTGCTTACCGCCCACTTCATTAAGCTTGGCCATTAGATTCGCTGGAGAATAGGCTTCTCCGTTAATCGCTACGATGTCACCCCTAACGAATTCTAGTTCTAAGTACTCTGCTTGGTCGGGTGCGACTTCAGGAGCAACAGTCCAACGCCACATAGACTCTTCGGCTTCAGCCCAAGGGTCTTCAAGAATGCCACCTTCGTAAGAAATATGCAGCAGATTGGCGTCCATAGAATACAAAGACTTACCGTCGGCCTTTTTCTCTACCGGAATACCGTGTTTGTCCGCATAGGCCAATAACTTATCGCGTGAATTCAGATCCCATTCGCGCCATGGCGCAATAATTTTAATATCTGGACGCAATGCATAGGCGCCCAACTCGAAACGAACTTGGTCGTTACCTTTTCCGGTGGCGCCGTGCGAAATGGTATCTGCGCCTGTTTCGTTGGCAATTTCGATCAAGCGTTTTGCGATCAACGGCCGAGCAATCGAAGTACCTAGTCGGTACTCGCCTTCGTATAAGGCGTTCGCTCGCATCATCGGAAACACAAAGTCTCTAGCAAACTCTTCTTTTAGGTCGTCAACGTAAATCTGATCTACGCCCATCAACTTCGCTTTAGCCCTTGCAGGCTCTAGCTCTTCGCCCTGCCCAATATCGGCCGTAAACGTCACAACTTCACAATCGTATTCCTCGCGTAGCCATTTGAGGATGATCGATGTGTCGAGTCCGCCGCTATAGGCAAGGACCACTTTTTTAATTGCTGACATAGGTTTTTTTCAATGAGTTTAAGAATGAATGGATAGTGTCATTTTTTCGACCAAAAAGGTCAAGATTGGAGGCTCATTTCGATGCAAGCTTCACAAAAAAAGTGTATCGTTTACACGAACATAGCCTTTAGTAACAATAAAAGCTGTGCAACTTAAGAAACCGGATTAAAAAACCGATTGAATAACTGATTGAGAGGAACATTGTGGAAGAGTTAAATTTTATCGTCCGTTACGGACATTTGTTATTTGGTATCACTTGGATTGGCATGCTGTACTACTTTAACTTTGTACAAGGCGGCTACTTTAAGGCAGCTACTCCTGAAGGCTTAGCCGACGCAAAAGCAAAGCTTGCCCCAAGTGCATTGTGGTGGTTCCGTTGGGGTGCAATGTTTACCTTCTTAACGGGTCTCTACTTATTGCATACATTGGGTGGCACTTTAATCGCCAACGACTACATTATGGTCGGCGCGTTATTGGGCACATTTATGTTCTTGAACGTATGGCTGGTTATTTGGCCTGCGCAAAAAATCGCTTTGGGCATGGTGGAAGGCGACGGTCCTGCTGCTGGCGCAAAAGCTTTATTGGCTTCTCGTACGAACACTTTGTTTTCTTTCCCAATGGCTTATTTCATGTTGGCATCAGCCCACAAGAAACAATATGCCGATGGTCTAGACAACGGCCTGTACATCGCGCTTGCGGTAGTCGTTATTCTAGAGATCAATGCGTTAATGGGTAAACAAGGCCCAATGGCGTCAGTAAAAGGTGTTATTCATAGTGGCGTAGCGTTAACAGCTATTCTTGCTTTGACGCTTCATTATCTATAAGCACCGGTCTATAGAACTAACGTATAGATCGACTTTACTTTAAGCGTCGTGCCCGTAGAACGTTTGCGGGCATGATGTTAAAGTCAAAAAGATTAGTTTTAAAAGGCGCCCTTTGGGGCGCTTTTTAGTTTTAATTTCCTAAATTGCTTTTAGTAATTTAATTTATTGCCCATTGCCGGCACCCACAAACCACCTCAAACATTAATCATTATGGCAAACGCGATTCGACATTTTCTGACTCTGGATGACTTCACTAAGCAAGAGATATTAGATTTGCTTGAGCACGCGATCGAACTAAAAACGGCGCATTACAAGGGAGAGTCTTATCGCCCTTTAGTGGGTAAGACCCTGAGCATGATTTTTGCCAAGTCTTCGACCCGCACACGAGTGTCGTTTGAAACAGCCATGAATCAAATGGGCGGTGCTGCTATTAACCTTACTGCCGACGGCAGTCAGATTGGCCGAGGCGAGCCAGTGATAGATACCGCTCGAGTTCTGTCAGGCATGGTCGATGCCATTATGATTAGAACCGACGATCATAATGATGTTGTCGAAATGGCTAATGCAGCCACCATCCCAGTAATTAATGGATTAACAGACAACTTCCACCCTTGCCAATTACTAGCAGACTTGCAAACATTCATGGAATTACGCGGCAGCATTGAGGGTGCCCGAGTTGCCTGGATTGGTGACGGCAATAACGTGTGTCATTCGTTTATCAATGCCGCTCGTATTTTAGGCTTTTCATTAACGGTCGCCACCCCAAAAGGCTATGAGCCTTCGAACGACGTTGTTGCGATTGATTCAAGCTACTGCAAGGTTGGCAACGACCCACAGGCCGCAGTAGAGCATGCAGACTTAGTCGTAACTGACACATGGGCAAGCATGGGGCAAGAGTCCGAAAAGCAACAACGATTAGATGACTTCAACGGCTTCTGCGTTGATACTACGTTAATGCAACTGGCCAACAACGACGCTCTGTTTATGCATTGCCTTCCCGCCTATCGCGGCTTTGAAGTTAGCGAAGAAGTGTTTGAAGGATCGCACAGCGTGGTTTTTCAAGAAGCCGAAAACCGCCTCCATGCGCAAAAAGCGTTGCTCGACAAATTGCTTGTAAACAAAAACTGAGCCCACGTTAGATATGCCTTCTTATCTTCAACTCGATAATGTTAGCCTGCGCTACACGTCTGACAGTCGTGCGGTTGACGGTGTTAGCTTTGTGCTCAAAGAAGGTGAGCTGGTCTGTTTGCTCGGCCCCAGCGGTTGTGGCAAGACCAGTGTGCTTCGAGCCATTACTGGATTCAACGACTTAGATTCTGGTGAGATTCACCTTGCCAGCAAATTACTGGCTAACACTAAGCAATCATTGGCTCCGGAAGAGCGCAATATCGGCATGGTGTTTCAGGACCATGCCTTGTTTCCGCATCTTACCGTAGAAGACAATATTGCCTTTGGCCTGCAAAAGCTCAAAGGTAGCGAGAAACAAGCTCGCGTAAACACGTTGCTCGAACTGGTCGGTTTGAGTAATCAACGAAAAAGCTACCCCCATGAACTTTCAGGCGGTCAAAGTCAGCGTGTCGCGCTTGCTCGCGCTCTGGCACCTCGCCCCCGACTGTTGTTACTGGATGAACCATTTTCAAATTTAGATACTGAAATGCGCGAATCTTTAGGTTATGAGGTTCGCAGTCTTCTTAAAGAACTCAACACAACGGCTATATTAGTCACTCATGATCAACACGACGCGTTTGCTTTAGGTGACCGAGTAGGCGTAATGCGCGCCGGCAAGCTTGAACAAATTGCCACTCCCTTCGATTTATACCATGCACCCAGCAATCGGTTTATTGCCCAGTTTATTGGCGAAGGCGTATTTGTCAAAGCCGAGGTCATTAGCGACCAACAAGTGGTGACTGGCTTCGGAGAGCTGGTTGGTCAAGTTATACGGGCTAGTAGTGTAGACAAGCACATAGAACTCTTATTACGTCCAGATGACATTGAGCTGGACTCAGACAGCCCAATTAGGGGGCTGATCTCGCGCAAAACCTTCAAAGGTGCTCAAACCTTATACTGCATAGATTTAAACTGCGGAGAGCGTCTTCTCGCATTAGCCTCTAGCCATGAAGACCATGAAATTGGTGACGAAGTGGGGATTCAGGTTAACGCAGAGCATCTCGTTTGCTTTTAGACGCGCCATTAAGGGGCCAGACTCGCTCAACTCTCGATCAATACTGTTCCGAAATTGGCTAGTATGACTAGGCAGTTGCTCTAGAATAGCCGACAAGGATCAACTGATCGCAACAAACTTAATTCGAGCCCACGTCTGATGTCACCGCGCCAACTCTGTCAGTTAGTTTTACTTGCATCTTTGTGGGGAGCCTCTTTCTTGTTCATGCGTGTCGCCACTCCCGAGTTCGGCGCAGTCGCACTTATTCAAATTAGAGTCGCTTTAGCCAGTCTGGTGTTACTGCCTATATGGTGGATACGTGAAGGCAAGCTGCAATACCCTACGGTTAAAAGAAAGTGGCGCGCACTGGCAGTTATTGGTGTGCTCAACTCCGGCATTCCGTTTGTTCTGTTTGCCTTCAGCACCCTCTACATAACAGGTGGCTTCTCTGCAATCCTTAACTCAACTGCACCGATTTGGGGAGCAATCGTTGGCTATCTGTGGTTACAGAGAGCGATTGGAAGACAAGCAGTGATCGGCCTTGGCTTGGGTATTTTTGGTGTATTGGTGCTGGTGTCGGGTTCAATAACTAACCCCAGTGGCGATCCACTTTTTGTCATATTGGCTATTAGCGCGGGTCTATTTGCATCGATCCTGTACGGCATCGCCGCCAACTATACCGGCGAATACCTGCAAAAAGTTTCTAGCCTGAGCATCGCCACATTTAGCCTGGTGGCTGCAACCCTTTTTCTTTTGCCTTTTTCAATGTCGGTATTTCCGGATCACACTATCTCGCTCAAAGCGTGGGGAGCAGTAATTGCGATGGGGATTATCAGTACCGCGCTGGCCAACATCCTGTACTTTGACCTTTTAGAGAAAGCGGGATCTACGAAAACCCTCACAGTGACTTTCTTAATACCCGTATTTGCAAGTATATGGGGAGCACTATTTATTAATGAACACATTACCGGCTACATGATTGTGGGCGGCGGTATTATTTTGTTGGGTCTAGCTTTGGTTACAGGCCTCTGGCGTTTTGGTAAGAAGCCTGATGGCGCGGTTAAAATTGAACCCAACCTTAAGTAGAAAAATGCGTATTAAAAAACCGCCTCCTGCGCGAGGCAAAAGGCGGTTCTAATGCGTGCAAAATGATTTGCACTAGCAGTACATAAAAAAGTACTTAGAAAGATGCAGTGACACCAAGCATGTACACTTCAGAATCTGCTGAAGCATCAGCTACTGGTATTTGTGGCATTCCAGGAATGTGTCCACCGGATAGGAAGTTAAGCGGCGCATAGCCATTCACATCAATGTACTCCGCAAACAGTTCTACGCTAGGCGCCAAGCGCATTGCTAAGCCCAGTACTAGCTGATCTTGTTTCTCCCATTCAGCACCGCTTGGTCCAGCTTCAAACCGGCTGAATTCGGCAGAGTATGCAACTGGAAGATCAAACAATTGATTGCGGTACTGCACTCCTAAGTCAAAACTGGTGACCTTAGAGGCCGCAAATTGAGGCAGAGAAGGGTTGAACGTGCCAGCCCATTCATCGGTTGTTTTGGCAATTTCTGATTTAACAGTCCATGCTTCATTTTGATATTGCGCGTAAACATCCCAAGCTGGATTTTCTTCTTCACATGGCGAGAAATGCGTAATGGGGAACGACTGGCAATACGCACTGCCACGTTGATAAGAAGCACCTAGTAAAAGGTTCGCGGCACTGTCTAGGTTAATCGTGTAATTTGCGTCTACTGCATAGTTATTCAACTTGCTCGGTACCGATGTTCCCTCGACAGGCACATTCGCAGATCTAAACTGAGCACCACCTTGTACAGCCATAAACGATACATTAAGGCTATCGCCTTGGTACCCAACGATACCTCCGTTTGCAATACCGCCAAAGGCATGCCAAACCGTTGAGTTGGTAAATGGATTAACAGAGTCCGTTAGACCAAACGGAATCGCTTGCTTACCCAGACTGGCGTAGAACGGTGACTTGTCGAGGTTACCCAACAAAACATAGGCTTTACGTGCTTGCACCTGGTTTCGGGTGAGAGCGGTATTAGTACCTGCACCAAAGCTTTGCTCTGGATCATAAAGGAACTCGGCGCTAGCAGACACCCAATCACCCATTGTTGCTGTAAAGCCCAATTGTGTTGAATGGATAGTTGCTTCGGACACGGTAGTTCCGCGTTGATTGTTTCCTGTTGGATGACGCATTAAATAACCAAACAAGTTTGGTTCATTGCTGCTTTGCACGTTAGCGATCGCCGTAACAGAACCCTGCACGTTAACCGCATTTTTAGCGAGACTGCCATCTTGGCGAGCACGTAAGATCATCTGCTGCTTACGATTGATATTGGTATTTGCGTCAAGAAAGTCGTAACCAAACTCTGGGTTAAACGTAATAAGTCGGTCGGATGAGTCACGTTCAATTTCTTCTTCTACACTTACAGCATGCTGGTGATCACCGTGTGCTGTGTGTTCCGACGCCATTTGAGTTTTGGTGTGGGCTTTGGCTTCAACCAACGCTTGAACTTGATTCTTTAGCGCGGCATTTTCAGCTTCTAGGCGCTCTAAACGTTAAAGTATTTTATTTAGGTCTGCATCGTTAGCCATAACGGATGATGGCGTAGACACTATGGTGAAAAGCGCTATGAGCATGATACTCAGTGGTTTTCTAAAATTACGAATATTATTGGTAGTCATTGTTTTTGATGTTTAGTTTAGGTAGAGAAAAACGCTAAGCTTTCATGTAAATGATAAACCTGCGGGCACCGGTCATATCACCAAGCACTAAAGAGTACTAGCCATTAAAAAGTATTTTTTAGGAGCCAATACTTAGCGTTTGAGCGATTAGAATCAGTTAGTTTACTGGTCTGACAGAGGCGGATGGTAGATGATCTGCACTACATTTGACTCAGGGTCGCGGCAGTAAAAGCTGCGAGCGCCATCTCTATGTGTCTTGGGTTCGTTGATCATATCCACGTTATTTTCCTGCAAAAACGCATACCAATCGTCAACCACTTCAATGTCGTCGATGATGACGCCCGTGTGAGCCAGCGCTTGGGCTTTACCGCCACGGTCTTGCACAACATGCAGTGCTAGGTTATCAACCCCACTGCATAGATACACATTGTCTGGATCGGGCCGCCATTCGACGGCGAAGCCCAATAAGTCGACGTAGAACGATTCCATCGGCGCTAGCTCTAAAACATTTAGCGCAACGTGGCGCATACCTGAATGCTGAGGTCTTATTAGCTTAGTCATATTTATACTTACGGTTTTAGTTACGGTTTTGCTTCTAGCGGCCGTCACTCAATAATTTCGTGCGAATGGGTGATCTCGGCGGTCTTACCTAACATAATAGAGGCTGAGCAATACTTCTCTGCCGAAAGCTCTACGGCCTTGGACACGGCCTTATCGGTAAGTCCAACACCACTTACCTTAAAGTGCAGATGGATTTTAGTAAGTACTTTTGGATCAGTATCAGCCCGCTCGGCATCAATCTCTGCAATACAGCTGGTTACTTCTAAGCGGCGTTTGCGCAGTATAAACACTACGTCATAAGACGCACAGCCTCCCATACCTATAAGCAACGTTTCCATCGGACGTGCACCTAAATCTTGACCTCCACTCTCAGGAGGGCCGTCCATCAAAATATCGTGGCCAGTGCCTGAGGTGCCTTTAAAGTGAACACCGTGTTGAAATTCAATAGTTGCTTTCATCGTTTAACTCATTAATAGGTTTTTAAAGAATATGCTGCTCTTTTGAAAAACTTAAAGAGCGGATTTCAGCTCTCTCTAGCTCAGGCAAAAAACAGTTCGCGCAGTTTTGCACCAGGATCAGAAGCCCGCATAAAAGCCTCACCCACTAAAAACGCATGCACATGATGTTGACGCATTAACTCAATGTCTTGTTTTGAATGAATACCGCTTTCGGTCACGACTGTTGTGCCTTCGGGAATATCCGACAACAGATCGAGAGTGTTATTAAGCGACGTCTCAAAATTTCTGAGGTTGCGGTTATTGATGCCTAACAGTTTTGGAGTTAACGCTAAACCTCGCTCTAACTCGTGTGCGTTGTGCACCTCCACCAAAATATCCAAATTTTGCTCTGCCGCCGCGTCGGCAAGCTCCCGCATTAAACCATCTTCTAGCGCCGCCACAATCAGTAGAATTGCGTCCGCGCCCATAGCTCGAGCTTCCAACACTTGATAAGGGTCCAGCATAAAGTCTTTACGTATGATAGGAAGATCAGTTGCTGCTCGCGCTTGTTTGAGAAAGTCGGTTGAGCCTTTGAAGAACTCATGATCTGTGAGCACTGACAAGCAACAAGCTCCACCCGCCTGGTACTGCTTAGCGATCAAGGCTGGATCAAAGTCGGCTCGAATTACGCCCTTACTGGGAGATGCCTTTTTAACTTCGGCTATCACTGCCGATTCTCCCCTAGCCGCTTTACTAGCGACCGCGTCGGCAAAACCACGGGTTGGTGTATTTAAGCTTTGAATGTCGCTAAGCAAGGCCGCGCTGTTACGCAGAAGCTTGGCACTCGCGACCTCGCCTGCTTTGTGTTGCATTATTCGGTCCAATACGTCGGACCCCGTATTCATAACGGCGTGAGCTGTCGCTTTAGTTTTCGAAGAAGTCATGCTTTAGCCCCGTCGTTGGTCGCACTTACGTACGCATTCTTAGCGGCTAGAGCACTGCCATTATCAATAGCGGCATAAGCGGCTTTAACACCGTCAGCGAGCGTTGTACTCAAACCCGAAACATAGATACCTGCACCGGCGTTCAGCGCAACCATGTCTCGTGGAGCACCAAATTCGCCCGCCAGTACTGCGTCGATCATTTGCAGAGACTCGGTGGAATCGTTCACCACTAAATCTTCAATGTTCGCTCTAGTGATGCCGAACTCTTCTGGCGTGACTTTATAATGACTAATCTTGCCATTCTTTAGTTCGCTCACTTGTGATGGAGCACACACACTTAACTCGTCCATGCCGTCATCAGAATGAACCACCATTGTATGTTCGCTACCCAGTTGGCCAAACACCTCGGCGAGAGTCGCTGTTAGCTCAGGCGCATAAACACCAATAACTTGTCGCTTTACTTTGGCCGGGTTTGTAAGTGGGCCAAGTACGTTAAATATAGTTCTAACCGCCATTTCTTTGCGCGGCCCAATAGCGTGCTTCATCGCGCTGTGATGCATTGGTGCAAACATAAAACCGACGCCTGCTTGAGCGATTACATTGGCCACTTGTTCAGCATTGAGCGAGAGGTTTGCACCAGCTTTTTCCAACACATCAGCACTGCCTGAATTGCTCGAGACTGATCGATTACCGTGCTTTGCTACAGTTGCTCCAGCACCTGCAGCAACAAACGACGCGGCGGTAGAAACATTAAACGTACCGGTTGAATCGCCACCTGTACCCACGATGTCGATCAGATGTGGCGAATCAATGGTTAGACCCGACGCCAAGTCACTCATTACTTGGGCCGCTGCAGTAATTTCGTCTACGCTCTCGCCTTTCATTCTTAGCGCAATCAGCAAACCGCCAATCTGAGCGTCGGTACATTGGCCCGTCATAATCTGTTGCATTACGTCCTGCATCTCACTGCGCGCAAGATCGCGTTTCTCGAGCAGTGCCGCAATCGCTTGTTGAATAGTCATATCAACTTAACTCCAAAAAATTTTTCAAAAGTGCGTGGCCGTGCTCGCTCAATATCGATTCAGGATGAAATTGCACACCCTCCACGCACAACTCCTTATGCCTCAAACCCATTATCTCGCCGTCCGCCGTCCATGCTGTTACTTCTAGGCAATCGGGCAATGAATCACGATCCACCACTAATGAGTGGTATCGGGTCACCGTAAACGGATTTTCTAAATCCGCGAACACGCCAACGTTGGTGTGCTCAATGCTAGAGGTTTTGCCATGCATAATTGTTTTTGCTCGCACTATTTTGCCACCAAACGCTTGGCCAATACTCTGGTGGCCTAAACACACACCCATCAACGGTAACTTTCCTGCGAAGTGGCGAATAACATCCAGTGATATGCCAGCTTCGTTAGGCGTACATGGCCCTGGCGAAATCATAATTCGGTCTGGGCATAGACCTTCAATCTGCGCCACGGAAATTTCGTCGTTGCGAAACGTTTTTACTTCTTCACCCAACTCGCCTAAGTACTGCACCAGGTTATAGGTAAACGAGTCGTAGTTATCAATCATCAGTAACATTAGGCTTCTCCTGAATCGGGTGCTGCAAGGCCAAGCCCCGCATTAGCCATTTCAACGGCTTTAATCATCGCGCGCGCTTTGTTCAGCGTTTCCTTCCATTCGTATTTTGGAACCGAGTCACCCACAATACCGGCGCCCGCTTGTACATTGATTGTGCCGTCTTTTAGCACTGCTGTGCGAATGGCAATGGCTGTATCCATAACGCCGTTCCAGCCGATATAGCCCACCGCGCCCGAATAAATGCCGCGCTTAATCGGCTCTAGTTCATGGATGATTTCCATCGCTCTAATTTTAGGCGCACCGCTGACAGTACCCGCTGGGAAGGTTGCCTTAAGTACGTCTATCGCATCTAGCTCAGGTTTTATTGTGGCGTCTACGTTCGACACAATATGCATAACATGAGAATACCGCTCGACCTGCATTTTCTCGGTCAATTTAACGCTACCTATCTCCGCAATTCGCCCAACGTCGTTGCGGCCTAGGTCGATTAACATTAAGTGCTCGGCGAGCTCTTTCTCATCGCCCATCAACTCCATTTCCATCGCGATATCCTGCTCTTCGGTTGCACCTCGTTTACGGGTTCCTGCAATAGGCCGAACTGTTACTTTACCGTCTTGCAAGCGCACTAAGATTTCGGGGGAAGAACCGACAATATCGAACTCACCCAAATTGAGATAATACATATAGGGCGAAGGATTAATGGTCCGCAGCGCACGGTATAGGTCTATTGAGCGACCTGAAAAAGGGGCTGACAATCGCTGCGACAACACAACCTGCATGATGTCTCCTGCGTGTATGTAGTCGCGGCAGGTTTCGACCGCTTGCATAAAATCGCCTTGATCAAAATGCAGATCGTAATCTTTCTCAGTAATCTTGTCGGTTTGTTGCGGTACCCGTGGCGCTGTGAAACTTGCGGCCAGATCAGCAACGTTCTGATTAAGGCGTTCTCGTGCTATCGAATAGGCGCTCGGATCTGATAAGTCAGCGAGAGTCACCATAAAAATTCGTCCCGACAAGTTGTCGAACACGATTACATCTAGGGACACCATCAACAATATATCGGGCGCGCCAATCGCATCAGGTTTGTCGGCAAACTTTAGCTTGGGTTCAATGTAGCCAACGGTCTCGTAGCCAAAGTACCCAACCAGCCCGCCTGTCATTTCGGGCAAGCCCGCCAGATCAGGCACCACATACTCGGCCTGAATCGAACGTATGTGCTCTAAGGCATTGTCTACAGTTTGCTGTTGAGTGAGTTCGCCATCGGTCAGCACCGAGTGCTCGTCCCCTAAATAACGATGTATTGTTTTGCAGGGCAACCCAATAATCGAATAACGACCCCAAGTTTCACCCCCTTGGACAGATTCGAATAAATAGCTAAAAGGTTTATCGGCAAGCTTTAAATAAGTACTGACGGGTGTGTCTAAATCCGCCAGCGTTTCTTGCACTACAGGGCAATGGGTAAACCCATCAGCGCGCAACTGCGCGGCGAGCGAATCAAACTCTTCTTTTGTCCTAGGTGGTTGCACCGAGGAGAAGTCAGTTTTATTGGTTCTAATCTTGTGTGGCATTGCGTTGTTACTCCGCATCGATCTGCTTTAATAGCAGCCTTAAATCAAGATGCACTTTACATATCTTATGTTGTTTACTTTACGATGGATCGAAGTCGATAAATAGATGACATGAGAGATGGTGCGTATTAGTGGCGCGGATAAGCTTTGGGGAAACGTCTCGTCTTTTGCGAAATCTGAATTCGCTGCATGCGTAGCGTCTAAAACTACACTCTGCAACTATTTTACAAACTATCCAGAAAAACAGACTTTTAGTGGATGAAACGGCGACTTAATCCTTAACTCATCACGCAGGGGTTTACTGCGCTAGTTTTGCCAGCGCCGCCAACGATCCCAAATTGATTCTGTTAAGTAATTTCGCATGAGGTAAAAGGACTATCTATCCTTGATAAAGCAATGATCTCCAATGATTAGAGTTAGGTCAAGTGTTGTAGCACGGCACCGACCTATTTACCCTCTAATGCCGCCGCCATATTAGCTCTCATGAGCGAGATCACTTGCATATAGTCGTCAGTATTAAAAATTGCAGAACCGGCCACAAAAGTATCGGCGCCTAATGCGGCTAGTTCACCAATGTTATCAACCTTAACGCCGCCATCAACTTCAAGTCGAATATCTCGGCCGCTGGCATCAATAAGCTTACGCACTGCAGCGATCTTTTGCTTAACATGTGGAATAAAAGACTGACCACCAAATCCTGGGTTAACTGACATCAACAAAATAATGTCTACTTTATCCATAGCCCAATCTAGAATACTCAATGGTGTTGCGGGATTAAACACGAGCCCAGCTTGGCACCCCTGCTCTTTAATGAGCTGCAGAGAACGATCCACATGTTTGGAGGCTTCAGGGTGAAATGTAATTGACGTAGCGCCCGCCTTGGCAAACTCCGGAATGATCTGATCAACCGGTTCAACCATTAAATGCACATCAATCGGCGCAGTGATTCCGTGAGCGCGCAGTGCTTCGCAAACCATCGGCCCAATAGTGAGATTAGGTACGTAATGATTATCCATTACGTCAAAATGTACCCAGTCTGCTCCAGCAGCAAGTACGTCTTCGACTTCTTGGCCTAGCTTGGCAAAGTCGGCTGAAAGAATTGATGGCGCAATTATAAGATCTGACACGATGTAGTCACTCGCTAGAATTAGGGTATGTGCTAATTATATACAGTCTGCAGCCAAAGTCCGAACATCAAGAGCGTGCTCTCGAAAAAACAGAGCGAAAATCGAGCTAAATTCGAGTTAGAAGTCTAAATGGTTACCAAGCAAGGGCAGGAAACTTTATGCAAAGATAGGCTGCCATCCTACTGCCATCCTACTGAAGCAACAAAAACAACGCTCCGCTGCCACGAATAATGTACAGACGTAACACTGACTGTTGCGATACAGCCATTCGAAATGTATCTAAATCCGCAATAGTTTTTCGGTTGGCCGACACAATAATATCGTTCTTGCGCAGACCGGCATTCCACGCTGGGCTGCTACGTTCGACATCAGTAACCAAAATACCGCCTTCTACAGCCGTTTCAGCAAGCTGGTTGCCTAGTACGCCAAAGGTAGCACCGGAGAGCCGAGAGTTCATAGATGCGCCAACTGTGGCGTCCTGGTCAATGTTTTTAACCGTAGTGGCGACGGTGGTCAATTCGCCATCCCGGACCACGTTGAGAGTGAGTCGCTCGCCAATGGGCAATAGGCCAATGATGTTGTGTAACTCAGCGCCCTTGGTGATTTCTTTACCATTGGCCCTCACCACGACATCGCCCGCTCTTAAGCCGGCCGAATCAGCCATCGAATCTTTATTAACTCGCGTAATCACTGCGCCGCGTCGCGCGTCTATTCCAAACGCTTCCGCCAGTTCAGGGGTTAGGTCTTGAATACGCACACCTAAACGACCACGTTGAACCGCACCATATTCAAGCAACTGACGCTTAATCTGAACCACCATGTTGATAGGTATAGAAAAACCAATACCTACGTTACCACCACTGGGTGCAACAATAGCAGTGTTGATTCCGATTAACTCGCCGCGTAAATTAACTAACGCCCCACCCGAATTACCTGGGTTAATAGATGCATCTGTTTGAATAAAATCTTCGTAGTTTTCTATGCCTAAGCCGCTACGCCCTAACGCACTAACGATGCCCGATGTAACCGTTTGTCGTAGTCCAAATGGGTTACCAATGGCCACCACAAAATCACCGACGCGCAACGCATCAGAGTCCCCTAAAGGGATAGCCTTAAGCCCTTGAAGATCGACTTGAATAACCGCGACGTCTGAATCTTTATCAGCACCAATCACCTTGGCCAAAGCTTCCTGACCATTTTGCAAAGTCACTGTGATCTTATCCGCACCTTGAATTACATGCGCATTGGTCAGTATTAGTCCAGAGTCTGCATCAAATACAACACCAGAACCCAAGCCTTGTCGCTTGCGCTTTTGGTCGTATGAGCGCTTGCCGAAAAAGCGATTGAAGAAAGGATCATCAAAAAATGGGTCGGCTCCACGTCGAACCCGCACTTCGGACTCTGTCGAAATATTAACAACCGAACCTTCGATTCGTTCCAACATCGGCGCGAGCGAAGGTAATGGTTGGCCATCGACCACCATAGGCAATGCTGCGCTCAATGGGGCTGGGCTCCAAAAAACGCCACACATCACTAAGACGCCACTTAAAAGAACGCGTCTTAGCCACAAAAAATTGGACTGAGAAAGATTGGCGGAATCAGCCGCTAACAAATGAGCTTGAGAAATAAAATAAGTCATAGTGTACAAATCATTTATGCGTTGGCGACGCCGTGAGGAACATGGCCGGTAGGAACGTGTTCACGCGCAGAATCGCAATGCCCCTGTTGGTCATCAAAAAAGATATCTGCTCCAAAAGTACTTAAAAATTCCCCCTTAGGTAATCCACCTAAGAAAACCGCCTCGTCGATGCGAATATTCCACGCTCTGAGCGTTCTAATAACTCGCTCATGTGCTGGTGCAGCGCGGGCTGTAACAATCGCCGTGCGGATCGGTGAATCCTCCACCGGAAACTCAGACTGTAACCGATGCAGAGCGGCCAGCATATTGCGAAACGGCCCGCCCGGTAATGGCGTTCTTGCTGATTCGACTTCATGCTTCGAAAATTCTACTAAGCCCTTGCTCTTATAAACCTGTTCAGCTTGATCAGAAAAGATCACGGCATCACCATCAAAAGCAATGCTCAGTTGGTCTACCCGCTCATCGCTGTTGGCCTTTCTAGAAGGTAGCATCGTGGCAGCGGCAAAACCTGCTTGTAGCGTGCTCGCAACATCCGAGGGGTCAGTCGACAAGAACACATCCGCACCAAAGGGCTTTACATACCTAAAAGGACTTCTTCCACTAGTAAATGCGGCTCGGGTGATGGGTAGATCATGCTCTTGAATAGAATTGAACACGCGCAAACCGGTATCGGCTGAATTTCGCGACAGCAACACTACTTCCACACGTTCTCGCGGATTACCAAGTTGGTTCAAGCGCAGTAGTTTTTCAACTAAAGGGAACGCCGTGCCGGGCTCAAGAGGCTCGTTTTCATGTTCGATCTGATACTGGCAATACGCATCAACGCCCTGCTCTACATACACCTGATGGCTAGCCTGCAGGTCAAACAGCGCGCGCGACGATATCGCAACAACGAGCTTTTCCTGTGGTTCAGTTGACATATTTTTTCCTCATAGAAAGACCAAATAATATTTGGCTTACAGCACCCAAGGCACATTGATTAAACATAATGAGGACTGAGTCTACCAACGCGCTAGCCGATAGCGCTAAAGCTAACAAACAATTTAGTATCGGGTTTATGCAATTCAAGTCTGTGCTAGGGCTTAGCGGTAGGTTAAATCGGGTCTGTAGCCTTGCTGGGTCTTGCAGAAAGCAATTACTTGCTCGGCGTCTTCCTCAAATGTGTCTAGCGGGTAGCGCGACTCACTGAGCGTAAACGTCTTATTTCCAAAGTGAGGGCCGGCAACAACAATTTTAATTCCTGCCTTCTTTGCTAGGTGGTAGTAACCGCTTTTAAGGTTTGGTTGAAAACTGCGCGTACCTTCCGGGGTGATCAAAGCATGTAGCTCGTCTTCCTCGTCAAAACGCTTAGCCATCGCCTCTGTAAAATTGGTGCTCTCACGCCGATTTACCGGCAATACGCCAATCCAAGCGCAAACATGGTTTGCAGGCCAAAAAAAGAACACATCCTTGACTAGAATTTTTAGATTTAGCCCTAACGCTTGGCTGACCATCCATCCGATAATGAAGTCCCAATTACTTGTATGCGGCAATGCCACGAACAAATACTTCTTGTCTTTGGGTGGCGCGCCAATCATGCGCCAACCAAATACTTTAAAAATGACAAAATAGCAGAACTTTTGCAGCATATCGGATTGTTATAGTTTGATAATTACTAGGTCATCCTAAAGCGCGCGCGGTGAAGGTCGAGTCAGATACTCATGTTTGGCCGCTTTCCGACACACCTCTTAGAGAACGCAATCAACAAAGCGGCGTCTTGCTCGAAGGTTTCCTCAACATTTCTCAAGGGTTCGATCAATATACGTTTATTTCGAAAGTCTGGCCCTACCGTTAAAATCTGCACGCCAGCTTCTTTGGCAAGATGATAGTAACCACTGCGCAGAGCCGCTTGATAACTACGCGTTCCTTCAGGCGCCATTCCCGTCCACAATGCAGCATCGTCGTCGTACTGCGCAGCCGCTTGTTTAACGAAATTTTGAGATTTTTTACGCGATATGGGAACGACGTTAAAGTAGCGGTATGCGTAATTAAACGGGAAAAAATTAAACTGATCCTTACCAAAGATAGTAATGGTTATCTTTTCCGCGCAAATGAGCAACCAGCCAATCACAAAATCCCAATTACTGGTGTGAGGCAGAAATACTACGAGTACCCGTCGCTCATCATGTGGGATTTCGCCATCAATAGTCCAACCCATTAGGTCATACAAGATATAGCGATAGAATCTTTGTCGTCGGCTCATTTTTTTTTATGGTTATAGAGTGAGGCAATCAACGAATAGTATTCTAGATACCCAGCAGATACCAGTCGTACCTTGGTAAATTTCTAGCCGCGCTGAGCGAGCTAAAACAAGCCTAACTGAGGTGCTTCTTCGCTTGGCATGAGGTTATCTTCTTGCACTTGTCTATCAACTATATTATGCGCGGTGACACCAATCAGTCGAATGGGTCGACTCCCAACTTCGGTGCGCTTTAATAACTCCGGCATCCACTCTTTAAAGTCATCTAAACTAACTAAGAGTGTCGACGGTGTTTTACTACGAGTGATTAATTCGAAGTCTGAGTAGCGCGCTTTAATGGTAATGGTTCGGGCAGCATAATTGCGCTTATCTAAGCTTGCTACTACCCCTTCTGCGAGTTTGAGTAGCGTCTGCCAAATCAATTTTTTATCCAGCACGTTGTCAACGAAGGTTGTTTCGCTGCCAATGGATTTCGATTTACGCGATCGGCTGACAGCTCGATTATCGATGCCGCGCGCTATGTTGTAGTAGTACTCGCCAATCCGGCCGAAGTGAGTTTGCAGCTGAACTAGACTTAAGTTCTTTAAATCGAGACCTGTGAAGATACCTAGCTTATGCATTTTTTTTTCGGTGACTTTTCCAACACCATGAAATTTACGAATCTCTAAGGTCTCAATAAACGCCTCGGCGGCGGCGGGCGTAATTACGGCGAGGCCATCTGGTTTATCTAAATCTGACGCTATTTTTGCAAGAAACTTGTTGTACGAAACGCCTGCGGATGCGGTCAGGTTAGTCTCAGCGAGAATCTCTTGTTTGATACGCCTGGCTACTTCAGTAGCACTGCCCAACTCGTGCGCCGCCTCAGATACATCTAAATAGGCTTCATCCAACGACAAGGGTTCGATCGCAGAGGCATAGCGCTTAAACACAACGTGTATCTGCTTCGACGCCTCTCGATACGCCTCAAAACGTGGTTTGAGAAATACCGCATCTGGGCAGAGCTTAGCCGCGCGAACACTAGGCATGGCAGAGTGTATGCCAAACACACGAGCTTCGTAGCTACACGCCGCCACAACTCCGCGACTCTGGGGTCTGCCGCCTACGATCACAGGTTTACCGAGCAGATCTGGATTATCGCGCTGCTCAACCGACGCAAAAAAAGCGTCCATGTCGATGTGCACTATCTTGCGTTCCATTACCTATTTACTCAACTGCCAATCAATTGTTTGCTGACCGTTCTGACTCAAAAACTCGTTTGCTTTGGAAAAGTGCTGACATCCATAAAAACCGCGATAACACGACAACGGCGAAGGGTGCGGGGCGATTAAAACTAGATGCTTTTTTCGATCAATGAGCTTGGCCTTAAGTTGCGCGTACCCACCCCACACCATAAAGACCAACGGCTCTGTCTTTTCGTTGAGTGCCGCGATAACTGCATCGGTGAAGGTTTCCCAACCTAACTTGCTATGGCTGGCGGCTAAGCCCTTCTCAACGGTTAATACACTATTGAGCAAGAACACACCTTGAGCAGCCCATTCCTGTAAGCACCCATGGTCGGGAACCATAAAGCCAACGTCATCAACCAGCTCTTTATACATGTTTTTTAAAGATGGAGGTACTTTAACGCCTTTGCTGACACTAAACGCCAGACCGTGCGCTTGCTGCGGGCCGTGATACGGGTCTTGACCCAGAATAACCACACGTACTTTTTCAGGTGGTGTACTTGCCAGAGCATTAAACACTTTGTTCTTGGCGGGGTAGATCGTTGCAGCCTGGTCGTGACGTTCATTGAGCGCTGCTACAAGTTGCGCAAAATAGGGTTGCTCTATCTCAGCACCCAATAACGACTGCCATTGGACAGGTATTTCGGGAACTACGTCGGAGTCGATCTTATGCATAATAAAGTCTTAGGTTTCACTCACATTCAATATGAATCACTTATACTTAGATTATTATTAAACCTCAAATCAATTTAGGGAGTACATCATGGCTCAAGTGGGCGACAAAATACCTAGTGCAGAAATTACTGTAATCGACAAAGACGGACAAAAAAATGTAGCCGCAAGCGACTATTTCGCTGGGAAGAAAGTAGTTTTGTTTGCTTTGCCAGGCGCATTCACTCCAACTTGCTCAGAAGCGCATCTACCGGGCTTCGTCGTGCATTATGACGATATCATCGCCAAAGGCGTAGACGCTGTAGCGTGTCTTTCAGTTAACGATGCGTTTGTAATGAAAGCATGGCAAGCGGCTCAAAATGCAGAACACATTGCGATGGTTGCTGATGGCGCCGCCGCTTTGACTAAAGCTTTGGATCTAGTGCTCGACACTGCGAGCTTTGGTGGTATTCGCTCACAACGTTATTCAATGATCGTTGATAATGGCGAGATAACAAGCTTGAACGTAGAAGAAGGCGGCGGCTTTGAAGTAAGCGGCGCAGACACTATCTTGTCACAGCTTGGCTAGTTCGTAACCTTAACGGTTATAGATATTTGCCATTAGAAAAGGGAGCCTCAGGCTCCCTTTTTTGTGTGCTAATCCTTAGCTTTACCGTTGTCTTTATTTACTCGCTTGATATTCAACCACACCATTGAGCACTGTCATCCTAACAGTCGCATCAGCGATATCCTCAGCAGGCATTGTTCGTAAATCTTGATCTAGCACAACAAAATCAGCTCGCTTGCCTGATTCAAGAGTGCCGCCAATGCTGTCTTCATTCACCGCATAGGCATTGCTAGCCGTGTAAGCACGTAACGCTTGATCAACACTTATTTTCTCTTGTGGCATCCAACCATCCGGGTTTGCGCCATCAATAGTCTGGCGAGTTACCGCTGCATAAATACCTTTTAGTGGCGCAAGCGGAGCCACTGGCCAATCCGAGCCAAAACTCAAAATACCGCCATCATCCAGTATTGTTTTGAATGCATACGTCGTCAGTATTCGCTCAGCACCTATTCGTTTTTCCGCCCAACGCCCGTCATCAATTGCGTGATAAGGCTGCATGGACGCCACAATCTTGTGTGCAGCTAATGCCTCAATCGCTGCTTTGGAAGGGTGCTGAAAATGCTCTATTCGATAGCGTTTGTTGGCAATGTTATCACCAGCAACATTTTGCATCGCCTCGATAACCGCGTCTATGGCTCGGTCGCCAATGGCATGAATGGCCACATCCACGCTCGTCGCATCAGAATCGCTGAGCATAATTTCTAAATCCTTTTGATCAATAAGAGGAAAACCCGTTTTATCAGGCGCATCTAAATAAGGATCGTAAAACCACGCTGTGGTCGAGCCTAAAGCACCATCAGTAAGCCCTTTAAAACCGCCCCATCGCAATAAATCACTACTGTAATTGTAGATAGAACCCTTGTTACTTTTGTCAGCTAAAACGTCCTGCCATTGTTGAATGGGCGTATAGACGATAGTGCGAAGCCGCAACAGACCTTTTTGATCGGCTAGAACAAACGGTCTATATGCGTCTGATTCGTTGGCGCTGGCGGTCATCACATGTACCTGAGTTAAGCCAAGACTTAACGCGTGCCGTTGAGCGGCATCAACCGCTTTTAGCAGCTCTTCATCTGTCGGACTTGGAAGCACTGCCAAAATTGGATCAAGCGCTGTATCTTTTAAAACGCCCGTTGGCTCGCCGTCTTCGTTGAATACGATCTCTCCACCTGCAGGCTGTTTAGAATCTCTGGTAATGCCTGCTAACTTTAACGCAGCAGAGTTTACAAACCCCATGTGTCCATCGATTCGCATTACGAATACAGGTGTATCGCCGGTTTGCTCGTCAATCCACTCTTTTTCGGGCAGCTCGCCACCCCAAGACTCGTGATCCCAGTTGCCGTATAAAACCCACTGTCCTGCCGACAGCGATTTTGCCTGCACGGCAATTCGACTTATAAATTCTTTTTTAGTCTTCGCATCGCGCAATTGCACTGCCGCCAGACCCGCGCCACCCTCAATAAAGTGCACGTGGTTGTCGATTAAACCAGGAATAACAAAGCCACCCTTAAGGTCAACCACTGTATCGGCAACAAGCTTTGCAGGTCGCTGATTACCGACGTAACTGATCTTATTTCCTTCCGTCACCATTATCGACGCTTGATAGTTTTGGCCTGAAGTACCCGTCCAAATAATGCCATTGATGTACTCAACAACCTTCGAATCGTCTGCATGATGCGCTGCCTGCGCTATTCCGATGCTCGCCGCCAAAAACAGCGAAAGAACATTACCCCCCAATAAATAGCTCGAGAAGGTACGCAGTTTACTAGTCCAGTTTGCCTTGATCATGGTGGGCCTCTCAGCAGTTTTTATTATATTGAATGGACATAATATGGAACCACGGCTCAACTGACCATAGCATTTGTGGGAAATACCGATTGTTCTAGAAACTGCTCGCCATTGAATCCTTACGCTATACTCAACCGAAGCGCCGCTTTTAAATACCAGTATAGGTATATTCAATGGCAGCAGTCAGCGCACAAACAAAAAGAATATTACCGCGGTTATGCCGCCTTCAAAGGGAGAAAACCATGCTTCGCATACTACTATTAAGCTTACTCAGTCTTAGCTTTGTACCTACTTCGATCGCGCAAGATGAACAGGCCGCGCTAAGCATCGACGAATCAAACTTCAGATGTTTGAGCGAAATGTCTAGAGTCCGAGGCTTTTTTGTAGACAACTTAATGGATGACCTTGATGGCACTCTGGCTGTTGCCAATTCTGATGTCGGCGGGGTCTACCCTCCAGGTTCAGTGGTGCAACTCGTTCCGACCGAAGTGATGGTTAAGCACCCTAAAGGGTTTAACGCGGCAACGCGCGACTGGGAGTTTTTTGAGCTAAGTGTTGACGAGTCAGGCAGCAATATCGATAAACGAGGCTTTGTTGATGTTGTGAATAAATTTGGCGGTAACTGCTTTGCATGCCACGTTCAAGCCAAACCAGAATGGGACATGATCTGCGAACAAGACCATGGCTGTGATCCAATTCAATTAACGCGCCCAGCCATTTCAGCAATTCAAAAAACCGATCCACGTTGCTCAGACAATCCTGAGTTAGAAGTTGAAGAGAAAGAAGCGTTGGCCGCTTTGCTCAAAGCTCTTGCAGGTCCAGTATCAGCCGAATAACAGGTTAAGATCTGATTATCGCAGATCGTATAGATTTGCATAGAGACTGACCTAGAGACTTAGCCGATGTTATTAGCGGAAGCGTTTTTTAAGTTTGCCACCATTGGCCTGTTGATAGGCATCAGTGCGCTGATCATAAGAGATGCGCGGCATATCCGTGCTCTGCGTTTTGCTCTACCGTTGGTTCTTGCTCTTACCGCAATGTTCATAACGACAGGATCGCCCGAGCTGTCTCTTTCAGGCCCCATCGTTGTGCCGTTGCGACTCTACGATTCCCTCAATCCCGCGTTTATTTGGTTGTTGGGAATGTCGTTGTTTGACGATGATTTCCGCGTTGGGTTGCGAGAATGGGTGATTGTGCTCGCTTTCGCCGCCGTAATTGTCCCCATCAGACTCTATTACTTAGGCCTAGGTTTTGAGTGGGCTTATAAAATCAACTACGCAGGTTCTATTTTTAGCTTAGGGCTAATGGTTCACTTAGCCGTCAGAGCGCTTAAAGGCCGAAAAGAAGATCTGGTAGAGCTACGTAGAAAAATGCGAATTCGTTTTGTGATCGCCATCGCTCTAATATTGGTGTTGTCTATCTCTATTGAACGCATCTACGGCTGGATGGGCGGCGATCAAGACCTCACCATATGGATTACCTACGTATTATGCTTGCCCGTTGTTTTGTGGTCTGTGCTTTGGTTGGCTCGATTGCACCCCGAAGTCCTTGGACTTGTACAAAGAAAACCGAGTACCGACTCTACTGATGCCATGGATCTTAAAGATCGAGTGGCCTTCGAAAAGCTCTCACAAGTAATGCAGAGCGAGCAATTGTATAAAAATCACGGCCTCTCAATTGGTGAACTCGCCAGCGAAGTAGGTTTAGCTGAACATCATTTGCGTAAGCTCATCAATCAAACCTTGGGTTATCGCAATTTTTCGAGCTACCTAAACTCGTATCGAATTGAAGCTGTAAAAGAGCTGCTAGCCAACCAAGACAAGCTCCGAACGCCCATTTTAACGTTAGCGCTGGACTGCGGGTTTTCTTCTTTAGCGCCGTTCAATAGAGCCTTTAAAGCAAGCGAACACATCACGCCCACCCAGTTTCGTGAACAAGCGCAGTCCAATAAGTAAACTTTAGCTCCTGCTCTACTGCTTTAAATAGCCGTTTTGCTGTGCAAAACTGAATAAAGCTGATCAGTTTTAAAAATGATCAACTCTTTTTAGTATTGCGCAGACCCAACAATACCCGATGACTAAACTTGCCTCATCAATAACTAGATGTCATCAACGCAGCAAACCGCGTAGGGCTCTTAAAAACTTTGGATCAGAACAATGATTGACTTTATAACGGGCGTTTTTACAAATTTCTACACCTACTTCCCACAAGACTTTTACACCGAAGCATCGCGTTATGTCATTGGGGCCGTGGGCGTATGGTTCGTTACCTGGATACTCTTAAGTGATGTGTTAGAGAATCGGCGCATTCGCAAACCTATGCCGAAGATACTGCGCAATAAGCAAATTGTGAGAGAAGTACGCAACTCAACACTCACCGTCATTGTGTTCGTTTTTTGCTTTAGCGTTACCAATCAAATTATGGAAACGTTCTACGGTGGATCAATGTTTAAGATCTACAGTGATGTCAGTGAATATGGCTGGCCTTACCTAGTGTTTTCAATTGTGCTTTGGAGCATTGTGCTCGATACGTACTTTTACTGGACTCACCGTTTTATGCATATGAAACGTTTTTACCGATTCTTCCACCTAACTCATCATCGCTCGCACAACCCAACCCCTTTTACGGCTTATTCCTTTGCGCCACCCGAAGCCGCGCTTGTGTATGCGTTTGCGCCAATATTCTTTATTCTGGTACCGATGCATCACAATGCATTTATTGCGGCCATGTTGATCCAAATTATTCGAAACGCAATGGCACACTGCGGCTATGAGCTGTTTCCACGCGGTTGGGCCGAGCACCCTATTCTCGGAATATTCGCGACCGTCACGCACCACGACTTACATCACGAAAAAAGTGGTGGTAACTACGCCTTCTACTTTACTTTTTGGGATCGTGTCATGGGTACTGAGCACCCCGAGTATATCGAGCGTTTTAACCGCGCTACCAAAGCGCCTTTGAAAAGCATTAGAGGCTCGGTAAGCGAAGCGTAACAAAGGTAACTAGCATTACTGGTTGTGTGAGGTAAGTTCGCTTACCTTCTCAATTTGCGTTAAGCCTGAGCTATACTCAAGCCTTAGTTGTCCCCACTGACTCCAACGCCACCGAATCCAGCATTATGAGCACAGCCATCCCCCCATGTCCTAAGTGCCAGTCTGAGTACGCCTACGAAGATCGCAATTTATGGGTCTGTCCTGAATGCGCCTATGAGTGGAACGAAGACACGGCCGCTGATAACGCCCTAGATGTAAAAGACGCCAACGGCAATCCATTGCAAGATGGTGACTTTGTTACGCTAATCAAAGACCTTAAGGTTAAAGGCTCGTCGTCCACCGCTAAGATCGGCACCAAGGTTAAGATCAACCGTCTAGTCGACGGCGATCACAACATTGATTGCAAAATCGAAGGTATTGGCCCAATGATGCTTAAGTCAGAGTTCGTAAAGAAAGCGTAAGCTCTTAGCACTCTGAGCTTTTAAATTTCAATGCCAGTAAAGATCTAAGCCTGTGATTGTCTGCGTTTTAGCGGAATAATTACCATAGCGAAGAGTATCTGCAGGGCGCCGTACAAGAGTATGGTCAGCAACACTGCATCACCTATTGTGTTCGACCCCGTAGCGCTTATCGGGAACAACGATGCTTTGATCAATACCCCCAAATTTACGTTGCGGATAATCACTTCCATTTCTACTGCCGTTCGATCAGCCGATGACAATTTGAGCACCCAGCTCGAAAACCAGCTCATCATCGTTAAGGCAACAATAAACAGCAGAACGATTAAGGCGTTATCGTAACCAAATGCCTCTAGATCAAGTCTGCCCGCACTGGATGACCCAACAACAATCATCAAAATACCAAACAGTGATGCACGAATACTCCACTTTGAGAGCACGTCGGCAATGGGCTTGGAAAAACGTAGAATAGCCATACCCACGAATAAGGGCAGTAGAAGCGTAAGCGCAATTTCGGTGACGATTTGACCCGTGGGCATAGTGAAGTCAGCCGGAAGATACTCAGTAATCAACACGCCTAGTATGAACGGCGTTGTGATCAAGCAGCCCAATGTGGTTAGACCCGTAATCGAAATAGACAGCGGTACATTGCCGCGCGCCATATACGTGAAAATATTTGAAGTGGTTCCACCTGGGATCGCCGCGATGAGCGCTATACCAATAGCAACGCCTCCGAGCACGCCCGCATAGCTAATAAACAAATAGGCAATGATAGGAACCAGAACCAGCTGAATAAGCATGCCGAAACTAATGCTCCTTGGTTCGCGTACTACATCTTTAAAGTCGTTGGCGGTGAGCGTAGCGCCCATGCCCAACATAGCGGTAATTAACTGAAATGCTGCGAACCAATATTCATACTGTATGTACAACTCACCCACTATGCTTTCCTCTAATTCTGATGGCCTTCTCAATGAAAGCGTTGACGTTGAATGTGACCCACGTTCAGCAAAATAGCAATTTGCTTAGTTTTGGCGAACACTGGTTTGGCTAACTATAAGGTCTTGCGCATATAAAGAATGTCAGGCCCTGCGTAAGAGTCTGGCCTATGGGCAGGGTAATCTAGGTAATTAAAGCCTTGCTTTTCATAAGCAAGACGCGCGCCCTCATTGCTCTCTAAAACAAACAACGAGAGCTCAGAAAAGGGGAATTCACCTTTTGCCTCATTTGCCAAAGTTTGAATGAGCGGTATAACTAAACCGCGTCCTCTTAAATCAGGCGCAATGGCGAGACGCGCCAAATGACAACAGTCTAAACGGTTGTAGCATTGTCCAAATGCACTTAACCGACCTGTACCGTCTAACAGGCACACCGTCAGTAAGTTATCTAATTGGGTGTCCGCAACAAAGCTTTCCAGAGTGTAGGGGTAACGAAACTCTGGCCCACCCCAAATCCGGATATCGTCTTCGGTCTTGAACCAGCTCATTAATTGAACCAGCAAGACGGGTGATGGGCTGCTAATCAGCTGGTGTTTTAAATCTGTAACAACGCGCATGCTTTGACCTAAAACGCTCTAACTAACACATTCGTTTTTTTCGTTACCTGTAGCTTTTCAACCAGCGCAGAGTCATTCTCTAAAAAGGCACTGGATAACGGCGAATAACCGCATCAATGTCTTTTATCACATCTTCAGAGAGCGTCATCGAATAAGCACCGATGTCTTCTTTTAGTTGCTCCATAGACGTCGCACCAATAATGGTCGACGTGACTCCTGCAAATTGATAAACCCATGCGAGAGACATCTGCGTTACGGTCATGCCGTGTTTTTCAGCAACTGTCTGATACGCGGCGATGGCATCGTGCGAGAACGCCGTGTCTCTAAAAATGCTATTCCGCTGTTGCATGGTCCAACGAGCGCCTTCTGGCTTAGCACCGTTTGCGTACTTACCTGATAAAGCGCCGCCGGCTAATGGTGACCACGGCAAGTAGGCAACATCTTCAAATACACACGCTTCGATCAAATACGGATGGTCCTTAATGTGCAGCAAGCTGAATTCGTTTTGGATAGACACCATACGCGGTAAGTCATGCTCTTTGGCCAATGCCAAGTACTGCATGATCCCCCACGGTGTATCGTCGGATAAGCCGCAATGACGCACTTTGCCGGCTTTAACAACATCGTCAAGACCGCGTAAAATATCCAATAAGCCATCGCGTTCTTTGTCTGCATCAACAAGAGTTGGGTCTACTACTCCCGGCCAGTGCTTAGAAAAATGTGGCGACAACCGGTTTGGCCAATGCAATTGATACAAATCTATGTAATCGGTTTGCAGGCGCTGCAAAGAATTGTCGACAGCCTCGTTGATTGTCGCTCTAGTAATCGGACCCGCGTTTCTTACCCAAGGAACTCCTGGGCCAGCGATCTTGGTTGCCAAAACAATATCCTTACGGCGTTCTGGGTTTGCGGCTAGCCATGTCCCAATAATGCGCTCTGTCGACCCTTGGGTTTCAGCTTTAGGCGGCACAGAATACATCTCGGCCGTATCAATAAAGTTGATGCCTTGCTCAATAGAGTAATCAAGTTGCGCATCCGCGTCGGCTTGATTATTTTGCTGGCCCCAGGTCATAGACCCTAGACACACTTCGGACACTTGCAGATCGCTACTGCCTAATTTCGCGTATTTCATGCTGTATATTTTGGGGAGTTTGAAGCTAATCCGAAAAAGACCAACTTCGTAATTGTTTAAGAAGCGGGAAGTATACCGCGAGTTGAATTGGTCTTGCGTCAATCTGGCGCATTAATCGTCCGTACGCTTCTAACTGCTTTTTATGTCTCTCTTGCACTTGCGTATCGGCAAACTGCTCAAGATTACGTTCGCGCGTATCAGTGGTTTTATGATCCACAATCCAGACTACGCCATCGTCTTCAAACGTTCGATCGATACTGAATCGACGCAATGCACCATCAATGTAGGCCGCGACTCCTAACTCGGTTTTAGTTGATGAGCGATCGGCAAATATAAATTCAGCGTTCGCATCTTGCTGCACTTGTCTTACCGCTTTGAGCAAACGTCGTAATGCATAGCTCTTTTGTTGGTCGTCTAGGCCAGCCGCTTGCAGCGCGCTTCGCCAGCTCGCCAATAATGGGTGATGATAGTCGGGTTCTTCAGGCAAACAGTGCAACTCGCCTAAATCCAAATATTCGAACCATTGGTGAATCAAATTACCAACGATTATGGCCACCTCACCCGCCCAAGCAAACTCCAACTCGTCATCTTCTTCAGAAGGTTGTTCAGGGTCCTTGGTTAGGTTGCGAGTCATGCTGGGTATGTTGCTACGCCAATCTATATCGATTCCTGTGGCGCGCGAAAAACCATGCGGCAAACGAGTGAGGGTGTTGAACTTCGGCACTTCAGCGTCAGCCTCGTTCTCAGTCACTAAAAGAGGAGCAGAATTAAACTCAAACCGCTCGCTATGCGCCGCCCAAAGTTCATGCAGCAAGGATGTCTTGGGTGGCTGTTTGGGCTCGCCTGTTTCTTGGTCTGCTTTTAGATTGGCCGTTAGAATTAGAGACTTTGCCGCTCTTGTTGCCGCCACGTACAGTAGGCGACTTCGTTCGTTCGCGCCGCGATTACTTTCTAGGTTTCGTAGATATTGGTAGTGTGGACTTTCTTCACCGTAGGCCAAGGGAGCCAACAGCAATTGAGATTCAACACTGCTGCCGCTGCCCTTTGCTTGCCACTCAGCCCACATCAGCAAATCTTTGTCGTCGCTTTTACTCTGCTGTCCAAGACCCGGCAGAATGACGGTATCAAACTCTAAACCTTTAGACTTGTGGATGGTGGTGATGGTGAGTCGTGGCGGTGCGGCTTGGGCAATATCGGGTACCGCGTATAATGACTCTAGCGCCTTTTCTAACTTTTTGAGTGAAATCAGCTCACCACCACTCTGGTGTTCAGATATGCGCTCAAATACTAATTCCATACTTGCGTCACTCAGCCCAAATTGAGTGTGCATTCCACCCAGCTGCTGCCATGTCCACTTCACTAAAACATCAAGGTCGACCTGTTGAGCTTGCCCCAACGCAGTACGCATAAGCACTCTAAAATTGTGAACTCGTTCGCCCGCGTGTGCCGAAATACTGTTTAGATTGGCTTCTTGTAACTGCGCAATCACCGATTGTTTACTATCGGCGCAAAGTGTTTGTATATCGCTCAGGCTAATCCCTACCCACGGCCCCCGTAATAACGCGAGCCAAGCAATACGGTCATCTAAGCGAGACAATGCTCGCGTCAGGTGCAGCACGTCTATTACGGCTGGCTCTACCGACAAAGGCGCTAAGTCTAAGCCTTGATATCTAACACCCGCAGAATCCAACAAAGGCAGAATGTCTTTTAAATGAGTACGAGACCGAACTAGAATTGCGACAGACTCTTTGTCGTCTTTAGCGAGGGCAGCGCGCGCTGTGGCCACGGCGAGAGTCGCCTCTTCTTGTTTATCTCCAGCGAGCAGGTACTCTACACAACTTGGGTCTTTGTCATCTCTATGCGTGGTAGCGTGCGCGTATCGCACAGCACCGGTAAGACTGTTATCTAGCTTAGGAAAGGATTGAACAAAAGTCGTATTGAACCAGTCCACCATACTGCCGCTGGATCGAAAGTTACGACTCAGCGACAACGGTTCTATAGTTTGATGTTCAAAAACTCGAGTTGTGTCGTTATTCCAAACATCCAAGAACAAACCAACATCAGCCTCGCGAAAGCGATAGATTGACTGCATAGGGTCGCCGACTAGAAATACCGTTTTTGATCCTTGATCCACTTCGCTAGACCATCCCAACATTAGTCGCTTGAGCAAGGCTATTTGTGAAAAAGACGTATCTTGAAATTCATCGACTAAAATGTGGTTAATTTGGTAGTCAAGCTTAAGACTAAGATCAGTAGGATCATCGAGTTCCTGCAATGCTAGGTTTGCCCTTTGCGTTACCTCGCTATGGTCACTTTTACCGCGGTATCTAAACTGCAATTGTAAGTAGGCGGCGAGCTTCTTCAAGACATGCTCTAGGCTTTGTAGTTGTTCCCAGTCATAGTCACTAAAAGTGCGAAGCGGAATCAGTTTGTATTCGGCAATCTGCTCAAGAAAAAAATCATCGCCATCCAGCTCAGCAAGAATGGCGTTCAGCTGTTCTTTCTCAGCTTTCCCTTCTGGAGGAAAACCCATACTCTTATCCAGGCGCTTACGCAGACCATTAGAATTTGTGAGTAGGATAATACTTACTACCCGCCAAAACACGGCGTTACCTTCTTGCTCGTCGCTCTGAGCGCGATCTTGTGAATACTCCGGTAGACCTGCATCAACTAAGTCGGCAGGAAGCTTGTCGGCCTCAACCAAGTTTACGTGCGCGTACTCAACTAAGGGTACAAGTTTCTCGATAAGTCCGCTGCCCGCAGCTTCGGCCAGTTGTTGCGTATGAGTTAGAGCAAGCGTTTGCCAGGCTTGCTCTAACTCAGGGCGAAGTTCGACTAAAGAGCCTGATAACAAATGCCGTAGCCACTGATCTCGCTTGCTCAACATAGAGCTGAATAGCTTGCCCATTCGCATGTAATTAAAGTCGAGCTCTGTAAGCAACCACTGTATCTGCGGGTCGACCTCATCACCGAGCAACTCGTCTACCAAAAACTGTTCGATCGCACCTTGGTAAAGACTCTGTGCATCATCACTAGCGCTGGGCTGCGCACCCAGTCTGCTCAACCAGGGCATTGCCGCAACTAGACGTAACGACAACGCATCAATAGTTTGTATTTGGATTCGCTGCGGAGTATCGAGTAACGCCCACCCTTGTAGCTTATCTTGCGCCAGAGCGGCGGCGGCTAAATCTAGCCCTTGCTGATCAAACTCGTCTTTGGCGGGATCGTTTTGTTCAGCTCGACGCAATAGATCCACAAGCCGCTCGCGCATTTCACGCGTGGCTTTGCGAGTAAAAGTAATTGCCAACACGC
Source organism: Proteobacteria bacterium UBA7415 (assembly GCA_002470515.1). Lineage (GTDB taxonomy): Bacteria > Pseudomonadota > Gammaproteobacteria > Arenicellales > Arenicellaceae > Arenicella. The sequence goes on along the minus strand of DKML01000015.1, from coordinate 195,328 downwards.
TCTCTGGCTGTTGGCTTACCGCCAATAGACGTAAAATTCGATACACCAACAAACCGGTTTTACCCGATCCTGCAGGCGCTTGTACTATAAACGAACCATCAGGCTCTAACGCTCTTTTACGCGCGTGTGCATCGTCTTTATGCGCAGCCAATTGATCATTTGCTGTCATAGTCGCCCTCCTCTCCTGACAAGCGTCCTTGCAGCTGCTTGATTCGGCACATGCCTTCGTATGGACAATAGCTGCATGCAAGCTCGTTCACCGGATCTACTTCGGCCTTACCTTGCATGAAATCGTCAGCAAGCTGCTCCAATATTGGCTGCCACTGTTCACGCATATCTTGCCAGTCTGCCGCTCGTTTAGCGGTATAGCTATTTGCCTTAACCAATAAGCCATCTTCAGCTAGTTCTGAAAAAGCCATATCAGAACGTCGTACTTGTGCGTACGTAATGCCATCTGCTGCGCGCTGCTTATTCTGCTGGTGAGCCAAAAAATACAATGGCATTTGCGGGTTCACTAACCGTTCGCCGGTCCAATCTGAACGGTTTACGTTGCCTGTCTTATAATCAAGAATTACGATCGATCCACCTTCTACAGCGTCAATACGATCAACTACACCACGATATTCAATGCCTCCTAAGGTTGCCGAAAATTTCCATTCTCGCTCAACCACAGCAAATCCAACTGGACGCTTTGCCTCATACGCCAGCCATTCTTGAATTAAAGCGACATAACGAACACGTTCTCGTTGAACAAGCTTTATCTGTTCAGAGTTAAACCGGTCATCGAGCTCTTCGACCGCACGCTTTACGAGCTTACCCAATTCCGAGGTTTGTGCATTTTCGCTCTTAGCAAACCATTCTTCCAATCCCGAACTATCACCCAGTTGCTCCCAAATACTGTCCAATAAATGGTGAATTACCGTACCCTGCGCACTTGCTTCCAAACCAAACTCAGGCTCATCAATGTGACGACATTTGAGTCTATGTGTTGCAAACGCTTTAAACGCGCAGCTTGATTGTTCTTTAAAAACCGACATCCCGTGCTTAACAAGTTCGCCCTCAGGCCAGGCTTGACCTATATCATCTTGGTAGTGATCTAGCTCAACGGGATTGGCTTGTAAAAACTGTGACGGAAGGTCCGTGATGGGTGCGTTTCTAAAAAACGGTGATGCCGAGCGCTTAACTTCTGGATCAAGTCTAAGTTTCTGGGCGTAACTAATACGGTGCTCTTTAGCGCTAGCCAGCAAGCTTTTCAGCACCTGAGACATCTGCTGGTAATGACGCTCATGATTAGCCGACGGATGCGCTGTGTTTAGCAGAGCATTAGCTGGAATAAATGCCGTTTTAGGAAATGCACTTGGAAAATCTTCGGTCATACCGGTGAGCAATAGAACGTCTACTTCGCGGCCGATGGCCTCGTACACGCCCGAAATCAATATAGGGGCAGGTTCAGCTTGTGGCAAAAAGACCGTATCGTTACACAGCTTATTCAACCACTCAATTGCGCGCGACAAACCACATTGACGCAAAACACAATCAAGATCGCCCAACTCCCTTAAGCAACTGCCAAAGCGCTTCTCTAGCTGGTATTGCTCAGACGTTAGTTCATCGCCGACCGCCCCGCACACCCACTGCCACTCTTCTAACCATTGAATAAACCGCTCGCCCCAGACAGACGGGGCGACAAGCAAAGAAGTACTCCCTTGGTTTGGCGAGAGCAGCGCAAGTCGTTTCTCAAGTAAACCGTTTAGGCGTTCGCATAACCCCTTACATTGCTTAAGGTTGTGAACTTTGTACTCTGAGCACCAGGCCAGAAACTGATCAAGCAATCCAGACAGCTCACTAATTTTAATGGTGTGAATTCGTTTCTCCGCAAGCCAAATCAATAGATCTGCAATGGCTAGTGAGTAACGCTTAGACATAAAGATATGCTGACTGCGTATCAACAAACTAAAATCACCCGCAGTGATGGTTGGCTTTAGTAAATCTATAGCGCGCAAGGCAACGCCAATCGCAGCCCATTGCTCTAAGGGCTTACCTAAAGATACACGGTAGGCATCGTGCTGGTGCGCAGCCAACAACGGCGTAAGGCTCGGGTAGAAAACCTCATGAGCGGCCTGAGTAACTTGGGTTAAACGGTTTTGTAAATCAGGTATTACAATCCCGATCTTGGCATCGGCTTGTTCGGCTAATAAAGCTCTTGCCGAATTCAAAACACTGTAGAGCTCGTCGCGATCTGTGACGTATCGTTCTAGTTGATAGCTGTTTAAGCTGTTGGGTGCTGCTTGGCTATTTTGAGGACTGCCCTCACTTTCCTTACTTAACTTACCTTTCTTGCCTTTCTTGCCTAACAACGTGGGCGACTCGAACGAAATTTGTGCCCCATCACGAGCTAAGACCTCGAGCAACGCCGTTTGCGCGCTCGTTTTTAGGTCAAATGCATATAAGCAAATGTGAGAGTAAACAGGCCTTAAGTCTGAACACTCAGTAAGCAACATAGTCGCCGTAGCAAAATCGACCATGCCGACTTCAGCACAAACCTGTTCGAACGATTGCTGCCATTGTAAAAACTGATTTAGATCCAGATTCGCGAAATCGATTAAGCTTGATTCATGCAACTGCCAATCTAGACAGGTCTGGCGCGCTGTTTGCGCGGCTTTTGCTGTTTGCATTACATTGAGCAAACGCAGCTCGTCTTCTTCGCGTTTAGCGGCGTTTAGTACACGCTCCCACAACACCAAGCTTTGCTGACCTGACAATAAACTCAAGTTGGACAGCGAAGCTTGCCTCACCTGATTAACTGTCCACAATTGCGTAACCAAGTCTGACCAAGTCATTATGACCGGAGGGAGCCATGCAGTGTGGCCTGCTTTTAACTGAGCAACGTTGTACTCTTCTAATAAAATATTTGCCAAACTGCGCGTCGGAACGACCAATGCACGATCACTGACGTTTTCATCTTGGAGTAAATTCAACATCTTTGGAGTTTACCAGCTTGAGTCAGCGTATTGGCAAGTGCGCGAAGAGTAGGCACAAAAAAAGCGGCCAATGGCCGCTTTTCTCTGCGCGTGTTATCACAACACGCGATTTTAAACTGAGTAGGATCTTAGCTGAACGTCTATTTCAATCCAGCCATATAAGCAGACAACTGTTTAATTTGCAATTCAGTTAAGCCAAACGCAATGTCGTACATTATATCGTTGTAGCCCATACGCTCGCCCTTCTTATAAGCCAACAATTGTTGCTCTAGGTACTCTTTATGCTGAGCGGATACTCGTGGGTAGTTTTTAGGAATGCCGTGGCCACTTGGTCCATGACAACTCATGCATGCAGAAATACCACGTTCTGCATACCCGCCACGATAGATTTTCTCGCCGATGGCAGCCATTGCTATGTCTTCCTCGCTAAGAACCGAACTAATTTTAGCCGGCAATCCTGCGTAGTAAGCGTCAAGATCATCCATGTCTTCTTGGCTCAAGATTGCAGCCTGGCCTTGCATAATGGCGTTTTTACGAACTCCAGCTTTATAATCAGCCAATTGCGCGCTGATGTAACCAGGAACTTGACCCGCCAAATTCGGGTTCATTGGAATCGCACTAATACCTTGCGCGCCATGACAGGCCGCACAGGTGGCTGACTTTTGTTTACCCGCTTCGGCATCCCCCATTGCTAGAACGGTAGACGAAACCATAGACGCAAGAAGTACGCTGGACAAAATAAGCAATTTTTTAAGCATTAGAGCCTCCAATTAGAGCTCAGAATTAAGGCGAAGATTTTGGTGGGTTTTATATCATGTCAGCCTTAATGTAACAAGTACAGCACGACTTTCATGCACGCTTTATTAAACGAGAAAACGCTTAGTAGCGCCGCTCCTTTGTTACAATACTAGCAGGACTTCACTCAACTTACGCGCACATGCCTGAATCTGATAACTTACCACAGCTCTTAATGAACCCCGTGTTTATACAGGGAGCCGCTAAACCAGAGCAATTTCCCAACGATGATGTTAAGGAAGTGGCTTTTGCAGGAAGATCGAATGTGGGTAAATCCAGCGCAATTAACGCTCTCGCGAACCGAAAAAAACTTGCTCGAACCAGCAAGGTTCCTGGCCGTACTCAGCAAATAAACTTTTTTACACTCACCGAGACCGCTCGCCTCGTCGATCTACCTGGCTATGGTTTTGCTCAAGTACCCTTAGCGGTCAAGAAAAGTTGGCAACAGACCATTCATGACTATCTTGCTAAACGCAGCAACTTAGTCGTTTTAGTTCTCTTAATGGATATTCGCCACCCAATGACAGACTTAGATGTACAAATGTTAAATTGGGCATTTGATTCAAACCTACCCACACAAATATTGCTGACCAAAGCAGACAAACTTAAGTCCAGTAAGGTTCGGTCTGCACAACTTGGAGTCGAACGTGAACTACGAGAAAAGTATGAGGGTGCGGACCACCTCTTCGCGGTCGAACCGTTTTCATCTTTAAACGGCTTAGGGGTAAAGGTGCTGCGCAAACAAATGTGTGAATGGCTCGACTAACTCGCAATCCTAGAATGATTTTATCTGCGCGCTCTTTGCATCTGTTTTCTGTGCGGCCCTGGCTATTAACCACGTTGTGTTTAGTGCTCGCGGCATGCCAGCCATCTCAAGACGACGTTAACAGCAACGAAGGAAACACGGATACATTTATTCGCGGTAAGCTGAATACTGCTCCGGTTAACATCGACCTGTACGACAGCGATGAAGCAGACGAACAAACATTCGAAGTTCAACCAGCGTCCAACAATGTCCAAGACTCCGATTCATTAGAAGAGCCATCAGCTGATGAAGAGCTTTTAGCCGATAAAGAGCTGTCCTCGATTAAACAGCAACCAACCGAAAACACTGATTCACTTTCGAGCGATAGCTCTGTGCCCACCGACCGCGAAAACCTACTCGCGGGCAAGCAAACAGATGCTCGATTCTGCCTAAGTGACACCGCAACAAATAGCGCCAATTCTGTATTAGAAGACTGTCGACGAATATCTAAGCGCTTGGCCAGTGTTAGCTTCGAAGCCTGTACATCCGCCAATTTAAAAGCCGTGGGCTGTGCGAGCAACGACGGCTTTCCGTTGTATGTTACAGACTTTCCACCGCTTAAAAGTCGCACACCACACGGGCGCATCTTAGTGATTGGCGGCACCCACGGTGACGAACTCACTTCTGTAAGCGTGGTGTTTCGCTGGATCGAAAAACTAAACGAATTCCATTCCGGTCTATTTCATTGGCGAATCGCGCCATTGATGAACCCCGATGGCGTTTTACCAAAAGAGGCTACACGAGTTAACGGCAATGGCGTTGACCTAAATCGCAATATGCCGTCCAGCGATTGGCATGAGAAGGCTTTGCTCTATTGGAACGAAAAAACCAACCAAGACCCCCGTAAATACCCAGGAGCGAGCCCCGCTAGCGAACCTGAGTCGCAATGGTTGCTAGACGAGATTAATGAATTTAGACCCGACGCAATCATCAGCGTGCACGCACCCTATGGAATCGTTGACTTTGATGCGCTGCAACTAAACACAGCGCCTAAGAGCTTAGGTAAACTTAGGCTGAACATGCTGGGTACGTACCCAGGATCACTGGGTAACTTTGCTGGTATCAACCGAGACATCCCAGTCATTACTCTGGAACTGCCGCATTCATGGGTGATGCCCAGCCAAGCTGAGTCAACGCGCATTTGGGAAGATATTGTTAGCTGGCTAAAGAAGAATATTGATACTCGAGACTCAGCAAGTCAGCAGAATTAGAACCTACTAACCTTCGAACACAATGCGCCAACGTCCGTTGTTATCGCGCTGCCAGTACTGTTGCTTGTTCGTTTCGCCTGAATAGTTATTACTTAAATAGCGTTGCGTAAAATGCGCTACGAACATATCTTTTTCGCCTGGGTATCTAAATACACCACGGAGATCGAGCTGAACCTGTACAAAGGTCTTACCCCGATTTACATTCACTTTCTGTTTTGCCCACCGGTCGTAGCCGCCGCGGCCGAAGTTAAATTGCTCTTGTGCGTAAAAGTCTAAATAACGTTGTGTATCGAGCGCTTCCCACGACTGACGCCAATCCTCGATTAACGCAAGATATTCTGCGCGTGCTTCTATTAGCTCATCAGGCGTAATCCACTCAATTTGCTCGGCCAAGACTACTGGCGTTTGTTGATCAACATTCACAAACTGTTGAATATGCTCAAAGTCTTCGTTGCTGACCACAAAACAACCTTCACTTGCCCATGGGGATCGAGCATAGGTATTTGATGGTGTGCCATGCAACCAAATCCCCTAACCTGTGCGTTGCTTTGCGCGGTCTAGCTTATTGGGATAATCGACAGGGAAAGCACCGCTGCCATACAAGTCGGGCAAAGTGTCGGGGTGAATAAAGCGGTTTACTACATACACACCAACCGGTGTTTTGTTATCACCTTCTAAGCGCTTTCCAAAACCTTCCGAGCCGACGCTTAGATAGTAGTCACTAACAAGTTTGGCTTGCCCCCGTTTGCGATAAACAAACAAGCGACCCGCTGTCATATCCGCAACCAACACATGTTCAGATCTACCAAAATCAATTAACACTGAAGGCACTAGACTATGAACAGTTGATGCTGAGTCAGACTGCGTATGCAGCCAACGGTTACGCAATTGTTTTCTAAGTCCGTCGAGATCAAACTCGCCCGACGCCGCAGGCAGCACTTGTGACGCTAAAGCACCCTGGCTGAGTGATGCAAAAATATCGGCTCTCAGTAGATGGCCTACGCAGCTTTTAGGAAAACTGGCTAGGTGAGTATCTACCTGTGCGAGTGCAGACTCCAGATCACCTTGCTTTAATAAATCGATAACCATCAAAAGCTCTTGCTCATAAGAACTTATGTCGCTTGCTGTATGCAAATCACGCAAATCTGCTGGTACCAACTGATGCCGTTGCTCAGCAGAGTCGAATGACTCGACTGACTTTGTGGTTATTGTCGGTACGCGTTCAGATTCGGCAATTTGTAGTTGGCCTTGTATCTCAGTCTGTTCCGTCGGATATTGGTCAGCAACATCAACAACTTCTGCTGGTCTGAACGCCCACCACAAGAGCAACGCCGCGAGCCCCAAGGTTCCGATTAGGATTGCACGTGGACTACCAACCACATACATGATCGAACTAACAATAGAGTTGCGCGATGCCTCTCTGCGAGCTCGCGATCGTTGTCGCTTTGAATAGGTTCGTCGATTCACGGTTTATCAGCTAGAAACAATCGTCTCTGCAACAATTTTAGATTGCTCCAACGCGTTACTATTTTTTTTGAACGTGAGCTGCTTACGAATGGTGTCGTCGAAACTGTCTGAGCGATAACGCTGTTTAAAAGACACTTTAATCAAGTTATCGTCCGCCTCAGCGACCCGAAAATCTGACACTTCGATGCTAATAAAACTGCGCTGCGTTAAACGCTGGCGCCGCTGCTCCACGCAGACGCCCAGCTGCGCACGCGAGCTATCATAACCGTATTTAGGTCTACAGTGGGCGTCACGACGGGTTCCGCGGCAACAGGCCTTGATGTTTCAATTTCCGAAATAACAAGTTCGCTATTATTAGCTTGTTCCTCGAAAACGTAACTAGACAACAACTGTTCGCGTGCCTGTTGGCTATTTGCCAACGCCGTTTGAGCCAACTCAAGCTCGCGGTTTTTTTCATCAAGCTGAGAACTCGCTTGCTCTAATTGTGTTTGGGCTATAACTAGCCTTTGTTCCAGCTTCGCAACAACCGCTTCGTTATCATCCGCTGCTACGGATATTTCCTGCGACGGACTGTTATCTATAAGGTTGACAGACATAGCCAACGAATCGACTATGGCTAGCTCAAACCTAGATTCAACTTTGGACTTGGTGCCCAATGCTTGAGCGTAAGAATGAGAGGCTTGCGCACCATATACTTTCTGCAAACCTGTAAAGAGTAGAGCGCTGGCTGGATCAGACTCAAGACCGCGCACTAAAATTTGTTGAGCCTTATCCAGCTCGCCATTGGACGTAAAGATTGCCGCCATGTTGATATACGGCTCAACCAGCTTGGGTTGTGCTTGGTTGATTTTTTGATAGATCGCTAACGCCGCTCGTTCGTCACCTTGATCTTGCAGGCGGTGAGCTCGACTAAACTCTTCGCCCAGTTGCTGAAGCTGAGCTTGGCTAAGTGGCAACGACGCATTAGATGCCGTCTGTGCAAAAAGACTGTCGGGCAACCCGGCAAGCATCACAAATATACACACGCAGGCAAAATTGCTTCTTGTCTTATAGCCCAAGCTATCAATCCGCGCATTATCTATGTTAGCGCTGTAATTAAGAGATTCAAGATTCATAGTTTGAGCAATAGTTGGAAAAGCAGTCAATATCTGTACCAAGCGATGGGTCGATAAATTGGTGAAGATTTTTTGAAATATCTGCGTATTAAGCCAGCAAGGAATCAAGCTGGGATCCGAGTTCTCATTATAGTGTAACAACGCCGTTGAACGTGCACCAAACAACTAAATAAAATGTAAAAGTGAGTTGCTCAAACGACCCTTCAGCTCCAATATTGTTTAATTACGCTAATGACTAGTGCGCAGCTGACCAATTGTCCGCGTGTGCAGCATCTACAATAAGAGGTACTTTTAAAGTCACGACGTCTTGCATTATCTCGCACAGAGATTTCATTATTGATTCGACGGACTCATTCGGTACTTCAAGTATCAATTCATCGTGCACCTGCATAACCATCTGAGTATCCAATGACTTGTCTGACAACCACTGATCAACTTCGATCATAGCAAGCTTTATAATGTCAGCTGCGGTACCCTGCATCGGCGCGTTAATGGCTGTGCGTTCGGCGTATTGACGCATGTTGTGGTTGCGCGCGTTGATATCTGGCAAATACAGCCGCCGGCCAAACAAGGTTTCGACATAGCCTGTTTCGTGCGCCTTTTCGCGAGTGCTATCCATGTATTCTTTAACACCAGGATATCGCGCAAAGTATTGATCAATATAATTTTGAGCTTCTTTGCGTTCAACATTCAGCTGTCGCGCAAGACCAAAAGCAGACATCCCGTAAATCAAACCAAAGTTTACGGCTTTAGCATAACGTCGCTGTTCGCTGCCTACATCTTCTAGCTTCATAGAAAATATCTCTGCAGCCGTCGCGCTATGAATATCCAGCTTATTATTAAACGCATTGACCAATGCTTCGTCTCCAGACAAGTGCGCCATAATCCGCAATTCAATCTGAGAATAATCCGCGGCCACTATAGATTTGCCCTTAGGTGCAATAAACGCTTCGCGAATACGACGCCCTTCAGCAGTACGAATCGGTATATTCTGCAAGTTCGGATCGCTCGACGACAACCGCCCTGTCGCCGCCACCGCTTGGTGATACGACGTGTGTACCCTGCCGGTACGTGAATTGATCATAGTCGGTAGCTTGTCTGTATAAGTCGACTTTAGCTTGCCTAAACTTCGGTGCTCCAAAATCAACTTAGGCAGCTCATGCTCCAGCGCCAATTCTTGTAACGTTTCTTCTGCGGTAGACGGCGCGCCTTTAGGCGTTTTGCGCAATACCGGCAGCTCCATTTCGTCGTACAAAATCTCTTGGATCTGCTTGGGCGAGGCCATATTGAATTGACGACCCACTAGCTCATACGCCGACGTCTCAACCTTCATCATGGTACTCGCTAGCTCTTGGCTTTGTTGCAAGAGCATAGTGTCGTCAATTAATACGCCATGATCTTCGATGTCTGACAATACCTTGATTAAAGGTTGTTCAATTTCATTGTATACGCGGTGCAACCCTGGGTTTTGCATGAGTACAGGCATCAACTTGTGATGCAAGCGCAACGTAATATCAGCATCTTCAGCGGCGTAGTGCCCAGCCTGCTCTATGTCCACCTGATCAAAAGTAATCTGAGACTTACCTTTGCCCGCGACTTCTGAATAAGGAACTGGCGTATGGCCTAAATGGGTTATTGACAAGGTATCCATGTCGTGACGATTGCTCACGCTGTCAATCACATACGACTCAAGCATCGTATCGAACAATCCCCCTTGCACGTCTACGTCGTAATTCGCCAGCACTGAGATATCGTACTTTAGATTCTGGCCAATCTTGGGTAACTCAGGGTCTTCTAATAAGGGCTTAAGCTTGCTCAAGACATAATCAAGGTCTAGCTGATCTGGCGCACCCATATATCTATGCCCTACCGGAACATAGGCGGCTTTGCCAACCTCATAGGCAAACGATACACCAACCAGTTCTGCTTGCTGAGCCGACAAACTGGTGGTTTCAGTATCGAACGCAAACGCGTTTGAGTTGGCTAATTGTTCAACCCACCGCTCGAACACTTCCTTTTCAAAAATGGTTTCGTATTCACCTTTAGTGAACGGTGCGAGGTCGGCAGGCGCTGATGCTGTAGCTTTTTCACCCAGATCCGCCAACCATTTTTTAAACGCTAACTCTTGATAGATCTCGATCAGCGCCTTTTGGTCCTGTGCCTTCATTTTTGCGTCAGCAAGGGTGGGGTCAACATCCAGCTCACAGCGAATTGTGACGAGGTCTTTGGATAACGGAATTTGCGGAATAAACTCTCGCAAGTTTTCGCCGACCTTGCCACCAATATCGCCGGCGTTTGCAATGATCTCGTCGAGACTCCCATATTGATCTAACCATTTTACAGCGGTCTTAGGCCCTACTTTTGGCACACCTGGAATATTGTCTGAACTATCGCCCATCAATGTCAGCAGATCGATCATTTGGTCTGGACGCACTCCATATTTTTCGACCACGCCTGCTTCGTCATAAATAACCTTCTTCATGGTATCGACGATATGAACTTTGTCGTTCACAACCTGGGCCAAGTCTTTGTCGCCACTGGCAATCAATACCGTTTGCCCAGCGTCGCTCGCTTGCTTGGCGTAGGTGCCGATTACATCGTCCGCCTCAACATCGGGCATGGCAATCAGCGGCAAACCTAAAGCTTTAACACCACGATGGATATGTTCTATTTGACTGCGTAACTCGTCAGGCATGGGAGGCCTATTCGCTTTGTATTCAGCGTATAAGTCGTTGCGAAAGGTCTTTCCCTTAGCATCAAAAATTGCGACTATATTTGCGTCAGGAAATTCAGTCATCAGACTCTTAACCATATTCATCAATCCAAAAATCGCGCCTGTAGGCTGACCATCTGGCGTTTGCATACGTTTGAGCTGTGGAACATAAAAAGCTCTGAACATGTAAGAAGAGCCGTCGATTAAAATATGATCTGGGGATTTCATTTAGGAAAAATAGTTTGGTTAAGCGCTATATTTAACACTATGGATTGAGGCTGAATAATAGCACGGCAGTGATGTACAAATTTGTCCGCGCGGCTTTGCTTGGGCTAGATAACGAACTTAGTCAGTTAGATCAAAACATCCATACCAACAAGCGTGGCTACCGAACACCCGCATTGCTTTCTTAAATTTGGAAAATTAACGGTTACAACAACCCTGTCTAGGTCTAGAATGGATTATCCAACTTCAAATACTCGGTGGTCTGATGTTAATCTCTACTAGCTCTTTATCAAATTTGGCACGCTCGACCCTTGCAATCGCCTTTATTGGTGCGGCTGCGAGCAGTGCTGCCTTTGTTCAAAACGATGATATCGCCCAACCACCTACTGTGGAGCGCACGGCAGAGCCTTCAGTGCAGGCCGCTTCTCAAACAACACCATACACACAGCAAGAACCACAAGAAGAAGTCGCAACCAACACCGGCGCTAACCGCCTATTCGGTAAAACCAAAATTACCGAACGAAAGCGAGAAAACGGCCAAGTCTACTCAATAGAGTTAGAGCACTCTTCAGGTGCAAAACAGTACATTGAAGATAACGATGCCGACGGCCTAAGCGATACAAGCACTAATAACATTGACGACAATCCAGGAATTGCCAAATGGCGGCTTGGCAGCTGGTAAGAACGTAACCTGCCTCAAAATTATGACTACCATTATCAATCAACGTTCGTCTGCTCGAAAATCGATTGCCGTTACCGCTGCAATAAGCGTTCTAATGTTCTGTTGCACTGGCATCAGCGTTGCTCAGGCAGAAGGCAAGACACAAATGCGCCTGTACAAGATGAGCAAATATGGCCAAAGTCAACGAATACGCTTCACCAGCAAAAAGTCAAAGTTAGAGGGTTGCCACAATCTGAAGATTAAGCGCACTCGGGTGCACAGGGCTGTGCACTTCGGATTCGACAACTGTAGTCTGTATAACGAAAAAGATTGCGCCGTCGATTCATTAATCGGCGCCAGATTGGGCGACGAAGACCCCGAGGAAACAATCTTGTCTCAGGGGCACAGTTGGTTCCTAGGCGCCGAATTAAAAGATGATAAGTTTTACAAATACAGCAAAGAAGAGCGAGGAGAGTCAGTCCGTTCATGGTCTTGTGAGGGATATAAAGAACCACTAGAAGAATTGGATCGGAAATAGGCTCTCGCATCGCAGATGCCATAAATGGCGTCAGCTGACCAAAAACATGTCGTCCAAATTGTTTAAACCCTGCAGAACCTGTATTCGTTCGCCCCTCGCTTGCCAGGGTTAGCGGACTTAGCACGCGACTTAGTAGAACTCGCGCCAAAAAACCCATTTTTGAATCCGTAAAGCCCGAGTGCGCATCTAAGCATGGAGAGCACTAACCACACACTAAGCTTCTAATGTTCAAGCTTTTAGGATTAAAGACCACCCATGGCTCAATTAGAAAATAAACCACTAGCGTCAATCCGCCCTCTAATCATATTCTTGCTCCTCACCATCGTTTTCTACTGCGTAGGATACTGGCTGATTTTTAGACTCGAACGTGCGTCACCCTTGATGATGTCAGTTGGTTTAGCCGCTGTAGTAACGTGCTTTTTGTTCAAGCGCCCGCTTTCGTCGTTAGGTCTAAAGTGGGGCGACAACCGTTATCAATGGATAAGTTTTTTAGTCCCTCTGGCGATCGCGATGCTCTCATATTTAATTATTTGGGGGCTGGGCTTTGCAGAGTTTAACTCTTCCTTTGCCGACACCGCACGAGAGGATTACAACCTCCCTGGCTGGAGTGACACTTCCATAATCGCGTTTCATGTTTTACTGACTGCAACATTTAGCCTATTGCTGTCGATTCCCTCAGTATTTGGCGAAGAAATAGCCTGGCGAGGCTTTCTTGTTGGAGAGCTTTCAAAACTAATGTCGTTCGGGCGAGTCGCGCTTATCAGCGGCGTGCTCTGGTCGGCTTTTCACTGGCCTCTAATGATCAAAGGCTTTTATGGCAGTGGCTATACGCCACTTATTTTCCAAATCAGTTTATTCACACTGTTTATCATGTCCAATTCAGTCATCATGACCTACTTGAGATACAAGACTGATAGTGTTTGGAGCGCCGTTCTATACCACGCAAGTTCAAACATATTCGTTCAAAAGGTCTTTACTCCGATGACCGTAGTAGATCAAAATTCGGCTTGGTACGTCGATGAGTTTGGAGTGGTCATCCCGGTTGTTGCTCTTTTAGCAGCATTGTACTTCTGGCGCTTGGCTGAGAAAGAAGCTATGTGACAGTCGATGGATATCCTTCAATCTCCAACCATCCTTGAGTCAAACCCAATAATCTTTTACTGTGTGGGCTGACCAAATTCAATCAGCCGAGAACGAACAATGACAGACCATTGCGTTGCCAACAATAAAGACAGAACCGCACTGTGGGCTGTGCTATTCAGAGTCACCATTTATTACGCCATTTTGTTTAGCTTAGTAGCACTGTGCGTCAAATTCATACCCGGATTCGTCGATGGCATGCCTGTAGGTGGCGTAAGCGATTTATCAGGTGGTCCTGATTTAGAGATTTCGCAATTAGAAGACGCTCTGCTCAGTGGTGACTATGAAGATAGTGACTTCAAAGCTGCGCCTCCGCCGAGCCCCAGCGATAAGTTTCTTTTTGACGACGCCCTTTCACTGTTCTACGCGATGTTCGGCACAATATTGTTGATGCTTCCGGTATCTTGGGTACACAGAGTTATTAACTTAGAAGGTGATCACGATCATTCTTTAGATGAGACCACTCTGGTGTTACCGGCTGTGGTGGCTGGCATTGTGATGGTGGTACAGCATAGCCTCGCCCTAGCCTTTAGTTTGGCCGGAATCGTCGCTGGCGTTCAGTTCAGAAGAGCACTGAGTGACACCTTCGACACGCTCTTTATATTCGTCGCGATTGCAGTCGGAATTTCTGCAGGTATTCATGCTTTAGATATTGCAGTGGTGATAACGGTATTCTTTTCTTACACGGCGTTGTTTGTCTGCATTTTTGGTGATGGTCTAGAGTCACAACATGCAGCGCATCAAAAAAAGCAGAAATTACAAATGAAGCTCGAAGTTGCTGCGGCTAAAAAAGAAGCCGCTACGACCAAGGCAACTGACGGCGAGAGCAACACTAAAACCTCGCCGCAAAAAAGAGAAACGGAATAACAGTTAGGCCAGTATGAAAATATTAAAATTCGTTTTTATTTTTTTATTAGCCGTCTTTTGGGTCGCAGCGTTCGGTGAAGGTAAGGCTGTTGAGGCAGTCAACGATCCCTCATTTGATAGCTCATCTAGAATTATTGCCATTGGCGATATTCATGGTGATTTCAATCGCTTTGTTGACGTCTTGCGATCGACTAACTTAATCGACGACAAAAACAATTGGTCTGGCGAAAAGGCGACATTAGTACAACTCGGTGATAGTACTGATCGGGGCCCTGACTCACGCAAAGCTATTGATCTAATGCGCAAGCTAAAGAAGCAGGCTGGCAAAGCCGAGGGCAAGGTCGTTGTAGTGATAGGAAATCACGAGCTAATGAATGTAACGGGCGACTTACGCTACGTACACCCCGGAGAGTATGCTGCGTTTGCCGACAAGCGTTCTCAAAAGCGAATCGACAGTTATTACAAACGGACTGTCGCTATGCTTAAAGCGAATACGCCAAGAGGCGAAGAGTTTGAACTCGCTGACAACCATCGTGAAGAATGGAATAAAGAACACCCGCCGGGTTTTGTCGCCCATCGCAAAGCGTGGAATCATCTAGGTGAGTACGGAAAATGGACGCGCCTGAATCCTGCCGCGGCAATCGTGGGTAATACCGTATTCGTTCATGGAGGCATATCAAGTAAGTATGCAAACATGCGCTTAAGAGACCTCAATAAGCGTGTGCGCGCTGAGATCGCCGACCCGCGAACCTGGGGACCCGATTCTATTATAGACGATCCCGAAGGTCCTTTTTGGTATCGCGGCTGGGCAGAACAACTTGAGACAAAAGAGAACGAAGCCGCTCTAGATGAAATTCTTAACAATCTTGGTGTTGAGAGGATGGTGGTAGGACACACACCATTGGTGAATACAATTTTGCCAAGATTTGGCGGCAAAGTAATCTTAGTTGATGCTGGCATGGCCGATTACTACTTCAGCTCAAATGCGGCACTAGAACTCATCGGAGACGCGGCCTACGCTATTGTTGCCGGTCAGCGCTTTAAGCTGCCGACCACCATAGAGGGAAAGATCGACTATTTGACAAAGGCGAGTGAGCTGGTTAACGACACCACTCGAATTAGAGCGTATATACGTACGCTAGTCGAACAGTTAGGCCCAACTTACAACCAAGGCTCGAGCGACGAAACACAACTTAAACACGCCGTTCAATAGGCTTTTCGTTTAGCTAGCGGTTGTCCCTCTGCATCGACCCACAATTTCTTTCTCGTATCTTGAAGGCTCATTGACCATTTCATAAAAGTCTTCAAAGAAAGCTCTAGTCTTCTTTTTCATCGAAGACCCAATGAGATCAGAATCGTCTACCAACGCCATAATCTCTGGCTTTTTTACTCTGAATTTTTCGATAGCCGCTTGAAAATACTGATCGTCTTTACACAATCCGTTAAAATAACGTTGGCGTACTTTTCGAATCGGCAGTGTTCCAGGTGGAGCGGCATACGGCGCATCAACCAAACCCGACATATCAAAGTCATATGGCACAGGAATAAGCTTTTGTTCTGCGGCAGCCCCTGTAGCTTTCTTTTTAGGCGCGAGCATTCGAACGTTGTGGCAACACATATCGCCCGGCATACCGATCAACGTTGAGTAGTCGTTGTTTGCAATAAATAGCTCGAAGATTTCGAGCAACGCGGTTTCGTTCAAATCCAACTCAGATCGAAGCGCTTTCTCTGGCACGATAGCCCTTAGGTTTTTGCGCTTCGCAAGATCGCTAATGTCTTCGATAACGAAAGCAGACGTAGTCCGCGGTTTAACCTTTTTATCCAGATCAACATAGCTAAGACTCATTGGCCGTGTTTCTAGAGCGTAATCACTCACTGTTTCAAAAATCTGATAGGCCAAAAACTCCAAACCTACGAGGTCTTTATAAATTCCACCAGGCTGACACGGCCCGACCAATTTCATTTTGTCTTGGCCATGAAAAAGAGTGTTCTTAACGGTCTTCTTGGGGAAATTCAGTCTTAGGGGTGGCAGACTGCAATGCGCGCGTCTATAGTTCCCACGCGTCTTCACTTTAAGAGGAATACGGACTATTTCGTCATTCGCTTCTTTAAAGCTGAAATTACCGTCTAGATAGAGGCGAGTATCTTCATCTTTCTGATTATAGGCTTGCGCTAACGGTATGCGCAATACGGCATCAAGAGGTGTATCGTTTTTAAATAGCGGCTGTTTAGCTAGCGCGCTGGTGGCGAAAAAACATAGACCAACACAGGTTAAAGTAATGTTTCCAACAGCTTTGAGCACGTCTAGAAACTGAAACTGTTTGTTGATAGTGATATCGACCTTATTGCACATATATTCTCTAATGACCTTGCTTTTTACGATTGCAAACTTGGCAATCTTCCCCTTTGCCTACAAAGCAACTTCACTCACCCTGTGTTAAAAAGGCAATAGTTGCAACCCAGCAAGATGTTGGCTAAATCTAAGGGGGCAAAGCCCAATACGATAGTAACGCAACATCTGTTTAGGACGGTCGAATTCACCGCAACATACTGATGCAAAACCGAATTTAAAATCAGCGAATTAACCGCCCTTTTTTATTGCAAATCAGTGCTGCACCTCAGTAATTTTATCAACGATACCTTCGGCCCGAACAACCGGGTAGCCTAGATTCATCCAACCAAAAACTCCTTCATAAAGCACAGCCGTTTTATCGTAGCCCATTCCTCTTAACTGATTAACAATGTGCTCGGTTGCGGCTCTTGGGCATGAACAGTAGCCCACAATCTGTACGTCTTTGGGTAGATCCTTTACCTTGTCATCTAAGTCTGTGTAATAAGGGAATGGGATCGCGCCTTCAATATGCGCTCTTTGCCAAACAGAGGGTACTCGCGTATCCAGTAAGATCATTTTCCTTTTGTCTTGGACTGCTTTGAACAAATCAACAGAAGACACATACATACCTTCCGACAACTCAAACTCAGGATCGGCATTATCTGGATTAAGAACGTATTGATCGGGTGTTGGTAAATCGTTTAGTACTGGTTTTTCGGCTTTCCAACCGCTTGCCTTACTGCGGATAAACGCGGTTACATTGTCGATGTCAGCTTCTGACAGCGTGCCGGCAAAAGCGGCCATAGGCGTGCCCTCTCGGCCTTTTTCTATGGTGTATCGAATGAACTCATCTTTGTTATGAGCAAGCGCTGACTGATTGCCTAACGCTGGCGCATTAACGCCTTCGCCATTTACACCATGGCAGGTAGCGCAATTCTCTTGGTAGACAACTTCGCCACGAACGGCGTCTCCAAGCACTGGGTTCTCAGAAAGCTTAACTCGCTCGGCACCAGACTCCCAAAACAACCAATAGGTCAAATCCCACACTTCATCAAGTGTCATCGGGCCACCCACATCTTCAAGGTATCCTGCCATAGCAGTGCCCTGCCTACCGTATGAGAGTGGTCTTAACACTGAATGCGGTATGCCAGCTTCAAAAAGTTGCTTCGATTTTAACGAAGGTGCGTGGTCGTTTTTGTACCCTTCGCGGTTTTCGCCATGGCACAACGAACAATACTTTTGGTAATTGCCTGACGCGATGTCGGCTTGCTCCGTTGTTAGCTCTCTGGGCGGCCCCTGTTTTTCATAGACTCGCTCAGCAAATGCTGTGCTAAAAAACACGGCATAGCAAACAACCGAAAAAACTGATTTATTGAAAACGTTTATCATACGAACTCTTCTGAAAAATGGCATGTGAAAAGCATAAACCCCCTATTACCCTAAATCAACAAGAGCCAACCAGACCAAAAATTTGCCATCTGCTAATGAGCAAGACGATCAATTAGTTCTGAGTCTAAGACCTTAGGGGAGTTAGGTTTATGGTATGGCAGTAAAGTGCGAATGGATACACAACCACTTACCGTCTTCTTTAACAAACAAACGGGTCGACTTACCTCGAGAGGTAAAGCGTTCACCTTTGATGTAACCAGCGTCATTCCAGTGGTAAGTAAGCCAAGCGGTATCGCCACGCACGGTTACCTTTGGCTGATGCATAAACGTTCTCACACCGCTGGCGCGGCCGAGGTAATCGGCGTAATCAATTCGCTCCTTAGCTTTACCTTCATGGAGATAGACATCGCCTTCGCCGAACACTGAATAATCTGGATGTATATAACTCAGATATTTTTCTAGATCATTTTCTGAAACGGCATTCCACATCTGTTGCACGTTCTCAATAATCTGGCTTTCGTCATCTTGCTGCGCGAACAGCGGGGGTGAAAAAAGTAGGCTTAATAAAAAGACGCTATGGCTTAATTTCATACTGCAGTCGCTCGGTTTATTTTGGATTGTTGAATAATACTAAACTATCGAGGTGGCGTTTTGCTCGCCAACAGTGCAGACATAAACAGAGTTGGTCGATTCGCCACCTGAGTAGGGGTTTGGAAACGCGACCACATGGGCTTCGCAATCAGTAAACACCTGTTTGAGTTGCTCTACAAAGTGGATGTCTGGTAAATCATTCGACCACAATGCAAATACACCGTTTGGCTTTATTTTGCGAGACATCGCCGTTAGAGAATCCAAAGAGTAAAAGGATTTATTATGCTCGTTCAGCCAATGACTCGGCGAATGGTCAATGTCGAGCAGCACTGCATCGACTTGGTGTTCGTCTAAGAACCCTTGCTTGGCGTCGGTCGAAATTGCAAAAAAGTCACCCTGTATTAACTCACTACGAGATTCGCTGGCTAAGACATCGCCCACCGGTAATACGCCAGAACGATGCCAGTTAATAACAGGCTGCATCACGTCAATTGTGCGAAGTCTTGCGACGGCTGTATCCTGCAATGCAGTCAGTGCTGTGTAACCCAGTCCCAAACCGCCCACCACCACATCGAGCTGATCATGATGTCCGTTCATTCGTAGACGCTTTAAAGCCAATGTAGAGAGCTGTTCTTCGGCCTCTACAAACAAGCTCGACATAAGAAACTCGTCATTAAGTTTAACCTCATAGATGATTAAACCGTCCAGTCTAGGTTCACTTCTGCGTCTTAGGCTGATCGCGCCCAAATCGGTTTCGATGTAATCCAGCTCTTCAAAAATTAATTCATCTGAATATTCTTGCACACAGCCTCACTACGGCATGGCCGCATGGTTTTAAAACTCAATTGGTATTCTATTTGCTTGCTCGCGACTGAAAACTGAAACCTCTAGCAGGGCTTGGACTCCCTACTTATCCACCCGAGCAACATTTTCCATTAACGCTGCTACAACTCGTTCGAAGTGCTCGTCGCCCATGTAGTGGCCCATGTCTTCAAGCTCAACCCACATTGAATCTTGCACCAGTTCTGCCGTATGTTGACCATGTTCGATCGGCAACAGCGGATCGATTGTGCCGTGTATTACCACGGTTGGGAGGCGCAGTGATTTGAGTAGCTCAACGCGATCACCACTGTCTAAAATTGCCCACACTTGTCGTCCAAAGCCTGGGTCATAATGGCTGCGGTCGTAGCCTCGTGCCGCATACGCTAACCATTGTTCGTCAGTGAGTCCGCCTTCTTTGGCGTAAATCGCTTTTAAGGTATTAGCAATTAGTGCTATTGCTTGTTCTCGCGTCAGGCCGTCGCGATCAGTTAATTCTACTTGATGAGGACCTTCAGGCAAATCTTCTGCGCCGCTGGTAGACATAATTGAGCCAAGACTCAAAATACGATCTGGATACTCCGCCGCCATTACCTGCCCGATCATTCCGCCCATAGAGACACCCACAACATGTGCCTTCTCTATACCTAAATAATCTAATAGGCCTATGCCATCCGCCGCCATGTCACTCAACTTATACGGCGCGCCAAGGCTGAAGCCTAGCTTGTATTTGATCATGGTGAAAAGTCCAGGAACGCCTTCATCGTAAAGCTTTTCAGACAAGCCAATATCACGATTGTCATAACGTATGACGTGGTAGCCCTCTTCCACTAACTGATTAACAAATTCATCGCCCCAATGAATTAGCTGTCCGCCTAAGCCCATCACGAGCAAAAATGTCTCATTGGCTGGGTCGCCAAACTCCTGATAGGCAATTGAAACACCATTGCTTGGCCCAAAATAAGTAGGTGCTTCTGGATAAATATCAGGCCGTGCCGAGACTAGGTTGGACGCCATTAGGCAGAACATGCTGAGGGCAACAACTAAGTTGCGAAGGGTTTTATAAGAATGAGTCATTTTGTATTCCTTACTGGTTTAATTCCGAAAGCTTCTGATTTGAGCGTCTTTTTAAGTCAACTAGCTAAATCGTTTTTGCGCATCTTCTAAAGCAGGTCGCAGGCGACCTGTTAGCGCCAACGCCAGCATGTGGTGGTCTGCTACATACGACCAAATAGGGTAAGTGAACGTTGCCGGGGTATTGTGCTCAATAGTGAAATGCGATATCCATGCCATTGCATAAGCTGCGATTAAACCAACCAATAAAAACCAAGCATTAAAGGTCACCACAAAAGACGCGATACACACTAATGCTATTGTCGTGCCTACGTAATGAAAAGCTCGGGTAAGCGGTTTGCTGTGTTCGTTAAGGTAAAACGGAAAAAAGTCTTGGTATGTTTTATATGGCTCCATGAGCATCTCCCTATTTTCAAAATCCTAATTTGTTAGCCCTTGATTAGGCCGTTTTATGCGGTAACGCCAGATAGTCGTGCGATTGCATTTCTTGCAAACGACTAATAGTCCGCTCAAATTCAAATGCATTCCGTGTGCCAGTATAAAGCGCTTGAACTGGTGCAGCAGCACTCAATATTAGCTTAACGCTGTGATCATAAAACACATCAATCAAGTTGATAAAGCGACGAGCTTGGTCTTCGTGCATCCGATCTAGAACCGGTATGTTCGAAATCACAATAGAATGAAATACGCGAGCCAACTCAATATAGTCATTTTGCGAACGTGGTCCATCGCACAATTCGGCAAATTCAAACCAGATAACGCCTTCACTGCGTATTTGTGATTGCAGTTCTCGACCTTCGATCTCAATGGGCGCATCAGGTGACCCTTGGTCAGGCGCAAGATTTTTAAACGCATAATCCAATCCAGCGTGAGCGGCACCACCTAACGGAGTGAAATAAGTTTCGGCCTTGTCTAAAAATCGTAAGCGATAATCAATGCCTGAATCTATATTAACGACCTCACAATGCCTGTAAATAAGATCAATGGCAGGCAAAAACAAATCGCGCTGTAAGCCGCCTTTGTAGAGGTTGATCGGCTCAACGTTACTGGTTGCGACCAAACTAACGCCTCGTTCAAACAGCGCATCCAATAGCTTTACGATAATGACTGCATCGGCGACATCGTTTACCACGAATTCGTCGAAACAAATAATGCGCGTTTGCTGCGCCCACTGATCCGCAATAATGGTTAGCGGGTCGGACTGATGCTTAAGCGCTTTGCGTTCATTATGTACACGTTGCATAAAGCGATGAAAATGCACACGTCGCTTATCCTTAATTGGCAAACCCTCATAGAACGTATCCATAAGATACGTTTTGCCTCGACCCACTCCACCCCAAAAATACAAACCTTTAACTGGCGCTATAGTTTGCTGAGCGCCTGTTATTTTTTGCCACAACCCTTTTGAGGGTTTTGGTTTAGCTATGAGTTCTTCGTACAACCGCTGTAAATGCTCAACCGCAATGCGTTGCGCAGCGTCTTTCTCGAACTCTGGCTTTAGCAAATCGCGATTGTAGCGACTGAGGGGCGATTCAGGCATGAGGCGTTTTAGGAGCTAGGCGGTATAGTTAGGTAGAATGTGAAACGCGAAAGTTAATACGACGTTCAGCGAACTAGTGAGTTTAGCGCAAAACTACGGCAAAATGCTTTGAATGCCACATCATCAACCAGGAACACCATGTCATCACCTCTGATTTTACCCTATCGCAACGTGTTGCCGACCATTGATCCAAGCGCCTATATTGCTGATAACGCAACCATTATTGGTGACACACACATCGCCGCTGACGTAGGCGTTTGGTTTGGCTGTGTCGTTCGTGGTGATGTTAATGAGATAAGAATTGGCGCTAGAACAAACATTCAAGACCTCACGATGATCCATTGCGCCGAACGCGGCCAAGGCACTTATCTGGGCAAAGACATTACAATAGGACATAGCGCAGTACTCCACGCCTGCTCGGTTGAAGACGGCGCACTAATAGGCATTCAGGCCTGTGTTATGGACGACTGCATTGTAGAGAAAGGCGCAATGGTCGCCGCAGGTGCTTTGCTCACGCCGGGCAAAGTCGTTAAAGCCGGAGAAGTTTGGGGTGGCAGTCCTGCTAAAAAGCTTCGTGATGTTAACGAAGGTGACCGTGACTTCTTCGCAATAAATTTAGCTCGGTATGTTAGCTTAGCAAGAGAATATAAAGCCGCTCAGTCAGCTCACTGAATTAAAAGGTTAAATTAGAGAACTGGATTAAAGAGCTGAATGAATAACTCGACTGGAGAGCTATGAGTAATTTCGACCACCCGATCACTAAATCACCAGGCCTCAAGCTACTAATCTGCGTCTTCGGTTGTTTTGCAGCTCTGAGTATAGGCGGCCTTTTTCAACCTGGAGAATGGTATCAAGACTTAAACCGCGCCCCATGGAATCCACCCAACATTGTCTTTCCTATTGTGTGGACCACCCTCTACATAATGATTGCATTGAGTGGCTGGATAATTGCTAAGTCTAATCAGACCACGCTCATTATTCTGTGGTGGGTACAACTGGCATTGAATGCGGCCTGGTCTTGGTTGTTCTTTGGTGAATACTGGCCTGGCGTAGCCCTGCTCGACATTATTCTAATTTTAGGAATCGTCGGCGCATTGATCAAGATGTGTCGGGCTCAGCCTGATTTAAAGACAGCTGGAAATTTACTGATTCCGTATTTTGCTTGGCTATGTGTCGCGTTGTCTCTTAACGGCTACATCTGGCTTTACAACTAGAGCCAGATGCAATCCATTTGAATTAATTACGCAGTTTCGATCGATACTCTTCAGACTTTTGCGTATTGCCCAGCGCGGCATAAGCCACGCTTATTAGATTCCAGTTACGACGCTTGAGAGTAACGTCATCACCGCTGGTGAGCGCATTAGACTTTTGGGCAAACTGAATAGCTTGCTGATATTCGGCGCGCACTAAGCGTAAATCAGCCAGTTCGTGCCATACAGATGGATTACGTGCTTCAATGCGCAAAGCGCGCTCTAGCGATTCACTTGCTGCGTCGTAATCATTTACCTGTTTAAACCCGATAGCATCATCAAGCAAATTCTTAACGGCATCTGACATGCTCGGCGTTCCGTCTAAAGTCTCGGTTTGAATGCGCGGCTCATCTGGATAGGGCAAGGCTTGCCCATCTACCAATACACGTTCTTCAACATCGACAGGCGCTTGTTCGTACCGCCCTGAACTGCTGATGCAGGCGGTCAGAAAGACACTTAAGCACAGCACAACAAACAACCGTATTGGCGACGGCCCTTTAACCAAATATTCGTTCCCACAGACTTTGCTTCTTACGCGGTTCAAAATGACGTTCCTCTTGTTTAGACGGCTCTGCTTCTTGGTCGTCATCATACCGCATGTCATACATGCACGGTACATTGGCTAAAGGGATAGACCGCTTTAAAACAGGCAACTGACGAGTCAAACTGCAATCATTTTGTTCCGGGTCCAAGGAATAGTGGATTCTCTGTGGAACGATTTCCGAATGTTGCGGCAGAGTCAGACGCTCCAACGGTAGGTTACTCATTATTTTTGACCACACGCGCGCAGCACCACTCGCACCCGTTAAGCCGGTTGACTGATTGTCGTCTCGACCAATCCATACCACCGTAAGATAGTTGCCGCTGTAACCCGCAAACCAACTGTCGCGATACTCATCAGTAGTACCTGTTTTGCCTGCCAAACCATAGTCATATCGAAACTCTCGCGACACGCCCCTAGCCGTTCCGGTACGCACCGTTTCTTGCAGTGCGTAATTGATCAACGCATTAAACTCTGGTTCTATTACTTGCTCAATATTCAAAGGGTAACGCGCGATTTGTTCGCCTTCTTTACTCAACACAGCGCGTACGCCTTTGATCGGTGTTTTAAAACCGTCCGATGCCAACGTTAGGTAAATTTGCGACACATCCAAAACACTCATTGGCACCGCGCCAAGCAATAACGATGGTAGTTCGCTAAACGATTCGGAATAGCCCACTCTGCGAATCGTTTTAGATACTTCTGATACACCCGCGGCCATGCCAAGTTGAACCGTCGCCAAGTTGTAGGAGCGCGCCAAAGCATCTATCAACATAATGTCGCCGTGTTCTTGGTTGTCGTAATTCTGCGGATTCCAATCTGGACTTCCTTTTTGCGAAACTGTAATTGCGCGATCCGACACTTTGGTCGCCAATGAATATTTTTCGGGCTGCTCTAGCGCTGTTAAATAGACGAACGGCTTAAGTAGCGAACCTACAGGGCGTTTTGATTGCAGCGCCCGATTAAAACCCGAGAACTTAGCACTGCGGTCGCCAATCATGCCCGCCACTTCGCCGTTATCCGTACGTACTACAACAGCGGCCATTTGTAATGTGCCCGACGCGATCCCATGACGTTGCTCTACATCGTTAAGCTCCTTGCTGGCTGCCTGCTCTAACTCGCTCTGAATACGCGGGTTAAGCGTGGTGTGGATTTTTAGCCCCACGCTATTTAGATCTTCTTGGGCGTAATCGCTTTGCAGGTTCTCGCGGACAAACCCCATAAACGAGGGATACGATAAAGTGGCTGCACGTTGTGCCGATGGGTTCAGTCGTAACGGTTGGTCTATGGCCAACCGGTATTCGGTTTGGTTGATCACCGCTTCGCTCAGCATCATCTTCAAGACTAAATCGCGGCGGGTCAAAGCACGTTCGGGATGGCGAATTGGGTTGTAATAACTCGGACCATTGTTGATACCAATCAACAATGCCATTTGATCCACTTCGAGTTCAGAAATAGGCTGGCCGAAAAAATGCTGGCTAGCTAGGCCAAACCCATGAATCGCTCGATTGCCTGCCTGACTCAAATAGACTTCGTTGATATACGTCTGCAGGATTTCGTCTTTGCTGTAATGCATTTCCAGCAGCACGGCCATGATCATCTCGGTAAGCTTACGGCTGTAAGTTTGCGCTCGGGTTAGATAGTAATTTTTAACCAGCTGCTGAGTCAGAGTGCTGCCACCTTGAACAATGGATCCTGCTCGGATATTAGCCAGCATTGCTCGCGCAATTCCAAACGGGTTCACTCCAAAATGCGAATAGAATTGCTGATCCTCAACGGCGACCAAGGTTTTAGCAAATTGCGGTGGTAGATCGTCTAGCTCAACTAAAGCGCGGTCTTCATGACTCATGGGCGAGACACTACCAAATAACCTAGGCTCTAGTCGTACAATGCGCTGGTTTGTAAGCACGGCGTTTTCAGGCGAAGCAGATGCGGTCATTGTGCCAATAAGAAGCTCGTTACCTTGTCGAGTAAAACTCACTTCTACTCTTTGCGCTGGGCGTAAACCATCCCAAAATTGAAACTCGCGCTGAAATATGGTCAAGCTATTTGCCGTTATATGAAAAGTGCCAACTCGGTCGGCATTGGGTCGCGCTATGTAGCCAAGTTCGTCTAACTCGGCAATCAACAAGCTCTGCGACATACTTAAGCCGGTATAGAGCTCTAATGGCCGCGTATAAACATGTGCAGGCAACGCCCATTTTTGCCCTTCAAATTTTTTGACTATTTGAATATCTAGATAAACCGTAAAGCCTAACAACGCAACCGCCATAATTAACGCAGCGCGCCATGCAAATTGTTTAAAATACTCTAATCCGACTTGAGCCCAGTTTGGTAACCGCGCAGTCAACTTACCCATCCCTCGCGGAGCAGCTTTAGGCTTGGCCTTACGAGTACGTTTCTTTGCAACTCTATTTACTGGCTTTTTAGTTATTCTTTTTGCAACTTTTTTAGTGGCTTTCTTGCTGACTCTTTTACTCACGACATTCCTTAAAGATGTTTTCTATTTGATCTCGGAAGTGTGTGCCGAAACTCAAAAAGTTAATGATGGATTATAGGGCTCAGGGGCGTAGAATAATTCTCAATAACGCTGTTAATATGGGTAACTGGCTTAAGCACTGCGCGCGAAGCTGTTAAGTAACACATCAAACCAGAAAACACTAAAGCTGTCGACAATGCTTAATCGGGTGTAATAAGACGCCATAAGAACTTAAAAAACAATAACTTACGCTATTATATTACACTATTACATTAAACTCTTTGACTCACTTTGGGTTAATCCGATATAGTGATGTAGAAATGCATGGATTAAAGTGAGATTTTGGTGATTTTTGAAACATCAAATTCGGTAGATTACGCTGTAATTCTAGAGTTGCAGTAGTACACATTCCACGCTGACCGCGCACTTGATCCAAGCGCAAAGAAGTCGCTAACCGAAGACGTAATAGAGAAATACCGAGTGAACGAGCATCAATTAAATTCAGAGATTCAACACTATTCTGACTGGCGCGGACGGCTTTCGGCGTGCATTCAGACTATGAGCTCGTTCCTGAAAGATCACAACATAACAGACATGCGGACCCATCACGAGTTCTCCAATATTCTTGGTGCGCTAGCGGATGACCGTCTTTCGGTTGCTTTTGTCGCCGAGTTTTCGCGCGGAAAAACCGAGATGATCAACACGCTCTTCTTCGGCAATTACAAAAAACGAATTTTACCATCGGGCGTTGGTCGAACCACTATGTGCCCAACCGAAATTCTATACGATCCTAATTTGCCGACATCAGTGCGTTTGTTACCCATCGAATCGCGCGAAGATGATCGTCCTATTTTCGAACTTAAAGACGAGTCGAAGCTTTGGATTGAAACCCAGTTTGATGCCGACGACGTCGATTCCGTGGTTAAAGCCCTGCAAGGCATGACCGACAACAAACTAGTCAGTAAAGAATATGCACGCAAACTGCGCTTTGATTTACTAGACGCTGATGATTCGGAAATTGGCTTACCCATCAATGAATTTGATGAGGTAGAAATTCCAAAGTGGCGTCATGCTGTTATTAATTTACCGCATCCTTTGCTCGAGCAAGGTTTGGTCGTACTTGATACACCCGGCTTGAACGCGATTGGTGCAGAACCAGAATTGACTATCAACCAGCTTGCTTCTGCGCACACGGTTGTTTTTATCCTGTCTCATGATACTGGCGTAACATCAACCGACTTAGCGCTCTGGGAACAACATCTAACCGGTAATGCTCGCAACAAGGGCCGTCTAGACGATGTTACAACAAGACGAAGATTAGTTGCGCTCAACAAAATCGACACTTTGTGGGACGGCATTCGCACTGAAGAGGACGAAGCCGAGATAGAAAAACAGGTATTAGGCACCAGCGTAACTTTGCGACTTCCAGAAGAAAACATATTTCCAGTGTCTGCGCAAAAAGCCTTATTAGCGAAACTAAGCGGTGACGACGACTTACTGGAACGCAGCCGTATGCCTGCGCTGGAAACGGCTCTTGCAGAAAAACTGATCCCTGAAAAGCGTCAAATCGTTGTTGATAAAGTGAAAGGCTCGATCAACGACATAGTGGGTTCGGCAGACACTATTTTGAGCAATAGACTACGCGATGCAGAAGCGCACATAGCGGAGCTAAAGCAATTATCCACAAAGAACACTGATGTAATTTCGCACATCATGGTTAAGGTTCAATCAGAGAAGTCTGCTCTTGAGAACGACATGAAGCGCTACCAAGCCTTGCGTGCGGTGTATTCGAAAGAGACCACAAAACTTGCACGAATTTTGAGTGCCGAACGCCTCGAAGCAAGAATCGCCAAGACCAAGCACTTGATGGCCAAGTCAGCGACATCAGTGTCACTGCAACGTGCGGTCACTCACTATTTTGAGCAATTAAATAGCTACTTAGATGATGCAATCATGCAATCGAACGAGATAGCGTATCTTTGCGAAAACATTACTCGCGATTTTGAGCAAGATCACGGTATTGCGAACTTTTCGATACGTCGTTTACGCCTAGAAAAATACAAGCAAGAAGTTTCAAGACTAGAGCGTAAACATCTAAAACTAATGGATACGAGAAGTTTGTTTTTTCGTGAGCAAATGTCAATTACTAATCGGTTTTACGATTCGGTATGTAATGCGTCACGTAAGATTTTTGAACGAGCGTCTCGCGATGCCACCAATTGGAATAACAATTTGATGGTCCCAATGGAAACCTACGTCCGTGAGCACCACACTCAGTTGCGCCGTCGGCTAGAGAGCGTTAAGCGTATTCACAAAGCATCGGATACGGTTGAAGCTCGCTTGAGAGAACTGGGAATCATGCAAACTGAATTGACCGAACAACACTCAAACTTCAGCGCTATCACAAAAGAATTTGACGCACTTCTAAACGAAGTGCCACAAGCACCTATGGCCGATGGTGACCATACTGCCGAAATTTTGTATTGGTCGCACAAACCGAGCTTTTAGACTTCGCTGCAATTATAGCCTCGTGTTAACCTTTGGCCCGTAGCATTTGTGTCCAGGTTGTCAGCATCTATATCGACCGCTGATGGTATTCGGACTTTTTTGAATCAAAATCAAAACCTTTAAGAATAAAACTACCTATGAATAAAGAATTCGATCGCGCCAACAGTTCAACCGCTCCTAAATCAGTAAGACACCTTGCTTCAAAATTGCTTATTAGCCTCGGCGTTTTAGTCGCTTTATCAGGCTGTGCCTCTTATTATGGCGCTGCGAAAATTTCGTCTGTGCCCGCCGGCGCAGAAGTTATTAACCTCAAAGACGGCACTATCTTAGGCGTTACACCGACGACTGTCTGGTGGCAAGATGGAAACTCAGATCGTCAACACATCTCGTTGCGTATAAAACTGGATGGCTACTACGACAAAGTCGCTCCATTCTGGCTGAGTATGCGTCATCAATCGCAAGGCGATGCTATGGCATCTCCACAAGTAGTAGACACTGTTTTGCAGCAACGCGGTGACTAAATAGCAGTAAGTTGATTTTTGTTATCTGCAAAAACAACTACCAAGAGCAAACTTTAAATCTATCAACAAGTACCTTTTGACCCATACGGACTAAACGAACATGAGACTAAAACTAGCAATCATTCTGACAACAGCCCTACTGCTAAGTGCGTGCGGCAGCGGCAAAAAAGATTTCAAAGTAAATGTCATGTCAGACCCTCTAGGCGCTTATGCACTAATGCAGGTAACCTATAAAGATGAGTCTAATTCGGATTGGATCTTTCTAGGCCCAACACCGATCGATATCCAAAAGAAAGTAAGCTTTGCGAATGCAGAGTCTGTTTCTTTAAAGGTTATCCGCCCTGGTTTTTACGAGCAAGTGAAAACGTGGAAAGCTAAAGACTTTGTTAAAGAACACAAGTCGGGCAAAGGAATTCGCTGGGTTCCAAATATGGTTCAGCAATAAACTTAGTATTCAGTCTGGCTTTAAATCTGGCAATTGAGGCCAGAGCAGAGCCCCGTAACATCTGACCAAGTATGCCGCTCCTCAAGGATGGGGAGCGCATCTTAGAACCCCCCTAATTCTTCCTATCCCAGCGACTAGATTGATTCAGCCTTTTCAAGCGCTGGATCAAAAGCATTCCCTGTCAAAACGCTGTATTTCTCTTGCAACTGCTGCGCTGTCTCGGTGTGCCCAGGATCTACGAAAATACAATCAACGGGGCAAATGACCACACACTGTTGTTCCTTAAAATGGCCAACGCATTCCGTGCATTTAGACGCCTCTATCTCGAATATCTCTTCACCCTGATATATTGCATCATTCGGGCACTCAGGCTCACAAACATCGCAATTGATACATTGATCAGTAATAAATAGGGCCATGGGTACCGAGAAACTTGTAAAAAACAATAGCGCTAAGAATGTGTAAGGAGTGGCCGCTGAGGTTTATTTCTCAGCACGACGTGCATTCCACTTACCCACCATCTTGGATTTCACATGCGGTGAAACAAAACTAGAGATATCCCCATCGTAGTAGGATATTTCGCGCACCAGGGATGAAGAAATAAAATAGTTAGACTCAGAAGGGGTAAGGAAGATTGTTTCTACGCTTTCGTTGAGACGGCGATTTGCCGATGCCAATTGAAACTCATAATCAAAATCTGAAACGGCTCGCAAGCCACGAATAATAAAACGTGCATTCTCGCGCTCAACCAATGTCACCAAAAGATCATTGAAAGGAATTACGCGTTGATTGGGTATAACCTTAACGACTTCGGCGACCATATCGATTCGCTCTTCAATACTAAACAAAGGATTTTTACGTGGATTGTCGGAAACGGCAATCACGACTTCATCAAAAATCTGGGCAGCACGCACCACCAAGTCCAAATGTCCATTAGTGATGGGATCGAACGTGCCTGGATAGATCGCTATCTTCTTCATAATAGTTCCTTGTGAATCGATTGGTCTGGCCCTTGTTGAGCTTTAATCTAACTTCAGTCGAGCTGTACTTGAGCCTAGCGTTACCTATTTGTTTAGCAGGTTAGTATACCTGTTTCTTTAGTAAACCTGCGATTAGACGGACAAACCTTTGTAAACGTAAAGACCGAAACGAGCCTTGCCAGCCTCTTTTGATCGATACTCCATAAATACAGGAGAGCCGTCCGCCAAAACCAAAGCGCCTTTTGCGTGCTCTAAAGAGTCGTCAGCAGAAATTGACAAACTCTTCTCATTATCAGAAGTCGAGAACGGATCATCAAAACGATTGTTTTCAATATAGACAAGGCCTTCTGGTGCTATGAGGCCTCGCTGATGAATTAGGAGTAGCGCCTCACGCAATATCTCCAAGCCTTCAAAAGGTGGGTCTAAGAAAACAATATCGAATGGTGTAGCGTTAACCTGCTTCAAATATCTAAGCGCATCACTGCACACCACATCAGCGCGATCAGACTCAGAAGCAGAACTGGACGTGGACGTGGAACTAGACGTAGCAGAGCCCATCAAGGTGCCAACGTTTTTGGTTAATAACCCAGCCGCCGCTCGATCCATTTCACAAAATTGAACATAGGCAGCGCCTCGCGATAAGCTCTCTAACCCCAGAGCGCCCGTGCCTGCAAACAAGTCTAGGCAACGCGCGCCAGAGACATCAGGCATTAACCAATTAAACAATGTCTCTCGTACTCTATCAGTGGTTGGCCGCAACCCCTCGCGGTCCAGAACCTGCAAACGGCGGCCTCGCCATTCCCCGGCGATAATACGTATAGAATTGGTTTGCGGCTTCTTGTGCATAATTAAGTTTAAAACAATTAAAATGAGCTGCAGTAGTTTCGCACGATTCCTTTACTCGTTAAACTATGCCCGACCCCGCAAGATTGAAACTTTTAACTTTTCAATCCTGATTGCATTTTAAACAGGCCCGTATTTCAAAAAAGTATGCCAAATTCTGAGCTCGATCAAGAACCACCCAAGAAATCGCGATTCAAACAGCTTTTTAAACGCAATAAGAAAAATGCCAACGAATCTGCGTTGCCCGACGAGAGCCCTGTTACCGCCGACGATTCGACCTTGGGCGTTTCAGCATCAGCAAACACCACACCAGAAACTCCTGCAAGAGGCAGCGATAATGGTAGCGATAGTGGTAATGAGGGAGTCGACAGCCTCGGCCAACCAGCTCAAGCGCACGAAACTTTGTTTGCTGGCGACAATACAATCACTGAAGACGCAGAAGTGGATGCTGGGCTAAGCAAAAGCCGTACCGGGCTGTTAGCCAAAATCGGCCACGTATTTAAAGGTAACTTTAATCTCGACGACGACTTATTTGAAGACCTAGAAGACGCTCTTGTCAGTAGCGATGTAGGCATAGAAGCTAGCTTAGAGTTAGTAGAAGCATTGCGCGAACTTATTATAAAAGAAAAGTTGCTAACGGCCGCGGAAGTCCGAGATGGTTTAGTTAGAGTAGTCGCTCGAAGTCTGTTGCCCGCGCAGCGAAACTGGGCGGTTGATTCACAGCCCATTAAGAAGCCTTATGTAATCTTGATGGTCGGTGTCAATGGTGTTGGCAAAACAACTACTACTGCAAAAATTGCTAGGCATTTCAAAGACCAAGGCAAGCAAGTGATGTTAGCGGCTGCCGATACGTTTAGAGCTGCGGCTGTCGAGCAGCTCCAAAACTGGGGGCAAAAACTAGATATCCCCGTTATAGCTCAGGGCCATGGTGCCGATGCTGCGGCTGTAGCGCACGATGCTTACACCTCTGCGCTTGCAAAGGATGTGGATGTGCTAATGATAGATACAGCCGGCCGACTGCACACCCAAGACGACCTTATGGAGCAACTGCATAAAGTTCAGCGCGTGCTTCGCAAGATGAATCCAGATGCGCCGCATGAGGTAATGCAAATTTTGGATGCTGGAACTGGGCAGAACGCTTTGATTCAGTTAGAAGCCTTTCACAAAGCGGTTGGAGTGTCGAGCGTCTGTATGACCAAACTTGATGGGTCTGCAAAAGGCGGGATGGCGCTGGCGATTACCTCTAAGCTACAATTGCCAATTCGTTTTATTGGTGTGGGTGAACGCTATAGTGATTTAAAGCCGTTCAAGGCGCTGGCGTTTGCCGATGCTCTTATTCCAACAATTGACGAGCTTACTGGTTAGCTTTCTTTGTAACTCACCCTCTAACTTGCCAATTAACTAAAGCCCGCAGCCATGATTAAATTAAGCCAAGTGAGTAAGCGGTATCCTAACGGCTATGACGCGTTGAGTAACATTAGCTTTCATGTTGAAGAAGGCGAGATGCTCTTTATTACTGGGCATTCGGGCGCGGGCAAGAGCACTCTATTCAAGTTGATCTCGCGTATCGAGAAACCCAGCAGCGGGCAGATTTGGGTACAGGGAAAAAACATCAATCGATTGAGAGAATCGCAACTGCCGCAATTACGCAGAGAAATTGGAGTGGTATTTCAAGATCATAAGTTAATAATGGAGAAAACCGTGTTCGACAATGTTGCCCTGCCACTCATTGTTATCGGTATGCCGAGAGATGAAATTCGTAAACGCGTGCGCGCGGCACTGGGCAAGGTTGGTTTAGAGGGGCGTGATCAAGCTCTGCCTGAGACTCTGTCAGGCGGCGAACAGCAACGCGTAGGTATTGCGCGAGCGGTGATAAACCGCCCATCGATATTGTTGGCTGACGAACCAACTGGTAATCTCGACGACGATCTTTCAGACGAAATTATAGATATCTTTAGAGACTTTAACCGAGTTGGCGTTACCGTGCTCATTGCTACTCATGACTTACGGCAAATCGACCGACTAGGCTGTGCTTCTTTAGAACTCAGCAAGGGAGAGATCAGCGCTTATCACGCCGCTCCTGCATTTGAGCTAACTCAAGAACATCGCGAACAATCGGATTTCTTTTAGACCATGAACTTCTTTTTAAGACAACTTCAGGTTCTATTTGCAACGCTCGGTGATATGCGCCGCACACCAATGTCGAGCTTCAACACAATCATGGTCGTTGCTATTGCGTTACTCTTGCCTGCCTATTTATACATTGGCGTTAAAACAACGGACCAATTAGCGAGCAATTGGGAAGGTCGGCCACAGCTCACCTTGTTTTTGATCAACGATATTTCGCCGCAAGAAGCCCAGTTAATATTTCAGGAGGTTCAGCTCAGCCCCAGCGTTGCTCATGCCGAAATAATAACGCCCGAGCAAGGGTTAGCCGAATTTAGTTTGCTTTCGGCGACGTCCGATCAGTTAGTGGATTTTGAGGAGCAGCTTGAGTTTCTTGGTGAGAACCCGCTACCCTTTTCTATCGTGCTCATGCCCAAACTGGAGTACATCAGCACAGATGCCATTAAAGAACTCAAGCTTTTACTCGGGAGCATAGACGGCATAGATTCTATTCGCCTAGACCTCGAATGGGTCGAACGCTTTGGCGCAATCACTGAAACGATTAAACGCTTCGCACTCATTCTAAGTGTCTTATTAGCTTTGGGCTTAATGCTCATTATTGGCAATACTATTAAGCTGTTAATCATGAATCGTCGACACGAAATAGAAGTAAGCAAATTAGTTGGCGGCTCGAACCGGTTCGTACGCAGACCTTTTTTGTATTACGGAGCGCTATTCGGCTTTTTCGGTAGCATCGGCGCCTTGCTGTTGTTATGGCTTTCGAGCATCGCCATTGCACCAGCCGTAACGCGCTTAGTGCTTAGTTATGGTGGCAATCCCTTCCTATATGCGTTTAGCGTGCAGGATGCATTCGCGTTAATAGGTTTAGGCATAGCGCTTGGCTGGTTGTCTGCGCGTTGGAGCGTAGCTCAGCATATATGGCGTATTCGCCCCCGTTAGACCAAAAACCACTGCGAAACGGACACTTACAAGAAATTCATGTATTAGCACTCTTCACGCCTGAGTGCTAAAATCAGCGTAATTATTACGTTGATACCAAGGTCTTAGTACATAGAAAGGTCTTATTAGTACATAGAAAGGTCCTAAAAGGAGCATTACTCCGATAAATAACCCACCTCACACTGATTTTGGGTAATTAGGGCTAGAAGTACATCAATCGACCCTATTGGTATAGAGTCAGGTGGTGATTTCGACCACGAGTATTTTCAGTAAGACTGCGGATAACACCGCATTTTAATAGCTTAAAGGTGTTTGTTGCCGTAATGGGGCAAACCTAAAACTTTAAGTTGATTTTTACGGAGAGCAGTAATGACAACGACAACAGCCAGTGCAAGTGCAGTAGCTACTGAAACCAGTATCACTAGCACGCCGGTAACAAACATCACAATTCCCCAAGACTCTAGTCTTGCGGGGTTCTTAAAGGTTGCGAATTCAGCGCCGAAACTTACCGCAGAAGCAGAAGCCCAATTGGCTCGACGCTACCGCGACGAAGACGACGTGGACGCCGCCCGCACACTAGTACTTTCTCAACTACGTCATGTTATTCATGTCGCAAAGGGGTTTACTGGTTATGGCCTGCCCGTGGCAGACCTTATTCAAGAAGGCAATATTGGCTTAATGAAAGCCGTTAAGAACTTCGACCCTGATCGCAATATTCGCTTGGTGTCCTATGCTGTGCACTGGATCAAAGCCGAGATATACGAATACGTTTTGCGTAACTGGAAGATCGTAAAGGTCGCAACAACTAAAGCTCAACGCAAGTTATTCTTTAACTTACGCAAATCTCGTAAATCATTGTCAGCAATGACCGAAGACGAGACGCATGCACTTGCAGATAACTTAGACGTTCCGGTTAAAACGGTACGCGAGATGGAACAGCGCATGACAAGCAGCGATGTAGCATTTGACGGTGTCGACAGCGATGACGACGACTTCGTCACAAGCCCATCGGGTTACTTGCCAGACATGCGCTACAACCCAGAACAACAAGTGATGCATGAGCAAAACAGCTCTCTTAATGAAGAGTCGTTGTACTCTGCGCTTGAAGGTTTGGACGATCGCAGTAAAGACATCGTAAGACGTCGCTGGCTAGGCGAAGACGGCGAAAAAGCCACTCTGCATGAGTTGGCCGCCGAGTACAGTGTATCGGCAGAGCGAATTCGCCAGATCGAACAAAACGCAATGCAGAAAATGAAGGCACAAATCTCGATCTAATTGTGCTTTGTATGAACGTCCCTTTGGACACAAAGCTTAAGAGGCTCTTTCGATAAGAAAGGGCCTTTTTGCTACTCATCGAGATTAAGCCAAAAAATAACAGCGCCATATTTGGGCGCAGAGGAAGAACATGTTTGATTACGATTTAGTTGTTATAGGCGGTGGTTCAGGCGGCGTTCGTGCTGCGCGTATTGCAGCTGGGCACGGAGCAAGAGTCGCCATTTGCGAAGAGTATCGGTACGGTGGCACCTGCGTTATTCGCGGCTGCGTACCTAAAAAAATGATGGTCTACGCTGCCCACTTTCATGATGACTTTAGCGACTCAGCGCACTACGGCTGGAACCTTTCGGTAAACGGCTTCGATTGGTCAACACTGATTCAAAATAAAGACAAAGAGATTGATCGTCTTAACGGCATTTACGAAAACCTACTCAAGAACGCAGGCGTCATACTCTTACACGGTCGCGGCCAGCTTCTCGACGCGAATACCGTTGAAGTGGATGGCAAGCCACTAAGCACAAAAAATATTTTGATCGCTACTGGCGGCACGCCAACCATGCCAAACGTGCCTGGCATTGAGCACGCAATCAGCTCAAACGAGATATTTCATTTAAAGCAAAAACCAAAATCGGCCGTTGTCGTGGGCGGCGGGTATATCGCCGTTGAGTTTGCTGGCATATTGAATGGCCTTGGTACAGACACTAATCTGGTTTATCGCGGCGAACAAATATTGCGCGGCTTCGACAATGCGGTACGTGACCACCTAGCCGAAGAAATTATTAAGAAGGGCGTAAACCTTAAGCTAAACAGCAATATTGCGTCTATTGAACTCGGCGCAGACGGTCGCAAAAACGTTACCTTTATCGATGGCTCGAAAGCAGAAGTTGACTGCGTTATGTACGCAACAGGCCGCAAGCCAAACACTGATGGTCTAGGTCTTGACCTAGCCGGTGTTGAACTTGGCGCTAAAGGTGAAATAAAGGTTGGGGACAATTCACAGACCAATGTCGACAACATTTATGCGGTCGGTGACGTAACCGATCGCATTGCGTTAACACCCGTCGCCACTATGGAAGGGCACGCCTTCGCCGATTCATTGTTTGGCGGCAACCAAAGACTGCCTGATCATAGCAACGTAGCATCAGCGGTATTTTCTCAACCGCCTGTTGCTACCGTTGGTCTAAGTGAAGAGCAAGCGCGCGAAAGCCACGCTTCTGTTGATACCTATACGTCAGACTTTAAGATTCTTAAGCACACGCTAACAGACAATACCGAGCGAACCTTGATCAAGCTCGTAGTTGATGGCGAGTCAGACAAAATTCTCGGCGCTCATATGGTAGGCCCTGACGCGGCTGAAATCATGCAAGGCATCGCGATTGCAGTAAAGATGGGCGCTCGTAAAGCTGATTTTGATGCAACCGTTGGGATTCATCCAAGCACTGCTGAGGAGTTCTGTACGCTACGCACCAAAGACAAATAGTTTATTTTCACAAAAGCTTTAACAGGAGCTGTCACAAAGCATGCGTTATAAAGAAAGCCAAGACGGCGACATAATCATTCCAGAAGACCAGCTTGCTAGCCACGCCAGTGATGGCATGCTGGTATTGACTGCCGTTCTCGGCTTCTTGATCGCAGTAATTTTCATCATTGGCGGCTGGAAAGGCCGGCAAATGTGGATATGGGTGTGGGGGATTGGGCTGTTACTTGTCAGCACTTACCTAGGCATAGCTATCCATTGGGATGTTCATCTGTTTGGTGCGTTTTAAGAGGTCATGCCCTGTAGCCTGATTTAGACACAATGGGCTAACGGGTATCGGCTAAGGATTAGCCAAACTTGCCACATTACAGTCTGATTTGAGTGTGTTAACCTTTGTTATGAGCCCCTATTCCTATTGGAGCTATGATTTCAGATTTTCTATTAACCGGTTGTCTTGTAAAGAGTCTAAATAAATAGAAAACGGCTTTTAAATACTCGAAGCAGCCAGTCGCCACGAAACTAATATTGGCTGATAGTCTCTTTGACAATGTCACAATTTCTCTCTTGAATTATTCAAAAAACACTTCTGCGGTTTCTAGTAAATGAACATAAGAGCATGCAAAATTGTAAAAGCTGTGGCTAAGTGCGCCTTATCTTAGACAACCTCAATTACTGGATGAACGGTAACCCCTTTTTGACTTAATTGATTTAGCCCTAATCACGAATTTAGCAAGACCACCACTTAGGTATACATGGTTCCACCACCAACTCGAAAGCGTTGTGAATAACATCTTTTTCCTCAGCTTATAGCTCTTACGATGTTTCATGATCCCGAGATAGGAGTTCATGCTCGATAGAAAAGCAGCTTGTTGCTTTTTATTGGGCTTGCTTTCGCGGACTATTACATTCTGTTTCATGATCGCGGCATGAAAATTACCTTTGGTTCGATTAGCAATGTATATGCGGTGCGGCTTGATAATAGAGCCTAAAAACTCCACCCCTTTTGTGTAGTGCTGCAAATAGATTTTATCAGGGTGCAGGGCAAGCCCCAGTCGTTCTTGTAGTGTGCTTTTAATCAGCGGGATAAGCGACTTTAAGTAGGTTTTATCCTGATGCACGATCAAAAAGTCATCAACATAACGACCATAATAGCGAATACCTAAATCATGTTTGATAAAATGATCAAACGGGTTTAGGTAAAAGTTGGCAAACACCTGGCTGGTCAAATTGCCTATAGGAAGGCCACAGTTGTTCGTTGAATGAAACAGGCTCTTATCCGGCGGTAAACCATGCCACTCGCTACGCTTACTCTTGATAATGCAGTTTCGGGTCGGGTTGTAGTGAATTATTTTTTGGCACAGCTCCAATAATATGATTTTATCGCTATTGTTATATTTGCATTCAATAAACTGATTTAGTTCTGCCAGTAAAATAATTTTATTAATGTGCATGAAGAAACCCTTAATATCGAGTTTTAGCACATAGCAATCTTGACTGTAATTCCTCGAGCATTGCCGAATGAAGCGGTCAACACGCCGCACCCCAAGTTGCGTTCCTTTACCAAGACGGCAGGCATAACTGTCATGGATAAATGTTTTTTCAAACAGTGGGGTGAGTTTCTTGATAATAAGATGGTGCACCACCCTGTCACGAAAATCAGCAGCGAAAATTTCTCTTTTTACCGGCTTGTTAACGATAAAAGCAATCGACTTACCCGGTTGGTAGCTACCGTCGTTAATCTCTGCCTGGAGCGCAATCAAGTTGGCTTCGTAATCGACCTCAAATGCGAGTGCATTGCGGGTGTTACGCTTATTTCTACGGCAATCAAATACGCTTCATAAAGCGCTGATAACTCTACTGAAGGTTTTGCAGTCGGCTCACCGTCAAACAGAGATAATTGCTGCATAGGCTCAAATTATTTGAAAACACGGGCAACGAACACAACTGTTGCCCGCGAGACCTTCAATAATTCTATCTAAAACCCCGAACAGCACGAACACCGAGTGTGTTGTTCTTATTGTTGTCGTTCTGATTGCCATTGTCGAAGTTCTGGTTCCAAGCGTTGTTGCTGTTGTTCTCCGACGAACTCCAATAGTTGTTACTGGCAAAACTGCCCACAACGTTTTATAGAGGTGTTTGAATAACAACAAGGTGTCTCGTTGTTATGTTATTTAACTGCCCAACTGAACAGTCCCTCTATCGCTTTTAAACAAAACCTGCTCGCTTACCGTCACCATGGCCACGGTAATTCTGGCGCTTTACTGGTTGGCATTTCGCCACCCCGTAATCTGCTTGCCTATGCCGTCCATCAGTAGGCCGAGCTCAGCCTGTTTCTTAAACGGTAATACTTTCATATCACTGCATAGGCGTATCTCCAGTTTGAGTAGTTCAAACTGGTCTAGAAAATCTTCCAAATACGATTCCTTATGACTGGCCTTATTGGCGCGGTAAATACTTCTAACCAATTGCAGGGCATCGCGTTTCATGTCCTGCCCGAGCGTATACTTATATTCTTTTGGAAAGTCTTTGGTGCACTCGAATATTTTCAGAATTAACTGATACGTATCCCGGTACACAGGTAGCTCATAATAAAGTGCCATCGCAAAAAAAATCGCCCCGCCTGCGGCGGGAAAAAAAATAGTTAAATGGTTAAATAGTTAAAAAGCCCGAACAGCACGAACACCGAGTGGGTTGTCCCTATCGTCGCCGATCTGAAAGCCATTGCCGAAGTCCTGGAGCCAAGAAGAGAAGCCGCTGTTGTTCTCCGACGAACTCCAATAGCTGAAACTGGTAAAACTGCCCACAACGTCTTTCTGCAAATACAACAGATTTAACTCACCTTTTGAGGGTAAGAACCAGTCGGCAAAGCCGTTCAGTTCATAAGCATTCGCGACCTCAGCAGCGGTTACCTCACCTGAGACGCATCCTGCTACAATAGCGGCGGTGTTCGCGGCGCCCGTGCCAATAGCCGTCGAAGTGCCTGCAATACTTGTTCCAGAACATCCCCATACGGAATTTGGTGAATTGACAGGTGGGGAATCTGGTGAGTTGGCAGGTGCCGCCTCCAGGCCGTGTAATCCACCGTCGGTTATATAAAACACCGTTCCACCCGCAGGACCATTATCACCAATTTTATAATAGGCTGATGCTGTTCCTGCTATTACTGTCGCCAAATCACAGCCGGCAGTGGAACCAAGCGCCACACAGATTGCGGTCACCGGGTCATCACCGCCCAGCGGAACAACCACGACCTTAGTTTGAGCATAAACAGAGGAGAAACTAAGAAGAATAAACAGCGCGACAAAAGCTCGCGACGAAGAATCGAACATAAAACGCCACCCTAGATTGTTAGAAAGCCTTTGACTAAAAGCGTCATTGAATAGATATAATAGCTTATAAAGAAAAGGGGGTGAAAATTAATTGTGAAGACCACGGTTAAACTCTCGACTGGCTGTTATGGGCAAACTACAGCCATGCGCAAAACAGCGTTTACGTCAAATCATTAGCGCTTGTTTTCGTACTTAATGGCCGTCGCACAAAAGGTTTCGTGTTTAGGGCTTAGCTATCTAAAAGGATTGGCATTGACTGCAGTAGTAGCTGTTTCTTTGCCCAATCACTTTCGACTTAATAGGTTCAGCACACTCGTAACAAGGTTCGTCCTTGCGTCCATACACTTGTAGCTCTTGGCTAAAATACCCGGGCTTTCCATCAGCCTGAATAAAGTCATTAAGCGTAGTGCCTCCGGCCTTAATCGCCTTAGCCAGTACACCCTTAATGCAGTCAGCCAAACGAGTATATCTAGCCCGTGATACGCGTCCTGCCGCCATGGTTGGACGAATACCCGCCTCATACAATGCTTCACTGGCGTATATATTACCCACACCAACAACGACCTTACCATCCATAACAAAGTTCTTAACGGCGAGACTTCGACCTCGCGACAACGTAAATAAATGCTCACCATCAAAGGACGAACTGAGTGGCTCGGGGCCAAGTGAACTCAATAGCTTATGCTCAAGAATCGGCGGGTCTATTAGCAAGCAACATCCAAAGCGTCGTGGGTCATTGAAACGAATGAGCTTGCCATTGGAAAACTCTATATCAATATGATCGTGTTTTTGTACTGCTGTGCCTTGGGGCAATACCCTTAGATTTCCGGACATGCCTAAGTGCAACAGCAGAACTTGGCCATCCTGAAGATGAAAGAGCATGTATTTAGCTCGCCGCTCGCACCGAGCCACTCGCTGTCCATGCAAGTGGTCTAAATCAGGAACCGGCCAACGCATACGGCGCTCGCGTACCACTATCTTAGTGATAACCTGCTGGTCTACAAAGGGCTTTACGCCATTGAGAGTCGTCTCGACTTCAGGAAGCTCAGGCATAGTCGGTATTTCTCAATGCCTTGCCGTACGGATAGCCGCCGTACAGTTCGCCAGGGTGCTCATAAAACTAAGAAGACGCTTTTGGCCCGTTTAGAGCGACCTTAGTTTGCGCCAAGCTCTTTGCATCCTTAGCCAATAGACCTGACTTAAAAAGCTGCAATGCTTTATTGCGCTCTTCAAGGTTTTCGAACAACTCGCCTAACCATCGATAAGCATCGGGTAACTGACCAACACTGATTGCTGCGTGTAAGTATTTTTTAGCCAGCTCATTGTCGCCTTCAAGCATTGCCTGTCGACCAGCGGCTAAATTGGCATACGGGTTTTCAGGTTGCGCTATCAGCCAGCCTTCTGCCGTGCGGCGAGTCTTACCCGCAGCCTTTGTCTTTAAACGGCTAAACAGCTCCAAATAGCGATCGTCCCAATTAGTCTTCATTGCCGCCTTCAGGATCTTCTCGGCTTCATCGGAACGGTCTTGCTCGATCAAAAATGTGCTATATCGGGTAATTACCGCATTCTTTTTTCGTTGGGCGCGAGGCAGCGCTTTCCACGCGGCATCCATATCTATAGCTTCGTCTAAGCTCGCGGCCAACACTTGATCTTCTATGTCATTTAAAGCTTGTGCAGACAGCGCTCCTTGTTTTCGGGCATTAGGCAGCAAGGTCTTTGCATCTTGCCAATTTTCTGAATGTTGGTGCACCTGCATCAACATGGCTGTGTATTGTGGGTTGTTCTTACCTAGGCTTTGTATGTCTTCTAATGTGGCTCGCGCCATATTCCACTGCCCGGCTACTTGATGCAGGCGAGCCTTAGTAAGACCAATCGCTAAGGTTTCTTTAGGCGCTGCTTTGTAAGCTCTGCTTAAATAATCATCTCGCTCTGCTAGCTTGCCTTGCTCTTGCGCGGCTTGGGCTGCAGCTAAATAACTTACGTATGGAATTGGACTACTATCGGCGTGGGCGGTAAGTCGCTTTTCAGCAACTCGCCAATCACCTTTAATCAATGAAAGATAACCACTGCCTAAATCGTTGTCAGCAATAATAATCTTGCGTCGTTTGCGCCATTT
This sequence comes from Proteobacteria bacterium UBA7415, assembly GCA_002470515.1. Classification (GTDB taxonomy): domain Bacteria; phylum Pseudomonadota; class Gammaproteobacteria; order Arenicellales; family Arenicellaceae; genus Arenicella. Next base: position 152,238 of record DKML01000015.1, on the reverse strand, counting down.
TCCGAACCGGCCTGGCGCAGAAATAATACTGCGAAGTAAGCGCAGCAGCACATACAACACCGATACAAAAAGTAAAGATGCCACGATAAAACCAATTACATTCATCTCTATGGCATAGCCCGCGAGATAGATTTTTACGTAATTATCGGGATCAAGCTCAGCAACCTGTAGTAGACCAAAGGCTAGCCCAACGGCCAGTAGTGTATAGACTATATAACGCATGATTAACGCTGACCTCGCACTGCAATAAACTCTGCATAGCCTTGCGCCACAGACGGTAGCTCAACATCCAACTGAGTTTGTTCGAGTTCGGCTAACCCCTCTAGAAATGTTTTAACCTTAGGCGTTTCTACATCAAAGTAAGCAATTACCCACTGACGCGCTTCTGCAATACTTTGCTGAAAGATCTGCGGTCTACCTTGCAGGGCCGCGAGCTGCGCTTTATTAAGTGCCAGGCTTAAATTCAGATTCAAGAAATAGCGCTGTTCAGGCGCCAATAGCGGAGTAGGCGGTTGGTCTACTCTCTGCACCTTAATAGTAAACAACGACAGAAAATCGCGACCCATCTCGCGCAAACCCTCGCTAAAACCTGCAATGGCTTGTGATTCAGTGCTGGCCAAGCTCAATACATCCTGGCTTGATTCCTCTGGCTCGTTAAATAAGTCTAGGCTATCAATATCCGCAACCAAGGATTGAATCGATACAGACAGTTTCTCCATATCAACCTGCTCTACGGCTTCCAAAGCCGCAATATCACTTAAGACTTTTTGGCGAACTGAAGTGAATCGAGGATCAGCAAGGTCTTGCAACTGTTGTTCAGCGATCTGCAGTGCATTGATTGCACCATCACGATTACCCAGCACCAGCACACTTACGTTGGCTGACTTCAATAGCTGTGCGACATCATCCAAAACAAAGTCAGTTGTACCTTGCGATAAGCTGTCCTGAAGAGCGCTCATTCGTTCTATAACGTCATCTTGCGATGCGCTGACTTGCGTCAATCGCTCGCGCGTTTGCTCTTGTAACTGGCCAACACGCAATTCTAACTGTGTTGCAGAAACAAGATCCTTGGCATCACCGCGTAAAGACTCTACTCGGTCACCAAGAATAGCGACTTGTGACCCAACCTCTGCAACATCTGTCACTAATCTAGACGCTGCATTGACTTGTTTAACTTGTGTGTCGTACCAAGTGTAGGCTACGCCGGCCAGAGCCAAAAGAGATATAAGTAATGCGATTACGGCTAATGCCCAACCCGATTTACTTGCAGGTTTGCTTGAGGGGCTTGAGGCAGTACTTGATGCATTAGATTTTTGGTTGGACACAGTATTTACGACTCTGGTTGGTTTCTTTTCTGCACTGTCACTCTCAGTGCTTTTTGGAGTGCTGTCTATAGTGCTAGCAGTAACGCTATCAGCCTGGTTGTTGACCGAAGCCCCTGCTGAACTAGCAACCACATCAGCAGCCGTACTTGCGGCAGCTGTCTTTGTAGTTCTTCTGGTTGCCTTTTTCTTGGTAACCTTCTTCTTACTAGTTGTTGTATTCGCGGCTGTTGTTTTAGTGACTTTTGACATTGTGATTTTGGGACAGTGTAATCTTTGAGCAAAGTAAGCTTCGCCATTGAAGCCATGAAGCTATATTGAAGATATCGACGCGTTTACCTTGCTTGGATACAGAGCTCGGTATTAACGTTCAAAAAGAGAAAACAGTTTAGCATAGCGATAAGAGCTAACCAGTCACTCGCCATTGAAATTAACGCTCTGTTGCATTCATTATCAGCAAAGATTAAGACGCGTTACTAGGATCCATCATCCTCGAAAAACTAATCATCATGTTTTTATTTGATGGCGACTCAGAAACGCTAATCGGACCTTTCCAGCCTGACTCCTTCGCTCTTTCTGCAATTCGATCACTGCCGGCCACCATGCCTGACTCGAGCAGAGCTGGGAACTTGCTTCGCGCTAGTTGGATCAGTTGCTTAGCACTGCTTGCGCTATGCACAAACACGCCAGCTACTTTTGCATCTTGACGTGCGAGGCTCTGCATTAGCGCTAAACTATTCTCGGCCAGATGTTGTTCGTAGCAAATCAACTCTTTCACTAGGGCGCCACGTTTTCGCATAGTTTGAGCAGGCCAATCCAAGCCTTCGTCGCCGCGCACGATCAGTATGTTTCTGTCACTCAAATCGGCTAATTGAGCAACCGCTAACAAAGCCTCTGCACCTGTGCCTTGTTGAGGAAACATTGCTTCGACACCCAAACGGTATAGCTGCTTTGCTGTTTCCGCTCCTACCGCCATAACTCGAACGTCTTTAGGAATTCCTCCGTGTTCTTTAATAAGCTCCATGCCAACATCGACGGCATTGCGCGATACGAATACGATGTCTGTAAAACGATGTAACTCGGATAAAAGCGATCCTTGCTCGGGGCTTTCATACGGAGTGATCTCCAAAGTCGGGATATGTACTGGTTTAAAATCCAATGATTTCAATACGGCCATCATATTACCGAGGTAAGATTCTTGGCGAGTCAAAACCACTGTTTTAAAGTGCTCGATACTCTCTTCGTACAGGGATTCCAAAATCTGATTGGCGCCTTGCTTAAGCAAGCTTTGAGCAACGACTTGTCCTAAGCCATCCGCCACCTCAAGGTATTGCTTATAGCCGACGACCTTAGCCGCTTCATCCGCGAGGGGGTCCGTTATTGACAAAGAGCGTTCAGAGCCACTCACCAGTACTCTAGTGCCGTCGGGCTCTCCCACAACACCGCGTAAATTCAATCGACGGTTTTCTATAACCGCATAACCCGCAATGGGTACGTGACAGCCGCCACCTAGGCCTTTGTTCATGGCTCGCTCGGCACGCAAACAAAGCTCACTTTCGTCATCGTTCAATGACTCTAGCAGTTGAATGACCTCGTCATCGCCTTCTCGACATTCGATTCCCATAATGCCTTGTCCAACCGCAGGTAAACATAATTCAACAGGAATGTACTGCTTAATACGAGTGGCAAAATCTAGTCTAATAAGTCCCGCAGCCGCGAGAATAATAGCGTCAAACTCACCGTCATCTAGCTTGGCCAAACGTGTATTAACATTGCCACGCAGATCCTCAAACTTTAATGCCGGGAATGCGTTTTGCAGTTGTGATGTACGTCGTAAACTGGCTGTACCCACTCTAGCGCCTTTAGACAAGGCATAGAGGTTGGTGTAATGGTTGGACACAAAAGCATCTCGGGCATCTTCACGCTTGCAAAAAGCAGCAAGCATTAAGCCAGGCGGCAGCTTAACGGGTACGTCTTTCATCGAATGTACGGCTATGTCGGTTTCGTTACGTAAAAGCGACGCCTCTAACTCTTTAAGAAATAAACCTTTACCGCCTTGTGCCGCGAGTCTCTGACTCAGAAGCCGATCGCCCTGCGTCATCAACCCCACAATTTCGACTTCTAAGCCGGGGTGGGCCTGACGAAGGCGCGCAGTCACGTCATTAGCCTGCCACATGGCTAGGGGGCTTTTGCGTGTAGCAATTCTGATTGTTTTCATAACGCGCTTTCCTTAAAACAAGCTGCATAGAGCTTGTTCTATAGACTTTAACAAGTTGGCTAAAGTAAGAGTATAATTGTAAATCCTCCGTTTGTACCGACTGGTTACCCTGTGACACAACAAAAGAAACTTTGGAGTGGTCGTTTTACTGAGCCGACCAACCAACTTGTAGAAGCTTTTACCGAATCTGTCAGCTTTGATTCCCGCCTATATCGTCAAGATATACGAGGCTCGATTGCACATAGCAAAATGCTGGCAAAAATAGGCGTACTCACCGACGATGAAGCAAGAGCGATCGAAGACGGCTTAGCTCGTATTCAGAACAAGATAGAAGCGGGAGAGTTTGAGTGGTCGACCGAACTCGAAGATGTACACATGAACATCGAAGCTCGCCTCACTGAAGATATCGGAGATACAGGCAAGAAACTGCATACTGGTCGCTCTAGAAACGACCAGGTGGCAACCGACATCCGGCTCTATATGCGTGAGGCGTGTAGCCATACTGTTGAGTGCCTACGGGCGTTACAGGCAAAAATTGTGACAGCCGCCGAACAGGAAATAGACACCATTCTGCCAGGTTTCACACACCTACAGGTCGCCCAACCGGTCAGCCTAGGCCACCATTTGCTCGCGTGGTACGAGATGCTAGATCGCGATGCAGCACGCGTAGAAGACTGCCTTAAACGAGTAAACATCATGCCGCTCGGTGCAGCCGCTTTAGCGGGTACTAGTTTTCCAATAGACCGGCACTACACCTGCGAATTACTAGAATTTTCTGAACCTAGTCGCAATTCACTGGACTCAGTGTCTGACCGAGACTTTTTGATTGAATACGCCAGCGCGGCGAGTCTTATAATGATGCACCTGTCACGCATGTGCGAAGACCTAATATTATGGGCTTCCGAAAACTATAAATTTATTGATATTGGGGATGCTTTTTGTACTGGCTCGAGCATTATGCCGCAGAAGAAGAATCCAGACATTGCTGAACTAGTTCGGGGCAAGAGCGCGCGAGTTATCGGTAATCTACAGTCATTATTGGTTTTGATGAAAGCTCAGCCTCTGACCTATAACCGCGACAACCAAGAAGACAAGCCCGCGATATTTGACAGTGTCGATACGGTTTACGCCTGCCTGCGGGTGTTCGCCGAGATGATCCCTAGTATAAAATTTAACCGTGATGCCATGTATCAAGCGGCTTTAAAGGGCTACGCAACGGCAACCGATTTAGCCGACTACCTTGTGGTCAAGCAAGTGCCCTTTAGAGACGCACACGAAATCGTTGGCAATACCGTCCACTACGCCATTGAGCAAGGTAAGCCATTAGAAGCGCTAAGCTTGGAAGAATTACAAGGGTTTGGTCCGATGATTACTCAGGACGTATTCGCGGTCCTGACTCTTGAAGGTTCGGTTAATGCTCGTGACCACATTGGCGGGACGGCACCGCGCCAAGTCAAGATGGCGGTAAAAGCAGCACAACAACATTTAGACGAACAAAGTAGCTAATGCTTGCTAAAATGGGCGTCTAGTTATTTTTGCGGGCATTCATTTGTGCGTATTGCACGATGCTAGCAAAACAATTAATAAAGAACTTAAAGGAAATATCATGAAGAACCTAACGTTAGCAACACCGTTCATTCGCAATACTGGCCTTGCACTCGCGATAGCGTTCGCTCTTGGGGCATGCGGTCAAAAAGGTCCGTTGATTGTTGAACCTAGCGATCCGCTACCGGTTGACGCGTTGCAAGAAGATGCAGCACAGGTAGAAACCGAAAGAGACAAACAGATAGACGAATAGTGGATCCTGTCAGCTAGATCAATCTAGAGCTGTCTTTTAGGCAGCTGGCTTACAGCATAGACTGCTGCACTAAGCATGGCGTTCGTTATGGCGTTCAAGACAAATCTGTTCCTGCGACTTGTTCGTAATCTTTATGCCGTGAGACTTATAAATAGCTCTGATCTAGTTGAACCTTTCTAAAAACGCTAGGCCACATTAGCTTCATACCCCTTACAGGCATACGCAAGGCACACGTTATTCGATAATCTTTGGCGGCAACTCTTCGCCAAACTTCACTTAGTCAACCGCTCTCGATTCACCACCCAATATATGCAAGCATTTACTTTTAATGACGGCGTCATGCACGCCGAATCAGTCCCCCTGCCTTCCATCGCTGAGGAGTTCGGCACGCCTACGTACGTCTATTCGCGCGCATTTATCGAACACCAATGGCGTAACTTAGATGATGCGTTTGGCGACTACCCACATGATATTCACTACGCTGTGAAAGCCAACTCTAATATTGCTGTTCTCAACGTACTGGCTCAGCTCGGCTCTGGCTTTGACATTGTATCGGCAGGTGAGCTTTATCGCGTGCTACAAGCTGGGGGAGATGCCAGCAAGATAGTGTTCTCTGGCGTTGCCAAATCCAGAAGTGATATCGAGTACGCCCTAAATAGCGGCGTAGGTAGCCTTAATATTGAGTCAACCGCTGAGCTAAAGCGCATAAACAGTGTGGCACTAGAGTTGGGCAAGACAGCGCGCATTGCCTTACGGGTTAATCCCGACGTAGACCCACAGACTCATCCGTATATCTCAACCGGTCTAGCCACGGCCAAGTTTGGTATATCAATTGATGCCGCCCTAGAGGTTTATCAGTTGGCAAACAGCATGGCCAATATTCAGGTTCATGGAGTGGCATGCCATATTGGCTCTCAGATCACCACCACGTCACCTTTTTCAGACGCCCTTGATCGAGTAATCGATTTAGTCGAGCGGCTCGCCGAACATGGGATTCACATTAAACAGCTCGATCTTGGCGGCGGATTAGGTATTCGCTACGCGAATGAGCAACCACCCACACCGCAGGCCTACGTCGCCGCGATGCTCGACACATTGAAAAAGCGCGGCATAACACTACCCGTCGCCATTGAGCCTGGCCGATATATCGTTGGTAATGCAGGTGTCTTACTTAGCCGAGTAGAATATCTAAAAACCAATACGGCGGGTGATAAAACAACCAATTTCGCAATTATTGATGCCGGAATGAACGACCTAATGAGGCCGTCTTTGTATCAAGCGCATCACAACATAACGGCCGTTGACGCTAATAGCGAAGCAAGCAGTAGCCGCCTTCTAAGCCACTATGAAGTAGTAGGCCCAGTGTGTGAGTCTGCTGACGTATTGGGATCCAACCGAGCATTGGCCATAGGCGCGGGCGACCTGATCGCCATAGAGTCGGCGGGTGCATACAGTTTTGTGATGGCGAGCAATTACAATTCACGCCCAAGAACCGCCGAAGTTATGGTTGATGGCGATTGCACCCACCTTATTAGAGCGCGCGAAACGATGGCACAGCTAATAGAAGGCGAGAGTACTTTGCCGAGCAAATAGCACTTTTGCTGCGAATGCCTTTGAGAATAAACCAACTTTAAGAACTACTAAGCACCCTTAGCACCCCTAATCACCCCAGGCCCAATGAATAACCCACTACTCAATTTTAGCGATCTACCCAAGTTCAACGACATCCACGTAGAACATGTATTACCTGCCCTAGAAATAGTATTAGAGGAGTCGCGAGCAGCGATCGCTTGTTTAGCGACACTGGGCTCACCTACATGGGACAACTTCGGAGCAGAGCTAGAGAATGTGGATGAACGACTCGACCGCGTATGGTCACCTGTAAGCCACCTCAATTCTGTGCAAGATTCTCCCGAACTACGTGAAGCATACGAGCAAGGCATCGCGCTGCTTACCCAATACCACGTTGAAGTTGGTCAGAACTCTGAACTCTTTGATCGCTTTAAGAAAATCGAGTCATCTGATAGCTTTTCTACATTAAGCGCGGCCCAACAGAAGATAATTAAAAACAACATTAGAGACTTTCGCCTAAGCGGCGCAGAACTTAGCCAATCAGATAAAGCCCGCTTTGCTGAAATTAGTCAGCGCTTGTCAGAACTGTCTACTCAGTTTGAGCGCAACGTGTTAGACGCCAGCCAGGCATACAAAAAGCCAATTAAGGATGTCGATAAATTAGCCGGCTTACCAGACAGCGCCTTGGCAATGGCAAAGCAGTTTGCAGAGCAAGAAGACCTAGATGGCTATTTGTTAACTCTGCAGATTCCGTCCTATTTGGCGGTGATGCAGCATGCTCATGACCGCGAACTTCGCAAGGAAATCTATTTGGCCTATGGCAGTCGTGCTAGCGACCAAGGCCACGCACCGGAATTTGATAACCAAGCGATTGTGGATGAGATTTTGGCACTTAAGCACGAAAAAGCCCAATTGCTGGGGTTTAACAACTACGCCGATTTGTCTTTAGTCAGTAAAATGGCTGACTCTGTAAGCACTGTAGAACAGTTCTTAAATGACCTGGTACGCTCAGCCAAGCCGGTAGCAGAAAAAGAACTCGCCGCGCTCAAAGTGTTTGCTCAAGAACGAGGCCATAAGGGCGAACTAGAAGCATGGGACACGAGTTATTACTCTGAGCGCTTACGCGAAGAGCGCTATGCATTCACCGACGAAAAAGTGAAACCTTATTTTACCGCCGAGCAAGTCTTTAAGGGCTTGTTCGACGTCACTAACCGCTTATTCGGCATATCAGTAAAAGGCAATACTAAGGTTCAGTCTTGGCACAAGGACGTTCAATATTTTGATGTGCTTGATGAAGACGGCGAAATAATCGGCGGCTTATTTGCAGACCTTTACGTGCGCAAGGGCAAACGTGGTGGCGCATGGATGGATACGTGTATTCATCGCCGACAGCTCGGCGAGTTAACACAATTACCGGTCGCGTATCTGATCTGTAATTTCTCGCCACCCATCGGCTCACAACCCGCCCTGCTCACGCACGACGAAGTTGAGACCCTATTCCACGAATTTGGTCACACCCTGCATCACTTGTTAAGCAAGGTCGACGAAATGAGCGTTGCTGGCATTAATGGTGTAGCGTGGGATGCGGTAGAACTGCCCAGTCAGTTTTTAGAAAACTGGTGCTGGCAAACGCAAAGTTTGGCGTTAATTGCAGCGCATGTAGATACGCAAGCGCCTCTACCAACAGACCTGTTAGAGAAAATGCGAGCGGCTAAAAACTTCCACAGTGGCATGCAAACACTGCGACAAGTAGAGTTTTCGCTGTTTGATTTACGTATACATTCGATTCTTGAGCATTCTGGCGATGACACATCAAACGTGCAAAGCGTTCTTGATCAAGTACGCAAAGAAGTCGCGGTAAGTATTCCACCCACAAGTAACCGCTTTCAAAACAGCTTTGGCCACATCTTTGCTGGCGGCTATGCCGCTGGCTACTACAGTTATAAATGGGCAGAGGTTTTGAGCGCGGATGCGTTTGACGCATTTTTAGAAGAAGGCATATTCAACTCAAAAACAGGCAACCGCTTTAAGCAATCCATTTTAGAACGCGGCGGTATTGATGATGCAAATAAAATGTTTTTAGCGTTTAGAGGTCGCGCGCCTGAGATAGAACCCTTGCTTCAACAATCTGGCATACTCTAATTAACGGCCGCTCACTTTGCCGCACAAGCCCTTAGGGCAGCAGATAAGAATTACTGACACACAGCGATAATCAATTATGAGTTCTGAATCAGACAGCACAACTACGAATAAAAAGGCTAGCTTTAAGGTTGCAACCTGGAACGTAAACTCGATGCGAGTGCGCGAAGAACAGGTTATCGCTTGGTTAAACGAGCACCAACCCGACGCGCTGTGTCTGCAAGAAATAAAAATGGTCGAGGCCGACTTCCCGTTTGAGGCGATTAAAGCGACGGGTTACTCGAGCATTGCGCTAGGACAGAAGACGTATAACGGCGTGGCCATATTGAGCAAACGCGAAGCTCAGAACGTGAGCACAGCATTGGATGATTTTGAAGATGAGCAGAGACGCTATATAGCTGCGGATATTGCTGGCGCGAATGGCGAACTGGTTAGAGTCGTTAACGTATACGTACCTAACGGGCAAGCGCTGGATTCTGACAAATTCGTTTACAAGCAAGCGTGGTTCAAAGCCTTACGCAAAACAATGCGACGTACACTTAGCGAGCACCCTCTCACAGTATTACTGGGCGACTTTAATATAACGCCTAGCGATCTAGATTGTCATGACCCTGTCGCGTGGCGTGGCAAAATTCATTGCAGTGACACAGAGCGTTTGATGCTACATACGCTTTTAAGCGAAGGCCTGTACGACACTTACCGTCACTTTAACCCGCAAGGCGAGCATTATTCGTGGTGGGACTATCGGGGTGCGGGCTATCGAGCCAATGCAGGTTTACGCATCGACTTAGTACTGAGCTCTGGCGAATTGTTAAAACGCAGCACCGCAAGCTCGATAGACGAAGTTCCACGCAAGCATGAGCGACCCTCTGACCACACTCCCGTAGTTGCAGAATACTCAATTTAGCAGAGTTTTCGTTTAGAGCTTATCTTTATCATGAGTCGCAGGCAAAACCGCATTTCCCACGCTGTTGCATTAGAGTTGTTGCGCTAGAGAGTCGCACTGATTTGGTGCAGAGGCTAGCCTAGCGCTCCATTGCTGTGCGCATTTGGGTTCGACCTTCGGTCGCTATAAGTGACTCTTTCGCTAAGAATAATCCTCAAAGACGCTGATAATACGTTTCGATATCTCGCCCAAAGTGATTCCCTTTCGCATAGCCGAAGTTCGCAACTGCGTGAATGCTTCTGGCTCACTAAGGCCGTTTTGCTGCATGATCAACCCTTTAGCTTTTTCAATCCACTTACGATCATCAAGCCGTTTCTGAGTCACCTTCAACTCTTGTTCGATGGCATGAGTACGTTCGTGCTGCATTTGAGCAAAAGCTATATTAGGCACAAGATTGTGGTATGCGCTACTCCCTACCCAATAGGCTGAAACCCCTGCTGTATGCGCTGCTTTCATTTGCTCTTGCGAATGCGTACTAACCCAAAGAATCAATGGAAGCGGGTGTTCAGCCTGAATCCTCGCCATCCAGTCAAACCATTCTCGCTCAACATCTTTCAACATGAGAAGTACACAATCGGGCTGCATAGACTCAATTCGAGCGAGCAATATGCTGTAAGTATCAGGAGGGCAAACGACCTCAAGCAGCACTTCGTCTTCGCTTGCCGGAAAACTTTGCGCACAGTTCATAGCTGTGTCCTGAAACACGAGAAGGCGTTGTTGCGGCTCTTTGTGTACCTCTTCGTGCGCTTCTATTGAAGGTAACGAACTTGCGAGATCAACGTTAAGTACGTTAGGGATTTCTGTCGGCTGTGTTCCGTCGACCAAATCGGCTCGAGACTTCGTAGACTCTTGTCTTTCAAGTGAAGCGGGGGGCTGATTATTTACTAACATGGTGTTGCTCAAAGGTCGTATTACAGTCATACCTTAGTTAAAGCAATATCTATGCCAACTAAGCAACCACCTCTCAATTCGGCACACCTTACGCTGACAAAACTTCTTCCACCCACATCGGCACAGTTTCACCAGCTTTGCCAATGATGTGCTCGTCAAAATAGTCGCTGACTTGAGAGTCTTCCAGATTGATCTCTATGCAGTATGCGCCGGCCTGGCTTGCGGCTTGTACAAAGCCCGCCGCGGGGTAGACATTACCCGACGTACCAATTGCTATGAACAGGTCACAACTCGACAGTGCCGCATAGATTTCGTCCATATACAGAGGCGTTTCTCCAAACCAAACAATGTGTGGCCTGAGAGTACCCGCCATCTGGCAACACTCGCACTTTGACTCTGACTCTATATCGGCTGAGCAGTCATGAATTTTATGCGTTTGAGTACATCGCATCTTTAGAATCTCGCCGTGCATGTGCAGCACGTTTTTAGAACCTGCCTGTTCGTGCAGGTTGTCTATATTTTGCGTAACGACTAAGAGCGAGCCAGAAAATTCACGTTCCAATTTGGCCAAAGCAATGTGTGCAGCGTTAGCGCCCACGCTTTGCTCAATAATGGGTTGACGACGTTCGTTATAAAATCGGTTCACTAAACCTGGGTCACGCACGAACCCTTCTGGCGTTGCAACATCTTCGATCCGATGCTCCTCCCACAGGCCGTCGCTGGCGCGAAACGTTTTAATACCGGACTCAGCCGAGATACCAGCACCCGTTAGAATGACAATAGATTGGGGTCTATAGATAGTACTCATAGGCGGTTCTTGTGTTCAGTTTGGGTTAATCAAGCGAGGGCTACTCTATGCAGGAAGTCAAAACTACGGCTTCAGGAGTTAATACCTATGAAAATAGTTAAATCCACCCTCGGGGTTATTGTGTTAGGTGCAGCTGTTATGTTCCTAGCCGGCCCCACCCATGCGAGAGGCAGCGTCTACATCGACGTACCCGGTTTTAGCCTTGGCGTTTATGATAGACATCATAATAGCCACCGTTATTCCAAAAAGTACCGACATGATGATCGCTACAGTAATCGTTACTATGATCACGATAATTATCGTGATCATGATCGCGGCTACAATCGCAACTATAGTAAAAAACACCGTAATAAACACGGTAAACACTATAGCAACAACCGTAACAATAGCGGTCGATATAACCAGTACGGTTATCAAGATCAATACAATTACGGATCGGGTTATCAGCGCAACAACCGCCAAACTTACACCATATGCCCAGACCCTGGGTTTTCACGGTATAGGATAGAACGCGGCCGCTGTTATCAACATAAAGACCACTTTCATTGCGAATAATGGTCTAACCCTTGAAAGGCATACCGCTTTAGTATGCCTTTTTTAATGCTTGGTGGCATTCCTTAATACTTAACACCCTTCCTTAGTACTTCATACCGATTCGAAAATCTGGATATAAAAAAGTGTAATCAAGTAGATCGAGCAACTTGGCATTGCTGATCTTGCGAGATTCAGACAGATACGACAACATTCCTTCGCTAAGCTCAGAGTGCGCTTGGTCTAAAGTAATTTCAGGTAATTTGGGTTCGCCCAAATAGTCGGCCACGGCCTGTAAATATTGGGTGATCGTTCCGGGCCTGCCATCAGTAGCGTTTAGAATAGTGCTGGCCTGCAACCGCTGATTGGCGCACACGCAGATAGCGGCAAGATCATCTGCATGAATACGGTTTGTAAAACCAACTTCTTCGCTACGCACAACAGGAATAGCCTTTTTGATTCGCTCTTGCGGTAACCGCGAGCGTGCATAAATTCCGGGCACACGCAAAACAGTTAAAACTCGTTTATGTGAGCTCATAAACGCCTGCCATTGAGCTTCAGAATCGTAACGCCGCTTTGCTCGATCGGTTGATGGATTCGCAGCATGGGTCTCGTCAATCCAAGACCCTTGAGCATCGCCATATACGCCAGTCGTACTAATGAGGACCATCTTGCTAGGAACGCTCTTTGCGTGCTCCAGAAGGCGAATTAAAGCGCGAGAACGCTTGTCTTCTTCGCCCGTTTTTTGAGGTGCAACAGTGTAGTAGGCATGACTGTCTGCGATATCGGCAATGCTGTTCAACTGAGCAAGCGAATTAACTGCTGTATTGACGGCTAAATCGTGAGCCGCACTCAAAGCGGCACCTTGAGGATCAAGCTCAAAATAGCGCGCAGCTATACCTAGCTCTGTTGCCCGATCGAAACTTGACTCAGAATTAACATAGGCAATGATCCGCTCATTCGCGACGCCTTCTAACTGAAGTTGCTTAACAATTCTTCGACCAATATCTCCACAGCCCAACACCACGTGATTCGGTAAATTGGAAGCTACGTGAGTCGGTAAATTGGGAGCGACCTTAGTCGGCAAACTAGGCGTTACGGGACACACGAAAAGTTAGTCTCTACGCAGCCTTTCGGATACGGCAACGGGCGTGGGGTAACGCAGGACAATGCAGTAACTTGAACCAATAAAGGTCACTAGCGTCGCCAGCTGAACAAAGTCGACAACAATGGAATCAATCAACGCGCTCTGTAATGCTACAAAGACAATCAGCAAGGAAAACTCACTCATTTGCCCCAACCTAAATCCTGTCTCCCAACTCAAGCGATTGGATTCAGAAACATTAGACAGCGCAAAACGGAACACAACGGGTTTTAGAGCCAACATTACTAGACCTAAAATCACAGCAGGAAGCCAGATCGTCCCAACCGAATCAACGTTTAGGCTCGCACCCAATGCAAAGAAAAACAGTACTAGAAAGAAATCTCTCAGCGGCTTGAGACTCTCAGCAATAAATAATGCAATAGGACTCGTTGCCACTGTGATGCCGGCGATGAAGGCTCCGGTTTCATGCGAGAAGCCGATAAAATACGCAAGTTCTGCAATACCCAAACACCAAGCCAAGGCAAGCAAAAATACGTATTCCTGAATGCGGTCAAACATCTTGAACAACTTCAGTAACACAAAATGTTTAAGTAACCATGCAACCCCAATTAAGGCCGGCAACATAACCGCTAGCTTGGCAAGCTCTGTGCCAACAGGCTGCGAACCTGATGCCGCCTTAAAGGCCAACAATACGACGATGGCGATCATGTCTTGCAACAGCAAAACACTGATCATTACTTCGCCTGTATGTCGGTGATGCAAAACGGTGGTAGGCAAGAGTTTAAGACCAATAATGGTCGAAGAAAACATACAAGACACGCCTATAACAATGGCGTTGGTTCCGCTGAACCCAGCGAACAGCGCTATGCCGTATCCTACAGCGGCAAAAACACCAGACGTCAGCAGGGTAACAATTGTTGTCTGTTTTAAAAGAACCAAGAGCTTACGCGGGCTTAAGTTTAAGCCCAGCAAAAATAGTAGAAAGATAATTCCAATATTCGAAATATCTTTGATTAGATCGGTATCAGGCACCCATGCCATTCCCCATGGACCTAGAAAAACACCCAACGCAATATAAGCAATAATAAGAGACTGGCGCGCAAACAAAGCCGCCGTTGCGAACAACGCGGCCCCTACAAAGATAAGAAAGAGAGAGGTAATCAATTATTTATTGGTCATAAAAGTTAGCGACTGGCGGGCCAGCGTGCGCCCCTCTAAAATGGGACTTTACGCAGCTGTGCTTCGATATCGCCAATCAGTTTGCTGGGTTTAGTTGTCGGTGCGTATCGGCGCACTACGTTACCTTTGTGATCAACCAAAAATTTAGTGAAGTTCCATTTTATTCGCTTAGACCACAACACACCGCGCGCTTCATCTTTCATGAAGTCGAAGAGTGGGTGAGCGTTGTCGCCGTTTACATCAATACGCGCGAAAACCGGAAACGTAACACCATAGTTTTTACGGCAAAAGCCTTTAATCGTTTCGTCGTCAGCAGGATCTTGATTGGCAAATTGATTACACGGAAAACCCAACACCTGAAAACCATGCGAGTTGTACTTACGGTTCAATAACTCCAGTCCTTTAAACTGAGGCGTGAATTTGCACTTGCTGGCGGTATTTACCACCAACAATACTTTTCCTTTAAACAATGAAAGATCCACATCTTCGTTGGTTCTAAATGCAGCTTTAAAATCGTAAACGGACATACTTTTCTCCATTGAATCGTCGCGCGATAAATCTTCAGTAAGTGTACAACAATTATCCCTTAGTTGGCATCGCATGATCTTGCTAGACCGTTCGCGAGGCCAATCATAACTATTTTTCGTTTTCTTCTAAACGCTGGATTCGTTGTCTGATTGAGGGCTCAATAACGCTCATTGGATGCTCAATAATGTCTAAGAAGTGCACCACTATCCTAAGCGTTAAACCCCAAAGGACCTGATGTAACTCCATATTAATTCGCACTGCTGGCATTGGCGGTATCTCGACCCGTTCTGGCTCGTACAACATATAATTGTCTGCATCATTCAACCAAGACAACGGTAACCATACGGTGTCTGCAACTTCATAATTGGCTATTACGGGCACATGCTCATCTAGCCAAAAGACAAAACTCGCAATATGCGCTACGTAAACGTCCTCAAGCTTAAAACCGTAAAGATCGTTAAGGCGTCCTACAAACTGTGAGTCAGACAATTCGATACCCACTTCTTCAAGCGTTTCTCGCATGGCGGCCTCTTTAGGACCTGCATCACTCTCTTCTATTTTACCGCCAGGAAACGCCATCTGTCCCGACCACGGATCATCGGCATGGTGTGCGCGCTGCATTAAGAGTATTTCGGTACCGTTTGTTCCCTCTCGTAGCACCATGCACACTGCTGCTTTTATGCGACTGGGCTCAGACTTTATACGCGGCTCGTGTTGCGCAAGCGCTTGTACCGCCGCGGCCGACAAGCTATTAAAAGATTTTGTCATTCGAAAAACGGGTTCTCAAAACGGATTGTTTAGTGGCGCTCAAAGATACCTAGATGGTTAGCGATCGCTAGGTGATGAATATAGGAGACTGAAAAAAGTTAAAATGAATAGCTTACGCCACGCAAAAAAGAGCATTAGGGCTTGATTATGCATGACTCGTGTCGTTCAATCCATATTTCACCAACTTAGGACTAACTTTGTGAACACAGCGTTTGAAAGCTTAGTAAAAACCGCCTCCGATCTTCAAGCTTTAACTAAAGCTCGACCTCGGCTAGCAATAGCTCTTGGTACAGGACAATCGCACGCACTCGATTCATTGGTTGAGCATACTCATCGGGTAAGCTATCAAGAGCTTTATGCTGGCGCAGCTCCACAAGCGCTAAGTCATCGCGGTGAGCTTACTCTAGGTACAATCAACGGCTGTTCGGTCGCCGTGTTCTCCGGACGGTTACATTTGTACGAGGGTCATAGCGCACTCGCGATTTGCCAAAATGTGATATTCGCGAAGCTACTCGGCTGTAATGAATTTTTGTTTACTAATGCCGCTGGCGCGCTTAACCAAGCATACACCCCAGGCGATGTGATGATTCTTAGCGATCACCTAAACCTAACAGGCGAAAACCCATTGATCGCAGCCCCTGCGGCCATGGCTGAGCACTTTCGTATTGAACACCCTTTTGTAGACATGTCCCAACCTTATGATTCGCTAACCTCAGATTTTTTTAACAGTCACGCGAGTGAACTGAGCATTACCACACACAATGGCGTCTACGCTGGATTGAAGGGCCCATCACTAGAGACGTCGGCAGAACGTAGGATGCTCGCCACGTTGGGCGCTGATGCAGTGGGTATGTCTACGGTTAACGAAGTGATTATGAGTCGGTATCTCGGCTTAACCACAACGGCATTTTGTGCAATTACCAATATGGCAACAGGTGGACCCGATCAACAAGAGGATAGCATTGAACAAATTTTGGAATATGCAGATGAAGCTGGAGCTAAAATTGCACAGCTTATTGAAGGGTTCTGTGCAAAACGCGCCAAACCATAGAGTGTGTTGGGACTGATATTGACGCTGAGGGAAAATGACTAGTAACGAATAACTAGAAGCTTACAACTAAAAGCTAAGGTCAGTACCTAACAAGAAGCCAGAACTAGAACCTAAACTTTCAATGATCGGATCATCCATGTCGATCGAAAATTTGCGGTAACCCGCTTTTAAGGAAATGCTTGGAATCGGTTGGTAAAGAACGCCAGCTTCTACTTCAAAACCACTTGTACTCAGATCGCTAATTTGCTCTTCCAATTCAGGGAAGTAGGCTGTCTCGCCATAGAGCTGAATCGTATCATTTAGGCTGTAACGACCAGACATTGACAACTTAGGCCCGCTTGCCTGCATTTGTTCGTTTATGTTGAACTCTTGCCAACCTAAACCTAATTGGAAATTGGATTTATCTTTAGCGCCAAATCTACGTTTCACGTCAAAGTTAAAATACTCGCTGTCGGCAGGCATACCAAAAACATCATCGTCGTTGTTTTCTAATAGCTTTGCGCTAAAACCCCAATTGTCGCCCCAGATTTCACCAGACCCTAAAAACGATTCGTATTCCATCCCTTCGATCGCCGACAGATTAACATCGTCGGACAACCACAAAAGACTAGGTTTTGAACCAGGCAGACTATTGTCGAAATTTGTTTGCGCTAAAGCACTACTCGTAAAACCAACAAACAACAAAGCCGCTGCGACTATCAAGGAAACCTCTGGCGCTTTGGATAAAAAGGAAGAAGACCTTTTGAGGCTAGACACAGACACAGCGTTATTGCGGGTTCGAAAGCTCGACCCGGCCATAACTCTTAAATTGTGTGCCAAATTAGAAATCAATTTTCTATCCTTCTCGACTTAATTTGATTACGACCATTACAACATTGCCTAAATAAGATGATTTCACCCTATTGAGGCTAAACCAATACAGAAAAACGTTATCAAGCGGTAACTCTTCAAACCCAAGTTTGAAATCAGGTTTAAAATCAAGCTTTTAGGTGAACCTCTTGATCTGACCTGATAACATACGTTCGTAAAACTTTTCTCTATTAGTAATTGTACGACAAACCTAACAATCTTTTGTGGCAAATTTATGTCAATTCGACAAATTGAACGCCATTTAGGCCATCTTTCTTACCTTTTAGCTAGATTTCTGCCATGACATTACCAGAATCAGGCCTGCGAATAGACAAGTGGCTTTGGGCGGCGCGCTTTTACAAAACTCGTCAGTTGGCCATTAAAGCCCTCAATAGCCGGCAAATTAGCATTAATAAAGCTAATCTCAAACCAGCGTCTATTGTGCGTTTGGGTGACATTGTTAGGATTAAACGCGGCGATCACGAGATGAGCGTCCAGGTATTAGGCATTAGCGACAAGCGTGGCCCAGCTAAGCTAGCACAGCAACTTTATAACGAAACGCAAGACAGCGTTGAGAAGCGTGAAAAACTGCGCTTACAAATAGAAATGCAGCCTCGCATTGAAACCGACCACAAAAAACCCGATCGTCGCAAAATTCGCGACAGTCGCTCATTTAAGCGTAATGGCTAACTAAACAACCTAACGATGCCTAACCGCCAAGATATTCCCCTTACTCTGTATATACACTTTCCTTGGTGCGAGCGTAAATGCCCCTACTGTGACTTTAATTCTCACGAGTTGCGGGGAGACATAGACGAAGTCGAATATGTTTCGTTGTTACTGCAAGACCTACAAAGAGATCAACGTCAGTTTGAAGAAACGCGCCCCATTGAAGCAATATTTTTAGGTGGCGGCACTCCTTCTTTATTCAGTGGTTCGGCAATGCAAGACTTGCTTGGCCAAGCTCGCAACATAATCCCATTCTCAGAAACCGTTGAGATTACTCTCGAAGCCAACCCAGGGAGTAGTGAGGCGGCTAAGTTTAGTGAATTTCGCAACGCTGGCATCAACCGCTTATCGCTTGGTATTCAAAGTTTTGATGACGATTCATTGCGCAAAATCGGCCGTGTACACGACTCGAGGCAAGCAATGGCCGCGGTCGAAAGCGCATCTGTCGCTGGGTTCTCTAACTTCAATTTGGATTTAATGTTTGGCTTGCCCGACCAGTCGATCGACCAAGCATGCAAAGATCTCGAGACAGCACTGTCTTTGGAGTCTACGCACTTAAGTTGTTACCAACTCACGTTTGAACCCAACACACTGTTTTATCACCAGCGCCCAAAACGCATTGATGATGATGGGCTGTGGGATATGCAGTGTGCATTGCAGGAGCAATTACGCGCACATGGATTTGAGCAGTACGAAGTATCCGCTTATGCGCGCGACCAGCGCTATAGCCGCCACAATTTAAACTACTGGAACTATGGCGACTATCTAGGTATTGGCGCAGGCGCACACAGTAAAATCACTCAAGCCGATGGCGCAATTACACGTACTTGGAAAAGCAAGCACCCCAAGCAATACGCAAAAGGAACAACCAAAACGTTTATTGGCGGCCAAGAACAAGTTGATATCGATTTAGCCCTATTCGAATACATGCTAAATGGTCTTCGCCTCAATAAAGGCATTAGCCTTAGCGCACTTGAAACGCGCACCGGCGCCAGCATTGAGTGCTTACTTAACGACGTGCAAGTGCATCGCCAACAAGGACTGATCGAAGTTAAGGGTGATATGATAAGAGCCAGCGATAAGGGGTTTCGGTTTATCGACAGCATTCTAGAAACTTTGCTGCCCATCGAGCCCTAATCATTTTTCGTACACCTGAATCTATTAGATAAAACGCCCATTATGCTCTGGATAAAAGCCTTTCATATTATTTCTGTGATCTCTTGGTTTGCAGGTATTTTTTACTTGCCCAGATTATTTGTGTATCACGCATTAAGCGAAGACAGCATAAGCCAAGAGCGCTTTAAAATAATGGAGCGTAAACTCTATAACGGCATTATGACGCCATCTGCAATCGCGACACTTGGTTCTGGCGCATGGTTACTAAGTTACGGTTTCTGGGGTAATTGGATGATCGCCAAACTTTGTTTGGTGCTCCTCGTGTTGGTATTCCACATTTGGTGCGGATTAATAATTAACCAATTCAAGCGTAACCAAAACCAACGTTCGCATGTTTTTTATCGAGTAATGAATGAGGCACCTGTACTAGTGCTCGTCGCTATTGTAATTCTAGTCGTAGTGAAACCCATATTCTAGGTAGCGCTCATTCCCCTCTTCCCTCAGCCAATCTTAACTCAAGCTGCTTCTAAATAAGAGCCCGAAAATAAGAGTCCGAAAAAATGAATTTAAGCGTAACTGACCCCGCAATTCTCTTTCCTGGTATCAGCCTTTTGTTTTTGGCATACACCAACCGTTACTTAACCCTCGCTCAGGTAGTACGCTCACTCACGAGTTCGAGCAATACCAACGACCTTGGAAACCGCCGCGCACAAATTAACAACCTCTACCTGCGCATCGCCCTAATTAAGTATACGCAGGCGTTGGGCATTGTGTCGTTCTTGTTGTGCTTGGGGTCGATGATTGCGTTGCTCTACGTTAAGCAAGCAATAGGCGAATATTTGTTTATTGCCAGCCTCGCCATAATGAGTCTGTCGCTGGTTATCGCGTTAGTCGAAATACTACGCTCTGGGGTGTCCTTGAGACTTGAACTTAAGCGTTTTGAAACAGATCTATAACGAGAATTAGAACCAGACCTACAACAAGCAACATTAGTATTCTATTTGGTAACGAAGGTCTGCCCCGCTGTCTGCGCCCAACTCTGCTTTAACTGACCATCGGTCGCTCAAGCGGTAACGCATAAACAGCGACTGCGTTGCATCCAGCAACCCATAGCCATACGACAAAGAGAAACGTGATGTGAGCTGCTTTCTTGCCACCAAGCCTGGCGATCCATCTGCCAAATTTATTTCTAAGGCGCTTAAGCCCAACGTTTCTTCCAAGTGGTGAGTTAACTTACTCAAATGATCCAGACCACCACCATTGACCGAGTCGGCAATCTTTAACAGGGTCAGTGCGTCTCTAGACTCAAGGCTGGAAATCGGTTTCTTAAAAATTAGCACGGCTAGTATGTCTTGATCAGACATAGTGGGGCTTGAATACAAATTCAAACGAGGCTCGCTTGCTCGTCCAGTTATGCTAACGCCAACTGTAGTCGTTTCGACTTCTCGCTGAGCACGAAGGTCTAAGTTTGGGTCGTCAATACTGCCCCCGTCAAAGATGAGCACCCCGGAACTTATTTCTAACTCTTGGCCATACGCCACATAGCGACCCTCACTAATATTGATTTGGCCGTCGCCGCGCATAATTCCTTGCGGTTGCTTTAGCACCCTAAGCTTACCCAGAAGCTTTGCATCTAAACCCTGAGCCTGAACATGAGATTTAGTGCCTAGATCAATAGTGACATCCAGCTGAGTAAGAACCGAGTTCGCGTGGACTTCATCTCCTAGTAAGACCACGTCATTGGAGGGAAGTAGCGCGCTCTCTGGAACTTTAAAATCAATTTCGGCACTGTTTACGTTTACCCCACCCGTAAACGTAAACAGTTTTGCGTCCAATAAAGCGGTTAAGTTGACACCAGCATTAATCTGCATTTCGCTGGTGTTAGCAAGTTGCACATCGTCGCCAACGAGCTTTAATTTAAGCGAGGGACTGCCTCCCTGTGGCAAGCGTAAAGTACCGTTGACGTTCAAGATTCCTTCACCAGACTTTAGACTGCCGTCAATGTCTATTTGTGATCGATCATTACTTCTTGCCCTAAGCTCTATGTCGTTTAAGCTTAAGCCCAGATTGCGTACTTTGGCCGTCGCTTGCATTACGTCTGCACTCAGAGACACTGCGGGAGTATCAATGCTACCGCCAAGTTCGAGGTTTCCCATCAGTTTGCCCGTTAGACTTACATCGTTCAAAAGTGATGGAGGCAACTGCGAAAGATCTTCGATGCTAAATGTACCGCGGCCCGACATAGCCGCTGTACGGAACTGCGGTGATTCAAATGGAGCCGCAAATTTTGCGGTGAAATCTGCACTGTCTTGGTTAGCAAATAACAGCGATGCCGACACATTAAGACTTTCTTTTTGATCGGCCGACAACGTAAAGGAATCTATCAAGAGCGTCACACGTTCCACCTGATCTGCATCAGAATCAAACCAAAACACTTCGGCCTGCTTAGCTTCTAAATTGGCATCTAAACTGGATTTGAGCTCACCCTGATTATCGCGCCCTCGGGAGTACATTAACGAACCGTTTGCCTGACCACTTGCATTCAAGTCGTAGACTTTCAGAAAATAGTCCAGATTACTTAGCGCAAATTTTTCTAAGTCCGCAGACACCGTTTGAGCGTCACCGGCCAAATCAAGCTCTGCACAAAGCCGTTGGCCATCACCGATCAAGCAAAATTTTGGGACCGTAACCGAATTAGGCGACACGCTTATTTGCGCTGTCTGCTGAAGTGTCCAGGAATTGTTGCGCCTGTTCGAAATATTAAGAGTTGATAATTGAGCGCTCCATGCGTTTTTGCTTACTCCACCAGCCATCTGCGCGGCCATTGAAGCCCCGCGCGGAAGACTGAGATTCAGGTCAAGACCGTGGTCTGCTAGTGAGCCACCAGCCGTCAGGTTAATCGACTCGGCCAGTTGTACAGATTGGCTACTAACATCACCCACACTCAGAACCAATTGCAAACCAGATGCCTTTAGCACCGCAGGCGAAAGAGAGTAAATATCGGCAATGGCAATGGCGGGCAACTTAGCGCTTAGGTTGATGTTTCGTGCCGCGAAACCGCTCCACTGTAATAGACCCGCGCGAGTATCTCCTTCTAAATAGACTCTGTCACGTGGACCTTTAAAGCGTGCGTTTGCCGTTAGATCCCCTGCGGCTAAAGGGTGCAATTGCTGCAAGCTCGGCACAGAAATATCCGCCACAACATCAACTTGATCGCCGATCAGTCCTTTTGCAGTGAGGCGTGCACCCGCGGCCATCAGGTCTAAACGCTCTATATTTAGATGATGAGCACCAACGCCTAATTGAGCCTTAACATCAAAATCATTGTTTCGCCAAACACCTTTAGCATCAATATTAAAAGCATAGTCGCCGGTGTTTCCAAGCAGGGTGAATTGCCCATTGGAATTCTCTACTAATGCCTGGGCTTGGGGTGTAGACGTTCCCGCTTCATCATTGAGCAAAGGCCAAGAAAGGTTGCTCCATTGACCGCTTACATTTACACCCGTTGCATTATCTTGAAGCGTATTAGTGTTAACTGCGGACTTATTTGCCAGAAAAGCGACTAGATCGTCTATACGACCTTCAATACTTAAGCCAGCTGCACTTACATTCTGGTTTTCCACTTGACTTGCTGCAGATGGTGAACGAATGTGCGCTGACGCATCCGTTTTTGAGCGGGCTTTTTGCATTAGCTTTAGCGAGCGAATTGCCAAAGCACCTTTATCGAGCTGTACATCTAGATCGGCGTCCCATGCAGAATAGCCCTCGCTCGCCACTGGAATAGAACCTTCTATGTGCGTGCGCAATGACTCAAACCCAAACTCAGGGGCATAAGCGCCCTCTATTCGAAGTTGGCCAACACCCAATTCAACAACCGCACCTTGTTGTTCCTTTGTTACAACGTGTTGGCTTGGGGCCAAGCTGGCAAGGGTCGATTCCCACGTAATGTTTTGCCCCAAAATGTCGTTAACATGTGCATCAAAACGCGCTTGCCACGGGCTCGACAATTGCTGTGCAATTTCAAGTTTTTGCCACGTGCCATTTATAGATCCAGCGCCGGTAATTATTTGTTGGTCCGTCCTCCATTCAATGTCGTGCTCAAGTGCGACCCTACCTTTAGGCTTTGCCCTTAGATCAGCGGTTCCTCTCAGATCAAGCTTTTTACCTGGAGCAGATAGTATTAGGCTTTGCAGGTCGAGACGGTTTTGCGAAACGCCACCATTGAGATTAATGGTGTCAAACGCCACAAGAGTTGCATCGTCTTGCGTAATGCTCACATTCGACACCGCTGCGTCTCTAATAATAATATTTATAGGTAGCTCAACACCCTGCCAAAGTGTTTTAGTCGGCTGTGGTGGCTCCTTTCTGGTTACGAGCGCAACCAGCAGCTGTTCTGCTTGCAAGTGATTAATCGCGATGGTCTCGGTCATTAAATCGAATAAATTCCATTGGACGTGACCATTAAATACGGTGAGTACGCCGCCTGGCACATCGACCTGTAATTGACTAAACCTAAAATCACCAAGCTCGCCACTTAAACCCGTTGCTCGAACACTGCTGGGTAGTTGACCCGCTACCCACGTCAAACCACTGCGGGACTGGCTTGCCCATGACAGAAACAAAACCAGAAACATAAACACTATGCCCAGACTTTGAAAGATCCGTTTTATTACCAGCCCTAAAATGCCAGTCTCTTCAGCATCTTTTCGGTTCATCTTCTTAGGGTTCATTACAGGTCTGCCCCAAAACTAAAATGCAGTCGCAAAGGGTTGCCTTCAAGATCAAGCGCTGATGCTAAATCAAGTCTCAGTGCGCCAAATGGGAGTCGCCAACGCAACCCTAATCCGGCTCCTTTTTTGAGATCAACATTACTATTAAACGCATCGCCCATATCAACAAAGGCCGCAAGTGCTAGGCCATCTCGAATAGGGTGTTGATATTCCACGCTGGCTACAATTGCGTGCTTGCCTACGGTTGTCTCACCATTCTGAGTTACACCAATGCTTTCAAACCTGTAACCGCGAACACTGTCGTCACCACCCGCTAGAAAACCTAACGACTCAGGCAAGTCTGCAGACTCATCAATCAAACTGCCCGCCAAACTGAGTCGCATCTTAAAACTGCCAGAGCCGAACGGAAATAATTTTCTTAAGTCTAGCTCGCCTTGCATTAGATCTATGTCTGACAATGCATCTTCGCTGGCGCCGCGTAACTCAACCGTCGCGCTCCATCCTCGGGTGGGAAAATACAAGTCATCGACTTCAGTAAATTTCCACTGCACACTCGGAATTAATAAATCCGTAGTACGCTCTACGTCAAACAAATCGCGATTCAAGCGACTGTATTGCTCACGACTCGCGGTAAGGCCATAGGTAATTACTGCACCATCCATTTCGTGGCGCAATTCCGCGCCGATCTTACTCGACGAAAACCGACGGGTCTTACCAAAGGTATCGTTTTGCGAGGCAAAGATGTTAACGCTTTCTGTCGGCTTGCGAAAATACGGAATACGATAGTTAAAAATCGCCGTACGGCTGATTTCTGACACCGCGTAACGCGCGCTAACATTATGACCTTTAGTATTAATTCTGCGGTTTTCATAACCCACGCTCGCCCGAATACCGGTATCGGTACCTACCCCAATCTCAAAATTATAGGCTTTGCGTTTGCGTGGCTTAAGGTTAATTACAATGGGCACTTGTAACTCATCTCTATTTAAATCGCCGAGAGAAACCTCCACACCTGCAAAAAATGTCGCCGAGGATAAATTGCGTTGCGTTTCAGAAAGCCGCTCTGAGTTGTAATATTTGCCAACCTCCAGAGTGATCATAGAACTTAAAATAGAAGGGTCTATCCCACGCTTAGTCTTAGCGTCGGCATTCTCCGAATACTCCCAGCTTAGAACCACATCGCTTATCTGGTAGCGCCTTCCGGGCGAAAATATCAATATAATGTCGGCGGTTGCCCGATCCACTCCAACTTCGATCGAACTTTGATCGTACTTAGCATCAAAATAACCGAGTCTAAGCGCTTTAGCTAAAAGTGTCTTTTTGCTTTTTTCGTATATCGAATGATTAAGTATTTCACCTGACTGCAATTCAAACTGATCTCGCCATTCGTTAAACTCCTTGCGAAAACCCTCAGAGGTATTGCCTTTTCTTTTATCAGCACTCTTTTCCAGTTTGCTCAAGTTGCTATCTGCGCCCTCAACCAATACAGCAACGTCATTCATGCTCAAATTAATAGAGCGAATGAATACAGGGTCGTTCAGCTCAATCAAATAAACCAAGGATAACGTTGGACGATCAAACTCAGTTGTTATGGTTGTGCGGTAATACCCAAATGGTTGCAAAGCTTGCTTAATCTCGTCAAGCGCTTTGCGTTGCAAGCGGCGGCGCTCGCCGTCACTTATAACAACGTTGTCGTCGATACGTGCAACAAGACGAACATTACGCTTAACGTTCTCGAGCAAGTCTCCTTCTAGCCCCCTAAACTCTATAGAAATCTGGTTCTGCGCTGCCTCGGTCGCATCAGATTTAGCAGCCTCCGTCGGTTCGGCAAACTGTGTCTCTTGTGCATGCACTGCACTAGCATGAGCAAACCCCACCCACAGTAAGACAAACGCAGCAAAATACTGAGTAAGCTTTGGCAAAACAAAAAAAGTGCCTTTGATATCTACGGAATGCGGTTTCAAAATGGTTTTGGGGTTTGACTTGACCACTGGTGAGAAGGCGCTGACAAGAAAACTTTAAGAAGGTGCAAACACCTGCCTATCCTTGATAATACCCAAGTTTTGCTCGTGCTAATCGGCTAACCGACTTTTAGCTTTGTTCGTCTTGTGCCTTGCGTTAGCAACGCCGTCAGCCTTGGTTCAAAGCTAGAGAATGTTAACACGCTAGCGTATTGCATGATGTGTTGCTATGCAAAGAGTAAGCCAATTTCCCGTAACAGCAATTGACTATTACGAACTTACAGCGTTACATCAAGAAGCGCCAATGAAGAGTGATGCCCGCCCTTGCACTTAGATTTTCAATCTCTAGGTTATGGTATCCAAGAGCAATTAATTCAAGCACGCGCGCGTGCTTATATGGAGAACAATGTCTGGAAACCAATCCCTCTTAGAGGACACGATTAAAGCAAGAGGTAATACCCAAGACAATAAGCCCAGGCGCTTAGGAGTTGAAATCGAATTCGCTGGCCTGTCTGGCGAAGAAATTGTTAACGAACTTAAGCGGCACTTTGGTGGCTGCGTTGAGCATTTGTCGCCGTTTGAAATTGAGCTTCGCGATAGTGAATTCGGCACATTCAAGGTCGAGCTGGATTCCAATCAAGTTAAAGACTTTGGTGAAAAGGCCGAAGAGTTTTTACAAAGTGCCGAAGTCGAACGAGCAGATCTACAAAAGAAGTTTTTTGAAACCGTTGGCTCACTCGCTGGCGCACTGGTTCCTTGGGAAATCGTCGCGCCGCCAATACCATTTAAAGACCTCCCTAGACTTTATCAGCTAATTGAAGACTTGCGAGATAGCGGCGCATCGGGCACACGGCTAGCGCCGCACTATGCGTTCGGAGTCCACTTAAACCCTGAGTTACCGGCGCTAGACGTAAACACCATACTCAGATATTTGCAGGCCTACTGCTGTCTCTATGATTGGATCAAAGAAACCGAAAAAACAGACTTATCGCGCCGCATCACGCCTTACATCAATCACTTTAGCAAAGAGTACGTTAGCAAGATTCTAGCGCCGGATTATGCACCATCACTTGAAGAATTGATCGACGACTACTTGGAGTTCAACCCGACCCGAAACCGTAGCTTGGACATGCTGCCTTTGTTTCAATACTTAGATAAAGAACGAATCGACGCTGTAATCGACGACGAGCGTGTTAAACCTCGCCCCACTTTTCACTACCGTCTTCCAAACTGCGACATCGACGACCCGGGCTGGAATCTCGACAACTCGCTCGATACATGGCTACAGGTTGAACAACTCGCTTTCGACAAAAAACTATCGGAAATCGCGACTGAGTACCAAGGTATTCTTAACGAGGGCACGACTAAGCCGTCTGAACCTTGGGCAGAACGGGTAGCGCACTTACTGGGCATTACAACACCTTCTTCACTGCACTAGCCATTGCAAGCGAACGCCACAACACATATGAACACTACTCAACCCTCTAAGCAACTGGACGGCAAACGCCCGGTTGTGGTTGTTACTGGCCCTAACAAGAAATGGCGATTTGGTTGGTGGGCAGCTAGATTCCAACTATGGAGAGTCGGTGTTCGTGCCATATACGTTTGCCCTGGCAGCGAAGAACATCCTGAGCGCTTACACGGCATTATTATTGGCGGCGGTGACGACATTGACCCAAAGCATTACGGGACCGCAGGTGCGGCAGGTGCCAATTATGACGCTGCTCGCGATACCCTCGAATTAAAAATGATTGCTTTAGCCGAGCAGTGGAACCTGCCTATTCTTGGAATTTGCCGTGGCTCGCAATTGATCAACGTTTCTCGCAACGGCAACCTAATTGGCGACCTAAGGCCTCTACGACGCAAAACACCAAACCGCAATAGTATGCGCCCAATCAAGTATGCGAACATACTCAGTGGCAGCCAATTGGAGGGTGTGTTGCACACAGCCCGACTAAAGATAAACAGCTTGCACAACCATGCGGTGGATACCGTGGGCGACAACCTAATGGCTGTTGCGCATGACGAAGACGGTTTTATTCAAGCCATCGAAGACCCAGATAAAGATTTTATGCTGGGCGTGCAATGGCACCCAGAATATTTGCCTTTTCGAGCACCCCAAACGCGGCTCTTTAACGCCTTAAAGCAAGCGGCTGTGGCATTCTCCGAGAGATAACGCTTTATCTATATGACCAAGTTACTGGCGAAATATTTTTGCACGCACACAACTTCTGCGACAATGGCCTAATAGCTTTTCTACATCAAGGGTGGCAACTACCCGAGGAAACCACATGTCATTATTTGAGTTGGACCTTCAGCAAACTTATCAGAACCTAATTCAACTGAGTATTGCATTCGTACTACCAATGTTAACGGCATGGGAGCGAGAGAAAAAGTCCCGCTCTGCAGGCTTGCGCACATTCCCTTTGGTTTCGATTGCGACCTGTAGTTTTACTTTATTGGCCATAAGCACTTTTACTGACGCTAACGATCAAGCCAAAATCATTGCAGGAATAATAACGGGCATTGGGTTTATTGGCGGAGGCGCTATCTTAAAGAACAAATCTACCGTAGCCGGCACATCAACCGCTGCCGCTATTTGGTCAACGGGCGCTGTAGGCATTGCCGTTGGTTTAGGTCGCATCGAAATTGCCGTCGCTCTTAGCATTATGACTTTCTTCACTCTAAGACTGGTGGGCGAAGTTAAAAAGGAAGTCACTTAGTGAGCGATCCTATGAAATCGGCAAGCTCCAATCATTGGAGTTTTAATTGGGAAGATGCCAGTCAGGTCATGATTGGTGCCTTCACGTTAGGGGTGCCAATCTCGTTTTCTGAAGAAGCTTGGCGCATGGGCGAAACTTTAGCGCCGGCTAATCTTTTAATGCTATGCACAATGTCGTTACTTTTTTTGTCTCTGTACACCTACCAAGTAGTATTTCAAGGTGAAGTGCGGGGGCGTGGACGCTTTGCCGCCTATCTATTTAGAATCGTTATCGCCTACGGATTAACTCTAATAGTTATTGCCTTGATATTAATCGCGTTAAATAAGTTCCCGATAGGCGAAGACCCAACAGTCGCTCTCAAACGGCTTTTAATTATTGCGATGCCGGCATCCATGGGCGCAATTATCGTAGACAGCTTCGACAAAGAATAAGGCTTATTCTCCGCCAACAAAACCGTGCTGACGCCAAGCTTCGTACACCACCAACGCCACTGAGTTAGAAAGGTTGAGACTGCGGTTATTGGGTTGCATCGGAATGCGTAAACGGTTGGCTGCTGCAAATTGTGTCATTACTTCATCGGGTAAGCCTTTAGTCTCAGATCCAAACACTAAGGCATCCCCTTGCTTAAAATCCTCGTCAACGTATTGGCGCTGACCTTTGGTTGTAATTGCGAACATACGGGCCGGCTTGACCTTAGCCACAAATTCATCGAAGTTTGCGTACCGCGCTACTTTTGCTATGTCATGGTAATCCAGTCCAGCTCTGCGCAATGCCTTTTCTTGGAAGTCGAATCCTAGCGGCTCAATCAAATGGAGCTTAAATCCCGTATTGGCCATCAAGCGAATAACATTGCCGGTGTTTGGAGGAATCTGGGGGTTGTGTAAGACAATGTGTAACATAATTTTGTAAATAAGTGATTGAACAAGTAGTTGAAAGGCAGAAGTAATAGGTCTACGAGTATCAACGCGTGCTATCGCCCAAGAGCCATACACGCAGAATACACTACAGAATGCGCCGTTAGTATGAGCGTAAAGCCAAGTGCGTAATACGCTATAAACGAAGGGCTTAACGAGCAACTGAACTTTATCAGCGCATCAAGCTGGTTTTATGTCCTGAGGATTCGGACATTGTCTAAAACACGTGTAAAATCAGTCCACTGATATTACCCCGAATAACTCCACGGAACTGACCTCAATAATCGTATGAAAGTTTTAATAATCGGCAATGGCGGACGCGAACATGCGCTGGCATGGAAAGTGGCACAAGCTGACACTGTATCTCAAGTTTTTGTCGCCCCAGGTAATGCTGGCACGGCATCAGAAGCCAAGGTGAGTAACATTGATATCGGAGTTGAAGATGTAAATGCCCTCGCTGATTTTGCAGCCGCGCAAAACATTGACCTAGCCATAGTTGGTCCCGAAGCACCTCTGGTATTAGGTGTTGTAGATACCTTTCGCGAACGCAATTTAGCCTGCTTTGGTCCGACCCAAGGCGCTGCGCAATTGGAAGGCTCTAAAGCGTTTACTAAAGACTTTTTAGCGAAGCATGGAATCCCCACCGGCGACTACCAAAACTTTACCGATGCCAACGCCGCGTGCGAATACATCGCCAAACAAGGCGCGCCTATCGTTGTTAAAGCCGATGGCCTAGCTGCTGGTAAAGGTGTAATCGTAGCGCTAACTGTTGAAGAAGCTCAAGAGGCGGCGCGCGATATGTTACTTGCCAACAAATTTGGTGACGCGGGCGCTAGAGTTGTGGTCGAAGAATTTTTGGCTGGCGAAGAAGCCAGTTTTATTTGCATGGTCGATGGTAACAATGTGTTACCCCTAGCAACATCACAAGATCACAAAGCGCGCGACAACGGCGACAAAGGGCCTAACACTGGCGGCATGGGTGCTTACTCACCGGCTCCCGTAGTAGACGCTGTTTTACACGATCGCATCATGCAAGAAGTCATTTACCCAACCGTTAAAGGGATGGCGAGCGAAGGACTCCCCTACACAGGCTTTTTATATGCGGGCATCATGGTAGCGGGCGATGGCACACCAAAGGTGCTCGAATATAACTGTCGCTTTGGCGACCCCGAAACGCAGCCAATTATGATGCGTTTAAAAAGCAACTTGGCCGATTTGTGCCTGGCTGCCTTGGACGAAAAGCTTGATTCAACCACGGCCGAATGGGACGAACGCGCCGCATTAGGCGTTGTGCTTGCGGCAGGCGGATACCCTGAGTCGTACGCTAAAGGATCTGTTATTACTGGAATTGACTCAGCCAATAGCGACACAGTCAAAGTCTTTCAGGCGGGAACGAGCCAACAGGACGACGAACTCGTAACGAGCGGCGGTCGAGTGCTTTGCGTTACTGCGTTGGGCGACACTGTCAGCACGGCGCAAAAAGCGGCTTATGCTGGCGTACAAAAAATATCTTGGGACGGCATGTTTTGCCGAACTGACATTGGTTATCGTGCCGTGGCCAGAGAAACCAATAGCTAAATTGACCTGAACCCAGTAATCACATGAAAGCTTACTTAGACCTACTGCAAGACGTTTACGACAATGGCGTCGGCAAAGACGACCGAACAGGGACGGGTACGCGCAGCGTGTTTGGCCGGCAATTGCGGGTCGACCTTAGCGAAGGTTTCCCGTTATTGACCACCAAAAAGGTGTTCCTACGCGGCATTATTCATGAGCTTTTGTGGTTTGTTCGCGGCGATACAAACATCCGTTACTTAGTACAAAACGGTGTCGGTATTTGGAACGAATGGCCGTTTCAACGCTATTTAGACGTTAATGGTATTAACATCGAAAAGCACTCCGACGATTGGAAGGCGGAGCTTAAAGATTTTATTCAACGAATTGCTGATGACCAAGCCTTTGCGGAAAAATGGGGCGAACTTGGCCCAGTCTATGGCAAACAATGGCGTGACTTTTCTGGTATTGACCAACTCGCTTGGGTCGTGGATGAAATTAAACGTAATCCGTCCTCAAGGCGCTTAATAGTATCAGCCTGGAACCCTGCCGAAATTGAAGAAATGGCTAAAGCTGGATTACCGCCGTGTCATACCCTGTTTCAGTTTTACGTATCGCATGATCGTAAGTTAAGTTGCCAGCTGTACCAACGCAGTGCCGATCTATTTTTAGGCGTGCCGTTTAATATCGCCAGCTATGCACTGCTTACGCTAATGGTTGCGCAGGTATGTGATCTAGAAGTGGGCGAATTTGTTCACACATTTGGCGACGTGCACATCTACAGCAACCACGAAGAGCAGGTTGTTACCCAACTGGGCAGAAGCCCTAGTGCCCTGCCTAAGATGCAAATAAACGCGGATGTTAACGATCTGTTCAAGTTTAGTTACGACGACTTCGATCTGTTGGACTATTCACCACAAGCGGCCATCAGCGCGCCTGTAGCGGTATAATAGTCGAGCATGTGTAATGGACTCTATAAAAGATAGAAAAGACAATCAGAGAATCTAATATGGAAATCGTATTCGTAGCCGCCTATGGTGAGAATGGCGAAATGGGTAAAAACAACGAGTTGCTTTGGTACTTGCCAGGCGACCTACCGCGTTTTAAGCAACTCACCATTGGTTCACCCATTATCATGGGGCGCAAAACCTTTGATAGCATTGGTAAGCCGCTACCGGGTAGAACCAATATTGTTCTTAGCGCTAACAAACAATGGTCACAGCCCGGTGTTACCGTTGCTTCCTCTATTGATGAATCCTTAGAGCTGGCTAGAGCAGAACAACCAGAAAAAGTGTCTATTATTGGCGGCGGACAGATCTATAAGCTGTTCTTACCGTTCGCTACCATTTTAGAGATTACGTACGTGTACGACGCTCCAGTCGCAGATACTTACTTCCCAAATTTTAGTGAAGATAATTTTACCGAAATCAATCGAATAGAAGTACGCGACAGCCAACCTCATTTTGATTACATAACTTATCACCGGAAATAACATGTCAAATACAGCGAAACAACTGGTTGCAGAAGCGGCCATAGAATTTATTGAATGGGACTGGATTATTGGAGTGGGCACTGGCTCCACCGCCAATTGCTTTATTGATGAACTCGCCAAAATAAAAGGCAAGATAGACGGTGCAGTGGCCAGTTCGGATGCATCAGCCGCTCGCTTAAAAGGCCACGGCATTCGGGTGCTTGAGTTGGATCAAGTTAACGAGCTACCTATTTACGTAGACGGTGCAGACGAAGCGACCAAACATCTACACCTTATAAAGGGCGGCGGCGCAGCGCTTACTCGCGAGAAGATCGTTGCGGCGGCAAGCGAGCTATTCGTATGTATAGCCGACGACACTAAGCTTGTACCTGTGCTGGGCGCGTTCCCATTACCCGTTGAAGTAATCCCAATGGCAAAATCATATGTCGCCAGGCAGTTAGTAAAGCTGGGTGGCAACCCCACATACCGCCAAGGGGTAGTTACCGACAACGGTAATTACATTCTTGATGTGCATGACTTAAAGATTATGGATCCGATAACCCTAGAGACACAAATAAACCAAATTGCTGGCGTTGTCACGAACGGCTTATTCGCAGCGCGTCCAGCAGACGTTCTGCTTTTGGGCGGTCCAAACGGTGTTAATAGAATCACAGCATGATGTTACGTAGATTTCTATCAAGGCCTTTTTCGAAAACAACCCTTCTATTTGGCGTTGTTACGTTAGCGCTTAGCGTCAGTATCAAGGCAGATCTAGCCGACGTAGAATCTGAAGTACACGGTTATCATGCCTTCGGGTTTTCAGAAATCGCGATTATTGCCGGGTTTCGTGCGCACGGGCACCGCGCCTACCTAGACAGCCTTAATACAGCGAAGGCACTGGATGCAGCAATTGATGAACTTGGTCGTAAACCGTCTAAAAAAGCCTTAGCGGCTGCTCGCAATGCATGGATAGCAGCGCGCGCTCCTTATTCGTACAGCGAAGTTCTACGCTTTATTTTTCCTCCGATCGACCACTGGGATAAATCAGTCAACGCATGGCCGTTAGACGAAGGCCTCATTGACTATCTTGCCGATAATAGCGAGGTAAGCGAAGACAACCCTTACGGTAATCTAAACATCATTGCTTCTAAGAAACCGCTCATACTTGGCCAAACCGTTGATGCAACCGAAATTACTCCGGAGCTACTAAGAGACCATCTACACGAACTGGACTCAATCGAAAGTAATGTCGCGATTGGCTACCACGCTATCGAATTTCTACTCTGGGGCCAAGATAACAATGGTACGGGGCGCGGTGCCGGAAATCGCCCATGGACAGACTACAGCAGCAATCGCTGTACTAATGGTAACTGTGATCGACGTTTTGATTATCTAAAGAGTGTGAGCACTTTGCTACTCGAAAACCTGAGTGATATGGAACGCGCGTGGCGCGAAGACGGCGAAATTACCGAACAAATTTATTTAGCTGATCAGACCGAAATGATCGAGCGCATAACAAAGGGGGTTATCACCTTTTTAAATGCTGAGTTAATCTCTGAGCGCTTACGGCTACCATTGAGACTTCAGGACCCTGAACATGAGCACGACTGCTTCAGTGATCAAACACACGCCAGCCTCTACAATAACTTTTTGGGGATTCGTATGGTCATGATGGGGTGGTACCCCGGCGAAGAATCAGCCGAGGACGCCATGTTGATCAACTTATTGCCGCAATATAAAGAAAACTATAACGGGCTATATTACTCTGAGGAAGCTTTACGCACGATCTATGATGCGGGCGAAATGGCGACTGGGTCCAAACAAGACACTATTAGAGAAAACGCTACGGTAGGGCATTTCGATGAATTTCTCGACCCCAATAACGAATCCGGACAAGCCCTTATTAAGCAAGCGATAAAGCAGCTGAGTATCTTGACATCTCGTTTGGTTAGCAGCTCAAAAAAGTACAGCAACAATGAAAACACGCAATAAGTGCTTTAGTTTTGTGATCTACGGGTTGCCACTCGCGTTGCTACTATCTCTGCTACTACCTTATTCATTAAACGTTTACGCTTCTGGAGCGCCTACTCTAAAGTTTGGTTCGTTTAAGGACAACAATCAGTTCTCAGATCCTGATGAGCAATTAGCCGGTGAAGCTGTTGGTGATTTTCAACTTGGCAACGCTTTATTTCGAAAATTGTGGTCGATTGGTTCAAGCTCTGTAAAGTCGGCCGATGGTGTAGGCCCCCTTTTTAACTCGCGCTCTTGCCAACGCTGTCATTTGAAAGACGGTCGAGGTAACCCACCCGCTGACGAACATTCGTTTTCGCCATCACTTGTTTTTCAGTTGAAGGCTACAAGTGAAGGCAATGAAACAACCGACATAAACTATGGCAAGCAGATTCAGCCCTTCGCGGCCAACGGCCTGCACGGCGAAGCCAACATTTTTGTATCATACGCCACCGAAGAATTTCATTACGCCGATGGGCAGTCGATCACTCTAAATCGACCAAGCTATCGAATCGAAGATCTTGCCTATGGCGAACTTGGTGACAATTCCATATTGGCCCCAAGGGTCGCGCCGGCCATGATTGGGCTTGGCTTGCTGGAGGCTATACCGGCTGACACAATAAAAGCCAATGCCGACCCTGACGATAATAATGGTGATGGCATTTCTGGGCGGGCCAATTTTGGCTATAGCCTAGAGCACCAGAAAACTATGTTAGGTCGCTTTGGCTGGAAGGCATCTGCACCAACGGTTATTGATCAAAGCGCCGCTGCTTTTTCCGCCGACATGGGACTCTCAACGTCTTTAATCGGTCTTAATTACGGCGATTGCACTGAGCAACAAAAAGACTGTCGCCGTGTTGCTCGTATTCATTCGTTAGATGAAACAGAACCTGAAGTGAGCCGCGACATGCTTGAACTGGTTGCTCACTATTCTAAAAACTTGAGCGTACCCGCTCCACGCAATCAAACCAATCTAGAATTTATCAACGGTCAAAAGATTTTCGATCAGCTCAATTGTCAACAATGTCACACCCCTCAACACACTACCGACAACAGTAACACTACCGAACCACACCTTCGGAACCGCGTTGTGAACGCTTATACCGATTTACTGTTGCACGACATGGGGCCCGACTTAGCTGACTCTCAAAGGCAAGGTTTTGCGTTAGCGAACGAATGGCGAACCACGCCATTATGGGGAATCGGTCTAACTCAAACCGTTAACCCGCTCGCTCGATTCTTACACGATGGTCGTGCTGCGAGCATAGAAGAAGCCATTGTATGGCACGGTGGCGAAGCCGAAGATTCTAAGGTAGCGT
The DNA here is from genome assembly GCA_002470515.1 of Proteobacteria bacterium UBA7415. Taxonomy (GTDB): domain Bacteria; phylum Pseudomonadota; class Gammaproteobacteria; order Arenicellales; family Arenicellaceae; genus Arenicella. The sequence goes on along the minus strand of DKML01000015.1, from coordinate 116,006 downwards.
TTACACAGCTCAGCCAACACCAAAGAGAGTCTTTGTTATTTTTCCTTAAAAGCCTTTAAATCACTCTGTTGTTCAACTTTAAGTACAGCTTTACTGTTTGGCTTTAGCTGCGGCTAATTTGGCTCTTTCGGTTTTTGCACTAACTCACCGTCTAGCAACTGCTTAAATGCGGTGTAGCTTGGTAGTTTACGCAAGCTTCCGTCGCGATGATCAACCAAGCCATACCCTGGGTTAATAAGCTGCCACCAGTAAACGCGTTCTACCCACCCGCTTTGATACGCAATCTGATAATAGAGCTTTAGATACTCTGCTTGTGTGGCTTCGTCTACGGTTCGAGTCGGATTTCCTGAATTGGGAGTATAGGGCTTGGTGTTCAGTAGTGGCCAATTGGTCTCAGTAATCCAAAGCTTGTTCTTGGACCGATTAGAGAGTCGAATCATCGCTTTGGTCAGTCGCAATTTGTTCTTCAAATCGAAAATTCCATACTGCGTGCCATACGGAGAATGGCGACGATTCACATACATCAGAGCCGCGGTAGCCTCTAACTTAAACTTAGCGAAGTTACATAAACTGCGCCAGGTTAACAGCGGCTCAAAGTCGATTACTGACGATCCAAGAATAAAAAGATTATGAAACTCTGAACGTAGCTCTTCAACCTTTTCTTGTAGCTGTAAGGCTTCGCCAGAATGCCGGCAACCCCACTTAGTTCTATTAATGGCATTGCCGATCCAGTAATGGTTGGTGAAACCCGATGTAACACCAATAATTTTGCGAACCTGGCTCTGCCACAACTCATAGTCTTGTGTGCTATGAGGGCTCTGAAGAATATTGATTACAATATCCTTGCCCTCTAATTCGCTTAGAAAGTCTGTATAAGAATCAAGATCATCAGCATCCCAACTGGGTATACGTAACAAAAGATTCTCAACACCCAGCTCATTAACCATGTCGACCATCTCGGACTCATAGCCAAATCCTAAGTCGATACTTAGACCAATAAATTCCTTAGGGTCTTTGCTTGAAGGCTTCGCTCGCAACAGCAAATAGCTTATGACAATAAGTGGTAAACCCAATAGCGCAGTAAGGCCTGTTTTGGCGTAATCCCAAACATTGCTCCAGCGGCTACGTGGCTTAGACTCGTCTTTGAGCTTATACGGCTGGCAAGAGTATGGATCCCACCACTCTGGTTGATTCTTCATTAGTGTTCCTTGAACCGGCTATAAACAATGATATTGGCCGTTAGCCAAACCTATGCATAGAAGAATAACTGATCTGCGTAAGATTTGCTTATTGAGAGGTGACTTAACAATATTGTGATAGTTAGATCGGTGTGATAACTAGATAGGCTAGCTGTGTCTGTGTCTTAAATTTTTTCATAATACGGTCTCAGAGGTAACATTACAGTTGCCTTTATTTTTAGCAAGCACTCCGCCTGACTTGGAAATAATCTCAACTGAATAACCTTCTGCTTCGCCTTCTCGACAAATTTCAAAGACATACTTATTTTGATTCTGCTCAAGTCGCCCGGTCGACGAAAAAGACAACTGGGTTGCGTTCTGAACTGAGTCTATGTTCACGTTTACTAAATCGGCGATCACAAGGACTTCCTCACCGTCATTCAACGCATTGTTGTTATTTGTGTCGACCCAAACTGTTAATCCATCACCCCATTCGTTAGTTCCTGAGGGCGAGTTAGCCCGTATCGTTAACAAGACTGATTCGCCGCCTCTTATCGCTTGCGAACGTGCTAACCTGAGAGCGCTTACAAATTGCGTGCGTGCATTACTCAAGGCGCCGTACGCCGAAAGATAGTTAAGCGCTGGCGCAGCAGACACAACCAATATACCCATAACTGAAATTGCAATCATCAACTCCATTAGGGAGAATCCGCGGCCTAAAGAGGCGCGTGAAAAATTCATTATTGGAAAATTTCGGATTTGCATACCAGCTCTTTAAAATTTGAATCTTGTGTTAGTTTAAAACCAAGACGCTTGTTTGCTAAACATGCAGGCTCGTCTTCTCTAAAACAAACAAACCGCGTTTGTTAAAAGTTCGGCCATTGTCGTAAAGTGAAAATTATAATTTAATACAATAGCTTGCTTCGCAAGCTAGATTACGACTCTGTCGCGCAGCCACCTTATTGATTGTAACCACTGCCCGAACAAACGGTTAGTTCCAACACTGGTGTACCATCATTTCGAGGGCGCACCAAACTTCAGTAGATAAGCGGTTTTCATAGATAGCTAAACGGACTAAAACCGTTGTTTTATGCGGCGTTTCGATATTTTAGCCTCGGTCGTTCGAGCACCCCAAATACGCATGAAAAGTCCGTTAGAAGAACCGTTATCAACACCTGTTTGTGTTGCCATACAAGGCGCTTAAATTCGCTTCTGAAATACCATATCGTAGACCCCATGGCCATGACGGATACCACGCTGCTCATACTTTGTTGTCGGCCGATAATCGGGCTTTGCACAATACCTGTCTGCTGTATTCGTAAGGCCCTCATTGGCGGTAAGCTCTTCTAGAACTTGCTCGGCATAGGGCTCCCAATCGGTTGCCACGTGAAAATGCCCGCCAGGTTTAAGCTTTGTTAAGATTAACTGAATAAACGCGGCATTAATTAAGCGGCGTTTGTTGTGACGCTTTTTGTGCCACGGGTCTGGGAAAAATATTTGTACCCTATGCAGGGATCCATCAGCAATTTGCTGAGTAACCACATCAACAGCGTCGTCTTGCGAGACGCGCACATTGGTAATGTCGCGCTTTTTAAGTTGCACCAACAAACTGCCAACCCCAGGGCGGTGAACTTCTACGCCAAGAAAATTAAGGTTGGGGGCGGCTTCGGCCATATCCGCAAGCGACAAACCATTACCAAAGCCAATCTCTAAAACGGTATCGGCTCTGCGCCCAAAAAGTACATCAAAATCTAATACCTTGTCGGCAATAAGCGGCACACCCAGCAAGGGCCAGACGTCGTTTAGCGCGTTTTGCTGACCTTTAGTGAGCTTACCTTCGCGGCGCACAAAGCTGCGAATACGCCGCGGGTTAAACAACCCTTCTTTATTAGAAAATTCTTGGCTCATTATCTCGGAAGGTTGGTGCGTGTATGCAATGGGGGTACGTTTAAGCTTTAGCTTAGTTTTTTAAAAAAAAGACTTATGTATCGGTGCACAGCGCTTTAAGCTGCTGCGCAAAATCATTAGGCAGATCGGCGAAGCCACCGTATTTTAACGAGTGGCGAGGCGTGGTACGAATTAGACCCATCATTGCTCGAAAACCATGGTCTTCTAAATTGCGTGCGTTTACGTGATTGTTCATTAAGTTTAAGCCCGCCTCAGCTGAGCTCAATTGGGCAAAACTAAAACCAGAATCACGCTCAAAACGCGGAAACACAAATGCAGCCAAGCGGTTACTACCTGGCTCTACTATTTTGCCGCCTAAACAGGCTACAGGAACCGCATTTGCCATATTCCCACGCGCATAATTATTGTTAGTCAGCAGCGGCGTAATAGCTTCTATGCCATTTGCCTTAATTTGAATGGGCCGGCCAATGCCATCAATTTTTAGGTCTTTATCAATGAGAATAAGTTCGTCGGTAATGTAGTCAAACCCATTAGCGACCAACCAGGTTGTAAACGTGCTTTTGCCCGCACCGCTGTGAGCCGGCACAACTATCACGCCATCTTTATAGGCAACCGCCGCCGCGTGAATACAGTGCACATCTTTAGCGTTATTCGCCACGTGAAAAACAATGCGGTCGGTAAAATGATAAATAAGGTCGCCATCTAACTTTAGCTTACGCTCGAAATTGTCTTCGTGGTCGGTAAGCGTCCAATCGCCAGCCTCACCATCAACAACAAGTTGAATATCCCTCACTGAACTAACTTGAGTTGCATGCAAACCATCTACTATGGGCCCCAGAAATTCTTGCGCGGCTTTCGACTTTAGATGGATTGATATTACAACGCCAGCGCGTTGTATTTGCCACATGGACATTAGCGGTAATTAGTCACTACTGTGACGCCTCAACCAATGCAGCCTGTGATACAAGGTCCGTAATAACGGCTTCAACATCGGCGGCAATTTGATCAGATTGGTCGGGAAAGGCTTCTTGCAAAGACTCGATAATAGACTCAATCGTTTGCTTACCATCGCACAAATCCCAGACCACTGCAGACGAGCCGTTTAGGTGCAAGGTTGTTGTATTAATTGGGTTGTAGAGCAGCAATTCGCCGTCCATGTTTTCGAGCAAACATTCGGGTGACTGCACGTAAATAGCGTTGAGATTCATAGCGTTCCGCTTTGGGTAATTACAATAATGTGGCTGGCCCTAAAATGCCCGACGGACATCGCCTAGCCACCTAAGACCCGAGAATACAATCTCCGGCTCAGCCAGTTAAAAATTCGTAAAGGGTGTTTAACCCACTGGATCCAAACCAAGGATTTACTCGGGTCGCTATTGTAATACAAATACAGCCACCAGTCTGATGGCCGTAGCATTAAGCGCATGCGCTTAGCAAAACTGTGCTGACCCAACATAGCAGTACGCAACGACACCATAATCTCGCCAGCGCCCTGAATAGGCTTAGTAGGCAAACCGCCTACGTGCTCTTGAAGCTCGGCCGGCAGAGGTATGTACGCATGCAAGCACCTAAGCGTGTTCATAACATGCGGATACTCCTTAGCGAGTTCATCTAACTGACCATTGACCACAATGTGCTGGGCCAAACCAACAACATCCATTACGTTAATAAGCTTAAGTAATGCACCAGTATGTAATCCTTCTAGGTGTTTACTCACTTGGTGTGCAAAGGGCAAATCAGCTAATGCGTTAACGGGTATGCCTTGCCAATCAATTGTTTGAAACTGGTTTTTAGCCGTGGGGAAATGAAAGTGACCCGGCACTTCGCGCGAGATTCCATCGTTGTGCAGCTCTACGCTCACCAAAAAACCGTTAACCTTTTTGCTGGCGTTGGGCAGCTGGTGCATGTCGCGCATAAATTTAGACGGCTGTTCTGTAGGCAAGTTATAGCCCAGTTCACGCATTACACTCGCTGCTTTCTGAAGCTGCTCCACTGGCATCAAGATGTCCATGTCGCGCATTGGCCGCAGCTCAGCAACCTTATAAATATGCGGCATTAACGCCGCGCCCTTTAAAGCAACCCAATCAAGCGATTCGGCGGCAAAGGCTTCGGCCATCTCTTTAAGCGCTTTATGCCGAGCGGCCGACGCGGCCCGATGGCGCACATTCAACGCCTTTAAAGACAGCTTGGTAGCGGGCGGTATAGGTAGCTCGTAGGCGCTAACATGCTTGCTCGCAAAGCCAGACAATCCATGCTCCTCGATCTGCCCCAACCATAGCGACCAGTTGCTCACGTCATCTAACGCGCGGACAGCATATGCTAGCGCAGCATCGTCTAGCTCAAAACGAGCAAGACTCATGACGGATGGAAGTGGTTTAGGCATAATCTGCTCAGGGTTAGTGCGTTAGGTTTTAGTTTGAATACTAGCAAGCAACTACAAGATACTAATATCAAGACAAGCCTACGCGTAGGGCCGAATTGTAACCGAGAACCATCACTAATTAAGCAATCAAAAGTGAAATGACCGAACTCGCTAAGCAACTTGTTATTACCAACGCCATTTTAACATGGCACAAACAGCACGGGCGGCATGGCCTGCCGTGGCAGGCGTATTCGCACGCCTACCCTGTTTGGTTGTCCGAGATAATGCTGCAACAAACTCAAGTAGCTACGGTTATTCCCTATTTTGAGCGCTTTATGCACCGCTTTCCCACTGTTCAAACCTTAGCCGCCGCACCGGTTGATGAAGTACTACACCTTTGGACTGGGCTTGGTTATTACGCCCGCGCACGCAATTTGCATAAGACCGCGCAGCAAGTAGTGGAGTTGCACAGCGGTGAGTTTCCTAAAACGATGGACCACATGCTTGCCCTACCCGGCATAGGTAAATCAACAGCCGGCGCAATCCTGGCGTTCAGCACTAAGCAACGCCACGCCATATTAGACGGCAATGTTAAGCGCGTGCTGGCAAGAGTGTATGGCGTAGAAGGCTGGTATGGCGTTAGAGCGGTAGCGGACAAGCTCTGGGCGCTCGCGGAGGCCAATACACCGGACAAGCACGTAGACACGTACACACAGGCAATCATGGACTTTGGTGCCACACATTGCAGTCGTAAACGAGCAAAGTGCAAGCAGTGCCCATTACAAAAGCAGTGCGTTGCCTGGCAAACCAACCGAGTAGATGAATTACCGCACGGCAAGCCTAAAAAGCATAAACCCGTTAAGGCAACTCAAATGCTGTTTATAGAAAGCGCTGATAAAGAGATTCTGCTGGTACGCAACCCACCCACTGGCATATGGGGCGGCTTATGGTGTCCGCCACAGATTGAGGATGGCGCACTTAAACAAAATGACGAACTTGAAATTATGGGCCTCAGCCTCATCATAACTAAAGTACACGACGACTATAGACACACGTTTAGCCATTACCACTTAGACATAAGCCCATTGAGTGCGCACTTAGCCGATAAGGCAAAAACGCTAACAGATGCGCCCGACCAAGTATGGTATAAACGTGATCAACCACAAGCAATCGGCTTGGCCGCGCCGGTTAAGAAATTGATGGCGCAGCTGAAATAGAAAACGGTCTGATTAAGACCCGCCGATTAAGCAAGAATTTAAAAAGGAGAACCACCCATGAGCCGCATGGTATTTTGTAAAAAGCTGCAAAAAGAATTACCCGCACTCGCGTTTCAAACATGGCCCGGCGAATTAGGTAAACGCGTATTCGAAAACATCTCGGCCGAAGCATGGGGCCAATGGGTTAACCACCAAACCATGTTAATCAACGAATATCGCTTAAATCCTATGGAGCAAAAATCAAAGGATTTGATCATCAGCGAAATGGAAAAGTTCTTATTCGGCGAAGGCAGCGAGCCACCCGCAGACTTCGTTCCAGAAGGCGATCCCAACGACCCACTCTCGCAAGAGTACTAATATTAGAACTTTGCGAGCAGATCACCGAAAAAAGACTTGACTCAATAGGCGCATTGCATTGTAATGCGCCGTTCCGAAAGGAACCCCACATTTATCTTATTCAAGATATGGCCAGGTAGCTCAGTCGGTAGAGCAGGGGACTGAAAATCCCCGTGTCGGCAGTTCGATTCTGTCCCTGGCCACCATCTTTTCTTATTAAAATCAATAGTTTACGCTTGCTATATCCTGGATGCCTTAGTCTGGTCATTCAAGACTTCGCGTCTGGTCACGACTAGGTCACGTTTTTAGTCGGTAAACACAATCAATTGGATTTATGCTGCTCTGTGGCTGGAAAAGTCCATTGTTCTCTCGTAAGAACGAGCACTATCCAAAGATAATTTCCAGAGTTTTCTGATGTGTAGTTAAACTCAGATCGTGTCATTTCGGTATGCGAGCCACCTTTCCCGATTTTCATTTAGAGCCTCATCCAACCAGACCCCTTCAAGCGGGCAATGAATTAGAAGCCAGTTTTTGTCGGGCGAGCGATCTTTCAACCCCATCCATAATTGAGAAAACAGCGGGGATTTGTTTGCGGCATTTTCAAGGCATTGCTTTGACATAAAAGTAATCACACCCACTGCGGGAACGAAATCTTCAGAAGTGGGATCCGGCGGTTGAGTGTAAGGTGAAAAACCTATCCCAGAGTCATGTCTTCTAGCAGTCGCCACATGGCCAGCGATGGCGTACTCACAATCCATACAAGCTATTGCCCATGGTGCCGGGGGCTTCCCGAAATTTAACTTATCAAAGTACCAGTAAGGATTTTGACTATATCTATCAAGAATCGGACTCAGCCGGACAGCCGCTTCATCTGGCAGCACATAGTTTAGTTTCCCGTCGCTGACAACAGAACCATCATTGACTGACACACCAACCTCTGAAGCAATTATTTGATAACAATGCATATAATTGTAAAGCCTCTATTAGCGGCACAGCACCAGAGCAATGAATGCTCGACCAAGCAGATACATTGCGGGAGTTTTAATATAGCCCTGCTAAGCATCGCTCAAAAAAATAAAAGGGATTAGAGCCCATTAAGATCCAACGACCGCTATGAAGTATATTTACGACCGTTAGGATTGTCTAACTCAAAGGTCGCTTCATTGCCCAAAGCAGCCAGTCACTTTCTCTGTAATACCGCCTAAGCTACAGTGATCTCATCCAAATTCTGGTACCGAGACGGGGGAAAGGTCAAGAGCTTATCTAACATCCCCACTTTTCTAGAAGAAAATAGTTAACTTGCCAGCACACTCAGAAGTTAGCTTGTGGTAATCTCGGATTTTTAAAAGGTGGAATACAAAATGTTAAAACAGGTGTTTAGGCAAAGTGTTTTGTTAGTTGGGTTAATTACAGTAAGTTTGACTGTGCTGTCTCATGATACAGATGGGTTTTACGTTATTCCAACAGGTAAAGTAAAAGTAATTGAGCGCGAACTTTGTAACGGAACACCCGTAGGTAGCGATGTTTTCTCAATCTCTGCAAACTTCTACTTAGAGACTGGCGATGTCTATTCGACTAATAACGATTTCACCATAGAAATCACAGGCGTAAAATTTGCGAATAGAGTTTATTACACTGGGACACCTTTAGTCTTCCGTAGAACCATAGATACGCTGCCGAACCCCAACTCAGGAACTAAAGGGCCTTTCTATGCGCTGAACAGCGGGAACATTTTTTATGCGCGTTTTTTATAGACTTCAAATACCACTGTTCCAGATGATAATAGAGTCACCGTCTTTTACGTAACTTGATACGGCCTGAGCTTACTAGTAGATACTTTCCTGATCAAAAACACGGAGAATAGCCAGAGCTCCAAACGTCAGAAATGAGTATTTAAGACCCAGTCGATTATGAGAATGGGTCAAAGTTGCCCTAAGCGGACATTCGCTCTAATCTCTCTTGTTATGCTTTGGATATATAAATCTCAATAACTCATCAAACGGTAAATATTATTTCGCCGTTATCATCAACACACTTACCGTCTTTGAAGGTCCCGATAGGTGTGTAATGAGCTCTTCCAATAAGGTCACTATCCACTAATCCCCAAACCTTATTGTCATTTTCAATTCGGTATTTTTTAATGCCATCACATACAACAACGTCTCGGTCTAATGTACCAATCTTAATTCCGTTTTTATTGAAAACATCTTTCATTAATATTCCTCTTAATTAAACCGGGCTCAGATACGTCCCCAACGACTGTTTTGTGTATGGATCTGGCTGTCGATTAAATCAAATTAGATGGCCGAGTTAAAGCGTGTGTCCGTTTAGCCACGCCTACGCACGCCATTTTTTTCAATCTAATCATTTCAACCTCTACTTTATTATTTGTGGACCATTTTTACTAACTTCACTTCTTTCGGGTCGTAGCGGTACTCACTAATATCTCCAACCTTAATCTTATCCACAACCGCATCTATAATAAACAGAGGCACAAAAAACCACTCTCTAGGGGTAACGGGATTGCCAAAGCGGTCGTTGATTTTAATATCAAGTTTAGCTGGCTCAAAAAATCGGCGAATAATATTTTCTAACTTAAATCGGTTTATATTGAACAGCTCATAGGTTGCTACGATTTCAACATCTGCCATGAGATAGGTTGGGTCCAGTTTTGCATTGGAGATTCGTGTTTTAACACTTCCACCAGTCACACCTATTTTGTGGATCACCTTACGGTTTTCCGCAATCATCGGGAGCTCCGACATGCTTCTCAAGATATAAATTGTTCCGCTTTCAGCGTCCTGTTCACCAACAACATCGTCAAATAACGGCCCCATGCTTATGTCAGTTATGCGCCTACCTGTTTCATCCTCCCAAAGCCGCTTTTGGAGTGACCGCATTAGCTGGTTGCTTTCAACGCCATTATCAAAAATAACTCTTAATCGGTATTCTTTGCGTCCGTCCGTTCCAATGAACTCCTCACCTACATCAGCGATGTAAGCCTTTTGCCCAGAAAGAATAAAGAAATTACCTTTTTCAACGCTGCCATCTTTACTAAAAACAATCGTCTTCCGCAGTCCAGTTTTGATATCTTCCTGCACGGTTTCAAACAACGGTCTGAACCTCTCAAAATCTTTGCAAGGTACTCTCTGGCCTATTTCCTCGGCCTTAGCCCGCGCTTTTTCTGATTGCGACCGTACATGCTTGAGATGCGTTATATCGCCTTCCTGAGGGGCTTCTATTCCCAACTCAGCCAACAAGGCTTTATCGCTTTTGTATTCAGTAGAAGGTTCATTCACTTGTGAACCGCCTGTCAGTAGCCCTTGATGATCCATGGTTTCGACCAAAGCAAGGCATTCCGCTTGCACACGGATGCGATCTAGGCGAACAGCAAACAGGCGCTCAAATATGTCTCTATCCTCGCCGTGTTGAGGTTGATGCCCATGCTCTTCCACAAAGCGCTGAATTTCTTCAAAACCCGCAATAATGCGCTCTTCTTTTGGCGAATGAGCTACTTTTTTGGTGGGCGTTAGATCAACTCCCAACTCTTCAAGCAGCGCTTTATTAGATTTTTTTTCTTTTGTTTCAGCCATTACTTTCCTCCGCTACTTTCCGTGCAAGGTAAGCAATGCCCTCTGCCATACGTTGTTCCCATGGGTCGGCAGAAGTAAGTTCAGGCAACCGACCTCTCTCTTTCTTGAACTTAATCGCGCGATCAACCAAATCTCTAGCCTCATCTTCTGACAAAGTAATTTTCTTGGCAGCAATAACGGCAGCGACTTGCTTCAAGCTTTCCTCTGTCATTGCTTTAGCAAGAATGGCATAAGCTTCACTAAACGGATTGATCCTATCTATTAGATCAATATCCAAGTCTGTAACGTTCATAGCGAACTTTCTAACACCATCAACAAAGGCTGTACTACCACCTTGCTCTGAACTCTCACCTTCCGTGACTATTTCTTTTGCTTTTTGAGTTAAGTTTAGTGCCGCAATCGCATGCTGACGAACGGCTTCTTGGTCTTCATCGTCCAACTCTGGGTATTTGTCTTTAACAATTTTACCCATACGCACTTGTGTTAGCTCTTCAGGAATCATCTCCTCATCAAAAAGGCCACGTTCTAGAGCGGTTTTATCTTGCACAAAGGCAGTAATTACCTCATTCAAATCTTCCTGGCAGATACGCTGGGCATCTTTGCTCTTTGGCTCAGCAAGCCCCGAAATTTCTATCTGAAATTGCCCGGTAGATTCATTGAAGCCCACATTATTAGCTTTGGGGTCATAACCGTTTTCGCCATAATCAAAGCCTTCCACAGGCCCGTTTTGGGCATTTTTGGGTGAGAAATTAAATTTGGGGGCAAGCACCTGCTCCATCAGCAAACTAGCGGCTATGGCTTTTAAGGTGTCGTTCACGGCATCTGTTACAGCTGCTTCTGAAGCGTCTGGCTCGGCAATCAGATTAGTAAAACGAGCATGGGTTTTACCCTTTGCATCGCGCGTCGCACGGCCAATAATCTGTATTATTTCAGTGAGGCTGGAGCGATAACCTACAGTTAGGGCATGCTCACACCATATCCAATCAAACCCCTCCTTCGCCATCCCAAGCGCTATAATTATATCCACATGATCGCGGTCATTTTTGGCTTCAGGTCGCTTTAGCGCAGCAGATACTTTGTCGCGTTTGGCAGCATCATCATCTACTAAGTCAGCAATTTTTAGCATTTTACCGTTTGAGGTTTTTACTAAATGAAAGCCCGTGTCGAGGTCAGTTCCCTGCCAATCGCCGAGTTCTTCAATGATATGTTCAACTTCTTTAATCTTATCTTTGGTGCTTTCCCGTGAGTTCACATTGGGGATATGAATGATGGTTTTCTCATTGGGATCTAGCACGTTCAGAATATCATCTGAGTAGGAGCCCGAATAAAAGTAGTAACCAATATCTAGGGTTTTGAGGTATTCATAGCCGTTAAGCTGCTCGTAATAGGTATACGTCACAGTATCAAAATTGGCTTCATCCTCTGGCGATAAGACGGCTTCGGCATCACCTCTAAAATACGAACCAGTCATGCCAACAATATGTACTTTGTCGCGGGCAATAAATTTCCCCAACTGCTCACCTAGTTTGCTGTCTGGATTGGCGCTTACATGATGAAATTCATCGACCGCGATTAAGCAATCATCAAATATAGAAATACCAAACCGATCTACCGCAAAGCGAAAAGTTGCATGAGTGCATATCAATGTTTGATCGTCTCTCTCCAAGAAAGATTTTAGGGATTTGACCTTGCCACCATCCTCCCCGGGTGCATTGCACAAATTCCATTTTGGAGCGACTTCCCAGTCCCAATAAAAGCCATACTTCCTCAGTGGTTCGTTGTCAAAACTTGCGCCAATAGATTTTTCAGGCACGATAATTATGGCTTTCTTAACGTTTTGATTGTGAAGCTTATCCAATGTGATAAACATCAAAGCGCGACTTTTACCAGAGGCCGGTGGCGACTTAATCAGAAGATACTGTTCGCCACGTTTTTCATAGGCACGCTCTTGCATAACACGCATACCCAGCTCGTTTGATTTTGTGGAGCTGCCGTTGCAGGCATACTTTACTGAAACAGAGGGGATAGATTTATGGTCCATCATTTTAAGGTCACCTTCTTATTTGTTTTACTAGTCATTTCTGCATAAAGGTCGAAGAGCTTTTCTAGGCGCTCCGTGTCGTTTTTAAACCGACGACCAATATAGATACGTTCTAGCACTTCGTCGTTGCGCTCGTGGGCATGACGTAAGTTTTCAGGCATTTTTTCTGGACTATAGAGATCAGCGATCGTCGCTGGAAAATGCGCTTCACGAGCAAGAAGAATGTTCTCAGCGCATCGTGTTAAATCTTCCGTATTTTTTTCAGTGAGGTTCGGTATAGGAAATGTATTCCATCCCATCGTGTTTGAATAACGAAAATCTGTTTTTAGCTTGCCGCAAACAGTAGAAATCCAAACCAAATGAATACGAGATGCTATCAATGCCATATTCCATAACGAAGCATCATACAAAGCAAATGCTGCATTTGAAAAAACTACATTATTTGGTTCTAAGGTAACCGGTAGGTATTCCCGGTTTTCAGAAGAAACAACGGGTGTAGCTATAGAATGGCTTTTGCAAACCCTCATTTCTCTAAATTGATGAGGCGTTTCCGCCATTTTTTTTGCCATTGGGTCCCGCGACGCAACTCTCTTTTCTTGAACGCTTTTTACTCTTCCCGATATTAAGAGGTTATTGGTATATTTCCTATAATCAGAAATGTCAGGAAACCACATGCAGTACCTCAGTTTACCCTTCGTTAGTTCTTCAGATCCCTTGAAGGTTTTAATGTTTCCTTGAGCTAATCCGCTTTCTTCCAAAACAGCCTTTTCGGAGGTGCTCATCAGCAGTCCATCTGATAGACCGTAATAATTTCCTTTAAGCATTTCATCAAGCTCACTGATGCTGTTTGATCTTCTTTCAATCCAAACATTTTTTCCTTCTACAAGGTATGCGTTAATCATTGAGACAGACTTTTTTTCACTTTCGACATAAATATAAAATGGAGGCTTTAGATTTTGGCCGCCTCCAATAATAGCTACGGTTACACCTGCATTGTTCTGTGCCAAGTTACTCCATTTAAACGATAAGACAGCAAAGTTAATCGTTGCTTCAAGTTTATCCATTTCTTGCCAGAAGTTTGAAATATTCTGACCCTGACAAATGGAATTGGTAGACACAAATGCATACCTAGCTTCCGTTTTTCGACAAAACATTTGTGCTAAATAAAACCAGCCGCATATATAATCTAAAGACCTCCAGTTCTTGAAGGCATTAGATAAACAAGCTTTCATATCTTCTTTTTGATCTTTGTTTTGATCGGCATTACCCTTGTAAGGAGGATTGCCGCAAATATATGTCTCACCACCTTCATTCTCAAAGTCAATCTGAGCTTGATCATGCGGCGCAGTAAATAAGTCATCTCCAATGAATTTAACGCCCGTTCCAGTAGGTGGACAAATAGAAAGCCAGTCGAGCCTTAAAGCATTTCCGCAGGTAATCCAATTTTCCGTATCCAATGGTAAAAATTCTGCGAGTGCTAGTTTTTGTCCTCGATAAAGTAAGTCACATTGATACTCTGCAATAATTAATGCGAGCCGTGCAATTTCTGCCGGAAAATCTCGAAATTCAATACCACGGAAATTTGTCAATGGTATGTCCGTTGGACGCCCTTTTTCTCCACGGCGTTCATTTATCTCAGCCTCGATCTCACGCATCTGCTTATAGGCAATAACCAAAAAATTACCTGAGCCACAAGCAGGGTCAAAGACGCGAATGTTTGATATGCGTTTGCGTAGGTTTAACAGCTTTCTCGGATTATCTTGAACTTGCTCTAATTGCTCGCGCAGGCCATCCAAAAACAGTGGGTTTAGAACTTTTAGGATGTTGGGAACGCTGGTGTAGTGCATCCCCAATGCACCACGTTCGTCATCATCGGCCACAGCTTGAATCATTGAACCGAAAATATCGGGGTTGATTTTTTTCCAGTCCAAATTACCAACATGAATAAAATAGGAGCGGGCAATCTTGGTGAAGCGAGGCACTTCGGTGCTACCTGAAAACAAACCGCCGTTAACATAGGGGAAGCCCTCTGCCCATGAGCGGATATTCTCTTTTTTACGATTTGAGGTTTTAGTGTTCATTGAGCGAAAGACTTCACCAATCACCTCATGGGTGTTTGAGGAATCTCTTGCGCTCATTTGCTCGATGGTGCCGGTAAACAGGTTGTCGCCATTGAATATGTCGGTGTCTTCGGCAAAGAAACAGAAGATCAACCGCGCCATAAAGTGATTCATATCGTGGCGACGTTCCGATGTACCCCAAGCGGCGTTGTTTTTAAGAAGCTCTACATACAGGCGGTTTAAGCGGCTAGTTGCCCGAATATCAAAGGAGTTGTCACGGATTTGTTTAACGGTGCTAATACCCGCCAATGGCAGAAAAAAACCGAAATGATTAGGGAAGTCTTTGTAGTCGCAGGCGACGGTTTCGTTTGTGCTGAGGTCTTCAGCTTCAAGGGTAATGCCATCGGTAGCTAGCGTAAATTTTGCTTTAGCCTTGGCTGTGGCTGGGCTGGCTTTGAGTGTATTTAGGGTGGCAGTGACTTCACCTTCCGCGCAAACAGAGATATGGATGTTGTTGGTTTGCAGGACGCCACCAATATCAGACTTGTTGGATGAGCCGCTTTGCAGGCGCTTGATGGTGGTTGCCTTGTTGCCAAACGCTTCAAGGAAGGCATAGGGGAAGCTCGCCGCGTCAAATGCTTCCTCGGCCAAATGGCTAATGGCTTCTTCTATTTCTACTGCATTCAACGGTGTTTACCCTTCATTATTGTTTTTGCTGCTGGTTTTTATTACTTTTATCCATGCGCACAAAATCTTTGTTTTCTAATTATCTAATACCTGTCATTAATTTACATGTTTGACAGAGAGAGAACCAATTTATTTTCTCATGCTTGTATCAGCCCCCCAAAAAAAAGAAAACAGCTCTGAGAAACTCCTTGACAAAAGAGCCCCCGCACAGCACTCGCGTGCGCGTGCGCGTGCGCGCGATCAATCAGGGTTAAACCTATCTTACGACTTTCACTACTATTGCATGCAAGTGTTCTGATAACAGGCAATTGGACCGCTTCTATGTCATTAAACCCCTAAAGAATCACAATGTCCGTCAAACGGACATCTTTACGTCAAACGGCCCCTATAAACCATAGGAATTAATACCTTATACTCGTATCTCCATCCGGTTCGTCCTTCGCAATTAATCCGACATACCGACAAATAACCCAAGTCTATTGCGTGCTGAATGTGAGCAGATACAGTTTGTCTCTTCTTTAAACCAGCAGCATACGCAATCAACTCTTGTGACGGGAAACAACCTTCGCCCTCAGCATTCATAAAGCGAGATAGCGCGGCAAGAACTAACCGAGTAGTACTGTTAAGGGTTGAATACTTTCCAAAAACCGAATCAAGCCATATATCTCTCAAATTTGAAGCAGATTGCCCTTTTCGGTAACGAGCAATAGATTTTGCGATGGAAATTGCCTCCAACGAATCTAATGGCGGATTGCAACTCCTAATATTTTCTGATTGAACCTTTAAGATAAGTTCCTCAAGTTCAGCACCTCTAGCCCTCAATTTTCCAGCGAAACGAGTCAGGTGCGTGTTTCGCATCCCCTCGTATATCTTCGTTCTATTAGTTAGCGGGTGATTTCTATCGCGCTGCTTAAGTAAGTCAATCAGCTCTACTGGAATGTTATTGGGTTTATACAGGCCGTCTTTCCATTCATAGATGTTACCTGACGCATGTAGTGATGGTGGTCCAACCACGTAGCCACCGTCACCACGAATATCTATTCCTGGTCCCAGCACATTCACGCCCGAAGCAATTGAGTAACCATTGGAGTCAAAAAAGATGTGAATACCCCCACCCCCCGTATTCGCAACTAAATTATCCAATGATAGACGACCATAATCTCTTTCAATTTTAGCTAGTGATTCATAACCCCCTTTGTCTTTATCAACATCCACAACAACAATCCCTGACTTGATTCCCGTTGCAACTCCGATATTACGTGGCTTATTGAACATTCCCCATACCTTAGACTGATCTTTGCTTGCAGCTTTAAATCCACCACGGCACGCAGGATGCTTTCCGGGCGATCGACAAAACCGACCACAAGAACAATGACCATCAATTATTGTTTGCAATGGAAGTACGGCCATCCCCATCCCAGCGAGCTCTATAGCGCGTTCACGCATAAGATCAGCATCAATAAGACAGGTCTCATTATTCACAATGCCATTCCGGAATCCTTGAAGGCGTTCTTTTAGCGTTGTTTAGCCTAATTCTAATATCACTATAGCGCTCTCGGAGCCTACTGGAAGCACGACCTATGAGTTCTAGGGGTATGGTCTCCATTGAGGACTGTAGATTCCGATACTGCTTTTTCTGAAATTCAGTAACCCAAAAACAGATCGGCTCCCCATGTAAATATATTGCCTCCAGGCTTTTGCTGTCCAACGGACAATTTGGAGCATTGCAAGACTTAAACTTGCGACATTTTTCCATTCGCTCGCCCGATGCCCAAACTTCAATTTGGATCTCGCTTAGTAATTTAGTTCTGGTAAAATCCGTTTTGTCTAAGCTGGCAGGCGAAAGACTTTCAATTGAGCCGCCACGATTTCTCGTGGCGGCTTCTTTGGTTATTCTGTCCATTAGACACCCCCATCACTGATTTGTGAGAGCTTAAATTGGATAACGGCACACAATGGTGTGCGACGTGAGCGACCTAATTTATAGCTTGGAATATCTATTTCACCGCGAGAGCGCCTCACCTCAAGCGTTCCTTGTGCGAGGCCAAAAATCGCATTCAATTGCTTGTCCGGAAAATCACCAGGCACTTCTTTTACTGAGCAATTTAGGGTCTGAGCAATATCTAATAAAATCTCTTGTCTATTCATATGTAATCACGCTTTTTCAAGTTAGTTGAACACAGGTTGGATTTAACCCATGCCTACAGCGTTTTACATTTTCGGAGAGAGATACCCTCCCTTGGCAAGCGTTTTATTTTTAGATCTAAAGAGATTAATATGATTTATATCAATTAGTTACGAGAACATAACCAATAGGGAGGGGTTCCTTTTTGCATCCTACGGATGAAAAATCTATGTTTAAGTCTTGCTAAGGCCGATCTTCTTTTTGAATTTCACCAAAAACTTGGCTCCAAGCATTGTCGGTACTATTTAGGTCAAACAAGCATATCGTCGCCCCATTTTTCTCTGCCTGTTTGATCTGCGCATGAAATCCTTTCTTTTGAGGTAACCTTAATGCTGGGCAAACGGCATTTATGAAATTCAAAGTGTTCTGCCAGGTTGACGGGAATTTTAATGGGTTAAGATTCCTATCTAGGCGGCGGATTGATTTCAACGCCTCCTTCAATGCCTCTTGCGAACGCTCAGCAGCCTTAATCGTTTCCGCTGCATACTGATCACTAATATGGGAAAGAGTCGCTCGCAGGGCTTGATACTCCGCTCGCACTTCATTCTTGTCAGATTTGTAGCCTTCCGATAACAAACCCCCTATTCGTTTTTTAGCCACTTCCCTAGCTAGGCTCTTTCTATGCTCTTCGCTTTTGAATTCATTCCAATTAGAAATGTAGAGATCTAAAGCTTTCTGATACTGGTCATCTAGAAGTTTTTCACTTAAGACAGCTAATTCATCGTGATGATGAAGGCTCTGCTGCATCTTCTCTTCCGCTCGTTCATATTCCTGAATACCATACCTATAAGCCGCCACACCCCTTGTAATCTCCGGCAGAGGAGCATGGACATGCCATTTGCCATGTATAGGATAATCGTAACCACCCAAGCGTAAAATAACCTTTATCTTCTCCTGTTTGGTTTCGGCAACTAACTCCGCTTCACTGAACTCTCTCATCTTACTGCCCTTATGTGCTCTAGCGGACCTGTTGGTTGCTCTAAACCAGCGAATTCAAGAATCTTCGCTTCAATTCGGGTATGCCATAGCCTCAAAAGATCTAGAGGCCGCACTCTGTAATGCTTTTCAGCAATAGCGCTTGGCTTATGCCCTTGAATCTGAGCAACAACACCAACGGGACACTCTACCCATTCGGACAAACTCCCAAAACTCCGCCTCAAACCATGAAGTGATACGGGAGGCAACCCCGCCAGCGCTAGCGCATTTACATGTTTTCTGTAAGGGTCTCTCAGCCGACCTGATTCAGATTGCGGGCTACTGAACACCCATTCATTTCTGCGAGGGAGCGCGTTCAACAAATTAGCGAGGTACGGCGTTAGTGGGATTACCCGTTCACCTTCCACTTTGTCCTTAATGCGCACACTATTCCATTGAAAATCTGCATCCTCCCACTTCAACCCCGCTAACTCTTCGCGCCTAGCACCTGTTATTAATAGCCCTTGGAGATACGCCGAGATGACTGGATTGTCGATCATCCTTACAGCCTTAAACCAGTGAGGTAAATGCTGACTCTCTAAAGCATCCTGCTTAGCTTTTATTTTGGGTAGTGATTTACGAATCATCCCATTTTTAAATAGCCTGTCCACGTCGGCTAGGTCTTGATACCTTTCCTCTCCGTCGGCCCAGTTCAGACACGCGCGTAATAATCTATATCCTCGCGCTGTCACGGTTGGCCGAGTCTTTTTCTCCTTTTCTATCCATCGCACAATCGTCTCTGATGTGAAATCAGCCAGCCGCACAGCAGAAAAGCTATTTAACACTCCAGCAACAGTTTTTTTATTGGAACGCCGTCGTTTCAGACCCGCAGGCTGCATGGACTTTTGGTGGTCTTTATAGTGCGACTCACTCCAATTGGACTTGTTAGCCTCAATATACTCATCCCAGACATCCTTTAGCGTTACGCTCCCTCGCAAGTCTTCAACCTTTTGAGCCTTTCTATCAATTAGCTTTTGCTTTTCAATATCCCGTGGATGGATTCCGCTTATCAATGAGTGCTGCAATTCTCGCGCACGATTCCTAGCTACATCAATTTTGACGAGCGGCCATTCACCGCACCTCAAGCGCACTGTTTGCCTGTCTCTTTTAAAGTACTGAGTCAGTACAAAATGTTTTTTACCATTGTGCTCGACAACAACACCAAAGCCCTTTATGTCATCGGATTTTTTATTCTCGTCAAGGTAGTAGGTGCGCTTACCTTTCACTGAATTTGGCAGGGAATCCAGAGTAGCTTTAGTGAAGTTAATATGTTCAGGCATAATCAATTCAATTTTGGTCACGATAAGGTCACGAAATTACGTCAATTTCGGTTAATCGCTATTAAACTCGGTATGATTATAACCTATTGAATATAATAATAAATGGCAGATTAATTAAGTTGAGTCAAGCTCAGTCAAGACCGCAAGCAAAGGACTGAAAATCCCCGTGTCGGCAGTTCGATTCTGTCCCTGGCCACCATTTTTCTTATATTTATCAATACCTTATATTCGATTAAATTATTGGCATTATCTCTTAGTTTTAAAACGGTACAGTTCAGTACATTTCCCTTGCTTAATCGGCTCTATAGTTTTAACAAACTCAATTATTAAACCAATAATTACTCTAAAGCATTTGTATATCTACCATCGAATGGAAGATATACAATCACCCAACAATCTTCGATCAACATTGTAAATACTCCATAATCTGGTATATTTACAACCATGTTAGAAAGACAACTTTACTCAAAAATACACAGTCAACTTAAAAAGTCTGCTGCTGTTGCGTTGTTAGGGCCGCGGCAAGTTGGCAAGACGACTCTCGCTCATAAAATATCAGATAAGCTTGAAAGTATTTATATTGATCTTGAAGACCCCAGGGATATTCAAAAGCTTGGCGATCCAAGTTATTACTTTGATCAATATGCTGACCGACTGATTATTATTGATGAAGTTCAAAGGCGACCTGATTTATTCCCAATATTAAGAAGCCAGATTGATCGCAACCGACGCAATAGTCATACATTTTCTCAATTTCTATTACTGGGCTCCGCGTCTAACGAGTTATTAAACCAATCTTCAGAATCACTAGCGGGACGCATTTCCTACCAAGAGCTATTTCCTCTTAACTTATTAGAAGTTAATCAGGAAAACGAAGGTGCTCTTTGGTTACGCGGTGGGTTTCCTGAAGCATACGTTAATGACGACAATGATTTAAGTTGGCGCCTGGACTTTATTAGAACCTATCTCGAACGAGATATTCCAATGCTAGGGATGCGTGTTCCTGCCGAAACGCTACAACGATTTTGGACAATGCTTGCTCACAACCAAGGCCAATTATTTAACGCAGCACAAATGGCCGGCAGTCTTGGAATTTCAGGGCAGTCCGCGAGTCGCTATCTTGATTTGATGGTCGATTTAATGCTGGTTCGAAAGCTACGCCCCTGGCACACGAATACAAAAAAACGCTTAGTGAAAAGCGCCAAGACCTATGTTCGTGATAGTGGCTTAGTTCACGCACTACTAAATATTTCTACCTACGACGGTTTATTAGGCCACCCTGTTTCTGGCAATAGCTGGGAGGGGTTTGTGATAGAAAACATCCTGTCTATTTGCCCACGAAATGTGGATGCTTATTTTTACCGAACCGCAACGGGTGTTGAAATCGACCTTTTGCTGAGCTTCGCAGACGAACTGATTGCAATTGAAATCAAACGCTCAAGCTCTCCAACGCTAAGCAAAGGCTTTCATATTGCTTGTGAAGATATAAACCCAACATCTAAATGGGTTGTTCATTTAGGTGGCGATGAATATAAGCTGCCAAACGAGATAACGGTGCTTTCACTCGAAAAAATAATGCAAAAACTCATCGTTATGTTTCAAAAATAAATTCGATATGGAACCCTGAAAAAATTAACTGGCGAACTGTAAATAGTCGGAGCAGGCGCTGATCCGTATTCTATGTCAGCCTGCGATCACATAATGAATGAAGATAAACTAAACATTATCGAACAACAGCTAGTCGAACTAGAACGGCAAAAAAAGGAGCTGTTGACAGAGAAAAAGATTTTGTTAAATAGCAGTGCGGGCTCAATAGCAACCACACAAAACTCAAAGACACTCTCAGCCGATCAAAAAGTAAAATTATTCATGAGCCTGTTTAAAGGAAGAACAGATGTGTTTGCTAACCGATGGAAAAACACGCAAGGTCGAAGAACTAGCAGGACACACGCTTTAATGAGTAGTGTTGCGGCTTGAGGGAGCTTAAATGGAAACAACCTATTTTTTAAACGCATTAATAGCTGCTGGACTGAAAGAAAACGCCGAGGAACTCCGCAAGCTGCCCGGGTGGGCTAAACCTTCAGTAGCACGCAAATACAGCGCTTCGGTTGGGGCAAGAGCCTTGGCTCAAATAAGCCCCCTGAATAGATCCGAAAAAATTGCTTTGATAAAGGGCTTAGCAATGTACGAAGACTCTATTAGCGGGGTTGGCAGCGTTACACACCTTCAACGTCTTATTGGGGATTTAGAAGAACCTGTTTCCGACGCATTTGATTGGGTAGTGAGCAACACTTGCAGTTATGATTACTTCGCTAAAGGTGCAAGGTCTTGGGCCGAATATCAGGCTCATCGCGAGTACGACCGTGTAAGAAAGGAAAGAAACTTAGAAAAGGAAAGAGTGAGAGCGGAATTAGGTAAAGCCCGCAAAGCCGAGAAA
This sequence comes from Proteobacteria bacterium UBA7415, assembly GCA_002470515.1. GTDB lineage: Bacteria > Pseudomonadota > Gammaproteobacteria > Arenicellales > Arenicellaceae > Arenicella. The sequence continues at coordinate 93,747 of DKML01000015.1, read as the reverse complement.
GCGACGGGCAATCTATTAAATGCGGTGCGCCGAGGAGACACGAAAGCCGTTGCTGCTCTCATAGAAAAAGGAGCGTCAACTATATTAACCATGGAGAGCGGGGAGTCTCTACATGATTATGCTAAAAAACACGGATATGATGATATTGTTGAAATTCTAGATAAACTGTCTTCAAGTGATGATCCCGTAAATATGAGTGCACCGATCTTAATACCAACCATTAATGACCTTTATCATCATCCAAGAGTGCGGTCTGCAAAAAGTCAGGTTTTGCAAAATTTGGGTTACGGTCCAGAAGGGAATAACACACAGGGAGCCATATTAGACGCAGAGGAAACACTAGAGTCGCGCATAAGATCTAGAGTGGGCCATGTCGTTTCACCCCGACTACTTCATGAAAAATCAATTTTGTTGAAATCTTTAAAAGCCGCGGCTGAAGAAGTCTCGGATGATCTTGTGAATGCATATATAGCTACTGATTATCGCGTAACTCATGGTGAAGCAACAATTGTTCTAAATGTCGGTATGTACTCTAAAGAGGTCGAAGAGTTGCTCGTACAATCAAACTCCAACACCGCTGCGTTCATTAGTGCTTATAACCCAGATAGTAACCCGCTAAGCGATCATGAAAATATCAAGGCACACGCCGCGTTAGTACAAGATATTGAGCTTGCTGGGTATAAGTACTTTTTAGGTGAGGGTAAAGGGCAAGGTTCTAGCTGGCCAAGCGAACCTTCGATTTTGGTTGTTGGCATTGAATGCGGCGAAGCTATCGCTCTTGCAAGCAAGTATCGTCAACAAGCTTTTGTTTGGATCAGAAAGCAAGACGCTCCCAGATTGATTTTGATCGGCGGCTCAAAAAGTCGAGACATTCATCTTCAAAGGTTCGAGAATAACTAACGGGACATATATGGATACCTCCCCATTGTAAAGGCATAGCAATGCCTTATCGATGCTTTGCATCGATTCCTTATTAACGAATGATTACCATTATTGCCCTCTGATAAAAACAGGTTGCGCTGACATATATACGGCTTCTCTATGATCATCAGTAAACTGTGATCGAGCCCAGATGAAGATCCGCACCCGAGCGGCCTAAACACACGCACGGTCTTGTGTAAAACCTTGTCCCAGACAGGCTCTGCTCAGGTGGGATTAACCCTTTATCTCATCAGTAACGGCAACAGTGGATGGTCATTCGTTAAGTTGTTGGTACGGCTTTATTGGGTAGGATTACAGCCCGCTCTCACGCAGGCATCGGTCGATACACTTCTTGTTTGTGTAGTAGCACCCAGACCAGTCGAGCCAATCGATTGGCTATCGCTACGGTTGCTATCTGACCGCCTCGGCGTTGTTTGATCCGATTCGCCCACCGGCATAAAGCATCGTCTGGTCGTTTATCACAGACACCCAGTAATGCGCGAGCACCATGAATGAGCTGTTTGCGTAAGTACGGATCACCTCGTTTGCTGATGCCCTGCATCTGCGAGCGTAGGCCGCTCGCGCTGAGCTTGGGCGTTAGCCCAAGGTTTACAGCAAGTGAGCGTCCTTGCCTAAACTGTGACCCGTTACCAAACTTACAGACCAGAGCTGTGGCGTTAATTACCCCGATACCAGGAATCGTGCTGATGATCTGGCAATGGCGGTCGCTTTTGAGGTACTCTCGAAGCGTTGCTTCAATGGCCTCAGTGCGGTCACGTAACAGTTGTAACTCATCAAGTGATCGTTGCACCTCATCTTTAATCAACGATGATAATTCATCGCTGTTTAGAGCGAGTTCCATTAGTACAACAAAGCCTTTGTTGCCCTTAGCGCTAATTAATCCGTACTCGGCCAACAAGCCCCTGACTTGATTCATCAAGCCGGTACGGTTGCCGACCAAGCGTTCGCGGATCCGGTGCAGAGACTGAATGTCTTGTTGATGTTGAGTTTTAACAGGCACATCAATTATGTTGGGCCGCTGCGCGGCCTCAATGATGGCTATCGCATCATTAGCATCGGTTTTATTGCCGCGCGTAAACGGCTTTACGTGTTGTGCTGGGATGAGCCGAACCGTATGCCCATGTGCTTCGCACACCCTCGCCCAATAGTGCGCGGTATAGCACGCTTCCATAACCACCACAGACGGTGGTTGTTGGGTCATAAACTCAACCAGTTTTGATCGAGTGAGCTTCTTATTTGATGTGATTTGTTGGCCGTGTTGAACGGCTACTTGAAAGACAGTCTTTGCCAAATCGACACCAATAACAGTATGATTATTCATAGGTGGATACCTCGCAGTTGGTTGTGATGAACCTCATTTTGGCACTTGATGCCGTAAGACGAGGTATCCATCTCATCACACGCTTTTAAGACTATCACTATTGTTAAGTTCTGGTTATAACTAAGCCTCTTCAATCTAAATGAGCCAACGGAATGACTCAGCCTAGAAGCACGCTTATCTCTCTTTCGGATACGCCCTATTACCACTGCGTCTCACGTTGTGTTCGCCAGGCGTTTCTTTGTGGCGAAGACCGTAAATCAGGTAAGTCGTACGAACACCGCCGAGAATGGCTCGAACAGAAACTGTTAAACACAGCAGAAGCATTCGCCATTAAAGTGTGCGCGTACGCCGTAATGAGTAATCATTATCATGTTGTTCTTCGAGTTTGCCCTGAACAAGCCAAGGACTGGTCTGCTAAAGAGGTAATTGTTCGGTGGCATTCGCTCTATTCAGGCACAGTGTTTTCCAGACGATTCATGGCCGGTGAGGTCTTGCCTATCGCTGAGCAAGATGAGCTAAATAAATCTGTTGCTCTATGGCGTGACCGCCTGATGAGCATTTCTTGGTTTATGAAAATCGTCAATCATGCGGTAGCCGTTATGGCTAACGAAGAAGACCAATGTAAAGGTCATTTTTGGGAAAGTCGTTTTAAAAGCCAAGCTTTGTTGGACGACAGAGCGTTGCTAGCTTGTATGGCTTATGTTGATTTAAACCCTATTCGAGCAAAACTAGCCCGTACTCCAGAACACTCGGACTTCACCAGTATTAAGAGTCGAATTAATTCGATAGCTAAACAGACCGAACCTGTTCGATGTTTAGACCAATTTACAGGTATCAATAAAAAGACAAATGGAATCCCATTTAGGCTTGATGATTACATCCAATTAGTCGAGTGGAGCGGACGTATTGTGCATCTTACGAAAAAGGGGTTTATCACAAGCGATGAGCCGGGGTTGCTAAAAAGGCTGAGTTTAGATAAAGATGCTTGGCATACGCTCATCACCCAGTTTGAGCAGCACTTTGGCCACTGGGTGGGATCTGAGCATATTGTGCGCCAGCTCTATGAAGACCATCGCTATCAGCGTACGCCCAGTACGCGGTCACACCGAAGTTTATTCGGATAAACACGCAATTCAAAGAGCTGCCTCCTCACCAAATGCAATGGTGAGTAGTTCGCTCGCCCATCAATTGAGTAATTAAACAATTTGCCCAAACTTTGGTGTGTTTGTGTAACGACTTCAATCAGACAGACACTCTAAACCACAGATTAAAGCTCGTCACAGCCCAGATCTTACCTCTCTCCTATAACGACTGTCCTTTGTACTTGTGTTTGGACTGCCGTTAAGACCAACAACATCATTGCCAGCGAATACCTTTTAGGGTCGCTAGCCGTCAATTGAAAGGACATTAGTGATTGCTCTACAAATTTAATATTAATTATTAATGATGATAAATTGAAAACATAAATTATCAACGTTTGTTTGAGGAACTATCGCAAGCTGAGATCCCTTTAATCGCTATGCCTTAACGGTGTTCTGGTATGGCCAGTCACTCTAATAAATGAAAATCATTCAAGTTAAACCATTTGCGTGAAAAAATAAATCCAGTTACTGGCTCAGGGGAGAGACTGGTGACTTCTTCAGTCATATTCTTTCTATAAAAGGCGGTGCAAGTAGCGTTTTGCCATACAGTCTTTTTCATTTTTTCTCTCATTTTAGCAACATATGCATCCTGAAGATTCTGTTTGGGATTGATGGCTTTTATGCTTTTATCCCGTTTTACAGCACTGATGGCTTGAACGATATAATCGGTCGCCACTTGCATATACGACATTTGGGAGCTATGACCGGTGCCGGTGTTCGGGCCGTTAACTTTAAAGTAATTTGGGTAGCCAGAAACGGTAATGCCTTTATAGGAGACGGCCTCTTTTTCCCATTCGCTGTTGAGGTTCCGACCGCCCAGGCCATAGACTTGAAACGTTAATGCCTTTTTCATATTCGAATAGGCAAAATATCCCGTGGCGTACACGATGACGTCCAGAGGTATCTCCTTACCGTCCTTTGTTTTAATACCCTGGGGCGTAATACATTCAATTCCACTGATATCCACATCCACGTTGTCACGAGACAACGCGGGAAGGTAGTTGTTTGACGGTATAACCCGCCTACAGCCCAATTCGTAATCGGGCATCATATGCTGACGCAAAGTATCGTCTTGGATGTATTTTTCCAGATGCTTTTTCAGTCTGCTCCTATAAGAGCTCTTCATGATTCGGCTAATGGTTACGGTCCCTGGGTAGCGGCGGAATGCAAGAAACCGAATATCATAATAAATAAAAACGCTTAAACGAATCAGGTGGCGAATGCCCGGCAGCGTTCGAACAAAACTTTCTATAGCGCCGTAATGCCGGTCTGAGCGAGGAAGAATCCACTGTGCCTTGCCCATGAACAGGGTCAACCTAGCAACTTTATCGGCTATAGCGGGAACAATCTGCGCCGCTGAACATCCGGACCCGATTACGCCGACACGTTTGCCTTCATATGCGACACTGTGATCCCAGTGTCCAGCATGGAATATCGGTCCATCGAAAGTCTCTTTACCCTTTATATTGGGAATATGCGGATTAGCCAGCACACCGCTGGTATCAATAATAAAACGGGCAGTGTATCGCTCGCCCGAATCAGTCTCTACATTCCACAAACAATCGCTTTCATCATAAGTAAGCTTGTTGACCACCTGATTTGTCTTTGCCTGCTTTCTCAGACCAAACTTGTCAATGATATGGTTTGTGTATGCGAGCAATTCGCTTTGCGGGGAAAAGGTTTTCTTAAACGGGTAGGCCACAAAAGAGATGGAATAAAGGCTGGTTGGAATATCAACCTCGGCACCCGGGTACGAGTTGATCTGCCAAGTTCCACCGAGCTCTGGGCTTCTTTCCAACATAACAAAGTCGCTACAACGTTTTTTCTGTAAACGAATCGCCGCCAACAAACCTGAAAAACCAGTGCCGATAATTATGCTTTCAAAATGCAGATTATTTTTTTGATTAATGATTTTCTTGCCCATTCCATTCGCGAGACATACTAAGTAAGTATCGAGAAGCTTAGTCGCAGAAGCTTAAGGAACACTTAAGAGAAGAGGACAATTGAGCGAGAAACTATGGCAACCTCATTGGTCATAAGGCTGCTACCTTGAGATTGATGAGGTTTAGTTACAAGCAGAAGCAATGACAAGTAAAGTACTAAAAGTCTTTGCTCCGTTAGTTTACTGTTAGCTTTGCTTCTACTAATTTTGTTCCTACTTCTGACTCCATATCGCGCAAGTCATCTCAAATATTTTCTACTATTTTCGTTTTCGATTTTGATGTGGATCAAGGGGTGCGCGTCAACTTTCTATACTCTGATTATGTGAAAGACAAACATTTGAGCACACGGCTCGCTCAACGCATGCCCATACAGCCGTATCACTCTAAAAGGTTATCAGCCTTTATCAATGCCACTGGTTTCTTAGGCGCTGCTAGTCATAATTAATTACTCGCCGGTTAAAGATGATCGGTGAGCACGCTCTACATATCTAAACCATAGGACAGCAAAATGACTTATCACTTTAGTAAAAAACTAAACATGTCTATGAACGAAGCAATCGCCAGGGTAACCGATATCCTCAAAGAAGAGGGCTTTGGAATTCTTACCGATATCGACATTCAGAAAACGCTCAAGGCCAAAATCGATGTGGATTTTCGAGCCTATCGTATTCTGGGAGCGTGCAATCCAGTGTTGGCGCATCAAGCTCTTCAGGCAGAAGATAAAATCGGTACCATGCTGCCCTGTAATGTGATCGTACAGGAGCTTAAACCAGGCTTGGTTGAAGTGTCTGCAGTGAACCCAGCAGAGTCGATGAAGTCGGTCGAAAATGCTTCACTTGGCGATATTGCAAATCAGGTTCAGGCCAAGCTAAAGGCTGTTGTAGAAAAGCTCTGATAATTGTTTTGCGAAGGTTCAATTAATCGTGCTCTACGACCGTCTTTATTCAGCTCATTGAATTAAGTGTAAACTGACATAAGTAAAATTTGTAATGAAGGCAAGCAGTTAAAAAGGCGCAGAACTATTTACTGCTTTATACGGGCCAACACCGCTTTAAACGAGGTTACCGCGCATGTGTGAACTACTTGGAATGTCTAGCAATGAGGTCGCGACGCTAAATTTTTCGCTGCATGCCTTTGCAGAACATGGAGGTGGGTCGGGACCGCACATTGACGGTTGGGGCGTCGCGTACTATGCAGGCCGAGACGCTCGCCTCGTCAAAGAAGCTGAAGCGGCCGCAAAAAGCGATTGGGTTCGCTTTATCCAAGATCACTCCCTAACGAGTCGTCTGGTCATTGCGCATATTCGCAAAGCAACCACCGGCGCTCGAACTTATTCTAATACACAGCCCTTTGTACGTGAGTTGGGGGGATACGCACATGTGTTTGCGCATAACGGCCACCTGGCAGGTATTTTTGACTCGCCCTTCTTCCAGCCGCGCCGGTTTCAAGCGCTTGGCGAAACCGATTCAGAGCGCGCATTTTGTGAGCTGCTCGAGCGTATGAGCGCACTTTGGATTGAAACCGGCAAGGTTCCACCTTTAGAGGCTAGATTAGCCACGGTTGCGCAATTCGCAAGCGAGCTCAGATGTTTTGGCCCAGCAAATTTTTTATATTCAGACGGCGATGTTCTTTTTGCTCATGGCGACCGCCGCACCAACAGAGAATCCAAAAAGATTGAAGCGCCTGGTCTAGTGGTACTAAAGCGCCAGTGCGGTCGGTTACAAAAGAGTTTTTCCGCAAAAGGCCTTTCGATTGACGGCGACAGTCAGCTGGTTAGCCTCGTTGCAAGTGTGCCATTAACAGACGAAGCATGGGAGCCTTTAGAGGAAGGCGAAATTATTGTCCTATCTGGCGGAAGCATTATCGCCAAACAGCCAAAGTAAAAAGCCTTAAGGGGCCGCCTTTAATTAAGGGGTTCTAACCCCTTAATTTTTATGGCAAGAGAAAACACTGTATTCTTAGTCATTACCCAATTGGGCAAAACACTCTGATACGTTTGGTATCTTTGCTGGCTTACACCCTTTAATTGAGATAATGATATGAAAGATGTATTTACGATAGTTGCTCTTGGCCTACTCTGCTTCGCAACCTCACTCACGGCCGAGAATTCAAACCAACGCTTGATCATGCAGGGCACGAAACCCAGTATAGACAATCAGGTTACGTTCAAAAATTATCGCCTTCCCCCTTTTAATAAATGGGCTTTTCATAACATTAGCGCGCCCTACAACGTACTAACGATTCCCAGAGAGGGACGCGTCACTGAACTGGAGCAAAAAAATAATGCTGAATTTGGCAAACTGAAACTGATCGATGGATTTGGTAAACCCAGCACTGTGGAAGACATACTAGCCACTACCGATACGGATGGCTTTGTAGTATTGCAAGATAACAAAGTGTTATTTGAGCGTTACTATGGCGACATGAACCGCCACGACCATCACATATGGTTTTCGGCCACTAAGTCTCTTGTGAGCACCGCCCTAGGTATATTGGTTGAGAATGGCGATATCAAATTATCAGACTCACCCGCCAAGTATATACCCGAGTTAAAAGGCAGCGGCTTTGAGCGTGCAACAATTCAAAATGTTCTTAACCACAGCAGTGCTATCGACTTTAAAGAGAACTACACAGATGAAGACTCTGACTTTTTCAAATACTATGGACCAGCTTTGAACATGGCTTACGTTCCGGGAGGGCGAGATGCTTTGCCTGAAACCACCGAGATTTACGGGGTTTATGATTTCCTCGAAAAATTTGTGGGTGAAGATAAAGCGCTGCAACCTGGTGATGTGTTTGACTACAACTCCGCCAACGCCGATGTGATCGGCTGGCTAGTGGCGCGCGTATCCGGCATGCCTATTCAGGATTTTATTCAGCAAAACATCTGGTCAAAATTGGGTGCAGAACACGACGCGTTAATTGCAGTTGACCGTGCCTACATCCCAGTAGCAACGGGCGGAATGACCACATCGCTTCGCGATGCAGCTTTGTTCGGGCAGATGATTCTTAATCGGGGCAAAGTAAACGATGAGCAAGTTATCCCCGCAGATTGGGTCGATGAAAGTCTGCGAATTACGGCTAAAGACAAACAGAAAATGAAAAGCAATAGCAAGTACCAGGACAACTCATGGACTGCGTACAAAAACATGTGGTGGATTATTGATGACGAGCAAGGCGAGTACGCGGCTGTCGGGGTTCATGGCCAGGTGATTTATATAAACCGCAGTGCTAACGTGGTCATTGCTTACTTCTCCAGCCAGCCTGTGGCGAGTGCTTCGCGTAACCCACAATTCCAATCCAAATTATTTGCCGCGCAGATAATAGCTAAACAGATAGCTCAAAAACTGAAATAAAAATCGAACAAACCTGTAGAGGAAGTAAATGATGATAGGCAAATTTATTCTTTGGACCTCAGCGCTAGTGTTGGTAGGTTATGGACTTGTCGGGCTTGTCTCACCGAACATACCGGTGGGATTTGCGGGTCTCGAGATCAGTACTGGCGATGCTTTCGCAGAGGTCGGCGCAATGTACGGAGGGCTACAAACCGGGCTCGGTCTATTCTGTACACTGGCTGCTTTGCGTTCTGAGTACTATCAAGCTGGCCTCATGCTGTTAGTATTGGCCATCGGTTCCCTAGCGCTGGCCCGACTCATCTCTCTACTGGTTTCAATTGACCCAGTTACCGCTTATACCTACGGCGCGATAATGTATGAAGTAGCGACTGCAATTATTGCCGCTGTCGCTCTCAGGAATATTGGACAAACCAAGAAGGCGTAGCTATTCTGCGTCGCGCAAGGACATACAAATCAACGACAATTCAACCCAACCCAACAATCCAAATTGACACAACACGAATACATCTTTATTGCCGTCTCTATCATTCTGGGTTTGGCTATCACGCGTCTACTGCATACTATTGCCATGCTTACCCGCGCTCATGAGCGCGTCGAATTTCACTGGTCGTCGGCAATCTGGGCACTCTGTGTTCTTATTTTACATATTGCAACTGTGGTGGGTGGGCTGGGGATTACGCGACGTTGACGTGTGGGCATTCTTGGACTTTATCGTACTTATAATAGGCTCTATCTTTCTCTATGGAGCTGCGGAAATGGCGTTACCTGCACCAGAGGAAAGTAAGATCGATATGTTGGAACAGAGCAAGGGTCTAGGCCGCTTATCTGCCGCATCGATGTTGCTTTACTTTCTCGTAGGGCCGTACGTAAATATATCTATGTATGGCAATGCAATCATTCCTTCGATTGCAGTTCCATCGGTGGGTATTATGTTAATGGTTCTAGTCATTTCCTTTCCTGCTCGGTTTAAGACCTGGGCCATTTTATTCACAATCTATTCGCTTGCTGTGCTCGCCCTAACAGTATAGTTGTAGCTAGTAGCATTTAGTGTCGCTGTAATAGTTAGACACACATTATAAGTGAGAGATTCTAAACGCTGTTTCAGTTGCCGTCAGTTACTCCCCCAGTTACCTAAAAATCCCCCTCGCGAAGCGTCAATGCGTACTCCGCACCTGAATATCAAGATGTGTTTTTGCCGAAAGTGAATTGGTTATTAGGCAGCTGTGTTCAGATTTTTCCAGCAGTCGCACGGCCTTTTTCTCGTCAACCCCACTCGGAACATCCAGCACTACGTGCAATTTAAACTCTGAGAACTGCGTAATGTCGTTGATTCGATCTAGCGTTCCTTCGACCTGACAACTGATAGATTCCCATTCCAACTTCGAGGCGCGAGATATTGCCTTGAAGGTCAAGATAAAACAGTCTGCGACTGCAGCGACTAGCAGCGTCTCTGGCGACCATTTGTCACCCGGACCTCCAAATTGAGCTGGAGCGGCTGAAGCGATAGTTGTTAAACCTTGGCTTGTGAGATCTATCGTTCCCTGCTTGCTGCCCGTTGCTGTAACGTTATAGCTATGTGGAAGGCTTTCCATTTTTTTCTCCTCTAGAGTGATAACTTAGGTCTACTCGGCGCTGTTAGAACTGACTAACAACCAATATTAAGTCTTTCACATTTACACAACTCTGATGTTGACCCAGATCAATTTGACATAAATATAGTCTGCCAGTATTGCTTGCCAATGTCGCCCATTGTGACTCTTAACTCAGTGGGTCTATCAGCTAACGAGTATGGCAATTTCTCAACTATTTTTTCCCACAATTAGTCAGCCTACCCAATTGTGGCGATATCAGCCCTCTTAAAACTCCAAATGTGCTTCGCGACAAGACACACGCCGTAAACCCAGCATGGTAATTGATTTTAGCAGGTGATTTATGCCGTTTATAAGGGTGTTCTTCGAGTAATTATTTCGAGTTCACTTGTCAGCACTGCTTAGATCAGGCACTGTTCAATATTCGCTAAAAATTAATATGAGACACCAATGAATAACGCCTCTGCCGCCGCTCAACAAGTAGTGCAAGTCGCCCAAACGGTAGAACACCAGACCATGCTGATGGTGCTGGGAATTACAGGCCTGCTTGCATTGGCGGTAATGGTTGTACCGTTGGCAACTCGGCTTAGGCTCCCCTTCACCGTTATGTTGGCGGCGATTGGTGTATTGATCTGATTGGGCACAGAGGTTCTATTAACGATACCGGGGCTCGGCTTTTTGCATGAGTTTGTTCATGCGTTAAACTCTTTAGAGATCACTTCCGAAGCCGTGTTTTTTGTGTTCTTACCCGCTTTGGTATTTGAGTCAGCGTTTGCCATTGATGTGCGTCGTCTGTTTGACGATATATCCCCGATTCTTATGTTGGCCATTGTTGGTTTGCTTATTTCAACTGCGGTGATCGGCTTCACCATGGCGTATGTAACTCATATGCCCATACTGGCGTGCTTGTTGTTAGGAGCCATTGTTTCTGCCACTGACCCCGTGGCAGTAGTTGCCATATTTAAAGATCTGGGTGCACCACAGCGATTGGCCATTCTGGTTGAAGGCGAAAGCCTGTTTAACGATGCCACGGCAATTGTGGCGTTCACTATTATCTCGGCCATGATGCTTGGGCAGTCTGACCCTACTCTGTTTAGTGGTATTGCGTCGTTTGTTACGGTGTTTTTTGGCGGTATTTTAGTTGGCTATGTAACAGCGAGAATCATCTGCGTTTTACTGGTAAATATTGGCGAGTCTAACTTACCAAAAATAACACTGACCATCTCGCTCGCCTATTTGTCTTTTATTATTGCCGAACACAGCCTGCATGTATCTGGCGTTATGGCCGTGGTCACAGCCGCTTTAGTGCTGGGTTCACGAGGGCGCAGTGTTATTACGCAAAGCACGTGGCATGGATTAGAAGAAGTATGGGAGCAAATTGGCTTTGTGGCGAATTCGGTTATCTTTATTCTGGTCGGCTTAAAAGTACCCTCGATTATGGCGGCCATGAGCAGCCAACAATTTGTCTGGCTTGGCGTATTGCTATTGGCAGGCTTTATTGCACGCTTTGCCATTATATTTGGGTTGGTGCCCGTGATGAGCAAGTTGGGCTGGTCGGCTCAAGTGAGCACTGGTTATCGAGCCGTGATGTTCTGGGGAGGCTTGCGCGGCGCGGTGTCATTAGCGCTCGCCCTAGCGGTAATGGAAAATGATGGTTTTTCACCGCAGATCCAAGAATTTTTAGGCGTAATGGTAACGGGTTTTGTCTTGTTCACCTTAGCCATTAATGCCACCACTGTCTCACTCGTTATGCGAGCTTTTGGTTTGGCCAAGCTTGGTCCGGCCGACGCGGCAATTCGCGATAGAGCATTTTCTAAGGCTATGGCCAGCGTGAGTACCAGAGTACAGGGATCTGCGCGTGCCATGCACATAGGCGAAGAACAAACGAATCAGGTGGTGAAACCTTATGAGCAACTAATTGCGGATAGCGCAAAAAACGTCACAGATAATAAATTAAGCGATGATGATTGGTTGTTGATTGGCCTGCGTATGGTGTGCATGAACGAGAACAAGGCCTATGCAAAGATGCTGGATCAGGCCGAGATTTCGCCTGACACGGCACGCAGTTTGTTTGGTCATGCGGCGGATATCAGCGACAGCATCAAATCGGGTGGGCTCGACGCCTACCTAAATCAATATCGCGGTAAACTCGGTTTTCATTGGCACACAAAGTGGGCCATGAGGCTTCAGCGCACATTCGGTATTACTAGCCTATTGGCCAAAAACTTAGCGAATCGTTTTCAAGTGTTGGAAGCGGAGTGCACGGTCTTACATGAGTTGAATAATATTGTTGAAACCCAACTTGCCGATATGCTTGGCGCTAAAACAACAGATGAACTCAAAGCAATATTGGCGCAACGCGATCTAGAAACAGAGCAGGCATTACAGGCGCTTCGGGCTTGTTACCCTGAGTATGCAAAGGCGTTGGAGAAACGCGTATTGCAACAAACGGCAATGCGTTTGGAGCAGAGCGAGTATAAAGACATGTTAGCGAGCTCGCTCATCAGTAAAGAAGTGGCTAGTAGTCTAAAAGAGGATATGAGCGAACGCTATCAAGAGTTGCAGCAATCACTGAGTTTAGATTTAGGCTTGGATGCTAAGACATTGGTTTCAAAAATGGATTTCTTCCAAAACCTAGATCAAAGCGTGCAACATGATATAGCTAAATTACTTAAGCCTCGCTTGGCACTGCCGGGTGAACTTATTTTTTCGAAAGGCGGTCCACCAGATGCCATGTATTTTATATCTTCGGGCGCTATTCGAATTGATCTAGACACACAAACAGTGATTATTGGTAGCGGCGATTGTTTCGGCGAGATGGCTTTGCTGTATCAAAAGCCACGCATGGCAAGCGTCGTGTCTGATGGCTTTAGTGAACTGCTGGTCCTGCATACCAAAGACTTTAATCAAATGCTTAGCAAGGACCCTGAACTGCGCAAACAAATAGAAACAATCGCTGAGCAACGGTCTTTCGACAACCAACAGGACGGCTAGACGTCGTTTTGACTCTTCATCAAAACAATCCATAGTTGACACGCTTTTAGGGCCGCTCCATGACTACCTATAACCAACTAGGGCCTCTTAAAGTTAAGTCAACAAACCGACCGAACAGGTCAAAGTTCATAAATCCTGTGAACATAAATCCCCATATAGCACCGGTAAAATGAGCCATGTGGCCAATATTGTCGGTGGCATTTTTATCTTTTACCCATGAGTAATAAAGGTAACCAACCCCTGCGAGTATTTGTGGTATTGCTATGATTCCGTAAAGATATAGGTTTTGCCAAGGGGCAAACATGATTACGGCAAAGACTACAGCCGAGACTCCACCTGATGCGCCTAGCGCCGCGTAGCTGGAATCATTTTTGTGTCGTTGATAACTTGGAATTGACGCCACTATAACGCCACCAAAATACAAAAACAAAAACTTGATGGTTATAGACCCTTCTAGAAAAGTTGGATAGTAGTAACTCTCAATGGCATTGCCAAACGACCATAGAACAAACATGTTGATAGCAAGGTGCATCGTGTCTGCATGGATAAAGCCCGATGTAATAAAGCGGTACCATTGCTGATGTTGCTTAATCGTTACGGGATGAAATATCAACTTCGATTTCCCCGCTCGATTGTCCATCAGCTTAAAAGAGACCAAACAAGTGATCGCAACAATGATATTGGTGGCCGTTAATAGTTCTGTATTCATCACAAAGTTACTCAACTAATGTAGTTACGTCTATTGATCTGCTTGTCTCAAGTTTAGTCAAAGCCCCATTCGCTCATCACGAATTTAGCCACTCAGACTCACAGGAAACAAACTTTTATGACCATCGGCATCGTTAGGCTCTGGTTGTAACTAGTCCTATTTGATATCAATGAGCCACGCAAGGACTCAGCCTCGGAGCACACATATCTCTCTTTCGGATGCGCCCTACTATTAGTACATACCTCGTTGTTCACAACAAGCTCTGCTGGATGTTCGAGCGCACTTGTAGCGACTGCGTGCAATAGACTATAAGTATATTAAACACACAACGCCGTGTCAGAACCCAAAAGACCGTCCTATCATCAGTCTGACGCTATCTGTTTTTTTACAGCCTTCACATCGTCTTTGCTCTTAAGCTTATAAATGCTATGAATTTGTGCCGATGCAGGATCAGCTCCAAAACCAACGCTGTGCGTGCGCACGACTAATTGATCAAATTTGGCATGAACAGTTCCGCTATTTGATGAAAATTCAATTGAATTTTCTGAACGTAAATCACGCATTGGCCGGCGTAATATTAGCAAGTAACTGCTATTGCGTGACGTCTCCACAATCAAGCTCTGCTGGTCGATTGACTGCCAATTCTGCATCCTGCGCGGGTTGAATTGGTCGACTTGTTCGTATTGCGAAAAAACATATTTACTATCAACGGCGTTCGGGGTTGATGCGCATCCGCTGAGAAAATTTAGCGCTAACAGATAGGACAACCGAAGTGCAGGTTGATGTAATTTCATTCTTCATTTACCTCTGGGTATTTCGCTTTACGTACAGACAGTTAGTTTAACCTATGCCGTCAATCAAGAGTTTTGATAAGTACCATCGAAGAATTGGGCCGCGTTTAAGCGCATGCAATACCATTTAACGTAGCTTTTTGGGTGTATAGTCACACCAGAACGCGCTCTTAATACTCGAGCGCTCAACTTAGAAAGCCCATGAGACAGCTATGCCGTTAGAAAGCTTACCGCCCAAAGAGCCGTTACCACGAAAGAAAGCCACGCGTCACATTCTGGTATTTCAGCTCAAGCTGTTAGCCGACGCTATTCGAGATTTGTTATTCAGCCCTATTAGCTTCCTGGCTTTTATTTACGACCTGATCGTTCGCCCACCGGTTGAAGAGAGCCTGTCGTATCGGGTTATGCTGCTGGGTCGTACGACAGACCGCATGATCAATTTGTTTGGAGAGCACACCCTCGAAGAGGGCTATACAATTGATGAGACTGTAAAAGACGTTGAGGCCGCGCTAGGACGAAAGCTCATTGAGAAGAGGCGAGAGCGAGCTAAGGGGAAATCCACCTCTTCAAGTTAAAGTCTCCACTCCAGTGAATCATTATGAGCGTCCCACGGTTTCATTGTTAGTCACCCTTGGCTGTGTAGACAACACTCTTTAATTAACCACCAATGATGTCTATTAACGCTCGACATTGGATTTTATTCAACGCCAAAGGGAGTAGTTATAACTGCGCTGGCATATGCTTATTCCCATTGGCAAAGAAAGATGGATCACTAAAGAGACTATTTTGGCAGATAAATCCGTCGTGAAATAAAAACAGGTTGCGCTTTTTACGATCTAATTGAGTCTTTCTACCACACTGGCTCATGACATTCAGATAATTGCGGTAGCTGAGAATCGAGCGAAGCAATTATGTATTCAATATCGGCGTTATCTCCCTTGTTCTTATACAAGTTGTACCACTCATGTGGATCACTCAGTCGGTCATATAATTCCTTAGAGCCATCAGGGTGATGAATGTAGTTCCATTGCTCAGTGGCTATTCTGCGACTCAGGCGTTGATCATCTGGGACATTCGATGCGCCACGACCGTATATTGATACGGCATGTGTTTTTTCAGGCTTATCTCCCCCGATTATTGAATTAGCAAGACTGGTTCCAGTACACCAGTGCGGGGTATCAATTTTCGCCAGATCACAGAGTGTAGGATAAATGTCTGTCAGGCTTACCGGGGATAAAATTTCGCTCGGCCTGATTCCTGGGCCAGAAAACAGCAAAGGTACTCGCAGGCTACGCTCCCAAAGCGTAAACTTTGAAAAACTGAGCTTTTCCGCCATGTGCATGCCATGGTCTGACCACACCACTATATAGGTCTGCTCCAATATATTCAGAGAACGTAACTTATCCATCACAAGTCCAATCACAGAATCTGCGTAAGTAATCGTCGAAAGATAAGATATCACCAGTTGTATATAGGCGGCATCGTCAAGCTCTCTTAAAAACTCGCGTTTGACCCCTTGATTCTTGGCGTAATCTGAAAGGTCACGCAGATCGCGTAAATTACCCGATATACCTTCAGAGTTTGGGAAAAATCCTGGTGGTTGACCAATATTTTTGGCTAAGTACTTCTTGTATATATCCGGCATGGCGGCAAATGGCGCGTGAGGTGCAATCAAGCCAAGCCCCAAAAAACAACCGCCACCTGAAAATTGCTCATCGATCACTTTTACTGCTTGAATAGCATTAAGCTCATCAAGTTTATTGGACCAATGACAATTACCAGACTGCACTCCAAATTCAAGCTTAGCGGCTTTAGGCATCCCATGATTGTCTCGTCTGGCGTAATCGTACTTTAGAGCATTTTTAGCACACGATACATTTGAGACTTTGTGAAAACAGTCGAATTCTTTTTCTTGAAGTGCTGTTGATCTGTGAAAAAGCTTACCAAGGCCATAGGTTTTGAACTGGTTTTCCCTAAAGTGTGAAAATATGGATTGAGCACCAGGGACTGCGTTCTTTGACCATTCCTGCCCGTTAAAGTAGACTCCTGTTTTATCTGGACTAATGCCGAGCAATGTTGATGTTCTGCTGGGGGAACAGGCAGGGACCGGCGCGTAGGCCGCTTTACAGTTAACACCGACATCAGCCATGTACTGCAAATTCGGTGTTATTACACCCGGGTATCCTGACCCAACCCCTTCAGAACTACTTAATGGCGAAACCCAGTCGTTCAAATCATCAATCGAAATAAAAACGAAATTGGGTTTGGTGCTTAATGGAGTCGAAGCTTTTACAATGCTTGGCGAGACCAGTGTCGCTCCTAGTGTTTTTAAGACGCTGCGTCGATGCATGTGAGGTGTTGTGTTTAAGTTAACTGCCAAGGGCCCAAGGCTTTAAAAGGAAGAGTAAGTATAGCCAAGAATTAAAGTAAACGAACATTGCTCAAAGAAGCTAATAGGACATATGCTTTTAAGATCATTTTCCATTAACATTCGCTTTAGTCTTTCTATTTTAGACTAACCTCAATTTTTCGCACGATGTCCTTAAAACCTAACCTACATCAGAGGCCCTTATAATTTTGCTTGAAGAACAAAATCAATGGCCTCGCCCTCCGTACGACGAGAATGATGAACCCCACTTCGTATTTATCCTAACGCCGCCTTATACGGGTTCTACCGCTATGGCTAGTTATTTAGCGACCAGCCCTAACGTAGGAATGTTGAGAAAGAACGGAGAAGGCCAAGCACTAGTACCAGGAATGTTGCGTGATTGGAATGGCCACAAAAAGATGGATCTTGATTCCATTAAAGCGGCGTGGTTACATCAGTATCAACAAATAAACAGTAATAGACAAATAGAGATAATTGTTGAAAAATCACCGCCGAACATGGTGCGTATCGATTCGATTCTCTCGATTTTCAAAAACACATCCTGCATTGTAAGTAATAGAGACCCCGTTGCCTTTTGTAGCAGCAGCTATTTTAGACACAATAACAATATCGACGCCCTCTCTGTGATACAAAGGCAAACTATTGTAAGTACAATCGCGCTTCGATGGGTACAGAGAAGCTCCCTATTAATGAACCTTGTTGATAGTTGTGGTTATCCAAGAATTAGTTACGAGAAGTTTTGTGAAGAACCGAATCAGCTTAAACACGCCGTGGAAAAATCCTCGGGAAAGACGATTTTGCCCAATTCAAACACATATCTTAAAATTAAAGACTATCAACCGTCACTGATAATCAACCGCAACGAAGACCAAATTTCCAGACTATCTGAATTTGAACTTGAGGCGATAATTAATGCCTTGGAACCTCACCAAGACGTAACTAATTTCTTCGGATATTCCCCGAAAGATTGGCAATAATGAAGCTAGCCATGCGTTTGTCTCTGGTTGTATTACAGCGGCTTTCCTGAGTACAAAAATCAAAGTGAGACAAGCTAATGCGGCTCAGGATGAGTTATAGCAATAAAGAGTATTTGTCCGCCGTTATTTCAAAAGCCTTTTCATTAGTGAAATACGATTCGACATGGATCCTTCCTTTGAAGCCCATTTTCTCGGGCAATCCCCGCGTTGAAATAAGCCTGTTCACATTTCTCGTAGCAATTTCAATCTCTCCATCAGAAAAAAGATATCCAGATAGACCATGCACAACCAAGAACCTTCCGTAACTATTGTTGGGGGCTATCACCGGTCTACCCAGCTGTTGTGCCTCTAAAGTAAATTGTCTCGCATCCAAGGACCGCAGAGATGGAATAATTACTACCTGCGATGAACGCGTTTCAGCAAGAACGTTTGAGTCCTTCGCAACAGTCTTAAGTCGCTCTGAATTCAAACGCTCTTCAAGTCCACTTTTGATTAAAGCTTGCTCTACAGTGGCGTACCGTGGCATCAGTATTTTCAGATAAGACAAGTTCTCGGACATTTCTAATTCGTCGAGTAACTTTACTATTAACTTAGCGGCCTCTGAAACTTCCTCAAGTAGTAGCGAATACGCGTTTATGAAAACCACGCCATGGGCGGAACTGTCTATGGTTGCTAGATGAACAACCTTTTCATCTACGGCTGGAACAAAATAGGCACACCCTTGAGAATTTTGTAAGCGCTTTTTGTCCTCCTCCCTAGAGATTTGAAATAGCGGACTAACTGACGAGTTCATGCAAATCAGTTTGACGACAAGCAGTCGCAATGTTTGCAGAATAAAACCAAATCGCCGCCAAGAGGCGGGTACCGACGCTGGAATATCAACAACGACTTTTGCTTTTGAGCGCAATTTTGACAGCGACATTATTACCAACACCGTCGCGCGTAAGCCGTAACAATGCACTAAGTCAGGTTCATTCTTAGCCAACTCGCTACGCAACAATGAAGAGTGCTGCCCAAACTGCGCTAGCCGGTTACTAGATTTAATTGAGAGATATTTCCAGAGTTTTTCGTCATTGTCATCATCGGTAGTTAAAGCGATATGCGACAGTAATGCGCCTGCCTTTTGCAAGGCGCGGTCCAATAAGCGATCTGATTTGGATCTTTCTGGCGCCGTATAAGAGGTCACATACGCAATACTTTTGCTTTCGAAGTCGCCAATGATCAAATCTTCTGGCGTCCGCGACAGCCTTAACGCATCCTCCAGTCTTCGTGCGTCGGAGTTATAGACCCAAGCATCTTGGTCACTTTTCCATTGGTTCCAAACTTCATCTCTTGTAAACCAACCGCTCAACAACTCATAGTCCGTTTGACAGAAGTTAAAGACCTGTTCTAATTGGCTAGAACTTAGCTGCTTAATCGAAACCTTTTCTCCCCTAGTCTGTAGCCGAGGTAGACCAAGCGCCTTTCCGTAGATTTCACTTAGATGATCTTGAAGCAAGTCGATGCGCTTAATTTGGTGAACCCGTGTGAACTGGTCCAGCCCTTGAGGAAGATGTTGGTGCAAAGGGCGAAGGTGCCACTCTATTGGGACTTCTTGTAGGTATCTATCCAGATTTTCTAGGAACTGGCCCAAGCCTGGATTAAATACAAAGCCGGGTTCTTCAAATTCACGACCTCCATTATGTCTTAGTGCCACCTCAGCTTCAGAAAGCTCCATATGCCCTGTTACTCTGCTTGCATACCCAGACAAAAATCTTTCTACAGGATCTCGCACAACAATTATTCGGTGTTGAGCTGAGGAAATGTCGCCCACTAACTTGCGTGCAAAAAAACGATGAATGCTCTGCAAACCACCCTTGGCGGTGCTGCTCTTTCGCGCATCAAATGGAAAACCATACTCTTGCTGATGCAACACGGTCTTGATTGAAGTCGACGCACATTTAGGCAGGTCAAAGTACCCGAGCGATACCGACCGCATTAACAGGCCTTCTAGTTTGTTTGACATCTATCTTGCCCCAACTGAAGGTAAATGGTGGCGGACGTGTAAAAACAATCTGCTGACATCATTTAAAAACAGCCCTGGATTCTTGCGAAGAACCCTAACGAGAACAAAAGCTGTATTGCGAAAGCCCAGATAGCGTTTGAAAACAGCTTCCAAGAACTTTGCTAGAAGCACCCCGTTAAAAATTTCAGGTTCAGCTAGTTTGTCATCGCGATTAGCCACTTCCATACGAGCATATAACTCGGGCAAGTCTATCTGCTTGACATCATCACGCTTGGGGTTTTTCTCAGGCGTGATCAGAGTAAGCAAGTCATTGCGGGTCTGCGCAGAAAGCGACGGAAAGTATTTTGGTACCGTACGATTTAACAAATCACGCGTCTGACGTATTTGTTCTTCTTTACAAAAGGAGGATACCTGTTCTGTATGCACGCGGTAGGCAAGCAGCGGTTCCTGCAGGTTATAAAATTTGGTTTCTCTAACAAGCGCGTGCCACAACGATAAGTCCTCGGCGTGGCGATAATCATCCGTATATCGCATCTTAAGGCCCTCTAACAGCGAACGTCGAATCATAACTGTGGGATGACAAAAGGACCGCTTGAATATTGCCAGACTACACAATATTTCATCGTGGTTTTCTGGGTATCGCACGTAGCAAGAAAGTCCGCCTTTAATCATATTGATAGAACTTCCACATACACCGACTTCTGGGTGCGACTCTAGAAAAGCGACTTGCTTTTCAAAGCGATCGCTTCTGGCAGTGTCATCAGCATCCATCCTCGCTACAAACTCAGTGTCTGCAACATCTAATGCTGTATTTAGTGCGTTAACGATGCCTTTTGACTCGGGCAGTCGAATTTTGACAATCCTTTTGTCCTGAAACTCTTCAATGATTGACCACGAGGAATCGCAAGAACCATCGTCTACCACTATCAAGGAATAGTTCTCGAAAGTTTGGGTCAGTATACTTTCCATCGCTTCGCGTAAATACGCCTCGGCATTATGTACGGGCATCAAGACCGCGATACTGCCCTCTTCACCCAACCATTTATCCATACTAAATATACTGGTACCCGCTCCACAGGGAGCGCATTTCCTTACCGAACCTCGCGTCAATAAACTGATAGGTTTCTTTGTAGTGATTGGCCACCTCTGCGGCTAAAACAGTATCGATTTTGTCTTTCATATAGCTGGCGTTGCGCACTGTGTCAATATCAGGGTCTCTGCTATTAACGCCAAGAAAATCCGTGATCATTTTAAAACGATCTGTGGAAATATACCGCTCATAAAAGTCGTAATGAATATCACCTGCATCAAAGACGTGCTCCAATTCCCGAATTGTTCGCTCATACCGAGTCCTGAGCTCCGCATGTTCGTAGGTAAAGTTTTCAAGTGAAAATGTACGCTTTCCAAAATCCGGGTCTTGCTTCAACATCTTTTTCATTTTCGCTTCTTGATGTTTCATCGACCAGATTCTCTCAACTGGGTCGCGCATAATAAACAAGACCTTTACGCTAAACCCCAGCTCACCAAGTCTATCTTTAGCATATTTAAATGTCTCTCGGTCAAGCATAGAATAGCTTGGCGTAAAGTCACCCACAGTCGTCAAGCTAGAGTTCTTCGCCCATAAGTTATCAAAGTAGTTAAAATAGCGATCAGGATCCTTAATAAACGCAGCTAGCCTTTTAGACCTATTGACCTCCCGATGGGATTTCACCTTGCCTATTAGATTAAGAGCGCCGTTTGGTTGTGTCGATTCTGGTGCATCATGATAAGATCGCATTTGGGGTAAAAATAAAGCATCAAAAAAATGATATTCCTTACAGAAACCCAAACTTATCTGGTCGCATTGCCGTAATTGGGCCCGAAGCCAGGTAGAACCCGTTCTTTGTGCGCCAACCCCAAGAACAAACTGCTTTTTTCTATGCTTAGGTGTATTGATCATGCTCAATTGGTATGATTTTCGAGGATTTAAGAGATCGGATCCGTCCGTTGAAAATGCTCTTTATTGGTCTCAACGAATTGGTCTCAACGACATTGGGTAATTTAGTGTGTCTGCCGTTTTTGTCTGCCATGTCGAGCTAAAATATCGTTTTATATTATCATGTTTGAAACATCAATCCTAAACTATGAACCATCGACTTAACTACCTGATTCAAGCCGTTGTTAGAATAACGCGAGTGATGGAATACTCATACAAAATACAACCCTATTATTTCTTGGTTGTTACGTTGATGCGAACCGCTATTCGACTACTCTATTTAATCGCATCTATATTACCTTTTAAAATATTGCTCATCGTTTCTACCGACTATTCAATCCCTGCGATACTAGCTCCCTACTTTTCTGACAAAGTTAGTTTAGCCTATACGCTCTGCGTGTTTATTGGAGTAGCAATGGTTTTGACCAAAGTGTTGGAAAAGGGCGTCGAAAACATAGCGCGATTCAAAACCAAAGCTATTCTAGGCGACCAGTATTTTCGTAAAAAAAAGAGGCGCAACAATCTAGATGGATTCATCCGAAGGTCTACTGATGTGGCGTCTTCCTGTATGATCGTGGTGTTTTCAATTGGGTTACTTTTTGCAATTCAATATCAAATAGCGCTCGTCGTCATTGGGCTGACTCTCGCTTGCCTACTAACAGTGCTGCTCGCTCAAGGAAAACTGGATCTATACGTGCAAGGTTCTCCCATGAAATACATCGAAGCTTGCGTCACAAGTATTTCTTTAGTGTCTTTTTTCACACTCTTTTATATCTCTATTAATTCCGCCTCGCCACCACCATTTTTAATTTTGCTTATTAGCCTTATATTGATAAGGCAGTATACCCAGTCGCTAAATCAGATCGTTTCGGCAGCTCTTTTTTTTAACCACAAAGACGCTTTTATTGAGCGGCTCTTCACCAAATTGTAGTCCATGTCAAACCATCTACATTTACATCTGGGGGCACATAAGACGGCAAGTACACATTTTCAGTACATGCTGCAAATGATTGGTAGCCATTCGCCGCCAGGAGTTCTGATTCCTGCGGGCGCGACTATTCGCAAAGAGATAACGCATGCAAACCGATTTCTAATACCAGACCACCAGCCTGATCTACGCGCGCTCCTAAGCCAAATTCTGTCTGAGGAATCACAAAGTATCGTAATTTCTGAAGAGAACTTGATTGGCGAGGCCAAAGATTTTTTTGACTGCGATAATCTATACAAAAATTCTAGAGTCCGACTTGAGGCTTTTGCTGGTCTTCTACCTAAATCTCAGAACATGACGATTTGGTTTTTTATTAGAAGCCTGGATTCCTTTTTACCTTCAATCTACTGCGAATATTTACGTCACTGGCGTTATAGAAATTTTTCCACGGTACTCAATGGTAATCACTTACAGAGCTGGGTCCCCGTTATTGATACAATACAATCGATTTTTCCAAACGCTCAGTTTAATATTGTTGATTACCACCAATACCATAAGGTATTCCCAAGGATTCTTGGCGAAATGACGGGAGTATCAGAAGAGAGTCTACCTAGGCCACTCAAAGTTATTAGGCCTCGCCTCAGCAAGCTTTCGGTGCGAGCGGCATCACTATTACCGAATCATTTACCGTTCTCTCTTCGACACAAGACAGTAGATATGGTGTCGCATCTGTCTCGATTGGCGGGCTATTCAAAGCCTTTTTCACCCTATAGTGCGCAAAAAATTAAGCGTCTCCGCGATCGCTTCGAGAGAGACATAGAAACCGTACGGAACGCACAGACGCTATCACTGCTGGAATGACTAAGAAATGAGCACCAAAATTGATAAGAAAAGCACACACCCCGATATTGCCGTAAGCGTTATTGTGCCTGCCTACAATGCCTCCGAGTATCTCGATCAGTGCCTTGATTCTATACAAGGACAGTCGTTGAAAAATTTTGAGGTCATTGTGGTAAACGACGCCTCAACCGACAATTCTGAAGAAATAATCCAGAAATTTGTAAGTGACGACAAACGCTTTAAATTGCTCTCGCTTGAGACCAATCGCGGCTTGCCGGGTGCGCGAAATGCAGGCGTTGAACTCGCGGTTGGCGAGTACATGGTTCACTTGGACAGCGATGACTTTTGGCTTGATTCGCAGACACTAGATATTCTTTACACGACGGCTTCTCTAGAACATGCGCAAGTACTTAGATTCAATGGGTTCGACTTTATAAACGATAATTTTGGATCGCCCATTATTCCTCCATTTCCGGCTGTTAATGCAGAGTTGAGTACAACTCCTCAGTTCTGGGTTTTTCGGAGCGTGTTTCTGTATTTATTTTGTACAAAATTTATCAGAGAACATCAGCTCAGTTTTGATGAGAGCATTGGTATTGGAGAAGACGCGATATTCCTCTCTAAAGCGTTACCTAAGGCAAGTCGTATTTCTTCAATACCAGGGTTCTTCTATGCCTATCGCCGCCATCCGCAAAGCATGATGGGCAATCAATGGAATCTCGAAAACTTTGTAGAAGAGCAGCGTGCGTCAGACATCGTAGTAAGTAATCTGCAGAGCGTCCCAGAAGTTTTACAGTGGTATGTCTTCAGTCGATACACAGATTACTGGGTTAACAAGTTGCTTCCGCGGGCTGTTACGCAGCTTGACACAGAAAGCCGGTTCGCCGTTTACGACAGATATCGAGAAACCTTTGAGGCGGACAAGTCGATATATCAACCTCGATCACGGGTCGAGATAAAATATTTTATTGCTCAGCGGCTACTAATGCGCGGTCAATTTCGAAAGCTAGATAATTTTGTGATTGGCCTTAACAAGCTAAAAATATTCCCCGGAATTTACTTAGGTTATTACTTAGATTTTGCACTTCGACTGAGACGAACCATTAAAAAACTCAGATGGAAAGGTATTAATTTTTTAAAGAGACAAAGCCTAGTCAGAGATATTTTGTCCAAGCGAGAACAACGTTTGTACAATTACGACTCTATCGCTTTTACTAATGACGAGTCGCACCACGATTACAATTTCAGCCTAGAGGCAACGAAAAAGAAGCGTGGCGTCACGGCCATGATCAGGGTTAAGAACGAAGAGCGAAATATCGTTCGTTGCATAGAATCCGTTCTGCCTTATTTCGATGAAATTCTCGTAGTGGATAATACCAGCACTGATAGAACCTTAGCACTGGTAACCGAGTTGGCCAAAAGAGACAACAACCAATCGATCATTAAAATCATGTCGTACCCGTTTGCTGTGGCGCGTTGTGGTTCCGAGCACGCTGAAACCAGTGAGAGCTCTGTACACAATCTGGCGTACTACTACAATTGGTGTCTGAGTCAGTGCACAATGTCTCACGTTGTAAAATGGGATGCGGACATGATTGTGATTAATAATTGTATTGCAAGAGTCGAGTTCAAGAGCTTTTTACGCCGTTTAACGACAGAAACACCACAAGCACTTGGGGCTTTTTCGGTACAAACCATATACTTAGATAGCAATGGCATGCCGTTCACGACTTCTGAGGAGATTCATAGCGAAGTGCGATTCTTTCCGAACGAGCCATGCATCCATCATAAAAAAGGCAAGGATTGGGAATATCTGCATCACCCGCGTTTTCGAAATATTGTTAGATCACAAAAAATATTAGCCTATGAGATTAAGGACACTCGCGAGCAAGAATTCGACCATTGGGCGACAAACTCTTTTACTGGTTGGCGCAAGTCTCTAGAATACCGAAACTACTTGTTGGTACAAGCTGGCCTTCAATCTCCATATCGAAATTTCAAACCTATACAAGACATCACTTAGCTGTGATTACACGGCCTCTTAAATGCATTCGATAAATATGCTTTCGAATAAAAGTAGGAAGCATACAAACGAGACAGCGAATAGAGCCATACGCGATGGCAGAAATAGGTGATTGAATACCCAGTTGAAGCATCAACTTCTGAAGCTTTAATTCTGAAAGTACGTTCTTAAATCCCCCACGACGACGGATCATATTGTCGCCTCCTGTAGCCTCAACCAGAATTTCTTCAACGTTGCACATTTTATAGCCTGAGGCTAAACATTTGGCCCACAAAGCGTAATCTTCCCTTAGCTTTATATCTGGATATCCTCCAACATTCTTAATCGCTTCGTTAAGAAAACCAACAGTCATATGGTTAAAAGGGTTCCTGTATCGTAGGTACCGGCTTATCTCTTCAATAGACTTGGGAACCCTACGAACTGTGTTTGCAGAATTCGGGTCATTAAGCTCGCAAACTTGTGACCCGACTAAATCGTATCCCTCTCTGAACTTGGCCATCATTACATCGAAGCGGTTCGATAGCGATAAGTCGTCAGCGTCGAACCGAATCACATGAGACGTTTTGATGGTTTTTAACCCAACATTCATCGCGTGTCCCAAACCCATGTTTTCGTCCAGCTGAATTAGTCGCAAGGGGACAATAGAATCATAGTCATCGACCACCTTAAGTAGGTCAGACGATACTGGGCCATCCTGAACAAGGACTATTTCATGTGGTAAGAGCGAATTTTGACACACGCTGTTCAGCGCCCTCTCTAGAAGTTGCGGAGAGTCTCTATGCCAGAAAGCGCCTAGAGCTGTGAAGGTGGTATCAGTCGTGACTGGGTAGGTATTCATACATATAAGGATCACGAAGATAATACATTAGATGCATTTAATGTTAGAGGAAGCGTTCGACACCCTAAGATTGTACCACCACAAAGCACCTAAAGGTCGTACAAGGTGTCCCAAATAACTACCCCATGATCACGGGCGCTAATGTTTACTAGTCATATATAAAAATACTTCCTTAACGCTAAACATGAAAAAGCTCCTGCCCTTTTTACTCATAAGTGTGGTGCTCTCCGGCTGCGCAACCACGCTCCCCTCGCCAAAAATTGCTAGCTACCAAGGCTTTGATAACCTAACGGGCCCAGCGTTATTCACCAAAACCTTTCTAGCGCACGGTGGCGAAGATCTGGATCAACTAAAAAACGTAAATGTTGGTCTAGAAGACCAATGGAAACAACTCATTCGTCGCATTCAACCGTTAGTAACTGATTTCACCTATAGAGTTAAATCACAGGAGCGACTACTGCCCAAAGAGCGCGTGTATACATCCCATTACGAAGGCCCTGGTGGTACTAAAACGGTGTTCCGGTCGCCCGAAAAAATCCGTGTTTGGTACAACAGCGTGCAATCAAACGACCCTGCTGTATTGAGTTCTACTTCACTCACCGGCGACTCGTTTCATCTGTTTTTACTTGGCCCGCTTGCGCTAGCACAATGGCAACAAGACTTTCAACGCATCAGCGATGTCAAGCTAAAGGGGTATCGCATACTCGGCTCTATTTAGAGCGTCTACCTGGGTTTGGGTTCTCTGACAGAGACGAGGTTGTTCTGTGGGTAGACCCCAACACCAACTTAACTACGATGATCCAGATTACTTTAGAAGGACACGACACAACCAAAGGCGCTCACGTTGAAGTGGAATACCTGAACTATACAAAGGTTGATGGATACGTGTTTCCTCGTGAGTTCTTCGAACGGGTTAACGCTCCTATCGCGATTGATACTCATGCCTGGCACTTAACCGGCTTGGATATTAATCGCGACTACGGCCTAGAGAACTTAAACGGGGTTGAACTATCTGGGAATGCAGCGGCGGCGCAAGTATTACAAAATCAGATGAATTCGGTCTACTACGCTCTACACGATTTTCTCCGGCCCCGTTTTTTCTCACTCGCTCTATCTTACCTTACCGCTAGCACGCCACCATTTCATCTTTAACGGCTTCCATGCTAAAGTTTCAACTCATCCGATACACCTTGCAGGCCTTTTATGAAAACGATCTTAAGCAGTTTTTTGCTTTTTGCAGCATTCATCAGCACACCCACTCCGTCCTTATTGGCGGACACTCTATCTAAATCTAAAGGCAACAGGGTGTCGGCACAGCTTACTCAAAAAATTGAGACAGGTGAGAACGTACGCGTTTTCATTATGTTTGATGTTCCTAAGCTCCAGACAATCTCAAATAAATCATCGTCCCCCATGTCAACTCGGCTGTCCCATCAAATGAACGCAATCAGCGCTGTACGTACTAATGTGATTGCTGGCTTGTCTACTGAAAACTTTACACTAGAACGTCAGTTTAACTACATCAATGGAATGGCCATGACCGTTAACGCCGACGGTCTATCTGAATTATTAGCTAATATTTCCGTGCTACGCGTTGATATAGACCAAGGAGGCCAAGGTCATTTAAATGAAGGTCGCCCCATCGCAACTATCGACGCAGTACAGTCTATGGGTTATACGGGTGAAGATGTTGTTGTCGCAGTGGTCGACTCTGGCTTTGATTCGGATCATCCCGATTTGAGCGACGATTTAGTTGCCGAAGCGTGCTTTTGCTCAGACGGAGGGGCGGGTTGCTGTCCAAGCGGTGGTACAACACAATTTGGAACTGGGGCTGCCGAAGATGACCACGGTCATGGAACGCATGTAAGCGGCATTATCACCTCCAGTGGCATTGTCGGGCCAATTGGTAGCGCGCCAGACGCGGGAATAGTTGCGGTTAAAGTGCTAGACAGTGCGAATAGTTTTTGTTGTGCATCAGATGTAACAGCCGGACTCGACTGGGTGATTGGTAGAGACGATGTTGACCTTGTAAATATGAGCTTAGGTACCTTTGCGGGATATACCGGTGATTGCGACGACGTTTTCGCCTTTACTATGGCAATGTCTACCGCAATCAACACACTAAGCCGCAAGGGGGTGGTCGCGTTCGCCTCAGCTGGCAACAATGGTTCGGGAACTGAAATGGGGGCACCGGCCTGTCTTGATAAAGTAGTTTCTGTAGGTGCAATTTATGATGCTGGTGTCGATGTAGGAAAAGT
Organism: Proteobacteria bacterium UBA7415; assembly: GCA_002470515.1. Lineage (GTDB taxonomy): Bacteria > Pseudomonadota > Gammaproteobacteria > Arenicellales > Arenicellaceae > Arenicella. The sequence goes on along the minus strand of DKML01000015.1, from coordinate 64,727 downwards.
AACTACGTTTAGCCAGAGCAACTCAGAAACAGACGTATTTGCGCCTGGTTCACTGATAACCTCTTCACAACTTGGTGGAGGCACTATAGATTTTCAGGGCACTTCAATGGCATCACCAATGACCGCGGGATGTGCTGCACTTCTTTTGGATATTGACAAATCACTCTCTGCAGCGGATATCAAAAAAGCCCTAACTGGCTCTTCAACACAAGTTACAGACCCAACCAATGATCTAAACTTTCCTCTTCTTGATTGTGCAGATGCTGTTAAAAAAGCTGAAACAGCCTGCTATGTGATCCAAGCAAGTAATAATAAAGTGGCGAACGTTTGCTTGTGATTGCTCGTTGTTTACCTAAACCCGCTCTGCAATTATGAACGATATCCAAACTGAAGAATTCGGCCTGTTTCGCGACATGGTCCAACGCTTTTTAAAAGACGAAGTCGAACCCAATTACAATCAATGGGAACGCGACCACCTAACACCTCGAGATTTTTGGCGCACTATGGGTGCCGCTGGAATCCTGCTCGTGGACACCAGCGAAGAATATGGTGGAGCAGGTGTTAGCTTAGACGTTTCTATGATGATCCAAGAAGAGATGTGCGCAGCGGGTTACCATTCGCTTGCGACCGGCTATAACATACACGCCAATATCGTCGCCCCGTACATCACCAATATTGGTACCGACGCACAAAAAGCACAATGGCTTCCGGGCATGGTGAGTGGCGACGCAGTAGCGGCTTTAGGCATGACCGAACCCAGTGCAGGCAGTGACCTTGCTGCACTGCGCACAAGAGCTATACGGGACGGCGACGAATATGTTTTAAATGGTTCAAAGGTGTTTATCACCAATGGCATACACGCTGATCTAGTCGTTGTGGCCGCTAAAACAGACCCTAAAGCAGGCTCAAAAGGTGTGTCTCTGTTTTTGGTAGATACCAAACTACCTGGATTTTCCACTGGGCAAAAAATAGAAAAAATCGGTCAGCACAGCAGCGACACCGCCGAACTTTTCTTCTCTGATATGCGCATTCCAGCTAACGCCTTACTGGGTCAAGAAGGCAAGGGTTTTGTCCACATGATGGATGAACTGCCAAGAGAACGGTTGGGGTGTGCAGTGCAAGCACTTGGTCATACCAAAGGCGCCCTCGCATTGACCACAGAGTACGTCACCGAGCGCAAAGCATTTGGCCAAAACATTAGCCAGTTTCAGAACACTCGCTTTAAACTCGCTGATATAAAAGTTGAGCTTGAGCTGTGCCAAGCCTTAATCGAAAAATACAATGCAAAATTGACCCGAGGTGAAATGACGGTCGAAGATGGCGCGGTAATTAAATACGCGGCTACCGAAATGCAGTTGCGTGCCGTAAACGAATGCCTACAATTATTTGGCGGATATGGTTATACAGACGAATACCCTATCTCACGATTTTATCGTGATGCTAGAGTGCAAACTATTTATGCTGGCAGCTCCGAAATCATGAAAGAGATTATTGCACGCGGATTAGTTGGCCGGTAACGAGTGTGCGTAGGGAAGAGACATATCGTTTTTTACCGCTAAATCGCTCAACTAGACGAATCAAATCAGCGCACTCAATTTATTTACAGCTTAGCTAAATAGATTGTGTGTTTGCTCCCCTTACCTTTATGCGCCCTCACCGTTTTATAGCTAACATCAAAACCTGCTTTCTTTAGCTTTTTGGTAAAGCTTGGATCGTGCCACGCCGACCATACGGCTAGCACTCCTTTGGGGCGGAGTGTTGCACGGATCATATGCAAGCTATCGACCGAATACAACGCGCTGTTGTTGTCGTGGGTAAACGCTTCGGGGCCGTTATCAACATCTAATAAAATAGCGTCGTAGATGGGTTGCTGAGTTCTGAACAGTTCGGCCACATCGCCCAAGTGAACTGTAGTTCGCTTGTCGTTTAGTGGTCTACCCGCACATTCCCCTAGAGGACCCTTGTTCCATTCGATTACGCCAGGCACCAATTCTGCAACAACTAGCTCTGTAGACGACGTTGTTGCCTTTAGTGCGGCAGCCAGAGTAAAACCCATTCCCAAACCGCCAACCAAAACCTTAGCTTTATCTACACCCCGAAGGTGTGCGCAACCTAACTCGGCGAGAGCGTCTTCTGACGAGTGCATTCGGGAGGTCATTAAATCGCCAGTGACACCCACCAACTGAATAGCAAAATCATTTTCGCGCTGGGTTAGTCTTAGCTCGCCACCACCATTGGGTATAGCGGTAGTGCCTAATAAAACGGTAGGGATCATTTTTTTAGAATATCTGGGATAGTTGTCTAGAGCGCATATTAGCACTTGATGGCTGGCTTATGGACTCAGCGCGAACGCCCATGCCAATGCAACAATAAGCAGTGTGGCTGTAGCGTAGGTGCTTTGACTACCAGGAGTTGAGTCCGTTCGTTTTAATATAAGCATCCAGATCATGCCAACCATACAACCACTGGCGTAGCCCAACAGATGCGCCATTAGATCAGTGCGCTCTCCTGACGTACCCAAAAAACCCAGTAATGCAATAGTGGCAAACAGCGGTGCCCAGCGTCTAAGGCCTGTTTGAAAATAGGCGTTGCGGTCGTTGATTGCGAATATACCTAATATGCCCAATGCAGCGAACACCATGGTTGAGGCACCAATAGATAAATGCAGCGTTTGATAAAAATAGGCATTGAGCCCATTGCCGATAGCCCCCGCCATTAAAATACTAAACCAGGCCGCACCGCGCCCAATGTACTGAGACACCATTAAGCCAAATAAAGCACCAAAGCCAATATTGCCAATTAAGTGCGCTGCGTCAGCGTGTAACGTTAGCGCCGTAATGGTTCGCCACCATTCGCCTGTGAATATTTTTTCGGAATGCGCTACTCCACTAGATTGCCATCCATGCCCCATGAAAGATGCGCTCTCTAAGCCGGCAACAAGAAGCAAGACGAACGCATATAAATAAGCCCCTATATAACCCTCAGCGAACGGTCGTAAGGGCTTAGCGAGCACTTCTTTCTCAGCATTTTCAGCCACGTATAATCTGAGTTGCGTAAACGCGCGCTCGGCGAGATGCTCTTCTACCAACAAATAAAACCGATTTCCCGATTGGGTAACGTGGCTGTCGAACCCCATGGCCTCTAAGACAAGACCGAACTCGCGGCACTTGCCAATGGCTGGCGAATGAAATAGTGCAGCAAAAGAGGGTGCTTTGTCAGCAGCGCTGTTGTCAGCGCTACTATTATCGGATTCGTCCATCAAGTAATCATGCGTCCTCCCTGTCAAAATTCAATGAGGAGATTCAACTTGCTAGTCGTTAGGCCAGTATGGAACCAACTCAAGGACGGTCAAACGTGGTACTCGTAACGCTCCATCAGATAACACAAACAGTCTTGGCGAATAACTTCTAAGTTATTGGTCAGCATAGACGGCATAACCGGTTTTCGGGTTCTAAGCTCGCCACAAGCCAGCTCAAAATATTCGTCAAAAACATTTTCACCGGCTTCATTGGTTACGTTTAGCGATCCTGATGCATTGCTGTGGGTTCGTGCAAATAGCTCACCTACCTCTAGTTCCTGAAAATTAAACTTTTCTAGATGCGAAACTAGGTCTAGATCTAACTCCGGCGAAGAGTAACCAAAGGTCATATGGTCAGGTACTTTTACCGTTGCTGTTGTATGAAATAGATCAATGTCGTGAGGCGGCACTGGCGTATTTGGCAGTTCGTTTAAATGCACACAAGCGTTTAAATAACTCAAGGCATGTTCAGCCCCATAGCTGTGTTCAGCCTTACCGCACTCCAACATTACCGCAGGACACAACTCCGACATAGCAATAGACTGCACACCTACAGGACGAATAAAATAAACAATCGTTCGTCCAAACAGAGTAGCGAGTTTTAGCGTTTGAGCATCCAGCTTATGCACGCACGCGTAGTGTGGATTGAGGCCTGTGTTGTTGTGGATATCGACACTCACAAACACTTCGCGCTTGCGCATTTCGTTAAAAACTTGCTGCATTAAATCATGCTCTGGACTGTGGTCTAACTCGCTGCCTGGCCACACACGGTTGTAGTCCGGGCTGTTGGGCATGTGCCTCACCCCATGTTTGCTTGCCTCAGTGTTGGCTATAAATAAAGACAGTGAGCGAGGTCTAGCGTGAGTCGGGTTTTGGTAAACCGTTTTCAATAGCTCTCTTACTGCATACCAACCAGATGTTTCGTTGCCGTGCATTAAAACCGATACAAATAGTGCAGGCCGACGGTGCTGCCACTAAGCCTTTACTTAATTAGCTTTATTATTTGCTTTGACCGAGATGCTTGGTATGTACGCACAGTTTGGTATCCCTTTCTAGCAATCGGCATTGCCGCGCTCATTTATGTTTTAAAACAAGACTATGCGGATCAATCTGTTTCACTGGTTAACGAGGTTACTGCTTATAGCGCTGTCTTATTTGGGCTGTGCATGGTGAGCCATGGAGAAATGGTACGCAACAGGCCGTCAACAGATCACCTTACACTGTTTTACTTATACGTTGCGCTGGGTGGTGCATTAGGTGGCGTACTAGTCAACTTAGTAGCCCCCCATGTGTTTAACGGTTATTGGGAACTTCATCTTGTTGTCGTGGCGGTCGGCTTTGCTGCCGTCGTATCCTTGTTTTTGGATAAGGGGTCACTGACTAGGCCACTGACTAGGCCACTACCCTCATTTTCGAGGTGGGCATTTTCGTTTGTAGCAGCCGCTGGGTTGGCCTTTGCTAGCCAACAATTATGGCTGCATAAGCAGGACCAAGGCTATGGCTCATTAGAGTCCAAACGCGGCTTTTTTGGAGTATTACACGCTTATGAGCAAGACGTGGGGACCAAAGATCATTATCGAGCGCTCTACTACGGACGCATTCGGCATGGTGACCAATATCGATATAGTAAATTTCGTAATATCGCTACCGCGTACTATGGACAAGGCTCTGGTGTTAGTTTTGCGATTCGGCTCCACCCGCAGCGTTTGGCAGGCGCCCCCATGAATGTGGGTGCCATAGGGCTAGGCGTTGGTACGATCGCCAGTTACGGGCAAGCAGAAGATGAGTATACTTTTTACGAAATCAATCCAGACGTTGAGTACATGGCTAACCGTTACTTTAGTTATCTTGGCGAGAGTAAAGCTGATATAAACGTGGTGATCGGTGACGGCAGAACTTCCTTGGCTAAGCAGTTGTCGACAGAAGGAAGTAAGCAATTTGATGTGCTGGTACTGGATGCCTTTAATGGCGACGCAATACCCGTGCATCTATTAACGGAGGAAGCATTCGTACTCTATTGGCAGCACTTAAAAAGCGATGGTGTTCTGGCATTGCATATTACGAACAGGCACCTAGACCTTACCGATGTAGTGCGTCAACTCGCTCTAAAAATCGCTAAGCAAGTGTTACACATCGAAAACCTCGGGGGGAGAAGAACATCCCCTAATGAATGGGTCATAATGACAAGCAATTCCGAATTTCTAGACATCATCGAAGATAAGAAAGTTGCAAAAACTTGGCTCCACGATCCAAAGCCTATTTTCTGGAGCGATGACTTTAGTAATCTATTCGACATTATTAAATAGCTAACAAGCAGTTGTAGCTTGACAGCTACCAGCAGTATCTTGCCGGTTAACTCTCAGGTGGGATTCATATACCGAGTACGTTAGTATTGGCAGCTACATGCATTAGTTACACACACTAATTTAGAACACTTAATATTTGGAATAAATAGAATTTATGGATACTTCAAAACTCTTTTCATTAGAAGGTAAGGTTGCACTCGTTACAGGCGGATCACGCGGCATTGGCAAGATGATTGTCGAAGGCTATTTAGCGCAAGGCGCAACAGTTTATATTTCGTCCCGAAAAAAAGATGTCTGCGATGCGGTGGCAGAGGAGCTTGGCCCTAAGTGCCATTCCTTGCCGATGGATGTGAGCAACGTAGCGGGTTGTAAAGCCTTGGCCACCGCCTTTGCAGAAGTAGAGCCTAAGTTAGACATCTTAGTGAACAACGCCGGCGCGGCGTGGGGCATGCCATTTGAAGAGTTCACTGAGCATGGTTGGGACCGCGTTATGGACCTAAACCTGAAGTCGCCCTTCTTCTTGCTTCAGTCTTTACACGAATCGTTAAAAGCGGCGGCTAGCCAAGAAAAACCCGCCAAGGTCATTAACATTACATCGATAGACGGCTTGCGCTTAAACCCATGGGATACGTACAGCTACCATGCATCAAAGTCGGCCCTTATTTATCTTACTAAGCGACTCGCGGCTCGCTTAGTCGGTGAGCATATTTACGTAACGTCGATTGCACCAGGCGCGTTTCCTTCTGAGATGAACCGAGCAGCTAGAGACCACGCAACAGAAGTGGCGGCGTCTATTCCATCAAAGCGTATTGGTGTAGCTGAAGACATGGCCGGAACAGCGATTTTTCTTGCCAGCAGAGCAGGTGACTATGTGATCGGCGACACGATAACTGTAGATGGCGGAATCGTACACGCTTCGTTAGGAAGCAGTATCGACGCCTAAAGCAGCCTCAAAACAACTAGAATGGAGTGATGAAATGAGTAAAGTAACGCGACGCGGTATTTTAGGTTTAGGCGCGGCAGCAACATCTGCCCTTATGTTACCTACGGTTTCCCAAGCTGAAAGTAAGACGGCAACACACCCTGGCAAACAGAAGGTCCATTCTTCCCTGTACACGATCAGTCCGACAAGGACGCTGATATGACTATGATTAATGGTCGAAGCGTTGCTGCACTTGGCGAGGTTGTTGAAATAAAAGGACGCATCCTTGATACAGACGGCACACCTATTGCGGGCGCTTTAGTCGACATTTGGCAAGCTAATGCAGCGGGCCGTTATGCTCACGAATCCGACCCAAATACCGCACCGCTAGATGACAATTTTCAAGGTTGGGCGCGTTTAGTAACCGATGATGACGGCCGTTACAGCATTCGTACTATCAAGCCAGGAGCCTACCCTGCCGAAGAAGGTTGGGTTCGTCCTCCGCACATTCATTACAAAGTAGCGCGCCGAGGATTCAAGGAAATAACCACCCAGCTTTGGTTTAACTCAGTTTTTTTAGACTTGCTAATAACCGAGGTATTTTCTCACTAAGTCAGCTATGACCGAATCATCAACTGTCAAATTCGCCGCACTAGCCGGCGCAATCCTGTGTTTAACGGGCGTCGCCTTTGGCGCGTTTGGTGCGCATGCGCTAGAAGATTTGCTAACGCGGAATCAACGAACTGACGTGTTTGAATTGGCGGTTCGGTATCAGTTTTATCACGGGCTAGGGCTGTTGGTGATTGCTTGCCTATTCAAACTTTGTGCGCAAGGACAGCCTGCAATAGTGTGGCTGATGTTGGTCGGCACACTTATTTTTAGCGGCTCTCTTTACACACTGGCGCTTACTAATATTGGTTTGCTCGGCGCGATCACACCGGTTGGTGGCACTCTGATGATCGTGGCTTGGGTGTTGCTAGTGCGATTCACTTGGCGCTCGATGTAGGTCTATAACAACTTGAAAATTAATTCCCCCAGATGGCCGCTGAACATTTACGACTGATTATTGTTGTATACACCAGCGCTATAGCACCGTTGTTGCTGATGCTTATTTTACGACGCAAGAAGTTAATACCCGACTGGGTACCCTATGTTTACCTCGCATCATTTATAGCCTGCGCTATTGGCTGGGAGCTTTGGTTTACTTATGGCTGGGTTGATGGCGCGCCAGTGTATGAGCGTCGCTCGGCTACCTTAAACACGTACTTGCCCTTCCACGTAAATTGGTTGCTTAACTCCTTGGCTGATGCGGGTACAATTTGCCTCGGCGGTCTTTTGCTATTGCATTTATCGCTAAGCAACGACTCAAACTACCTGACACAATGGCGGTGGTCGGCGTTTACGCTTTTATTGATTTGGTTTATTGGTCAAAACGTATTTGTAGAAATGTATCTTTACCACGACCAATTGGCGGTGGGTAAAGCATTGTCTTGGGCACCCTTTGCCCCAACTGGTCCATGGTTCAATCCCGTGTTGTTTGAATTTAACGGTCGGACTATTACTCTTCAAGGGCAACTACCGTGGCTAATAATGACCCCCCTTTTTTACGCTGGGCTTATTAGACATCTAAGAGCGTAGCGTAAATCGAATATTGATATTGCTCGTAAAGTTGGGACTTTGGGACTACATCATTCAGTTAACGTTCAGCTAAGATTCAGCTTCAATCCGCAATAATGAGGTAGTATCAATTAAAATCCATCTACAATCTGATGGGAACACCCTATGATGACACTGCCAAGTCCCTATACCCCCAAGGCTCTACTTATCACCATTCTGATGGTTTCAGCGATCAGTTCTGGCTGTGTTCAAGCGCAAAACGAATATCAAGACCCCGGTTTTTCCTCTCCTGTGGTTTCCTTAAATCAACAAGGCGGTAAGCAAATACTAGAGCAAGGAGAGCTAGAACAATTGCTAGCCCCTATTGCGCTTTACCCCGATACAATTCTGTCGCATGTTCTGGTTGCGGCTACTTACCCATTAGAAGTCGTACAAGCCGAACGCTGGGTATTACAACGTCCTGAATTACAAGGCCAAGAAGCGGTGGAAGCAGCCCAAGGCAACAACTGGGACCCAAGCGTGCAAGCCTTAGTCGCCTTCCCAGAGATATTAAAGCGTATGAGTCGCGACCTTGAATGGACTCAGAAGCTGGGTCAGGCCTTCTTAGAAAACGAAGAGCAAGTGTTAGCCAGCATACAAAATCTACGCGTACTTGCTGAGCAAGCAGGTAGTTTAGACAAGATGGAAAACGTAACGGTAACGCGCGACCAGCCCACCACCGTTATTATTATTGAGCCTCGCGAACGACATGGCATGTATGTACCGTACTACGATACCCGCATAGTGTACGGTTCGTGGCGCTGGGACCGATACCAACCGGTGTTCTGGGATTACCCTTACGCGTATGGTGCTTATCGCAACGGCTATTATGCCTACGATGGTCGCAGTTCATTTTACTGGGGGCCGCGAACGTCGCTGTCTTTTGGATTTTATTCCAATGCCTTTCACTGGGGCAATCACCACATTGTAAGAATACCGTCGCGGCACTATCAACCGCATCGTTACTACAGTCACAACGACATTATCAGCCACCGTCATGCACAAAGATGGGTGCATGACCAACGTCGCGACCACAATAATCAGCGGAGCTATCTAAGCAACAATCAACGCAGCAATCTACAAGGTCAGGAACTTGGTAGCCGAGTAGCTGATCAACGCGACAATCGAAACGCCGCAGACCAACTGGGCCAACGTTCCAATCGACAAGCCGTTCAGAACCGATTAGAAAACCTAAGACGCAACGCAGTTAATACCAAACCTGTACAAGGTGTTGGCACTGTAACAAATGCAACAAGGCCTGTTAGATCAGGCTCACCGGCTATTGGACCCTCAAGAGTCCGAGCAATAGAAGCCGATCGTCGCGATATTAATCGCCAGCAAGCACAGCCTACTAACAGGCAAACGATGCTTAGACCGACTGTTAGCCAGGCGGCCCAACCAACGGCACGAGTTCAGGCACAACCCACAATGCAGCGCAGTGTACAAGCGGCACCTAGCCAAACGACCAGAACAACCACTCAGCCGGTTCAACAGCGGTCGGTACGTGCTGAACAAAAAACAACATCAAATAGAGCGCAAGCGCCAGCTCAAAAAAAGAACCCCAATCAGCGAAGACAACCTCGATAGAGACGTCAAACTAGAATTCTAAATTGACCTTTCAACGCAAGGTAACCCTAATGTTGGTCTAGACCGCGCAGTGCTCTAGTGTGTAAACTCTGTTGCATCGACTTCGCTCGCAACAACATGGAGCACAACATTGCGCAATGCGAATGATCCTCCGTAGCCTTACACAACACCTTAAAGACCAAAATTGGTTCGCCGTTGGCCTAGACTTTGCAATTGTCGTAATTGGTGTTTTTATCGGTATTCAAGTATCCAATTGGAATGAAAATCGCGCAGATATTGCGCGCGCAAACGGATACCTCGTTCGCCTAGAGGCTGATTTAACCGCCGATGCCGAGAACATTGCAGCCAGACAAGAATTTTTTTCTAGTGTGATGAACTACGGTGCTCAAGCACTTAGCTATGCAGAATCTGATGACACCGAACGCAAAGCCGATTGGCCTGCGGTTCTCGCCTTTTTTCAGGCAAGTCAGATATTTACTTATTATCGTTATGACGCAACGTATGACGAACTGAAAAATGCTGGCGAATTAAACCTGATCACCAACCAGGATTTGCGCGCAGCCCTCGCTAACTATTTTCAGGAGCAACCGAGTCAAACAACTTTGCTCTATTAGGATTAAGCGCCCACTTAAAGGCCCAAGGCAAGACTCATATTGTTAGCTCCACAACAGAGCACAAAGCCATCTTAGACACCCTAAAGCACCTTCAAACATTAGGCCACGAGGTGACTTTAGTGAACCCTGACAGCGAAGGTATTATTTCGCTTGAAGACTTGAAGAGTGCCATACAGCCCAATACTGGGCTAATTACCATAATGCACGTCAATAACGAAACGGGCACCATTCAAGACATCGCCAGCATCGGCGCACTTGCTAAGCAATATGGCGCGCTATTTCATGTTGATGCCGCCCAGAGTGCCGGCAAGCTACCGATTGATGTAGCGGCAATGAATATTGATTTACTGTCTATGACTGCCCACAAAGTGTATGGCCCAAAAGGCAGTGGGGCGATGTATGTTAGAACGGCACTCCACCCAGCACTTGCGCCAATGCTGCATGGCGGCGGACAAGAAAAAGGCCTAAGACCAGGCACGTATGCTAATCATCAGATTGTTGGATTAGGCAAATCTTTAGAATTGGCTGGCTCTACAATGCAAGCTGATCTAGCGCATTCAAAAGAGCTGCGCGCTACAATGCTTGAGGCATTAGGCGACGTGGTAGAAAACGGGCTTGTGGGTCACGCGCTAGATAGCACAAGAAAAAAGTTTTAAGTAACGACACAGCGAAGTGCTGTTGCCATACTGCAGAATTTAGAGGCTAAGGGAAAGTTCTCACCCGCCGTTACGTCTCACTAGGGCTTTTAATCCAGCCCAGTCTCACTAAAACCTTCAAACGCGTCTCTCTCATGAATATTCTAAAAAGCAGTCTTTTGCTTGTCATTGCGCTAGGTGTCTTGCTCTGCATTTCAACACCCACAAACGCCGCATCGTGTGGCCCAGTTAATGCCGGGGCATTGCCCAATAACGGCTACTACTACTGCATTAACGAAACCGTGCAGCGCTATAACTATTGTGGTGGGGTAGCAGGCCAGCTCCAAGGCTTAAAAGACCATCCACTTATGTGCGGCAACAGCAGCTTTAACGTTAATAGCGAATGGCAACCTAAACCAGAGACGGTCAACAAGTGCAAAGGCGTGGTGTTCGACCAGTGCGCCACATTAGGGGGCACAACTCGATGCAGAGCCTTGTACAGCCGAAACCCAGGCTGGAGTTGGTCGCCTAGTACAGACCAAGTGTGCTCCGACCAGACAATCACCCAAACCAGCAATTGTGGCGCAACAAGACAAGTTGCAGGCACTAAGCACTGCTGCTCTGATTGGGCACCCGCAAGAAACACAATCTGCTCAGCACAGACCTTTACGCAAACAAATAGCTGCGGCGGAACTCGAGAACAAACCGGCACCAAAAACTGTTGCGCCGTATCTAACTGGTCGCCATCCCAAGCCGAAATGTGCCAAGGCCAACCCTTTACTCAAACCAATAACTGCGGCGGAACGCGCGAGCGTGTAGGAACAGGCTCCTGCATAAAAACCTACACACCAGACCCAGATAAACCCAACGTAGGCGACTTCCCGCACGACGCTAAAATTGCCCGACTCACACCAAGAAACTTATTAGCGAGCCCTCCCCCATACCTCAATGAGGACGCTACCAATCAAGCTAAATTGTATACCCGGAGAATGCCAGACAACCGCACTGGCACATGGGTTGACTATCCAATCGTTATCAAAGGAAGCAACCTACCAGATAATAAACGAATACCGGTGTTTACTAGAGGAACCAATTTAAGCTCCTTTCTAAACGCAAAGGCTGCAAATTCGATGGCCAACAATCCTCAACCAAGTGACGTAGTCACTTTCTGTTTAGATACGGATATTCTGCCTAACGTTGATTTGGCTAGCTGTGTTGATTCAGGGCCACGAGAGACGACCTGCGGCACGCACCAAATGACACAAACGTGCGATTGCACGTTTAACACTAGAGGCGCCTTATACCCTTTATGCGATGAGTGCGAAGGTTTTGGACAGAGTTACAACACGGTGACCTATATAGTCCAGCAAGACAATAACTGGCGACCCGCCAGAGACACGGCATGCAATGACGACGCGTTAACCCAAACCAACGATTGCGGAACAACACGGCAAGTTACAGGAACACGAAACTGCGAGGTTACGCCTCCGCCTGCCTTGGAGTGGGATTATGTTGGAAGCGTTAAATTTGATACGAAGGCTCCAGGCGCTCCAGACGCCAATATCTTATTTCAAAAATCTTGTGCAAAGTTCCAAGATGGGCGTTTGGGTCCAGACAGAATGAAAAAGTGGCTTCGGTACAACAGCAACAATACCAGAAGCCCATATCCTTGCGTTGTCAGCGGTGACTTTGATTTTTGCTATGAAAGTTTAACCGGTGAGGAGATCACCCCTGTCGGTGGCGTAGAGGAGGCGGTAAGGGTGAACTTTCAATGTAGATAGAAAAAAGGCGAACACCTTATCTGTTCGCCTTTTTTCGCTTGATCCTAACTTCTAGCAACACTCAACGTGCCATCACTTGCACCTGTACAGCCTGCAGCTGTTGATAAACCAAGCGTAAACTCTCCTTCACCGCCTGCATCAGGAAAAACCATGATTAAATCACCACGCACAGATAGCTCTGGTATCGTACCACTGATCGATCGAGTCGCCCCATTTAGCCTGTGAATCAAGCCGGCACCAAATGACCCTGTTAAACACTCAACTCCCGTCAGAGTTACTATTGGTCGTGAGTTATTCGGTGGGATAACTATTGTAATGCCACCGCTATACAGCCCTGTTCTAAACGACCCTGTAAAAGTAATCGTTGGCTCAACCGCTGTCCCTCCCCCACTAGACGACCCACCACCGCCACAAGCCGTTAGCCCAACCGCCATAACAACGAACACTATATAGCGAATAAGTCGGTTTGATTTTTGAGCGCAGACCAAGCCTAAAGTCGTTCGCGCAAGCGAAGTTTTTTGTGATTTAAAGTTATTCATATTCCCCCCCTGGGACAGTTAATTTTTATTCGTACTAAACCCGATTGGCAACGATTCATATTTGAGACGATCGCAGCCAAGCTGATATTTTTATCTCTCACGCAATCAATCTACTGGTTTGGTGGCGCGGCCTGCCGGTGCGCTCCTAAATACTAGTTATTGCGTGGTAGATATTTTTTCTGATTCGATCCCACCGACCAAACCAACACCTAAAACTGATAGACGGCGTTAGTATCGGTAATCCAAGCTACGGAAGGATAAACGACTGCAGAAAACAGGAACAGTCGCTAAAAAAGATGAGACAAGAGACGCAACAATAGTACTACAAAAGACGCAGCAGCAGCGGATAAAAACAACAGTCCAATACGCTAGGTCAAGAAAAGGCCTAGCGCAGCGAGCAGAAAAACAATGGTGACTGAGTAAGTAAAGGGGTCAGAGTGAACCTGTGCTAGTTTAAACCCTCTAATTGTTACAGGGGGTATGGCTCGTCTGACAACACTTTCGCTAAGCCATTGACCACTCTGTAAAGTACCCACAGCCAGGCAACGCACCAGATTAGGTAGCCAACGCCAACAGCAATCAATAACGCGCCAATGATCGACCAAAATAAGCTCCACCAGAAAACCCGTGTGGCGTTAACCAAATGGCTGTGGTAGATCGTGCCGTAAGCGCCACTCTTTTTGATCATTGCCCAAATCGCGCCAATCAATAGTGGTATTGCGGTAAACAAACCGATCGCCAACAAGATGTAAGACACCAAGACATGGCTCTTATTTTCGCTGCTGTTGGAAGTGGTTGAAGTGCTGGTCGCTAATGCGCTCATTGAACTGCCCTCGCTAGGTAATTAAGTTTAAGAGCCGCGAACATTCAGCGTGCCCTTATTAACTTAGATGCATATTTTGGGCTTTTGGATTCAAGTTTGAGAAGTAGAAAATCAAATGGGATATCAAAGGAGTCAGAGCCGATTAATCGTTGCAAACCGCCATCCAACTATTCAGTTTTCCCCCTAATCGGCTTTGACCCCTTTGATTATACTGATCCCTTTGATTATAATTTTTCAGAAGAAAACGCAATCTTAAGTTAGAACTTTCGTACCGTGCAAGCATAGGCCCCTACAACATACACCTCTCCTTCTTTGGTCAGGATTACCCTTAAAACCTGTGTCTCGTTAGTTTGATCTCCCCCTTAAATGATTCAGCAATTATCTTTTAGTGGCCAATATCCGGAACGAGCAGCAGGATTTTGCCCTTGCTTGAATTCAACTCATCACATATCGCTCTCAGGCATTATTAAAATACAACCTCAAATAATGAAGATAGGATGCTCCACACCAGTTAAAGCGCGACCGCTAATGTTGCGCAGCTGCATTTTACAAATGCAAGCTCAAACAAGATTGCCGGACACGCACCTCATTCTGATCAACGGCGTAGATGCATTAGATTATGACTCTAGAACCGTCACGGATTTGATCAACCAACGCGTCCAGTTTAAAGCTTATCCTTATGACGCAAACACGTCAGAATTGACGGTTCAGTGCCTCAAAATAATGCTTGAACAGGGGGTCGACCTATTCTTCAAGATTGATTCTGATGACATGTACTATTGCAACTACATAGAAACGTTCCTCGAAGAGATCGGAGAGGAAAAACTGGCCCAAACAGAAAAAGCGTTCGCCGCAAACTTGGTAGACCAACTGTTCATTACTGCTCAAGACAATACCGCAGTTAAAATAAAACGAGCGCATTTCCAACGCGGATTAGGGCTCCCCCCTCATGAGATTGAAAAGGGCATCAAAGTAGGTGCGCCACCAACTTATGTATTTAATAGAAAAGCAGCGCAATTAATTGTTGATAATGCAGACAATCCTAAGTATCGGCATCTGACATACGACGACGCCATGATGCGCAACCTACTATTCGACCATGGCGTTGTTATTGATCAAATAACAACAAAAGAACCTATATTCGGCTACGTTAGACACGGCAGCAATATATCCAGCATCAAGCCACACAGTAAAGCGACCACAGGCTCGAATAATGAATCTTGAGCTTTTAATGTTTAAGGGCGTTTGATTAATCGGCTCTGCCCCCTTGGATTAAAAACTGAATAGTTGGATCGCGATTTGCAACAGTTAAACGGCTCTGCTTCTTAATTTACACATTTAGAGATCATTAACGATCCATATTATCCATTTAACCTATATAATTGATCATATACGATCGATTCAATTGACATTGAAACGCTATAGTTTATAATTTCAATAATCAGTCATTAATGAGCGATTAATGATCAATTACGAATAAATCAATCTAAAATGATCATATGAATATATTGCCTCTATCGCCCGACAACCTAATTCAGCAAGAGCTCGGCGCTCGCTTAAAGAAGGTACGCAAGCAGCTTGGTTACACACAAGCCCAACTCGCTGACGCATCGGGTATTGGCGTGGCGACCCTGCGGCGAATTGAGGACGGCAATGACAGCCAGCTAAGCTCTTGGATCAAGCTCTTAAAAGCGCTGGAAATGCTGAATGGCATAGACCAACTCTTACCTGAAGTTTATAGCTCGCCCATGTCCGAGGCGCTCAATGGTAACAAGCGCAAACGGCGAACAACAGACTCCTCAGCACCGACATCAATTTGGCGCGACGAGCTTGAATGACTACCGCGACCATTAAGCTCTGGGGTACCACCATCGGCTATGTGTCGATGAACGAGCAGGAGCGCTTTGCTCGCTTTGAATATGACCCGGACTTTGTTAAGACTGGCATAGAACTCGCCCCACTAATGATGCCTCCAAAAGAGCGGCGTATTTATCAGTTTCCCGAATTACATCCACGCGCCTTTCACGGCTTACCTGGCTTGTTGGCCGACAGCTTGCCAGACAAGTATGGCAACCGGCTCATCGATATATGGCTGGCTAAAACGGGGCGCGACAATAAAAGTTTTAATGCGGTGGATCGACTCTGCTATACAGGCACTCGAGGTATGGGAGCATTAGAGTTTGAGCCGTCGCTTGATAACGCTGGCGCTCCCGATAAACAACTTCAAATAGACGAATTGGTCGAGCTCGCCTCGATGGCCTTTGCCGACAAAAAAAATCTAAAGGTCAAGCTAGACAACCACATAGACGATCAAGAACTATTCAACATTATTAGTCTTGGTACCTCGGCCGGCGGTGCGCGCGCGAAAGCCGTTGTTGGATTTGATCCGCACACGTCGACCGTGCGATCCGGTCAACTAGACCTCCCCAACGGTTATGAACACTGGCTAATTAAATTCGACGGCGTGCAATACAACGGTGATTGGGGCGTGGCCGATCCCGCAGGTTATGGTCTGCTCGAATACAGCTACTATCAGATGGCCCAACGTTGCCAAATTAGCATGACGGAGTGTCGCCTATTCAGTGAAAACGGTCGTCACCATTTTATGACTAAACGCTTTGATCGCGACGATTCTGGCGGCAAACAGTTTGTACAAACACTGGGCGCACTCGCACACTTTGACTACTGGGAAAGCGGCCACTACTCATACGAACAATTATTCATGACCCTAAGGCGCTTGCGCCTTCCGCAAAGCGACATTGAGCAACAATATAGGCGCACCGTATTCAACCTAGTAGGCGCCAACCAAGATGACCACGTTAAAAACTTTGCCTGTATCATGAACCGACAAGGCGATTGGCGGCTGAGCCCTGCTTATGATTTATGTCATGCACAAGGCAGCGACTTTACCAAGAATCACCAACTCAGCATTAACGGCAAAACCAATGATTTTGAGGCAGCGGACCTAAAGCATCTAGCCGACTATGCAGGGTTGCCAAGAGGACGATACAAAAGAATTCTCGACGAGGTCGTGGACACCTTCAAGGAGTGGCCGCGCCTAGCCCAAGAATTAAAACTCCCTCAGCCATTACAAACTCATGTGATTAAAACCTTACGACTGGAATGGCGTTAGCGCAGCTGTCTCGTTGTTTACTTCTGGGCGAGTCACTACGTTAAGAAGAACAAGCGCATGAATCGCTTAATTTTTTCTTCTCCAAGAATAAGGGGAACAAGGCATCGTACCACCAAACCTCAGTTAAACTACTTGATGCGCTAGTCCAACTAATACCTATTGGGTAGGCTATTTATTCGTCCTACTATTCGTAACTAACGGAAAACACGCGTTTAAGGGAAATAAACCACCTCTTATAGATGAGGCATACCCGCCAGCTCTTTAACTGAGGCTCGACTATTCGGAGTAGACAGTGTTATGCAGCGCGGCTACAGGCTGCGCTTCTACTAACTGCTGAAGGTGGCGTTAATTTGAATGATGTGGCCTAACTGGTCAGTCTGCCACTTGCCTCCAGCCAACCGCTAAACCTTCAGCAGTCTCCATACCTACTCCAGTAATCAGCCTTTGACCATCAAGCAGCCAGTCTACTTGGTAAATCGAGCCGACTTTCTCTATATGCAGTTCGTACTCTTCAGGATGTGAACCGTCTTCACGGAAATAACGCACCTGGTAGACGCCCGAATATCCCTCAGCGGGGCCGCCGATGGCAATGCCTGGACCGCGGTACTGTGTTGAATATATCCAGCTTGCGTTCAGGGTTCCGGGCGTTTGACTCTTGGTATACAACACCAAGCCAACGTTGATGATTTCTTCCTGGCCTGTCTCATTCCCGGGGGCGGCGTTGGTAAGTAACGCGTATGAAGCGCAGATGGTCAGTAATACTTGCTTAATAATTTTGCTCATAATTTTGCTTACCATAGCTTAGTGTAATGGGAATCCCGACTCCGAACATAGCACGGGAATTAAACGGGTCAGAGCCGTTTATTGATAATCTGAATAGTTGGATCGCGGTACGCAACGATTAATCCGCTCTGCCCCCTTTGATTGTGCTCTTTAAGAGGCGGGGGGATCTTCGCAAGTAGCCTTTGTAGAAAAATCGAGATTTAAATTATTCGTGGAAAGGTGCATTGCCTCCACCGCCTCAAACAACTCATCGTATGTTCGATTGACCTTTCGAAATTCCCTAGGGCCTGGTTGGGTAAGCAAGAAAGCAACCTCGTGGGCGTAGGGCAGCCATTGCTCAGCACTTAGGGCACCAAGTTTGTGTTGCTGGAAGATGTTTAAGTAACAGTTGAGAAAGGATCGCTGTATATAGCTGTACTGCCCTCTCTCCGCCTCAGTTAGCGAGTCGAAGTTCGACACACCGACATTCAAAGTGGCACCGAACATCCGGTGGTAACTAGCATCAATTGTTTAAATTAACGAGGTCGAGCAACCCCTCTTCTCGTACGATACGCTCGAGTACACTTTCAAAAGAAATTCGGGCGGCTGCAGTAACTGCGTAAAGGTGCGCATGCAAGGCAGCATCCTCATCGTTTTGAGATTCGCAGTCCATGCTGTACTGCTCGAAAGCGTTGAGACTGCTCAACAGATCAACTAAGTGATTCGGGCACTCGCACTCAACACTGGATACGACGGCGCTAATCCGAGCAAGATCTTGTTCACTGAACCTACGAGGCGTGATGTCCGCAGATATGTCAAGCGCTGTTTTGTCCTGCATTTTGCGAAAAGGCTTGCCACCGCGCTTCTCTGGAAGCGACAGCAGGTCGAATACTTCTTCAAGGCTATTAC
Source organism: Proteobacteria bacterium UBA7415 (assembly GCA_002470515.1). Taxonomy (GTDB): domain Bacteria; phylum Pseudomonadota; class Gammaproteobacteria; order Arenicellales; family Arenicellaceae; genus Arenicella. The sequence goes on along the minus strand of DKML01000015.1, from coordinate 45,762 downwards.
TGGTTCGTACTAGATTTACACCTTGCGGCCGGAGTAAGTCAATCTCGGCTCGCCGACCGAATTGGTAGATAACTACAATTCTAGTCGCGCCGCTTTCGTCAATCATAGTTCGAATCAATTTACGTGATTCAGGGTTGATTAACGGCGATTCAATAATCAGTGCACCGGGTTGGAGTCTGCGAATTTCGGTACGAAACCGACTTATCGAAGATGTGTTGACCACCACATCCAGGGCGACTGGAATCTCTTTTAACTGACTTAACTTGTGTGACAGCGAATCGCCGAGCACCGCCACTTTTATTTGTGTTCCCTCTCCGTGTTCCTGTTTTACAGCAGCTAATTTCTTAAACGTATCCAACCGAGATTGCAAGGATTCGTCGTCCAGCACCGCTACGCGACCGATCGGCTCACCCGCATCCACTAGGCGCTTGATCAGAGTAAGTCGGTCAACTTCCTGCGTTGAGTAGAGACGCCGGCCGGTGCTAGACCGGTTAGCGGCGACCACCTGATAGCGGCGCCCCCACACCCTTAAAAGATGTTGACTAATTCCAGTTATCTTTGAGACAGCGGATATTCCAAAGTATTGTTCTGAGGTGGCTGATTGTTTCATTGACGATGAAAATTGGTGTTGTTGGGCGGAAAGAGGCCCTAGGTTTGACTAGGACTTTGAGTTTAGCTAAAAACTAGTCAAGAACTAGTCAGATTAATTAAGTTTTGATTTTGACTTAATTTTGACAACTAAAATGCTTATATTTATTCGGCATACCGTAGTCACCTTCTGGAGGCCTAGCTTTAATGTTTGGTTTTACTCGTCAAAAAATGGTTTCTAAATTAGTTGTCTACGTTTTGTCTAAGCAAGTCGCGAAATCGAGAATGTTTTTGACTTCGCGGTAACTATACGTCAATTGACGCAATTTCGGGTACTTTATACAGGAGCCTCATATGGAACTCACCGTTGGTCAGTATTTTCTGACATTTAATTTCTTCTCTTTTACCATCGCCACGATGGCCGCTGCCACGATATTTTTCTGGATGGGCCGTTCACAGGTAAATCATCATTACAAAACAGCACTGACAATCACCGGCTTGGTGACTTTCATTGCCCTCTACCATTATTGGCGAATTTTGGAAAGCTGGTCAGACGCGTACACAGTAGTTGATGGTGTCATTACACAGACTGGCGTTGCGTTTAACGATGCCTATCGTTATGTAGACTGGTTGTTAACCGTTCCGCTGCTGTTAATTGAGCTAATTTTGGTGATGAACCTGAGTCGCTCAGAAACAGTTTCAAAAGCCACTCGCCTCGGCCTGCTGGCAGCCCTGATGGTGATCCTTGGTTACCCAGGAGAGATCTCAGCCGACGCCGGTACACGTTGGTTCTGGTGGATTGCAGCAATGATTCCGTTCTTGTGGATCGTTTACGAACTTTTCGTAGGTCTACGCGAGTCGATCGCACAGCAACCCGAAGAAGTACGTAGCTTAGTGAACAAAGCACGTTGGTTAACGCTGATCAGCTGGTCGTTTTATCCAGTCGTTTTTGTCTTCCCGATGCTTGGCGTAACTGGTGGTACCGCAGAATCGGCCGTACAGATCGGTTACACGATCGCTGACATCGTAGCTAAGGCTGTCTTTGGAGTTGTGATCTACATGATCGCAGTACGCAAGTCAGAATTAGAGACGGTAAAGCACTCGTAACTTAGCTTAAACGTAACCACCTACCGATTCGGAGCTCGCATGAACATGTTGTCAAGTCATACTGCTAACACAGAGCGTGCGAGTTCTGCTCACGGGAGGGTTCAAGCAAGCCGCGTCAGTGATCTGATGCGGCTTACTTGTCTGAGCGCTTTAGCGCGCGACAGTATTTTGTGGCAAGCGATTGATTATCACTTTGCTGCGCCTGGATCCCAATCACGCAGTGCGATTGCGCTTCACGCTGCAACTAAACTCGGGCTGACCGATGAAGATTCGGTTCATCTAGCGGCAGCAATCGAATGCCTGCACAATGCATCTCTGGTACAAGACGATTTGCAAGATCGGGATCCGTCACGGCGTGGGCAACCAGCCGTTTGGAAAAAATTTGGACCAGATCTTGCGATTAATGCGACTGATCTAATGATCGCATCTGCGTTTGCTCTAGTCGCATCAGTTGGTAGCGGACATCGCTCCACCTCATTGGCAATGCACATGCAGCGAGCCATCAGCTTAACGCTTCAGGGACAGTCTGAAGATGTACTAAGAATTCATCGCTCAGAAAAAGACGCCCTAGCGATTGCAGCTGACAAGTCTGGACCGCTATTTGCACTCGGGTTGGTTCTACCCCTGCTGGCCGCTGGTCAGGAAAAAGCGGCGCCGCTGGCGTCTATGGCTGGTCGCCATTTTGGCGTTGGCTATCAGTTACTAGATGACTTGAACGATATTGAGGAGGACCAAAAATCGGGTTTTATTCCGAATTCGGTTTTATCCCGCATGGAAGTCGATACGATCGACAATGCTCGGCAGCAGATTGCACTTATTGCAAGCAACCACGCCGCACTAGCGCGAGACCTAGCTGCTCAATTGCCGCAGGACTGCGGCGAGCTATTCTCCCAATCCTGTGATCAGTTGATCGCAAAACTTAGGTTTTAGCAATTATGAAAAATGCCCTTGTTATTGGCGCCGGTGTCGGCGGCATGGCTGCTGCGCTTCGATTGAGAGCAAAGGGCTACCAGGTAACAGTATTAGACCGCTGCGAGCGACCCGGTGGTCGCGCGCAAGTATTCGAACGCGACGGCTTCAAGTTTGACGCCGGACCTACCGTTATTACCGCGCCATTTCTGTTCGATGAATTATTTCAGTTGTTCGGGCGTGAGCGCGCCGACTACGTCGAGTTCTTGCCATTAAATCCCTGGTATCAGTTTTACTATCCCGATGGTACGCGATTCAATTACGGTGGCACCATAGACGACACGCTGCGAGAAATAAATAAGATTAGCCCCGAAGATTGCCAAGGCTATCTAGAGTTAGTCGACCAATCTCAAAAAATATTTGACGTTGGGTTTACGCAGTTGGCTCACCAACCGTTTCATTCATTCTGGACAATGATTAAACAGGTGCCGGCACTAATCCGACTCAAATGTTATCGCACAGTGTGGCAACTAGTTTCTAGCTATATCAAACACCCTAAGCTACGACAGGCTTTCTCGGTACAACCATTGTTGGTTGGCGGCAGCCCATTTGATACGACTAGTATTTATGGGCTAATCCATTTTCTCGAGCGTAAGTGGCACGTCTTCTTTGCCAAAGGTGGTACGGGCGCCTTAATCGACGCACTCGCGCAGCTCATGAAAGAACAGAATATTTCAATGCGGCTGTCTACCACCGTCGACAAAATTATTGTCGAAAACGGTACTGCTCGGGGCGTCACGCTTGCCTCGGGAGCGCAAATTCACGCAGACGTTGTGGTTGCCAATACCGACCCTGTTCACCTTTACCGCAATATGCTTGACCGACCTGACCAGAAATTATCGGCGGCGATCAAACAGCGACATTCAAAACTCTCTATGGGCCTGTTTGTATTGTTTTTTGGTACCGACAAAACCTATCCCGATGTAGAGCATCACACTATTTGGTTGGGGCGTCGATATGAGCAACTCTTACGTGACATTTTCGATGGCGATGAGTTGCCGCAGGACTTCTCGCTCTACTTACACAGGCCTACGGCTACCGACCCAGATTTTGCTCCAGCCGGTAAGGATTCGTTTTACGTGCTTGCGCCGGTTCCAAACCTTAAGGCCAACATTGACTGGGCAACCGAAGGAGATGAACTGCAAAGACGTATTGTGGCAGCGCTATCTAAATCAATTTTGCCAGGCTTAGAAGATCATATCGTCAGCGATTTTTACATGACACCAGAAGACTTCGCCAAAAATTACTTAAGCATAGGTGGTGCTGGTTTTTCCGTTGCTCCCCTATTTAGTCAATCCGCATGGTTTCGGTTCCATAACAAGGCTGAAGGCCCCAAGAACCTTTATTTAGTCGGAGCAGGGACTCATCCCGGCGCCGGATTACCGGGCGTACTCAGTTCTGCCAAAGTGCTCGACCAGATCGTGCCCGCCGTGCAAGAACAAGACCATGCGGCTGTTCAGAGAAATGCAAGCCTCGCTACCCGATAGCAAAGTCGAAAAGGCTACCGCTGTGCTTGCAGCAAACGGCAAGTCGTTTGCCTTTGCAGGCAAGTTACTCGATACCGCCACTTTGTTTGCGTGCGCTCGGTTGTATCGGTTTTGCCGCTACGTTGATGACGTCGCCGACGAAGCAACTGACCCTGTTAAAGCAGCGCGCCAATTAGCCTCGATTAAGCATGATCTGGTCAGGCAAAAGAGCCATGATCCGCTCGTTTCCGACTTTATCTTGCTCGCGCGTGATTACGCGCTGGACGTTGCAGTTGTTAACGAACTGCTCGATGGCATCGCCAGTGATCTCGGCCACGTACTCGTCCAATCAGATGCCGAGTTACTGCGCTATTGTTATCGGGTTGCCGGCACGGTAGGTGTGCTGATGTGTAATATTTTTAACGTTCGAAGTCCGGCGGCGCTAGCGCATGCCATTGATCTTGGCATTGCGATGCAATTAACCAATATTTGCCGCGACGTCGTTGAAGATGCCAAAAATGGACGGCGTTATATCCCTGCTGACATGATTGGTGATCTCAGCCCCAAGCAGATATTAGCGCCTTGCTCAGCAGAGCGTACTGTGATGAGTGAAGCGGTCAGAAAACTACTCTCCCGCGCCGACCATTATTATCAATCCGGAGCACAAGGTTACTGGTTTTTACCCGCTAGGATTCGGTTTGCGATTGCTGTCGCAGCCCGAGTCTACCGAGAAATTGGCACGGCTTTACGGGCGAGGGGATTAGACCTCTGGGGCGTTCGCGCTTACGTCAAGACGCCTCGTAAGTACATGCTTGCATTGGCTGCCTTGTGGTCGCTGGTCAAAGCCAGGCGCACTCGAGTAGACGTCAGTCACAACACAGTGCTTCATCAATCACTTGAAGGTCTGCCTTATGCCAACTCATAAAGGACACGAACCTGAAACCATTGACTTGATTGTAATCGGTGCAGGTTGCGCTGGTCTTTCGCTGGCGGGCGAGCTTTGTAAGTATGAACAAAACGGCGAAGCGCCACCAAAGACGTTACTGATCGAACCTCGTTCAAGCTATACCACCGACCGCTCTTGGTGTTATTGGGAACCAACAACACTGGCGAGCCCAAATGACGTGGATGCTAGCTGGCTGTCTTGGAGTTTTAGTGATTCTAAACAGACATTCGTACATACCCTTGCCCAAAAATGGCATTACCAATATCTCAACTCCGGGCGGTTTTATCGCCAGCGACTTGCCGCCATTAATGAGAGTCACAGAGTTAGCGTAAATCTAGGTGAGTCAGTACAAGATGTCTCGCAACACAATAATGGTTTTCGGGTAAGAACAAACAAAGCTGAGTACCACTGCCTTAAAATTGTAGATACGCGCCCACCGACCCGCAAGAGACTCGAGCAGTCGTTGATGCTGCAAATTTTTTACGGTATCGAAATAGAAATTCCCGGTTCGCACTCCATCGACCTTCGTCTCGCCAAAGTAATGAGTGACATGCGCAGCGACAAACTGGGCTTCAAGTTCAACTATGTACTACCTCTGTCGCCGCGTAGTCTACTGGTTGAGATCACTCGGTTCACCGATCGTTTAATAGAGCCTGACGATTTGCGTGACGAAACCTATCAACTGGCTTGCGACATTGTTGGTAGTACTCAGCTTAGTATTATCCGTGAAGAGCGTGGGATCGTTCCAATGGGACTGCCGATGCGACACGCCACTCTCAGCCCTAACCCTAACATCAGTAATCGAGTCCTCGTTGGCCTTGGCGGCGGCGCGGCGCGGCCAGCGACGGGTTATGCTTTTCAACGGCTTCAGCGTTGGGCGCACGACTGCGCGCAGCGACTCATGGAAGCCGGGACTCTGGTAACCATGCAACCAGATTCAAGGCTTGTACAGTGGATGGACCGAGTGTTCTTGTTAACTCTGAAAAATAACCCGCAGCTGGGGCCTAAACTCTTTATAGCTCTCGCACGTAGGGTGCGCCCAGTGAGGCTGGTACGCTTTCTTACCGACCAGGCAACCGTGTTCGATTTGATTGCGATTATCGCTGCGCTACCTGTGACACCGTTACTCTTAACGGCCTTTCGCGACACAAAAAACCAACTAGTCTCTCTAACAGGTAATCCAAAATGCAGTACAACTTGAAAATTCAGACGATTCACAGATTAGGCTTCCTGTTTCTAACAGCAGTAGTGCTTGTTTGTTGGCAGCTCGACTTTACTGTTGACGAGTCTATTTTGATCAAGGCACTGGCCATAGGCGTATTATTGGCCGGTATACCGCACGGAGCTATCGACCCAGTTCTGGCGAAGAAATTCGGCGTGTGGCGCACTGGCACCGGTTTGTTAATGTTCGCGCTAGCCTATGTAGCCGTTGCTGCATTGATGGTAGTCATTTGGATACTTGCCCCTTCGCTTACTTTGGCGGCGTTCCTCGTATTGTCTGTGTGGCATTTCTCTGGTGACTGGCTGCAGGACCTTAGTCGCAAGGAAAGTCTACCGATCAGCTTGAGTCTTCTCACCCTACCCGCACTGTTTCACATAACAGAAGTCGCACAGATTTTTCGCTTACTTACCGGCGAAGACGCCACAATATTGACTACCTCCATGGCCACCATTGCGCCGATTGCGACTCTGCTAGCGGCCAGCTCTGCCATCAAGGCTAGAATGCAGGGTATCGATCACGGTATGGAGATTTTGGTCCTTTTAGTCTGCGCTGCACTGATGCCGCCAATCTGGTTTTTCCTAATCTACTTTTGTTTTTTACACAGCCCGCGACACATCTTAAAGACCCTTAATGACAATGATGGCAATACGCTACTGAGTTCTGCATTGTTGTTCACCGGGATAACGCTGGTGTTAGCAGTGATTGCTTTACTGGCATTGCCGGCCATCAGTTTGGACGAGCGCATCCTCAAAGTTGTGTTTATCGGCCTGTTTGCACTAACCGTCCCACACATGATTCTTATCGACTTCCTAAAAACAGGTGAGCACAGTGAGCCAGAGTAATGACATTTTGAAACGTAAGTCAGATCATATCGACCTGGTGTTACAAATTGCCGAACGAAAAGACAATTCGGTGAACCCCTTTGACCAAATACGCCTGACACACAACGCATTACCAGAGTGCCATCTTGAGGGAATGTCATTAGCAACAGAGTTTCTTGGCAAACAGCTGAAGCTACCGTTCCTGATCAGTTCAATGACCGGTGGCCCACTCCGAGCAGAGCGAATCAACGCGCACCTTGCCGAAGCGGCTCAAGAACTTGGGATCGCGTTAGGAGTTGGGTCCCAAAGAGTTGCGCTGTTGGACCGGGGAGCCTGCGGATTAACCTCCGAGGTACGCACTATAGCCCCCGATATCCCGATCTACGCCAATTTAGGCGCTGCGCAACTGCGTGACGATTTTTCTACCAGCGAAGTACAACGTGCCGTCGATATGATTGAAGCTGATGCGTTGATCATTCATCTGAACACCTTGCAGGAAGCAATACAAGATTCAGGCGACATTGACTGGACCGGTATCGAATTAGCAATCGAACATATTTGCCGCAATGTGCCAGTGCCGGTTATTGTAAAAGAAGTGGGAATGGGACTATCCGCTCCGGTGGCGGTTAGATTGGTGCAAGCTGGAGTCAGCGCAATTGATGTGGCCGGCTCAGGCGGCACCAATTTTGTTACCGTCGAAGGCAGCCGTAGCACCGACTCGGAAAAAGCATCTCTGGCAGAGATGTTTCGTGACTGGGGACTCAGCACTCCCGACGCGCTGAGGCAGGTTCGGAAAGAGTTGCCTTTAGTTCCGTTGATCGCCTCCGGCGGCATTCGTCACGGGATCGATGCAGCCAAGGCCATTAGGCTGGGCGCTGATCTGGTTGCACAGGCTGGGCCAGTCCTAAAAACAGCCTGCGAATCTTCGCGAGCGGTAGTTGAGCATTTTAGGCTGATGGAAAAAGCCCTACGACTGGCGCTGGCCTGCTCGCACCCGCTGCTCGATCAAACGGAGGTTGACTAAGCGTCAACGGTCAACCTCACTAGCTAGGGTCTCTTTGGGCAATCAAGCCACAGTACTCTCTCGAGATTGCAGTGACTGATGAGATGGATACCTCGTCTTACGGCATTAAGTGCCAAAATAAAAACAAAGGGGAAAGGGGAATTAAAGGCGTCGGAGCCGTTTATTGGTAATCTGAATAGTTGGATCTCGGTACGCAACAATTAATCGGCTCTGACCCCTTTGATTAAACCTAAAAGTGTGTGTCCCCGCTACATAGCCGTTGAGAAAGGATCGCTGTATATAGCTGTACTGCCCTCTCTCCGCCTCAGTTAGTGAGTCGAAGTCCGACACACCGACATTTACGATCCGCGTGAGATTAGCATCTGAACCTACCGCAACATTTATAGAGTTAAAATCTTGAATAGCATTCTGAAGGTTCGTGGAGTTTGAGCTAAGTCTGCTGTGCTTTATCTGTACCGCTAGATAAGCAAGCGTCGCAATCGTTGCGATTGCCGCAATAAAATCACTGATACTGCCCAAGTACTGCATTGTCATGTTCCGCCTCCTAACGCTTTAGAGAATTAAAGGGGGCGGCTTAGACTCATTCTATACAAAGTGTTGCACTTGTATATTGAGTCTAAGAAGAGCCGTTTATTCTATGCGGGCCGCGATACCGGTCCTGGGTTTTCAATAAACGGCTCTTGCATTCCTAATTTTACCTGCAGAACTATCCCAAGCGTACATAGATCTGTTCCAGCAAGACTTATCCTCTGCAGAAATGAAACACATGAAATCTGCCTGGCAAGCAGGCAACCCTTTGGGCAGTGATGTGTTTTTTGAAAAGGTTGAACAACAACTGGCAAGGAAAGTTGGGCACGGTAGGCCGACTAAAGGCCTTAGACCCGATAGCTCTCTTTAAAAACTACCAACGAGCAATCCGTTGCATTTCCACAACTCGAATGCTTTGTAGAACCATTGCCTCGTAGATGTCATCGAGGTTCTCGCCAGTTGATTCTAAACCAGGTAAAGACAGACTCGCTTCGGTAAAGAACTTCTTACTGCATTTCTTCTGCCATGCGTCTTGCCACCACCCCACGATATTTTCACGAGCTTCGCGAAACCTTTCATTGGATGGGATTTTGTCGCTCTTAGCCAGATTGATCTTGGTAGTAGTAGGTAACAAATTCCATAAGTCGTTATTAGGCCAACGAGCAAACGGCAGACAGTGATCAATGTGGTATTGGTCTTTTAATACTCTGTTACTCCAGACACAACGCACACCTTTAACTTGCCTAACCATCTCGCGAGCAAACTCTGTGGTTCGCTGGGCTTCTTGCCACTCTAGACGAGCCATAAGTTGGTGCTTTTCAAACGCGAGGTTGTTGGCAAAGCCGCTCATCACCTGCGCCCACTCGTTCAATACTACGGGTTCGATCCAGCATGCGTACTGAGTCATTAGATCCCATATGTTGATTGGAACTCTGAATTCGCCATAGCTTCTCAACGTTTCGAGATCAAGATACAAAGACTCGACATTGCTCTTAGTGCGTTTTATCTCAACTTCAAAAACTTGGTTTTCAGAACCCGGAAACGTTATGTATCTAGCAGGCATGTTTTTGATAGTGCGCGCTACATGCTTAAGGGTGCGATGTAACGCTCTTGCATCTGAACCGGCGAAGAGATTGCCAATAGATAAATCAAGGGGAGAAAATTCACCAAGTTGATTCCACCCGTCGTCCGTAACAAACCCTAGTCCGTTATTAGTATTACTGTTTTGCTGAAACCCAGCATCTAAAACTAACTTGTATTGCCGCGCCCAATACAACGCCACCAAGCCCAGCGGCAGAACAACGCACTTATCCTCACGTCGCAATACCGCACCAGGATGACCATCGGCTATACGCAGTAACGTACGAATCAAAGCCAACTTATAAGTAGACGTCTTTGCGTCATTAATCAGAATATTACGAACAATTGGAAACGCACCACTACCATCATCAGGCAGCTGCATAACCACTGTTTCCCAATGCACCTCCGGCCGATCCAACTTATCATCGTCTGGTTGCGCAAGGCGCACACTCAACCCAAACTGCTGAGACAGCTTGTTCAATTCGTCCGTAGACACATCGAACATCTCACGCTCATCCGCATTAGGCCCATGCCTAAGCGAGATCACCAAATACCCATTAGGTTTTAAAAGATTAGCAAGCTTGCGAAAAGCCCTCTCTCGACTCGAAGCAGGAATATGCATCCACACGGCACTTAACAGAATCAGATCAAACCGCATCTGCAAGCCGTAGACATTGTTCAACTCTGGCAGAGTATCTTGCACCCACTGAACAGCGTCTTCTTGGGTGTACTCTTTACCCAGCTTTAATAGCTCATCAGCAGGCTCAACCGCAATCACCTCTAAGCCTTGCTCAGCAAAGTATTTAGCATCCCGGCCCACGCCAGCACCTACATCGAGAACAACCCCCGTGGATGGCAGGTAATCAGCCATCCACGCTCTATGTACGTCTTGTGTAGACGCCGAGAGGTACTGCTTTTGAAAAGCCGCGGCGTTGGTGTTGTAGTGGTTTAGGGTTTTTGAGGTCACGGCTTAATTATGCACACATCGGAGCCCAGATCTCAACGTGAGGTTTTTATAAGGAACAAATTGGGCACCATCTGTAGAGCAGACGAGCTAAAGGGCTTTTAATGGGCTTTGCCCTCTTTAATTTTCAACTATGAAGGCCGATAGGGGCGCGAAACTCCTGCAGCTCAAGTATCTCCTTCAGGTCAATACACCTCTGGATCTGCACCCAGACCAACTGAGAGTAAGCCTTGTGGTATAGCTTGATACTGTGCATTAACGTGCTTTTGGTTCTGGATATGTCTCCAAGAGCCACGTAAGCATCATCTTCCTTTTGCGAAAGCAATCTATGTGTAGAAAGTACTACCTCTCTAACCGCCGTCAATACAAAGTACCAATTCCTTCTTTGAGTCTCTATATATTGCAGCTTTGTTAGTTTGTGTAGCTGCTCTAAACGTTTGGCGGTGGCGTCAAACTCCATCGTTAATTGTTGAGGGGTAAGCGTTACTAAGAAATCCGCAATTTCTAGCTCTCGCTTTAACTTAACAATATTGCTGGGTTCTGAAAAATATTCTAATGGATTTTGTTGAATAGCAGATACGACCAGATTAATACGGCGCATCGCTCGTAGATACACAGCCTCTGGGTCGCTAGATTCAAGCCACTCCAATCGAAGCTCAGCATTACCTTCACTAAATTGGTTTTCATCATAAATAGCGTTGCGCCGTGCTGTAATTAGCGCCAACTGTAAATCGGTAAAATTCTCACAATGATCATTAGCGTGGTCTATGAGAAAGATAACCATGTCGTCTGCAGTGTCCAGTCGCCTTTTAGCAATTAGTGGATTAACCGTCGTCGGTGTATCCACTAATTTAATGCGGCTTGCCCAGTAGCTGAAATCAAGAAGGTTGTCGCAGTAAATAAAGTTCTCAAAAAAATTGTTCTGAATTGATGAGTGCCACATAAAATAAGACCTATTAAGTTAGTAATTGTTGTAAATGAAATGAAAACGCCCTCTGGTAGGAGGGCTTCCTTGCTTCAAACTATTAACTTAGTGCAAACTTTCTTATATCGGCCTCTGTATCGACTATCGCCTGAGCACGCTTTCGACCAAAGTTAATTGTGTTGCCATTTTGATCTCTAATTTCCAAATAGGGCTTTTCAACATGCCCACCAGTACGGCTTCGAAAGCTAGAGTGGTGAGTAATTACACAATTCAAGTCTAGCTCTTCATTGCTTAACAAAAGGTCTTCTCCAGCCCCAGGCAAGTGGCCATCAGTATCAGAAAACTGTTTTATAGTTTCAATACAGCAAAGAATTAGTCGCGCCTTTATTTTTCCAAACACGAAGTGTTCCTTCAATCCAAAATACTTTTCACCAAGAGGTTTTTCATTCTCAAGAATTTCCAATATAGGAGATTGTTTGTATGACCCGATAAGGGTTGAGTAAACATTAGACATAAATTTATCCTCAAATTAATACTCCCACACAGAAGTCTGGGTGCGCAAAGAAGCACAAGACCGAATGAGTACGGGGGAAGTTATGAGTGAAACTTGGACACAGACCCAAAAGAAGTGAGTCGTTATATCGACAAGCACGTAGGAAAAGATTTCCCATGGACAAACATTGACTGTCATCGTTGGGGACGGCTTTGCCGAGATCAAAGGGTAACTAAGTACACGCTTTGCATTTTTGAACGATGCTTTATAGGCACGCATCGTAACACTTTAGGGCTTGCGTGTCAATAGCTAGCGGGGCAGCTCCTTTATTAAAGAGCTTTGATCCCTTTAATCTTGGGTGTTGGCCGGCACTCTAATCAGGAAGTTCTTTAAACTTATCAGCCATAGTTGGGTTGCCTTTAGTCAACTTTTTAATGGTAACGTCTTGAGCCTTATCATTTGCCAAGCGCAGGTTTCGATCTGTCCCGAGCAGCGCTTCCTTCGTTTTTTGTAAGTGAAGAATGGATTTGTCAATTTCAGTAGTTCTTCGGACACATCTAGAATGGAGCTCGCCAGCCTGCAGCTAATGCTTCAGCTTCAGAACAAAACCAGCGTTCGCCTTCCTTAACAGACACTTTCGTTCTGTTGTAATTCTTTGACCCCCAAGGCGTATGATAGATTTTCTCGCCACTGCTATTAATATTTCCTTTTATAATGCATTGGGAATCTCCGCCTTTGCTAAACGAAAATTTTTGTTCTGCGCGCGCGTCTTGGCTATTTTGCTTTCGATAGATTGATGGATCAATAAACTGTCCAGCCCAAACCCCACGCTTGCCCAATTCAGCACTTTTCTGTGCGGCGATATATACAACACCATTGTTATAGTTAATCGCCCAACCGCTTGCAACCATGGATTCATTGATGTTTTTTTCACCTATAAAACAAGTCGCTAAAAGTCGCTCATAACGATCAACTGTAGTTCCGCTACAGGTTACTTCTTTATTGAGGACTAATTCTTTTAGGGCATTAGTCGATTCCTCTCCACACGCATACTCACGATTGTTGGTAGTGCAATTTTGTGAGTATTCAAAAGCATCAATATCCAACAGTCTTATCTCGCTATTCCAAATATAGAGCGAGTCTCCATCTTTTATACGACTTACCTTACCAACAATTTCATCAGCCTCACCAAATTTCGAAAACAGTAATAACGATAACTGTATTGTGAAAATTATAATTAGTTTCTTTTCCATCTCAACCTACCCATCAATTTCATAAACTTAGTCGTCGGTTCGAATCGTTCTCGAAAGACAACATGATGAGAATACAAAACCCCGTACAGAGACCTATGAACCTGTTGCTTATGAAATTTGAATTTGCTATCAAATATGCTTTTTCTATTTCGTTTCTTTCCATTGACAGGAATACCTATATTTAGTTAACCAGACCCAACCCAATCAATAGCAACGCATGATCCTTCATAGAGCTATTTAGGTGTAGTGTCTTCATTCTCGCAGCTATCTAGGTATTATAGAACCTTACTCAAAATAGACGAGGCGGTATGTTTTGAAAAGTATATTTCAGTTAGAAACTCTTCAGAAAGAAATAAGACAGTTTGCGAAGGATCGTGACTGGGAGAAATTTCACGCGCCGAAAAATCTTATTCTGGCTCTTTCGGGAGAGGTGGGGGAACTTGCGGAAGTCTTCCAGTGGCTAGACGAAAATGAAACGCATTCTCTTACTAAATCTAATAGGAATGAAGCGGCTGACGAACTCGCAGATATAATGATCTATCTTATTAGACTTTTCGATGTGCTAGACATCAATCCTGCAGAAGCTGTTGCGGCAAAAATGGAAAAAAATTCGCAAAAATACCCAGTGAACCTCGCAAAGGGAAATGCCACAAAATACAACAAGAGAAAGCAGCGGTGATGGCAAAAGTAATTCTGCAGCCAAGCGGCAACAAAGACGCGAAAAAACATTACGTTGATACCGTTCAGAACCCTGTTGCCTTGAGCCGAATCAAGCCCTTCATTTCACCTCTTGAATACTCTCAGCTGAACCTAATCTATCCAGATGAATTAGCAAAAGTATGGGGAGTTACCGCTGGAAAAACGGGATCTAACAAACGAAAATGGGACAAAATTGAGGCAGGAGATGTGACATTGTTTTCAGCTGATCGGCGCATATTCTCTAGTGCGGTGACCACGTTCAAGCTTCAGAGCGAGAATTTAGCGGTAGACTTGTGGGACTATAAGAATCAGGGGGAAACTTGGGAGTACATCTATTTTGTTGACGAAGTCTCAGAATAAAATATCCCCTACTTGAACTTTAATAGAACTGTTGGTTACCAAGACAACTACATTATTCAAGGGTTCAATGTGCTCAGCGAAGAAATGAGCCAAAGGCTGCAAGATGACTTCGACCTCCGAAGCGAAACATATTATCCAGAGGTATCTTTAGAAAACCGGACAGCAGAACAGAAACGTTTAGAAGGAGACCGAGAACTTGATGTTAAAGGGGGTGGGTCCTACCGTAAGGAGCAGAGTTTTCTTCGAGCGAATCTTTTTAGAAACACCCCAATCGCAAAATGCTGTATGTGCGGTGAGAACTACCCCGTTAGATTCCTTGTTGCCGCTCATATAAAGAAACGTTTAGAATGTAGTCTAGAAGAGAAAAAGGATTTTGACAATATCGTCGCACCAATGTGCAAATTTGGGTGCGATGAACTATTCGAAAAAGGTTATATTTTTGTTGAAGAAGGAACAGTAAAGTCTAGACAAAAGCTACCGACAACCAACCGAGTCAAAACTTACATTCAGTCAATCACGTCTAAGCGGTGCCTTGCGTGGAATGCTCGTTCCGCTAGCTACTTTAGATGGCAGGTTGCACAAATAAGCGTTTGAATCTCAAGTTACAAATCAGAAAATAAATTCTTCAATCAGTTAACTAAGTAGGAGTGCATGATGAATACGGCTTTCGCATTTTTGGTGAATTTATTTTTCAACACCATGTGGGGAATTTTCCTTGTGGGTCTGATTGCATTTGCTTCAGCTAAGATTCTGAAAAAAATATTTCCAAGATTCCCAAATCCTGACGCTATTGCGTTTTATGCCGGTCTAGTCGCCTTCCTAACGTTTCCATCAAGATCAAAATATAGTTTTGAACGAGACGTACTCAATAAGTTAGATCGAATGCCTTGGGCCAATATCGTATACAAGAATTATAAATCGTCTTTTTATCTACCAATCACTTGGTTCAGAAAACCATTAGATTCAATCTACTTTGTACAACCACGAGATCCAATGCGTGGCCATACTGGATACCAGGAAAATTTTCTCAAGTATGACGAAGACCCTGAAATATTTTTCGCCGAGCCAAACTGCGAAGATATGTATATATATTACTTTGCTCCAGATAAGGACGGTGTTATTCGATACCTTCCCAACCAGCCTATAGCAATGGACGAACATCACTACTCACTATATTGTGAGTACGACTGGGCAACTAAGGAAGAAATGCTTAGACAATCTATTTTGAAGCGATTCAAATAAAAGCCAACCGTTAGAAATCCGGAGGACAGTAGGCCATAAACGGTATAGTAAGGTTCTTATCCAAGATCGGGTGCTGGTTCATATTCGTTCTTTTTTCGGACTACGTATTCGTTTTTGTGGCAGCAACTTGGCCAATAACAAGATAAATCACTCACGTGGGATCGTGGGGCTGAGCTGGCGGACTACAAAAAATTCACACTAGCAACAGACATAGATGTCTTCTTCTGTGAACCCAGCAGTCCTTGGCAGCGCGGCTCAAACGAAAACACAAATAGACTGCTGCTACAGAACTTTCCAAAAGGCACGGATTTATCGGTACACTCTCAATCTAAGCTGAGCGCCGTCGCTCGACAACTAAATGAGTGACTTTGTAAAACACTTGAACACGAGACTCCTGCTGAACGATTTAACGCATGTGTTGCTTTGACAGATTGAACTCACAACTCAAAGCGGACGTTCAGCGGGAACTATGGTTTGTTGTGTTGCTCATGTTTTTAATCTATTAAGAGACGACTATGAATATATTTAAAAGAATGTTTGGTGGTTCTACTGGCGATTCGCAAAGTGGCATGAGTGTTCAGGAAGCACAAACAATAATGCAACACTACTCTAAGTTTATGCAAACGAACTCACCAGCTATCGGTCATGTGGCTGATTCCCAAAAGCTTCCGTATAGTAAGAAAAAAATTAAGGAAGCCTTGATAATTGCTATTACTAATATTCCCGATCCTCAAGCCAAAAGTGCACTTTCTATTGCATATGTTCATCTTGCAAACTGGCAAGATGGGGTTGGAAACGAAGATGTTGGAATGAGTTTGATGGATATTAATCCCGAAGGCGATGTCAATAATTTGATTGACGGTGTTCTTTCAAAAGGAAATAAGGATGGTTCTTGGGAGGCTAAAGTTATGAATGACGCAAAGAAGCTGGAACAAGAAATTAATCAATGGGTATAGCGCATTTGCAAAGAATAGAAACCTGCAAGTCGCAAAGAGATAAGTCTTTTATTCGACTGTCGCGAGAAAGTATGACTCGTTTATCATTCGCCATTTGGGATTTACAATGAGGTTGGCTGAACCACTCTCTATCCTTAATATCGTTGAATCCAATCCATCTATCGATGTAATTAAGAAAGCATATCGTAAGGAGCAGATGAAATGGCACCCTGATAGACAATACAAAAAAGACAACCTTTCGCTAGCGACTCAGAGATCAGTGAAAATTAATGCAGCCTTTGAAGTATTTGAAATAGGGCAGTAAGAGTGCATACAACTCAAAAGTTTCTAATCACTCAAGAATGATAGATTATTTTAATGAATATTGTGCTGGAAAACAGTCTGAGTCTGCTTATAAAGCAGCACAGAAGCTTACTGCAGAAGAAGCTAATAATTAAAAAACCCTTATCAAAGGAGGTTCGTTGTGTCTCGTCATGTTTTAAGCCCCGCAGAATTTAGGAACGCGATTTATCTTGATTTTGAAGGAGAGGGGCGCAAAAAGGATGGCACTCGGCCTAAGCCTCATATGTCAGGCATTTTTTATCCAAATGAAAAGGGCGCAGGCGGCAAATACGAAAGCATATTTTATAAATCATTGTGGAGGCCCGCGACTAATGGAGTCCGCAATGCTGAGAGTGTTGAATTTGTAGAGCATTTTAAGAGCATTGCAGCGGCGTTGGAACAGAAGCAATCATATCTTGTCTTTTGGTCTATTTATGAAAACGATGTCTTGAAAGCATTTCTACCTGCACATATCTATTCCCGTATAGAGCCACGACTATATAATTTACATCCAGTCACTAAAAAATATCTTAATCGTAAACACGCGTTTGGGCTGGAAGGTACAGCCAAAGGTAAAACACTTGAGGAATGCTTCGCTGCACTAAGAACTAAGCGAAAGCCCTATCCGCCATTTCCTCTTGGTGCCGCTGAAGCCTGTAGAAGAATTGATACTGCTTGTACCGCTCACAAGAAATGGCGTCGATTTTCTGACAAACAAAAATCTTACGTTAGAGATTTAGTTCAGTACAACGAGGGGGACTGCAGGTCAACGTGGATAATTGCTAAGCGGATTGGAAATTACTTTGCCTTGGTAAACTGAATGGCAACATCAACGCTTAATGGAACAGTCGCTACAGAGAAGCTTTTAAAAGCGTCTCTCCTCGTTAACCCATTTTGCTCTTAAACAAAATTAAAAGGGTTGTCCATAGAATTACTCGGGTCTGTGAACCACTTCGGCCCATCCTCAGAGATATATGCATGATCTTCGAGTCGTACACCAAACTCGCCATAACTGCATATCATGGGCTCTATTGAGAAACACATACCAGGCGCTAACGGTAAGTCGTTGCCTTTTACAATATAAGGGTGTTCGTGCACATCGAGTCCAACTCCATGACCTGTTCTATGAGGTAAACCTGGCACCTGATAATCAGGCCCTAATCCGGCTTGTTCGATTACTTTTCTAGCCGCTGCGTCAGGTGCTGAGCAGGGTGCTCCAATTTGAGCCGCATTAAACGCTGCCAATTGTGCAGCCTGTTCTAGGTCCCAAATTTCTTTCTGACGAGGTGTTGATTCACCAAAGACATAGCTGCGCGTGATGTCCGAATTGTAGCCATACAGACTAGCGCCAGTATCGATCAACACCATGTCTCCTTCAACAAGGTTTTGCGGATAGGGAACCCCGTGAGGGTAAGCGGTTGGTTCACCAAACAGCACAATATTAAAGGTTGAGGGTCCATCCATGCCGCACGCCTTATGTGCCGAATCCAAAAATGCCTGCACTTCTCGCGTATCAATACCCGGCTTTAAGATTCTGGCCACGACCTGATGTATATGCAAAGTAATCGCCTTAGCCTGTGATAACAATGCTATTTCTGCTTTAGTCTTTATACGCCTACACTCAGCTATAAGTGCCTCACCATTTTCTATGGTTAAATTCTGGTTGGCATTTTGTAAGCGATTGGCGGTAAAGAATGGCGTTTGTGAATCGATGGCAAGTCTGCAATTAGATTTTTTTGAAACTTTAATGGCACAGTCAGCAACCGCCAATGTTGGGTCTTGATGTTCCTGCCAAAGAACAAAGTCACCTTCAATTAATATACTTGCTTTAATTTTTTCCTCTTCAAAAACAGGGCAAATATAGACCAGCGCACCACTTGCCGAAATAATCGCCCCATGAAGCCGCTCACTCGCATAACAGCGCAGACCAGTAAAATAATACAAGCTTGTTGTTGCATCTAAATACAGCGCGTCGATACCCGCCGCTTTCATCAAGGATCGCGCTTTGCTCATTCGTTGCTGATACTCTTCAAGCGCAATTGGATTGGCCTGATCTCTACTAGACCTTAATAACGAAAGCTCATGTTCTGCGGTGGAACCACCTACTCCTCTAGTCACAAATGTCCTCTTTTAAGATTGTTTACCTGTGCCGGCAATTCTACGCCTACTACGCGCAGTATGCGATGAAAAGGGAAACTTGAGTACCTGCTTTGGTTTAGTTGTCATCGGGATACTCCTGAGAGAGCTTTGTCTCTTCTTTAAAGTGTCCGTCAAACTATGACAGCTTCAGGTTGTCCCTAATTCAATCCGTTTTCAGTGAGTAGATCATTCACTATAGATTTCCTATAAATAAAGCAAAAATCTATAGCTTTTTACTTAATATAAATTTACTATAAATTCTTTACAAATTTATAGTAAATTTATATTCGCAACTCGTGAAGCTACCAGTAAATATTCCAAAACTTGATGATCTGTTTTCAGACAGCAGTAATAGTGATAAGAAACAAAAAGTTGTGTCTCGTCTGTACGAGCTGCTTAGTACTGACATCGGTAAAGATCGCGAAAAAGAATACTTGCATTGGGATCGATTGAAGTACAAGGAACTACCTGAGCAGGTCGAAAATCACGAAGAGTGGTGGTACCTCATAAAATTTAGAAGGTCGAATGGTTACAGGAAGCTACCATTTTGTTCAAAGGATGGATCTCAATTCGTATACTGGATTCCAGACCGCCTTCAACAATTACTCCACGTGGTGGATCAACAAGCTTCGGGCCGAGTCCAAATTGCAGCAGAAGTTACTAACCCCGCAACCAGGGATAGATATCTCGTAAGTTCGTTAATTGAGGAAGCAATAACCTCAAGTCAATTGGAGGGCGCTTCAACGACGAACAAAGTTGCAAAGGAAATGTTGAGAGACCGTCGCCGACCAAAAGACAAAAGCGAGCGAATGATATTTAACAACTATCGCGCAATGAGCTTTATTAGAGAGGTTGTCGATCAACCGCTATCTAAAAATTTGCTTTTGGAATTGCATCGAGTCGTCACTGATGGAACATTGGATGACTCTAGTGCTGTCGGCAGATTTAGAACCTCAAAAGAAGAGGTCGCTATATATGACGAGCGTGATAACACGCTTCTCCACGAGCCTCCGCATGCAGATGAGCTAGAGAGACGGATTGGAACACTCATCGATTTTGCTAATTCTTCAGAAAAACATGGAGAGTTTTTACATCCGGTTATTCGTTCAATTTTGCTTCATTTTATGATTGGTTATGACCATCCCTTCGTCGATGGAAATGGAAGAACAGCAAGAGCCTTATTCTATTGGTCGATGGCGAAGCACGGCTATTGGGTGATGGAACACATTTCTATTTCTACAATTCTGAAAAAAGGACCAGCAAAGTATGCACGCTCATTTTTGTTTACCGAAAGCGACGGCAACGATACAACTTACTTTTTAGATTTTAATTTGAGTGTAATTATACGAGCGATAAAAGGCCTACAGCAGTATCTTGCTCGAAAAGCAAATGAAATAAAGCAAGTCGAACAGATGCTTGGCTCTTCCTTTTTCACTAAAAATCTGAACTATAGACAACTGGCGATTATTTCATACGCGCTTAGACATCCAAACGGTACCTTCTCAATAGAAGGCCATAGAGCTTCGCATAATATTTCATACCCTACAGCTCGTTCTGACTTGCTTGAGCTTGTAAATTACGAGCTCCTAGATAAAAGAAAGATAGGCAATGCGTTTATTTTCACACCGGTTGAGGAGATGCAAGAAAAGTTAAGCCAACTAAAAGAGACGTTTCGATAAGAATACAATACTGGCTACCAACTAAACCATGCTGTCGAACCAGAAATTGGTCGTCTGCATTATTGTCCGTTTATACCGCGCGTTTAATGAAATTAACGAGTGTGCGCGCAGAGAATCGAATGGTTACTTACAAAAAACACGCCGACTCTCCGTTGGGATCCATTCCCGAATAGCAATCAAAAATCTTACGGTAGTAAGTTATGTTTTGAGTGATAAGCAATGTCAAAAAGAAGATAAAATAAAGCATTCAATTACCCCACTATTTGCCCCTTAACTAAATTTCTAATCGGGCAACCTGAATGAGAGAAAGATATTTCATAATTAAATCAATATTTTGAATGGTGGCCAGAGGCAGAATCGACACTCCCAGCGAAGCTGTACCGACATGGGGATTTTCAACCCAAATGCAGGTTAGACCGCCGCAGTATTTAGCACAACAAAGCCCGTACACCGCCTCACAACCAGCCACTCAGCCAGAATCTTTAAATCAAGGGATTCAGCTTAAATTCAAGAAAATTGGGAAGCCAAAACCCTGTATTCCATTCACGCAAAAAAAAAGGCCACTCGAATAACGAGTGGCTTTTAATAACAACAAAAAAGAGGAGGAGTGTATGAATGGAAAGTTCTCATTTACAATTCATGTACGAACAATACTCCAATAACTTCGGCCGCTCATTTAGCTAACGCACTGTTAAGTGAATTGTCTTCTTTAGGCTAATTGGCTGTTTTAGAAACCACAGGCTGGTGTGGTTTACACCACTAAACTTATCAATTTTGGCGTCTTTCTCTTAACTCATTCGCTTCAAGTGCGAATGGCTTTGCCCTCTACCCTTACGTTTTTATTAGACTTGTACCGCAAAAAGCCTTAGGTTTATTGCCTTCGTAGGTATTTGTCTACAACATAAGTTATTGCAGAGGATTCGGATGAGCAGCACAGCAAACACAAAGCAAACACCTTGGTTGTCATTGATGCGGTTACCCTTGGTTGGGTTGTTAGTAATCTTATTGGGCGCTTGGCTTGCGCACTCGGTTCGTACGTCTGGCGATATTGCCGCACAAGACATTCGCTTTACGGGCGCTGATGGTACGCAGATGAGCGCGTTGCTTTATGTGCCTAACAATGCGAGTGCTGAATCTCCTGCTCCTGGTATTTTGGCGGTGCATGGCTACATTAATTCGCGCGAGATGCAGGACGGTTTCTCTATTGAGTTTGCGCGGCGTGGTTATGTTGTTTTGGCGATGGATCAAACAGGGCATGGTTATAGTGGCGGCGCTGCGTTTGCGAATGGATTTGGTGGGCCCGATGGCCTTGCCTATTTACGCTCCCTGCCTATGGTCGATCCAACTCAAATCGGCTTAGAAGGGCATAGCATGGGCGGCTGGACCGTACTGGCTGCGGCGGCCACCATGCCTGACTCTTATACGTCTATGGTGCTTGTAGGCTCTTCTACTGGCGCGCCTTTTGCTCAAGAAGGGTCACCCACATGGCCGCGTAACTTGTCTTTGATCTTTAGCAAATATGACGAGTTTGGTCCTTTTATGTGGGGTATGGAACGCTCTATTGATTTGCCTACAAGCGATAAGTTAAAGGCTGTGTTTGGTAGCGAAGAGGCAATTGAGCCTGCAAGGCTTTATGGCAGTTTGGAGCAAGGTACTGCGCGTGTTCTGCACCAACCTAATACTACTCACCCTGGCGAACATTTATCCACCGAGGTTATTGGTCTAGCGTCAGATTGGTTTGGCAAAACGCTTAAAGGCGGCACGGCGCTTAATGCCGACGACCAAATATGGTACTGGAAAGAATTGGCCACGGGCGTGGGGCTAATTGGTTTTGTGATGCTGGTGCTTGGGTTATTTAATGCGCTATTAAATGTGCCTTTGTTTGCTGCGCTAAAGACTGCGTCTAGGTCTGAGCCTGGGTCTGAGACAAAGCCTGCACGTGAATCACGCGACTCGTCATATTGGCGTGCTTTTATGGCAAGCGCCTTTGTACCGGCGGTGCTGTTTTTTCCTGCGTTTGTTGCAATAACGTTGTTAGTTGCGCCGTCTAATTGGCTGCCAAAAACGGTTACCACACAAGTTGCTTTTTGGGCTTTGCTGAGTGCTGGATTTAGTTTACTGATGTGGCGTTTTTCAAAATCAGCACCTCAGGTTGTTGCATCCTCTTGGGGGCTTAGTATTGCCAGCGCGGTTATTACTGTTGCGCTTGCCTATGGCGTATTGTTTATTATTGATAGCGTATGGAATGTAGATCTGCGTTTTTGGGTAGTGGCTGTAAAACTACCCAGTGCTGCACAGTTAGGTGTTGCGCTTATATACGTTGTACCGATTACGTTGGCTTTTACAGTAACCATGCGCGGCTTGTGCGGTTTAACCGTTAAGGGCGACACGCCAGCTCAACAATACGGCTATGCCATTGGCGCTTTGTCTGTAGGCTTCTTGAGTATGCTCGTTTTGGTGTACGGCATATTCTTTGCCACGGGCACTTTGGTCACCGGCTTTGATCCGCTATCTACTGTTATAGGCATGCAGTTTGTGCCGCTGCTTATAGCCATCGCCATTATCGGCATTTATGGCTGGCGCAGAACAGGCAGCCACCGGCCAAGTGCCGTGATTGTTGGGCTGTTGGTTACACTTTATGTGGTTGCAGGAACGGCAACACAGGTTGTCTAAGCCGTTTTTAAAAAGGGGTCAGAGCCGACTTAACACAACTTAAAGCACTGAAAGTACACTAAAGTGCTTTTCTCATTAGATGTGGCGACGCAATCGGATTAGATGAGCGAACATTTCGTCGGCTCTGATCTCTTTTCTACAGACTCCTTTTCTACATTCAGGAACTCTATATGTCATGTTAATAACGTGTTTTACTAGACATTAACTGTTTGACAATGTAGTTTCTCCTTACTATGTCTATAGCTGCCAACACTAAAACCACGATCAGGCAGATGGAGCCTGGCAAGATATTTGATTATCGGATCTTTAAAGAGTTCGATGAGTCCCCCGCGCCTGTTATAAAAGCAGTTAATCGTTTGGTTGAGCACGGGCTTGTCAAACGCTTAAGCAAAGGTAAGTTCTACAAACCTGAAAAAGGTTTTTTTGGTACTCGTAAGCCCTCCGACGCTGAACTTTTGAAAACAGTCCTCTTTGCGAACGAGAAACGGCGGGGTTACATCACCGGGGTTTCTTTGCATAACAAGCTTGGACTGACCACTCAACTACCAAATACCATTACCGTCGCCGTGAATGGGAGTCGGCAGAAAAAGGATTTTGGCACTTTTAAAGTCGTGACTAAACCAACAAGGGCACCTATAAAGGAGGAGTATGTTGAACTGCTGCAATACTTAGATGTTTTGAGTGAGGCATCAAAAATAATGGATGCTGACATTAATCGTACGCTAAAGATAATATCTAAGAATGTTGCCGCGCTCGACCACCGTAAACGTAGCAAGTTGACTAACCTTGCAGTCGATTTCTACGGCGCGAAAACACGCGCAACGCTTGGTCTTTTGCTTTCAAGCTTGAAGTTACCAATACCTGCCAAATTAGCAAAAGCGGTTAATCCGACAACGTCGTTCAAATTGAATTTGGATGTTGATGCGTGGCCGCTAGCCAAACATTGGAATATCAAATAAATGGATTTACATGAACACCCAGAGTTTCTCGGCCTTATTAGAGACACCGCCGAAATGATGGGGTTGCCCGAGTCTCACATTGAAAAAGACTACTGGGTTACCTATTCTTTAAGAGCGTTATCTCAATCGCCTTACTCACAACGGGCTGTGTTTAAGGGTGGTACCTCTCTTTCTAAAGGCTACAAATTAATCGATCGGTTTTCAGAAGACATTGACTTGGCGGTCTTGCCAACAGGTCTTAGCAAAAACCAGATTAAACGAAAAGTTCTTCAAGTCCATAACGCAACCAGTCAACACCTAGACTGCATCGAAGGACACCCTCAAGAAAGTAAAGGTTCTACGTTTAGAAGAACAATGCATCACTATCCACAGATTGGTGTGCAAACGGCTGACGATCAGGTAGCACCTGAGTTGATGATTGAAGTAAATTCGTTTACAACGCCAACACCTTACCGAGCAATGCCGATTCGAAGCTTAATCGGTGATGTGTTAATCAACAACGGGCTAGACCAACTCGTAGAACGGTTTAACCTTGAAGCATTCATGCTTAATATCTTGGGAGTGGAACGCACTTTGGTAGAGAAAGTTTTGGCTATTGTAAAACACAGCTACGATAAAGATGATCCCATCGGCGTGTTAAAAAGTAAAATTCGCCATCTATATGACATTCATCAAATAATGCAACTTGTCGAAATCAGGGAGTACGTTAATACGCCAGCGTTCCCTAAACTGTGCTTAGAATGCATTGATGAAGAAATAGAGTTCTTTGGCAGCGGCGACGATCATATTTTTAAAACCCCTCTCTCAGATGCTCCTATCTTTGCACGATTCGCTGAATGGGTGCCTGAGCTCGATAGAACCTACAGCACAACCTTCGCCGCCATGACCTACAAAGAGTTGCCGCCACTCACCCAAATCGAAAAGACCTTTGTCGCAATGCAAAGAGCGCTGAGCCAATAAGGCTAGAGTGCCTGTACTCGCTAGGTCCCTAAAGTGCTTTTTCCTATTAGATGTGGCGACGCAACCGGATTAGATGAGCGAACAATAAGTCGGCTCTGACCCCTTTTCTGATAATCAAGGCTTGCTATACCAAGTTCCTCTAGCTTTGCCATGTTTCACTAAAAGCTTATTCTCAGCTAATAAATAGAGGCGTTTTTTAATGGTGGCTTTAGCAATAGTCGTAATCACGCTTTGAGCTTCGGCAAGTGTAATTCTTTTGTTTCTATCTACATACTGCATTATCAACATGCTTTCATAAGGCAGGTGAGCATAATCGCTAACCGCGTCTGTTTTAATTTGAAGATGGTTTTTTTGTCGCTTAAGGCAAGTCAGGAAAAATTGGAGCCAAGGAAGCCAATCAATGTTGTTTGATGTAATCGTTTTTTGGGTTCGCTGTAGGGCTAGGTAATAAGCATCTTTATTTTTTTCAACGATGCTTTCCAATGATGAATACGGAATATAAGAGTACCCAGCCTTCAATAACAACAGGCTAATAAGAACTCGAGATAGGCGACCATTGCCATCTTGAAATGGGTGAATAGCTAGAAACTTAACATTGAAAATAGCCGTCACAATTAAAGGGTGATAGGCGGCATCGTAGAGTGACTCTCTAGTCCACAGAATCAAATCCTGCATTTCGCGAGGTGTGTCAAATGGGCTCGTCGCCTCGAACACGACACCTAGGCTCTTACCAAACGTATCAAATGCCTCTATGTGATTAGACTGAGTTTTATATTCCCCTCTGTGTCGATCATCTTTGTTTGAGTGCCTTAACAACGTGGCATGCAATTGTTTAATGTAATTCTCTGTTAAAGGGATTTCATCAAAGTTCTCGAAAATGGTATCCATTACTTCAGCATAACCGGCCACTTCTTGTTCGTCGCGACTCTCAAACGATTTAGATACTGAGTTTGACAGCAATGCTTCGATATCAGTATCGGAAAGCTTTGACCCTTCGATACGAGTGGATGAGCCGATGCTTTCAATAGTCGCTACATGGCGTAAGGCTTCTAGCCTTTCTGGACTCTGTGTATTTAAGGCATTCCAACTACCCTTAAATTCATCTATCTCACTGATGAGCCTGAGAAGCTCAGGTGTGATTTTGAGCGAGGAGAGGTTCATTGATATCCAATAATAATTTTCATATATCCTATTGTATCCGATAATATCTTTTAAACAAAATGGATATCCGGAGATCTAAGGGAAATTTAAAATTAAGGGGTCAAAACCGAATTAACCTCGTTACTCGGATCGCTTTTTTGGAAAAACACGGCCAGCACCTACAACGACGGCTAGAGTGCCTGTCCCCGTTAGACCTCCCCTGTCCCCGGTAGACCTTCAATAGATATACTGCCCTCAATTAACAGGAGCCAATCCTGATTCATGGTAAAATCGGACGTATAAATAAAGGCTCCTCGTATCTTGTATGACGCAATCTAACATTCCTAAAAAGCCCCGTATTAGGCTTTCGCCTGAAGCGAGAAAAGCCATGATTTTGGATCAGGCTGCCAAGCTGGTTGCGAGCGAAGGTGTTTCGGCCGTGAGCATGGAGCGCTTAGGCAAGGAAGCCGGCATTAGCAAAGGGCTGGTGTATAGCTATTATCAAAGCGTTACAGTTTTGCTGCAGGAACTACTAACTCGCGAGTACCGCCATCTTAGAAACTTGCAGTTTAAAGCCGCTGAAAGCGCGGGCACCTTGGAACAATTAGTTAGGCGAGTTACTAACGTATACCTGTCTTACATCCATGAACGAGGCCTACTGATCGAACGATTGGCTATGGACCCCACCATCGCTAACTCGGGTGACCCAACCCTTTACGATCGTAATTCTGCGGTCGACTATATTGCTGAGATCTTTAGCGATAACTTTGGCATTGATATGGAAATTGCCAGGCAGACGGTCGACATTTCTTATGGAATTCCCGCTGCCGCTGGGCAGTACATTAATCACCACGACGCTGACCCCGAGTTGATCGAAGATATTACCGTAACCATGATTCTGGGGAGCTTGGAAGCTGTTCAGAAAAAGTACAAAACGTCGCTAAAACGTTTAGGTAAGCGCAAGTCTGGCGAAGACAATCTTACTCAAACGTCATAGGTCGCCCCGCCTGTTGCGGTGGCCATCTAATGGCAAGGCAGAGCTCTTATCTAGGAGAAGGTTTACTTCAAGGTGCGTCATCCATCTTGCGAAGGGCACCGAATAGCCCATAGTGGTGGCGTCGCGTTCGCTTTTAAATTCGGCTGTAACAGGATTGACAGATTGCCAAGACTCCATCAGTTTGGAGGCCTGATCCATCTTGAACCATCCGCCCAGCATTTTCACATCATCAATATCTTCAGTTTTATCGAACTTTGGTTTGCCCGAAATATTAGCTAAGCGAAAGGGTTTAAAGCCCAGCACACTCTCTTAATATTGCATTAAGCGCTTTGCTGGCTCATGTGAATAGTTTCTCGTTTCAGCTGTTTATGTAATCTTCACTATGTTTGGATGATCACGAGTATCGTATCCATATAAAATATGTCTGTGAATGACCTAAAAATTAGTTCGCCAACGAATCGTAGACAAACTTCTGAGACACACCTCGAAAATCAGGATTGACACTTGGTGGACTCTTAGGAAAGCGCTGGATCATCCCGATGAAAAAGAGGTCATTAGCTGGATCAACCCAAAACCAGGTACCGGCAGCGCCTCCCCAGAAATAGTTACCATCGCCATAGTTCGATTTACTAAACTCCGCGCCCAGAATGATGCCGAAGTTTAAACCAAACCCAAGCCGGTCAGAGCCTGACTCTGTTAGGTTGCCAGCGATGTTTACTTTTTGACCCTCGGTCAGCACGTTGGTGCTCATCAGTTTGATGCTCTTTTCGCTCAGTATTCGAGTACCGTTAAATTCTCCCCCATTGATCAACATTTGACAGAAACGAGCGTAATCTGCCATGGTTGAGACAAGCCCTCCACCCCCAGACTCCATACCGCGAGTTTCTTTGCTGTACGAAATATCGCCCAATAAATTGTAGTCTGGTTCACTGAACGGCATTCTTTGAAAGTTTTGAGTAACGGGGTGGTAGGCAAACATATCGGCAAGGCGATCTGCCTTGTCAGCAGCCACGTAGAAAGCGGTGTCTGACATTCCGAGAGGAGTAAACAATTTCTTATCGAGGTATTCGCCCAGGGTCATGCCCGTAATTCGTTCAATAATCGCGCCTTGAATATCAACAGAGATCGAATATTCCCAATCGGTGCCGGGCTGATGAATTAGCGGAATAGTTGCGACTTTATCGATAAGGGTTTGCAGATCAGGTGAGCCTAGAACACCTTGCTTCCTAAACTCGACATTTGAAGGGTCCATGCCAGAGATGCCGTAGGCAAAGCCCGCGTTATGGCTCATTAACTCTCGCATGGTTGGTTGGCGTTCAAGCGGCTCTAAATCGAAGCTCCCGTCTTTCTCATAACTCTTAACAACCTCAAGGCCTTCGAATTCTGGGATGAATTTTGACACGGGGTCGTCTAGCGAAAACTCACCTTGCTCATAGAGCATCATCATCGCCACACCGGTTATTGGTTTGCTCATGGAGTAAATTCGATAAATAGTATCTTGAGTAATAGGTTTGCCCTTCACAATGTCGCGCACACCAGCCTGAGCATAACTGGCGACTTTTCCGTCGTGCACGAGAAGAGTGGCGATACCCATGGTGTCTCCATCAACCACAAATTTGCGCATACGATCTTCAAGCGCCGCCAATTTTTCGGGATTAAAATCTGGTTTAGGCGACTTACTATCAAAATCAGGAAATGAAGCGAAGTGGGTGGTGTCTTTACTACATGCAATGCTACTGATTGCAAAGACTGCAATGGTGAGAACTAAATTTAACGTGAGCTTAATATGTTTCATTGTTGATCTAGTTTCCAAAAGCGAAGGCTTGGTTGAATAGTTTATATAGGCATGAGCGCCTTAGTATTACGAAATCATTTAGGGCATATATCAAATCGGCGCGGCCTGACGGAATTGTCATAGAGCCATTAGCTTAATCGCTTTTCCAGGTTTTGATGAAAATGGACAATCGCCTTTTCGAATAGACCGAAAGTTAGATGAGTGTTTCTACCCGCGTTTATCGTTTCCTGGATTTTCACAGCCGCTTCTCGGTCTTCATCTAAGCCTGCTCCTTTGACAAAATCTGCATCGTACTTTGCATCTTCTTTGTTGACCGTTGAACCGTCATTTAGTTGATTCGTGACTCTATAAATCAGAATTTCAGTTTGGTCTGGTGCAATGGGTTCAAATATGGTTAGCGTTGAATGTTTCGATAAAATCGAGACCACCGTATTTGGGAAAAGGTTATATACCGAAGTAACCAATCCAACTATATTGCGTTCTTCAGGTTCAATTTCTCTCAGGTCGTTAATTCGCCTGAATGGAAAAACGACGCGCGAGTTTGGCCCAAAACTCTCAACGACATTAGTGTTATCCAAACCGTAGGGATAAAAGGAATTTTTATGTAACCCCTTGATGTGATAGCCCTCCATGGTTGTTTCGGCAATCAATTTCCAATTAGTTTGATCGATCAGAGACTCTTGCTCGAAATACTCTTGGTTGTGACTGAAGAAGTCTGGATACCCCTCTAAATCAACCTCTTCGATATCGGCCTCTTGGTTAACGTAGACTAAACCACCCTTTTCCTTCACGCTAACCTGAAGGAGACCGTATTCGTTCGGGTCCACTCCTGGAAATCCATGACTGCCTGCAATGTTCTTAAGCTTGCCATCCAACGAATATGACCACGCGTGGTAAGGACAAACAAACGCCCGTGCACAACCAGACCCACTGGCCACAGGCATGCCTCTGTGTCGGCATCCGTTAATAAAAGCTCGGATTTCACCATCCATACCTCGTACCACCAATATCGGCGTTCCAACGGCTTTTCTCGCTACATAACTTCCTTTGTCGGCAAGCATTGAGGACGGACAAAACGGAACCGGTGATCGCTTTATCAACGCAACTTCGGCATCAAAACGAGCCTGATTCAAATAATTTGTTGTAGGCTCACGCCAAACCTCAGAACCCATGTCAGTAGTCTTATTGTCGACGTGTTCTAAGATTCGCTCGATGAGCTGATCGTCGTTTAATAGATTGTTCATCCTATGGGGCACCGTTC
Organism: Proteobacteria bacterium UBA7415; assembly: GCA_002470515.1. Lineage (GTDB taxonomy): Bacteria > Pseudomonadota > Gammaproteobacteria > Arenicellales > Arenicellaceae > Arenicella. The sequence continues at coordinate 15,195 of DKML01000015.1, read as the reverse complement.
AAGGAGTTTCAGGCTTAGGGCTTTGCAAGTGGCCGCGGAACATATAATAGGCATACCTCATGCTAATTATTTATCGGGTGTCGAATCCAATATAATTTAGTTTTGACACGGGGTTCTGTAAAACTAATTGAACTCTCATGGGGGTCAATATTACTCCAGCTTGCTAATATCCATCTTTCGTACAGAGTACTTGGAATCAACATCAACAGTTTGCCGCAAGGAGAAAACATTGCCGTCTAGATCTCGCGTATAAGCCTGCCAAAAATCTCCAAGTTTGACGGGTTCGCTGACAAACTCCAGGCCTAATGAGGACAAGCGTTGGTATTCTTTCTGAATGTCGCTCACTTCCAGCGAGAAGGAATAACCTAGCGCAGTTACATCACGCTCACCATTGAATTGCTGTGTTTTAGGACTAATGTATTGCCAGAACTCCATCACCTTGGAAGTCTCGTTCAGTCTGAACCAGCCACCCAGGATATGCATATCATCGATGTCCGCAATTTCATCCAATTTAAGATTGTCCGCGACTTCTGCAACCCGATAGGGTTGAATTTCAAGCACCTTTTGATAAAAGGCCATCAACCTTTCTATGTCATGAGTTGCCAGAGCCACCTGCGACATCCACATGACTTCGCCCAGATCTTTCCAGGTCTTGTCATATCCTGTACGGGAAAGCACAGTTCCATCCAACTGCTCAAGTTCCATCATATTGCCTTCCGGGTCGTACGCGTAACCATAGGTCACGCCGTAGCCACCAAGATCAATGGGTTGGCCGCCGCGAGAGAGTGGTTCAGCACCGGCCTTGATAAACTTGTCCCAGCCTGGGTCTTCAGACGGAGACTGAAAACATGTGTGTGTCATCCCGGGGCCTTGGGCCGGCATCCGGTTTATCGGGGCATCTTTATTGTTTTTGAATTCAGTCAACTCAAACAACATATTGGGCGCCTTCAGCACCGCCACTTCATAGGCAATATCAGTGTGGCCAAACAGAGTATCGGCATCTTTGTTCTTTGAAACCTTTTCTCTGCGTATCAATTCGAAATCAGTTGCCTCCCGGTAAAATGCCAAAACTTCGTCAAGATTTTTCACTGACAAAGCAATATGATTCACCCCTATGATGCTGGTGGTCGTATCTCGAATATTTGCGGCCTTGTTCACTTCAATAGCATCGGCCTGCCAACAGAAAGAAAGTGACGCTATTAGGGATAAAAGCTTGGTAAAATTTTGCATTTATAACTCCGTCAAAAACGAGCGTGATGGGTTTAAGAGTTGCAGGCTCATTCTTCGGGCAATGCAAATACCAGCAACACATTGCCCGGCATTTCAGCCCACTTGTCATAGCCAGAGGTGATATACACTTGCCCGTTAGCGATGACTGGGCCATCTGCTTCAATAGAACCACCCTTGCCGTCTACGCCATTCACGGTGGTGTAAGGCTGGTAAGTATTTTGCTCCCACAGAACTTCGCCATTATTAGCATCAACTGCTCTGAGCATGCCATCCATCCCACCAGCAAACACTAAGCCTGGGCTACTGCTGACCGCCGCTGAAATACCGGGGTAACATCTAAACTTTGTCTCGGCTGGGCAGTCATTTGGCATTGGCAGGTGCCATAAAAGTTCACCAGTCGCTGGATCTAATGCGTTCAAGCCGGGCTTGGGCTCACCTTTTGTGTAAGGGTTCCTAGTGGGTAAATCAGACACGCCAACATACAGGCGATCACCATCACTGCTCATACCCCAATGTACGCCGCCCATGGTGCCACCGCTGCCAACACGCTTTTGCCAGAGAATTTTGCCGTTTTGATCTGGGTCGAGTGCGAATACCAAACCCGACTTCTGGCCAACCAATAACAATTGCTTATCGTGAGCAGTGTCGATGAGAATAACACCAGTGCCAATATCAAAATCAGGGCCATCTTCTTTCGGGCAATTTGCTGTTTTTCGTGAACACCCGCCGTTCCAGGCATCGTTCTCCCAAACCTGGGTTACCCAACGCACTTTTCCAGTATCCGTGTCCATCGCAATTACCGCATCGCTGGTGCCAGTGGCGGGCGAGGAATAGTTCTGTCCGGTGGTGGCAATAATGAGGTTTCGCTTACTATCCAGCATTGGACTCGACCATATAGGTGCACCGGACGGTCCAAAATTATTAGCGCCGGCTGAGTTTTTGCCGGTGGCAATCGGTTCTGGCGTGGTATAGGTTTGCCAAGCTATGCTGCCGTCGATTAAATTAAGTGCGACCAGTGAACCCCTGAACGTACAGCATTCATATTCAGAGCGACCAGCGGGCACCACTTCAGATGAAGAGACGGGCACATAGACTTTATCTTGGTCAGCGTTAACCGAACCGGTTACCGTGGCGAGGATGTGTTCGTGAACTTTGGTTTTCCACAGCATCTGCCCTGTGCTTGCATCAAGCGAATAAGCATTTGCCTTGGTATCACCAAACACCAGAATTGACCTGCCGTCGGTGGGATGAGCATGTAACTTTATGGCGCCACGAACCTCCGTGCCGGCATCAAATGTCCAATGAATACAACCGGTATCTGCGTCCAGCGCATAGACCGTGCCTTCCTGGCTGCCGATATAAACAAACGAAGCCGTTACTGTAGGCTGCGATCTTACTCGTGTAGTCTCTGGAAAACCGAATGCCCATTTGAGCTTCAGACCATTAACGTTATCTGGGTTGAGGATCGTTTCTTGTGCTTGAAAGCGTTGGTTCCCTTGCGCACCACCCCAACCTGTCCACCTGGCCTGTGTGCCTGGTTTGGCTGCCTGCGGACCTGCCTTACATAAAAACTGTTCTCGTTGCTTCTTATTGTCCTCTACCTGTTTTCCCGTTAGATAATAAGCAACCTGACGAATGTCCTGATTTGACAACATCAGGGCTGACGTACTCATGATTCCTGAGTTGAGTGCATGGTAAATCCGTTCTGGGGAATAAAGATTCAAGGCTTCGATTTTGGGAGCTTCCGGCATGGCACCCGCATGACAGGCTAGGCAGTTTGCTTCAAACAGCTTTTTACCGTTTTGAATTCCTGCGTCTTCTGCATTCGATTTCACCTTGTCATTCGCCATACAGAGGCTCGTAAACAACCCCAAACAAAAGACAATAACACTAGTTTTCATCGACATAGGTAAACTCGGGAGTATGCGTCATGCGTATTATAAATTACTAATTAAAGCCTTCTGCTACAAAAATAGTTTGTCGGGTCTAAGAAAGCGGCTAAAACATTGGCGATGCATTCTCAATAGACTTTTGTTTCAATCTCCATCGAGAAAAACATCTGGAGCCGCTTTTTCATTCAATAGTGCAACGAAAAAATAACTGGCTTTCACAGAAATTCTTAAATTTCCATGCTAGCCAGTTATTCTCACAGAGATATTACTCAGTTAAAAGTATATCTAGCCGACAAACCTATGGTTCGTGGATCCAACAGGAAGATACTTTTGAAACCACCTACCAAATCGGAATTAGTTTCAACGTGTGTAATGCTGTCCTCATCTTGAATGTTTTTGACAAACAATGTTACGTCCCAAGGAGAACCATCTTTACGAAACGATATTGTAAGATCAAGTTGCGACCAAGCGTCCACGGTGTCCGCGCCGGTATTATATTCGCGAGTATAAAACTCATCCTGCCAGTAGTAGTCAATGCGGGGCGTTACCCACCAACCGTTGCCAAATTCAGTATTGTATTGAGCTGCTACTTTGATTGTCGTGTCAGGCGAGTTCGGCAATTCGTGGCCTTTAAGATTGAATGTCTCGAAGTTTCGTGACGCATCATCCGTGAGGAACTCGCTGTCTATTTCTGTACTAAGAAAACCGACAGCTGTTTCAAGGCGCCACTTGTCATTGGGGAGGTATACTAGTTCCAACTCGGCTCCGGAAACTGACGATTTTGGTATGTTCGTGTTTCTCGCGAGACCGCCTACGATCGCACCCAAAGTGAGGTTGTCGTAGCTGTAGTCAAAAACGGCAGCATTCAACTGGAGTCGATTGTCGAATAGGACGTTCTTGGTGCCTATCTCGACCGATCGAACTTTCTCGGATAAGAGTCCGTTTTTGCAGCCGTTGCCCGGATTGAAACCACCTGCCTTGTAACCCGTGGAATAAGACGCATAAAAACTTGAATCCGAACCAGCACTCAACTCTGGACTCCAGTTAGCGACAAAACGGCCAGTAGTTTCTGAAAAGCTTTCTTCAGCTTCGCAATAACTCTCCTTGGGCGGAGGTGCGCTATAGAACCAACTGCCTGAGCTGATAGACTTGTCTTCGTCCGAGCTACGCAGGCCTGCTGTGATCTCCAGCGTGTCAGTGACATCCCAATACATTTCGCCGAAAAAGGCGAGCGATTCTGTGTAGCCGACGGTGTCGCCAGCAACGCCGCCCGCAGTACGGCCTGAAGGAAGATAAGTAAACACATCAGCGGCCCAGGTTGCATCAAGGTAGTAAACGCCGAGGACGTAATTCAAATTGCCATCACGATCCGACGTAAGGCGAAACTCCTGACTCCACTGATCGGGTTCTTGATGAGAAGTCTGCGATGTCTTGAATGATGTCGACGTAATTGTCTCCCCACCTTCTAAGTAGGTCAAAACACCATTGCCGTTGCCGTCGTCGCCTATGGTAAATGGTACACCGAAGACATTTGCGTAGTCGCCAGGAATAAACGCGTTCGGGGCAGCGCCCAGGTCAAAATCACGGAGTGTATCCCGTGTTCGCTCTTGGTACCCCGTCACAGATGTAAAAGTGTGGTTGCCAAAGTCATGATTCAATTCGAATGTAGCAATTAACTGATCACCATTATGTGTGGGTTCAGTATCCATGAAGACCTCGCGAAGGCTCGATGGATTCTCGATGAACTTATCGGCTACGACAGCTGCGTTATTAAGGAACAAGTTAGTAATTGCGTAATTGACCTCTGGGAAGTCCGTCGCTCTTGCATCCGGCGAGCAGACATACGTCGAGTCTGGCAGGCAGAGTGCTTTGGGTGAAAAATTCCGGTTACTGTCTTCGGTGTAATAATCGAGCACGAGGTCGGCCGACGTTGCATCGCTGAACTCGAAGTGTGTACTGGAACGGATCGCCTGCTGGTCGCGACCGTCAATGTCGTTGCCAGTGAAAAGGTTCTTAGTATAACCATCACGTTTTACCGTGTTGACCGCAAATCGTTGCGAGATTGAGTCGCTCAGCTGAAAGTTGACGACTCCGTTGAAGCGATACCCGTTATTTTCCTCAACCTGTAATTCAGCTGAGGCTTCAAACTCGTCATGCGCGCGAGCGGTGATGAAATTTATTGCGCCACCTGTTGTATTGCGACCCATCAATGTGCCCTGCGGGCCTCGCAAAACCTCGACACGTTCAAGGTCATACATTTCAGTCGATTCCTCAGGAGCCTGGATGAATACGCCATTGACAAGGTAGCCGACACCAGCGTCTCTTGAGCCACCGTAAACCTGTGTCCCTACCCCTCGAATCGTATAGTTACGGTTGGCATTGATCATCATGTTGGGCGCATTGAACTGCAAATCTAGGATGTTCTCAATTCTTGACGCCTTGAGAGCATCAGCGCCGAGCGCAGTTACAGAGATCGGAACATCCTGCAGAGATTGCTCGCGCTTTTGCGCAGTAACGATGATCTCTTCGATTTGCAAGCTCTGCTCCTGAGCAAGGCTCGCGACCGGCAGACCGGCTGCCAAGCTGGTAGCCGCTATAGCTAAAGCCGTTGTGAAGCGGCGATGTGAAATTAGTTTAAACATGGGATTTCCTCTTGTTTATTTTCAGGTAGTGCTTTTTAATTTAACTTATTGTCAATAAAATAAAGCAAGATAGGAAAACAGTCAATCTTTTATTGCATAACTCATATAATAATATGTTATTTCACAACCAGGCTTGGTGTTTACCTTCCCTTAAAGTACCATTTAGCTGTGTTTAATCCACATCGCATAGCTCCTGGCGGGTTAATGACTACAGTTAAATTAGTAAGAATTATATTGTCTAAATACGTTTATATAAGGTATTTATTAGCCAAATTGTTATAAATATTGCAATTTATGCGATTTAAGTATACATATAGTCAATATAAATCAATGGTCTCGAAAGCCAATTCAAAGGAGCATCACAATGTTTAATTTAGATGGGCATGTCGCCCTGATCACTGGCGGAAATGGCGGTATAGGTCTGGCTTTTGCTCGAGGCCTAGTAAAATCAGGTGCATCTATAGCGATTTGGGCTAGAAACGAAGAAAAGAACGCAGCGGCTGTCGCTGAATTAACCAGCCTTGGCGGCCAAGCAAAAGCTTTTGTGTGCGATGTTACTGACGAATCACAGGTCAACGATGCCTTTGCTGCAACGTTGGCTCATTATGGAAAAGTTGATTCTTGTTTTGCCAATGCAGGGGGCGGTGGCCCAGCCGGTTTTCTGCACGAAACAGACAGTGCTACCTGGAATAGCGGAATTGACTTAAACGTGAACAGCGTTGTAAACACTTTTCGCCCTGTCATTGCGCACCTATTGGAACGCAAAGCACCCGGCAAGTTAGTGGTAACGTCCTCAATTGCGGCTCAAATGGGAACTGGCTATCACGCTTCTTATTCCACAACCAAGGCTGCTGTGGTAGGCCTAGTGCGCGCATTGGCTGTTGAGCTCGGTCGAAAGGGTATATCGGCAAATGCCTTACTACCTGGCTATGTTGAGTCTGATCTAACAGCAGGAACAGGCCAGGCCTTTAAAGACGCTTCTCTACGCCGCGCCTGTTTAGGCCGAGTTGGCACGGTAGAAGACATGGAGGGTGTAGCCGTCTTTATGGCGTCCCGCCACAGTGACTACATGACGGGGCACGCCTTGGTAATGGATGGCGGTCACACTATTCATCCTTTATAGTTCTGAACCATGAAAATAGTTCGTCGTACACTCCTGCCTCTAACATTAGCTTGCGTAACGATCAGTTGCGTAAGTACAGGTTTCGAGACTGCAGGCGACGCAACACAGAACCCCATTAATAGTGAATCCGTTGCGAGCTATAGCGCTAACGAAAGCGCTAATGAACACGCCAGTGAGTCGCTCCGTTTTCTAAATACTCAAATCCAAAATGATGACGAGGCAGCAAAATTCACCGAGGGTTATGTAAAGGCCGGCGGTAGTCGGTTGCACTATGTTAGCGCAGGTTCTGGCAAACTGGTGGTGTTCTATCACGGATTCCCTTCCTATTGGTATATCTGGAAACATCAACTAAAAGCTCTAGCGAAAGATTATCGGGTTATTGCATTCGATGGCCTGGGCACCAACTTGTCAGACAAGCCAACCGAGGTTAGTGCATACACCGTCAGCAATATAAGCGCTCAGCTGCGTGAAGCCATCGAAGAACTGAATGGGCAAAAGCCTTACATACTGGTAGGCCATGATTGGGGCGGAGCTATGGCCTGGGCGTACGCACAAACTAACCCACCAGGGCTAGAAAAACTTGTCGTGCTCAGCGCGCCGCCTTACAACTTGTTTCTAGAATTATTGCGGTCCGATGCCGACCAACGCAAAGCGTCGCAATACGTTGAATACTTAAAATCCGCAGAGGGAGAAAAGCGCCTGAAAGCAAATAACGCTCTCAGTTTTTGGAAAGCGGGTGGCTACGAAAAATTTGTAGCTCGCGGCTTAATATCACCAGACGAGGGCGAACTGTTCAAATTGGCGATGGCGCGGCAGGGAGCGGTAGCGGGCGGTATTAGCTGGTATCGGGCGAATCTCCCTTTACCGCAAACAATTACCGCAGACGATTTCTGGCCTTCTCAATTAGCCCGCACTTCGGTCAATAGCCTATTGATCTGGGGTGAAACAGACAAAACATTTGTCCCCGCATTCTTACAACAATTACCGAACTACACGGATCAACTGCAAATTGAAATACTGCCCGAGATTGGGCACACGCCTCAGCTCGAAGCACCAGAGAAGGTCAACAGACTCATTAGAGACTTTATTGAAGCTCGCTAAAATTTTAAGGTGGCAACCTCAAACTCAACAATATGGATATGCCATTGGCGCTTTGGCGCTGGGCTTCTTTAGTATGCTCGTTTTGGTGTACGGCATATTCTTTGCCACGGGCACTCTGGTCACCGGGTTTGATCCGCTAAGCACCGTAATTGGTTTACAGTTTGTGCCGTTGCTTATAGCCATCGCCATTATCGGTATTTATGGCTGGCGTAGAACAGGTAGGCACCGGCCTAGCGCTGTGATTGTTGGGCTGTTGGTTACACTTTATGTGGTGGCAGGAACGGCAACACAGGTTGCTTGAGATTAAAGGTTACGGGGGCAGTGCTTCGAATATTAAGGTTAGCACTCGTAATCCAGCATCCCTCAACGTGCTCTACAGCTACGTTTCTTGGTGCTGAGAGTTTTCATATTCTGAACCCCAGCGTTACCTAGGAAGTTCCTTTCAGAAAACCATCTCGAAGCGCAGCGAGCATCTCAAAGTTGGTTTGTAGTTGTGAGTCGTCGCGGCTCCCACCTGCATTCATATCAAAAGCTAGCCGTTCTAAAACCGTTTCTGTAGAGTCCGAAAATATGTTTTCTGTAAGATAATTTGTGCTTTGCTGGGAACAGATCTTACGAATATCCTGCCCAAATTTTGCGGCAAAGGCTTTGTGCATTTCAAATCCATACTGCCCTGCAAAATCTTGGTCAAACGTTTGTTCTTGTATATTTGGTAATGCGTCGTAATTGAGTAAAGAGAACTTTAAATCAAGCGCATCCTTTTGACGAAGGTCTCTGGGTCTATCTAGCCACGCAATTAGTTTTAAAAGCCCTAGGCCAGGTACCGAAAGAACACGTATGCTTAAATCCGCTTCTATGTTTATCGTTAACGCTGATTCATAAGCTTCTTGAAAGCCGAGCACAGACATAACGGTGGCACCGTCTGGCGGCCAACCGATTTCGTTATTTGCTGTGTTAATACCACCATGGGGCACGATATCCAATTGAACAATATCTAACAAAGAGTCACCAATGTCGTGTGCAGTATTTAGAGTGCTATAACTGAGTCTATGCTGGCTTTTAGTATTTTCCTCAAAGCCTAGCCCTACTAACGACGCTTTGAATTTGTAGAACGTTTCCCAACTATCCACGCTTAGTCGAATATCAATATCAGTTGTTAGGCGTTGAGATGTTATTCCTAGGTAGTGCGCAAAAACAACGTCGCGTGCATGAGCACCCACCAACACATAATCGACTTTGTTTTTTTGGCTGGCAACTTGGAGCTTACGAAAGCAATCGATATAACCGACTGACAAGCCTAGCTTTGTTGCTGAGGCAAGTTTCATAAGTGTTCATCACGAATCTTTTTTGCGACTTCGCGATTACGAACATCACCGCTCACTATGAGGTCTGCATAAGTTAAAAGCGGAGTCGTTAGGTTATTGGTGTCGACGTCTAGTGTAGGGCCCCAAAATTTTTCCACCACATCTACAATAGTGATGTGGGCATTGGTTTCTGTGGTAATTCCTAGACGAAAGTCTTTAAGAAACTCGTTTAGCTTTTCTTTGCGTATATAGACCAAGTGGTCCTGGGGTTTGAGGTATCTTGTGTACTTATTGGCTGCTATTTCACCTGCCATTAAACCGTTGTATTTTTCTATATCGGCAGTTTTCCACCATTCATGATTGTTGCTGGTATAGCGATTGATAAAATGCTTCTGCTTTAACTTAGGGTAGGCTTCTACCCATTTATCAATTAATAGTGGCCGAGTTTCATTATTCCAGTGTCGCTCCTTAGTCTTCAGATCTTCGATAATGTACTGTTGATCTTTTAGGCCTCTAAGAATCCAGCCAACATTACCCAAAGCAACATTAGCCGCTTCTGCAATGTCTCGATAAGGGGCGTTTAGTAACTCTGGTTTTACCAAAAAGGCGTAAATTACTTTTAATCCAGTCTGGGTAAATGCGCTTCCTACCCTGGCTACGGCTTGCTTTGGTGCCCTATTACCCTTTATTAGAACAAAAGTTTCCTCAGTCTTAAGATAGGCGTTGCCCACAATATCCAAAAAATTAATGTCTTCATTCTTCAGAAAATCGGCCAGATTGGGGTTTATGTAATTGGTAATTAGTAGCGGCTTTTTTTGTTCAGCAATTAATTTTATTTGATTTACGACTGCGCCGTAATTTGTGCGCGTAACAAAAGGCTTCACCTCCACAACAAACTCTTGAGTGTTGATCTTTAATTCGGCGTCGCAACAATGATAGGTGTTCGGAACAGGTACTTCGTACTCAATGTCAGTAGCAACTATACCGACGTTAGTTTCTAGCATTTCTAGAGCCTTATTTATGAGTTCTTTTTTATTCATGTTCAATATAGTACCATGTTCAATATTAGTGAACAAGCACATAAATTGAACGGGCTAGCGTTTTATTGCATGGTTTGCGTACGAATTAAAAAATTTAGAGGTGGCATTTAAGAGGTCAAACCCTTTAATCACGCTAGTTCGTTTACCAGCGAACGCACCTTTCTTAAATCGTTTCGATGCAACTTTAGAAAAGTCTGTCATTATGAACCACCCTAAGCACGTACAGCCTTAAGCCAAAAGGTACTATTTTAAGGCGTGATTCTTGTACGAATTAGACCGTGTTTATGATTGTTAATTTTTTGAGAAAAATATGGACTACTACAAAGTGCTGGAAGTCGGCGAAGACGCTACAGCAGACGAAATTAAAAAATCTTACCGAGTATTAGCGCGTAAGTACCATCCTGATGTAAGCAAGGATGCTGACGCGGAAGAAAAGTTTAAACAGCTTAGCGAAGCGTATCGAGTGCTCAAGGATAAGCAGAAGCGCGCTGACTATGATGAGTTGCGCAAATATGGCGGCGGTAGCGGGGGCGACTTTCAGGCCCCGCCAGGATGGCAACAGCAAACGGCTGGCAAGAATCGAAATTGGCAATACACGGCCGATAGTGGTGGCCAGTCTTCTGACTTTTTTAGTGAAATATTCGGCAATCAATCCAGAGGCTCTGGCGGGCGTCACTTTAGTATGCATGGCGAAGATGTTCACTACACACTGCAAGTTTCGTTGGAAGAGGCCTTCAACGGCGCACAGCGAGAGATCTCGTTTCAGTCACAAGATGTTGACCGTCAAGGCCGGCCATCAGCAAAGACCAACAATTTAAACGTAACAATTCCTAAAGGCGTTGTTAGCGGCCAACAACTCAGGCTTAGAAGCAAAGGCAACCCTGGATTTGGCACTGGACAACCAGGTGATTTGTATCTAGAAATAGAGGTAAAGCCGCACCCACACTTTGCTATAGAGGGCCGTGATCTAACACTGGTGCTGCCTGTCACACCTTGGGAAGTGGCGCTCGGCGAAGCCGTTGAGGTGCCTACTTTTACAGGCAAAATAAAAGTTACTATTCCTGACAATGCAAAGGCTGGGCAAAAAATCAGGCTTAAAGGCAAGGGCTTACCGGGCAAACCACCGGGCAATCTCTTTGTTGTTCTGCAGATAGTGTTACCTCAAAAACTCAGCGAAGAACAAAAAGCCTTGTTTGCAGAAATGAAAAACAAATTTGCATTTAATCCACGCGAGGGCATAAAGGTATGAGTACTTTAAACAAAGAATCGACTAACTCGCCTGACCTTATTGAACAGAACACACTTTACTCTGTGCATGAGTTTTGTGAGATTTGCCGGATAAGACAAGAGGTTTTAGTAGAGCTCATACGTGAAGGCGTAATACTCCCGCAAGACCCATCTGACGACACCTGGGTTTTTACGCAACGCACAGTCACTAGATTTAAAAGAGCTTATCGCTTGCAACGTGATTTAGACCTTAACCTTAGCGGCGTAGCGTTGTCGGTAGAGCTGCTCGAAGAGATCGATCAGCTAAACGAAGAGATCGCTCTACTAAAGAGTAAGTTAAGAATGATCTAAGCGGAGCCGATTGAATTAAGGGGCTAAACGAATGGGTCACTTACTAAGCCGAATTTGTTGCGAGTGACGCTCGTGGCCTCGTTAAACCACAATCAGGATGTTCTATTTAACGAGCATTCTGAGATTTAATGCACTTACGGGCGCTGTAAACACTGTTCGAGAAACAACTCAGCAAGGATGAGCTTTAGTACCTAGTACTTTTCTTAGTCGCCACTTTTAAATACCTTTGTTTAAATACATTTGCCTTGACAATAGCGTCTTAGAACACTATTTTGGTCTATATAAAGATCATAAACAGATTATATGGTCTATATAAAGATCATTTAAAAATGCCAAAATCTATAAAACGTACTTATTCACGTTACAGCCGCGATGCAACTGCATTGCTCGGCGGGTTGATTCGTGAGGCACGCAAAGAACGGCGATTAACTGCACAGGAACTAGCAGACCGTGCAGGTATTTCTAGAGGCCTGTTGCAACGTATCGAAAAAGGCGATCTCAAGTGTGAGATTGGCGCGGTGTTTGAGGTTGCCAGCATTGTTGGGGTAACGCTCTTTGATGCGGACGAGATCACTCTTGCAAAACACCTGAGCCAAATCAAACACAAGCTAGCTCTATTACCGAAGTCCGTTCGCAAGAAAGCCAAAGCGGTGATCGATGATTTCTAGTAAAAAAAACGCCAATAGCTTAAGTAGCAACTATAAAGAAGCCTTTGTCTGGATTTGGCTACCAAACGAGACCGAACCCGTGGTGGCCGGACGGCTAGAAGCCGATAATGGTAGAGTGCTGTTCAATTACGGTAAGAGTTATCTTGAACGTATGGTTGGTCAGCCTGCAGCGATTCCAATTTATGAACCCGAGGCACCGTTACAGGCTGGCGTACTACCATTACCCGAAGGTTTAAGTATGCCTGGCTGTATTCGGGACGCTGCTCCCGATGCGTGGGGTCGGCGCGTGATTATCAATAAAATGTTGGGTCTTAAGGGCGCTAATACCGACACCGCGGCGCTGGGTGAATTAACTTATCTACTCGAATCGGGCTCTGACCGAATTGGCGCTCTGGATTTTCAAAGGTCACCCACTGAGTATGTAGCGCGATCGGCTAGCAACATAAGTATGGAGGAGCTGATTGAGTCTGCTGCGCGAGTCGAAAAAGGTATCCCTCTCTCATCTGATCTGGACCAGGCGTTGTTTCATGGTAGCTCTATTGGTGGTGCTCGACCAAAAGCATTAATCCAAGATAAGGGTAAGAAATACGTCGCAAAGTTTTCGTCTAGCGCTGACCTCTACAGCGTGGTAAAAGCCGAGTTTATTGCTATGCGTCTAGCAAGCATTGTAGGACTAAAGGTCGCGCCGGTAAAACTCGCCAAGACCGCTAACAAGCATGTGCTACTCATCGAGCGCTTTGATCGGCAGCGCAACAACGGAGCTTGGTCGCGCAAAGCGATGGTCTCCGCTCTCACACTGCTCGGGCTGGATGAAATGATGGCACGTTACGCCAGTTACGAAACACTAGCTGAAATCATCAGACACCGTTTCACTAATCCAAAAGATACGCTACGAGAGCTATTCTCTCGGCTTGTTTTTAGCATACTGTGTGGCAATACTGATGATCATGCTCGTAACCACGCGGCCTTCTGGGGTGGTCACTCATTGACCTTAACGCCTGCCTATGACATTTGTCCGCAAGGACGCACTGGCAACGAAGCCTCGCAGGCCATGCTTATATCGGGCGGCAATAATATGAGTCAACTAAAGTCTTGTCTTGCAGCAGCGCACCATTTTTTGCTCTCAGAAGACGACGCTCGCGCCCTCTTTGCATTGCAGATACAAGCCATTGAGAATAATTGGGATTCCGTATGCGAAGAAGCGGAACTCAGCGTAGTAGACAAGAATCTTTTCTGGAAAAGGCAGTTTCTAAACCCATTTTCAACCGAGTAATTTAAACGGTTTACCTGTGAAGTGAGTTTAAGAACACGGCGCCGACCTGCGCTCTTTTTTGATTCTTTGTTGAACTCTTTTTATTCACCATTCTAATAAAATTCATGCTCTAATAATTCAACCACACGCCAACTCACTCTTTGAGGAACACTATGCTCATATCCAATATGGAAATTCTTCCGCAATACAAAATCGTAAAACACTTGGGTCTTGTGCAAGGCAGTACTGTTCGTGCTAAGCATGTGGGTAAGGATATTTTGGCGGGGCTTAAAAATATTCTTGGTGGTGAGTTAGTGGCTTATACCGAATTATTGGGCGAAGCTCGTGACGAGGCGAAGGCGCGTATGATTGCGCAGGCCGAGAGCATGGGCGCTAACGCGATTCTAAATGTGCGGTTTTCTACTTCTTCTGTTACTCAGGGTGCGGCTGAACTTTTTGCTTATGGCACCGCTGTTGTACTTGAAGGTGATGTCGGTTCAAACGTTTAATCAGTACTACTAAGTGTGCAACTAAAGGGTATAGATTATGTTTGAGTTAATACTTCTATTATCGCTGTTGATAGTCGGGTACGGTTTTGGCTCGTATCGCGAAAAGCAGCATTACAAATCTATTTTTGAGCGTGAAGAAACACTTAGCAACATTATGTTGTTCGAGAGTCGATTTCTGCCTGAGTCAGATCACGTTCAGGGTGGTGCGTTAGTTACCGGCCATGTAGTGGTGTCGGTAGACTACTTTAAGAGATTTGTTGCTGGCTTACGTAAATTGGTTGGCGGCCGATTACGCAGCTACGAAACGCTATTAGATCGGGGGCGTCGAGAGGCCGTACTTCGTATGAAACAAGAGGCACTAGAGTTGGGTGCCAATAGTGTTTTCAATATTAAGTTTGAGACCGCTTCTATTTCTAAAGGCTCACAAGAGGCAATTGGTTCGATCGAGGTATTGGTTTACGGCTCTGCCATTAAGCACGATTAGATGAGTGCACCGCAGTACCAAAACCCCAAGCCTACCGAAGGGATTAACTACTCTCACGAGCATCCTTTTGTGGATAATCGTATGCCCGTTTCAGTCACTGATGTAAGGCCGTCTGACGTGACGGTAAAGTCTAAGGTGGCCCCAACCTCATTAATGTTCGTTACTGAAACGTTACTAATGCCTGGTACAACGGGTTGTTGCACGAGCGTAGTAAACACAACTCGGTTGCTGAAAGTCGTACCAGCAGAATTGGTGGCAAACGCCCTTGTGTAATAGACTGTCAACGCCGTAAGGCCAGTTAAATCAACTTGCTTTGTTCCTATTCCAGTTCCACCCGGAATGGTCGTAATTTTTAAAAAAAACCTTCAAGAA
>DKML01000026.1 GCA_002470515.1 Proteobacteria bacterium UBA7415 | reverse complement strand
TATTCGAACTGGCAGTGGCACCTGGACGAAGTCTTCGTGAAGATCAACGGAGAGACGCATTACCTCTGGCGGGCCGCTGATCACGAAGGTGAGGTGCTTGAAAGTTATGTCACCAAGCGCCGCGACCGCAAAGCAGCATTGAAATTCCTCAGAAAAACAATGAAGCGCTTTGGTCCGCCACATGTCATCGTGACCGATCTACTGCGGTCTTACGGCGCCGCGATGAAGGTCATTGGCAACGCAGACAAACAGGAAACGGGGCGCTGGCTTAATAACAGGGCCGAGAATTCACACCTGCCGTTTCGACGAAGAGAGCGAGCCATGTTGCGCTTCCGCCGAACGCGAAGTTTGCAAAAGTTCGTCGCCGTCCACGCCTCAGTTCACAACCATTTCAACCAGGAAAGACACCTCTATAGCCGATCAAATTTCAAGCTCAACCGAACCGACGCTCTTGCTGAGTGGCGTCAACTCGGTGTGGCATAACGGGCGGCTTCATTGTCCTTGCAGAGACTAGTTCGCATTCGTCTGACAGCACCGCTGTTATCGTTGATGTCGGTGGGTTGACTGATGCCGTCTTAGGGAACCAGTGTCCGTGTGGGGGCACCACAATCCTTAGGTAACTGCAGCTAGCCACCTGATATCAAGCGATATTCATTGTCGTCTGATGCAGAAGGCCACTATCAAAAATACTGCAGACAATAAAAGCCTCATCCAAATCCCCCTATCTAAGCAGCCATTGTGATGATTTTTTCTTCCCCTTGATGATACTATGGCAGGTCTCACCGCCACTAGCTGAAACCCTATATGCAGCCCAGGAATGAGATCGATGTGTGTCAGCAGTCCAACTCATTCCCGAGCTTAAATTTGTATAGAGTTTCTTGTTTCCATTATAATCTAGCCAGTAAATTTTAAACTCATCATCAGTTTGTCCAACAAAAAATGTAATCTTTGTTTTTATTTCAGCTCTTTTTGAGCGAATTTTATTTAGGTCGTAACACTCATAGCTCCGTGGCGTGGATCTCTTGTCTTTCTCACAGATACCAAATGTGCCGTTTACCTTATTGTTGAAGCCACACAATATTCCACCCCATTGATACCCAACTTGGCCATTGCCATAAGCAATTTTAAACCAGTTAAATCTATCGCTAGTAAGTTTTTCTTTCTTTAGTAGAACTACTGGATCACCATTTTTTAGGCTTCCAATTTTTGGATAGTCCGTACTTGGGCCAGAGCGAACATTGCCACCCCAAGAGCCAACTTTTAGTTGGCCAGCATAAGCCTGACTTGCCAACAGACCCAACCCAACCAAACCTGCTATTAACGATTTGAACATCACAACCTCCACGTATCCATGAGTAATCATTTCAGAAGAGATCCTGTTTTACAAAACAAAATTCAATTCAAAAGGGTCAGGCAAAAGAGAAATGGCTCGTTTTTGAACTATTGCCCTTTTGTGAAGTAAGCCCGACTAATAAAATCGATACGAGTCATCCAGCTGGACAACTGCTTCACTTGATTGAAAGGCTTTCGACCCTTGCCTGAACACCAATCATGAAAGACGCCCAAAGCGAAGCGCTTGCATCACAGAAACTGCGCAGCATAATTCAATCAACCGGTTGAGCCGAACTCTCTTAGTTGAAGCCACAATTGGTTTCAAAAAACACTGAATACGGACAATGTGACTGCCAAAAGATAGAGACACCCGTATCTATTAACCTTCCAGAGGAACGCAAAACACGGAAAAACTTTCGAATAAAAGTGACAAAGAGTTTTCTAAGTTAACATCAGCTAACTCGCAAAAAACTCTAGCATTGAAGCAGTGTCAGTTGTCAGCAGATGAATAGATTACAAAGGTATTTAGTAGTAATCTGAATAAAGAAGCATTTCAATGTTTTTTTGTGTCTCTTTTGCGTTCATATTCATCTAAATTGGCCTCCATCATAGCCTCATGTCTGGCAGCTTGACGCATTAGGGCTGTCCCCAAGACCCATCCTATAACCGAAGCACCAATTCCTAAAAGGATTTCATTTCGAACTATCCAAGCAGGTTCCCCAAAGGTGTAGTCCGCATATGCTGCAAAGAAACAGAACAAAGATACAAATGACATGAGAATGATCAAGAACACTCCGTAGCCCATTTTGAATTTGGGGAATACTGAGGCCAAGGCCACAAGGATCAACTTGATAACTATATTCATACTTCAGAATCTTTTTCTTTATCGATGGACCTAACAACAGATAACGCGTTGTCAAAATTACTGACTAAGTATAGTTTTAGCTACACTAATGAGACACGGTAGAAGTTTCCATCAACACTTCGAGCTTATGTCTCAGTGGCTCATCATCACCATAATTGTCTGCATCAGTCCTCTTGCCATGACCCAAGATGCTGCGTTGAAATTTGGTAGTAGCCCTCATCGTCCGCATCTTGTCTTTGATCGTATGCCTGGTCGAATATGCAGCCAAGGTAGGATCAAGGATTAGCCGAAATATTGGCTACGCATTAATGGATAGCTGAGAGCTAATAGAGGCTTACAAATCTTTAAACTTAACTTGTTCCAATATCTCTACATTCATAGTGAGCCTTCACTGTGTTAAACTGAACCAACCCACGAGAATTGCCCATGAATACGGCGACTTTTCCAGTAGATTCACACTGATCAATCGCCAAGTCTCTTATATTCACTGGTACTCCCGAACCAAATGATAGCTCCATATATCGAATATTAAATCCTTTATCTGTAATGTCTTCAACGTTTGGGGTCATAATGATGGTTTTACCTTGAACTTTTTGCTCAACGGCCAGAACGCCTCTGCTTAAACTGCTGGTAACCCGTGTTGAGACATCAGGGCCAGAACATGCGGCCACAAACAGTATGATCACGGGTAAAGACATAACTCTTTTTTTCATTTTCTTCTCCATATATTCATCGTCGTCTGATGCAGGAGACTACTCAGAGCCTCCCACTGGTTCTTAACTGTTGCCTTAGAACGACCAGTTCGCCGTCAGGCTTGCAGAGTTACCACTCACACCACCTGTTGATGAGAAGGCTTCTACGGCACCTGAGAAGGTCATGTTCTCGCTACCTGCGTAGTCAAAGTCAACAGTGATTGAGCGACGTGTGTCACCAGTGGAACTGTCAGTAAAGGAACCCGCAGTGCCGTTGTTGGTGTAGGTCGCTGTCTTGCCCTTCTGTAGGGAACTGCGCTGAAGGCCAAGACTTGCAAAGGTTCTTAGGGCGTCTTTGTTGTGCTCAAAACCCGCAGTGATGCCACCAGAGGGTACTGTCAGATTAAACTAGCCTGAAGCGGGCAGGGCTGCTTTGTAGCATCTTTGGATGACGAAATAGCCTCCTTT
>DKML01000030.1:9404-13353 GCA_002470515.1 Proteobacteria bacterium UBA7415 | reverse complement strand
GAGTTTTGACACAGTCTCTACTCAGAACGGACATTAAATTAATTACAAGCATAATGACTTTGGGCATCTTTATATCTTCAAAAATTGCGATCGTCATCATATCTCTTGGCTTTCTTTTTTGCTTATTATCTTCAGTCGCAAGCGCAGCTCCGACTTGGCATATGGTGAACTGTAATACAAGCTCGCAAGGAGACTGCCATCTACTTGAAGATAACGCTGTCTATACGTTGATCGACGCAGGGAAACCAGATATAGCGACAAAAACACTGGTTCCTTATCTGCTTCTTAGAAACATAGACGAGATAGATCACTTTTTTATTTCGCACCCGCATACGGATCATTATGGAGGCTTGGAATCCTTAAAAACCGCAGGTATTAAAGTAAAGAACATCTATTACAATCCGCTCCCAAGTGATGTGTCGGACTTTGATTATAAACCTGAATTATTCTATTCGTTATTAAGTAACTATGAAGATTCGGGAACAAGACTCCACGATGTTCGTGCAGGCTTTCACCTTAACCTCCCTAGTTCGAAGATATTTGTTCTTGAGGCTAAAAAAGAGCGTCAAGGTGATGTCAACGACTATTCTATCCAAATGGTTTGGGACGCAGGTGGGTATAGAGTCTTATTTACAGGTGATCTAAATAGTAAGCTTGGTTCTGAGTTAGCCAATAGAGAGGAATTCAAAGCAGATATTCTTAAGATTCCTCATCACGGGGTGACGGGGATTGCAGCTTAGAGCCTGTGAGCTTGCTTTAGAGCAGAGGGTCAACCATATTGAAAACGGGCATTGCCTATTGTGGGTTTCAATCGAGTTCATTCCTTTTGATTACATTGTAAAGATAAGCGATAGAACTTACCCTAGCCCCAAATAGTTCGTTCACGTGTATCTTTAGGGACAAATATCATGAATTACATATCTGCTTTTTTAGTAACATCAGTTACGCTTTTTGCTGTTTCCGCGAATACTTTTGCAGCAGACCCGCTGCGGCCCGACCAAGTTGAGTTCCGTAGTCTTCTTCAGGAACTTGTTGAAACCAATACAACTCTGTCATCAGGGAGTTGTACTTTAGCCGCAGAGCGCGTAGCTGCACGACTCAAAGCAGTAGGTTTTGACGATAGTCAGCTTACCTTGTTCTCGGTTCCCGAATTCCCTAAAGAAGGAGGCCTCGTCGCCATCTATCCAGGCGTTTCTGAAACCGCGAAACCGCTTTTACTAATCGGGCATCTAGATGTGGTCGAGGCGAAGAGAGAAGACTGGGTCCGCGACCCGTTTAAAATGATTGAGGAGAACGGGTATTTCTATGCTCGCGGCATTGCAGACATGAAGGCACATATAGCTGTCTGGGTCGATACGTTGATTCGATTCAAAAAACTAAATCATAAACCCAAACGTACGGTTAAATTAGCGCTTACGTGTGGCGAAGAAACTAACGGGGCCTTTAACGGAATTGAATGGTTGGCGGCTAACCAGCGAGAGCTAATAGATGCTGAATTCGCTTTGAATGAAGGCGGCGGTGGCGACACAGATGGCAAAGGCAATGTTGTTGGCCAATCGATCCAAGTCGGTGAAAAAACGTTCGCGAACTACCGGCTTGAAACTCGCAATCCAGGTGGTCATAGTTCGGTACCAGTACCCGACAATGCCATATATCAGTTATCACATGCTCTTACCAAAATTGAGGGATATCAATTTCCATTAGAAATGACCGAGACAACTCGTAACTACTTCGCAAAATCAGGTGCTGGCCGCAACAATGAGCTTGGCGATGCAATGGTTGCGCTCGCGGCAAACCCTGCAGATAAGGCCTCTGAGGCTATAGTCAACAATGACCCTTTCTTGCATTCTAATCTGCGAACTACGTGTGTAGCCACATTACTGAGCGGTGGGCATGCTGCTAACGCGCTGCCGCAACGCGCCCGTGCCAATGTCAATTGCCGAATTTTCCCAGGGCACAGTATTGAGGAAATCCGCTCCACACTAGCTAATCTGATTAACGACGATGGAGTGAGTATTACCGCCTTAGCACCAGTGCGACCATCACCGCCCAGTCCGCCTTTAGACCCGAAAATCACTGGCCCAATTGAGCGTATTGCGGCTAAATACTGGCCAGGCATTCCGGTTATTGCATCAATGGCCAATGGCTATACCGATGCTACTTTTCTAGGCGCGGTTGGAATCCCGACGTATGGCATCCCTGGAATCTGGTACGACCCTGACGGCAACGGTGCACACGGATTGAATGAACGGATGGAAGTGCGTTCTATCTATGTAGGCAGAGACTATATGTTCGAGCTCGTCAAAGCGTACGCAGACTAAATATGCTCTGCATATAACGTCTTTTTTAGGGCCTTGGCAGCCTTGTCTAAAGTATTTAGGGGGATCAAAGCAGGACAGACCAGAGCTTCTACTGTCCGTTCAGGGCAAATAGCTGCCTGATGCGATAGGCTTTTCTCGTGTAGATATTTATACCGTCGGCCGATTAAGAAACCTCCAGAACCCAGTTACTTAGAAGTTCTGCCGAATTAATCCAACCACCACACCCTCAATTGCGAAGCTTTGAAACTGAAGATCTACTTCAATAGGCTCGTAATCATCGTTCTCGGCGAATAGAGACACGCTGCTGCCGTTGTTGCGTCTAAAGCGCTTCACGGTAACGTCGTCGTCAATTCGTGCCACTACGATCTCATTTTCGCGCGCTGAGTCAGTGCGTTTAATCGCGAGTAGGTCTTTCTCAAAGATGCCTATATTGATCATGCTGTCGCCACGCACTTTTAACAGATAGTCCGCTTTGTCTGCAAATAGGCTTTGATCTACGCTGACGTATTGTTGTACGTGCTGCGAGGCAAATATGGGCGCACCAGCGGCTACATCGCCGATAATGGCGAGGTTAGGTACATCTTCTTTGTTTGGTTGGCCTAGTTCGACATCCGATTGGTCGAGCATCCAGGCATTTCTAGCTTGCTCATGAATAAGGATGCCGCGTGACGTGCCGGCTTTTAACTCGATGTGTCCCTTTTTATCCAACGCCTTCAGGTGGTCTTCAGCGGCGTTCGCTGATTTAAAACCAAAGTGATCTGCAATTTCCACGCGAGTGGGAGGAGCACCATTGACGCCAATGCTTTCCAGAATAAAGTCGAAAATCTCTTGCTGACGCTTGGTCAGAGGTTGTAGATCGGTCCAGCTAGACATGGCTTATACCCATTACTGTTAATAACAACAGTAAGTTAACCACAAAGCTGGGTTTATGTCCAGTGTTTGAGGTCGCGCTTAACCGTAAGCGAGTAGGGCTGTGCTAGAAAAGCTTAGAGGCCGACAAAGAGAACGTTAAAAAGAACTACAATCGGCATTTGAACCAGCGCTGGACAGCACTAGCTCACATAGGGATGGGAGACTAGGTACGATTCCTATAGGTAATACGGCCTTTAGTTAGGTCGTATGGAGTCAGTTCAACCATAACGGTATCGCCGCGTAAGATACGAATGTAGTTCTTGCGCATCTTGCCTGAAATATGAGCGTGCACGACATGGCCGTTCTCAAGCTCTACTTTAAACTCTGTATTGGGTAGGGCATCGATTACGGTGCCTTCCATTTCAATGTGATCTTCTTTTGACACTGTATATATTGTCTCTCTATCTAAAAGTTGTGTTACTAATTTACTTGCCCCGAGCTATGTGGATGTGACTTCACTTTCTGTGTAATTACAGTCCACTACTTCGAGCGCGGGCTATCATGCCCCATGTTAGGTAATAAATAAAGGTTTTCGGACTTATTCTGGTGCTCTAATGGTGCGTAAACGCTAGGTTTGAACGGGATTCGCCGTTCTGAGGCTCACAGAGACGATTGGAGCGGTTGTAACTCTAGAGCAGGGTTGTTTGTAGCCCAACTGCCAAGCAACGGCATAACGGCGTTCTGCATTCCAGCGAAGAGCCTTCAGCTTTTAACGA
>DKML01000030.1:0-9317 GCA_002470515.1 Proteobacteria bacterium UBA7415 | reverse complement strand
AGCTTTTAACGAAGAGCCTTCAGCGTTTAACGAAGAACCTTCCAGTTCCGATCGAAGTAACCCTCAAGCGGTCGGAAGTTGGTTTTGTAGCCCATTTTTTGTGATTCTTTAATCCAATAGCCCAAATAGACGTAAGGCACGTCCTTAACTTGAGCTAACCGAACTAAGTACAGGATGGCGTAGGTTCCCAGGCTGCGGTCAGAGAGCTCGGGCTCAAAGAATGTATACACGGCTGAAAGCCCACCTGCAAATTGATCCACGACACTAATGCCAACCAACTCATCATGTAAATAAAAACATACAAATTTCGATTTAGAGAATTTGGACTCGATAAAGGCGACGTATTTACTTGGGTCTTCGTCGCACATAGAGCTGTCTTCATGGCGAGCTCGCTGGTATCTGAGATAAAGGTCGAAATGTTCCTGCTTAAAGCTAACGTCTTCGATTCGTGCCACTAGATCAGTGTTTTTCTTCCAAACCCGTTTCTGGCTGCGTGACGGTTTAAACTGTGCAACCGGTATGCGCACCGAAACGCAGGCGGCACAGGTAGGACACTTAGGTGAATACAGCATCTCACCACTGCGTCTAAATCCTGAGCGCGACAGCATGGCGAACAGTTCAGGCTCTATGGTGTGCTCAGGATCAACAATAATCGACGCGCTTTTTTGGTCGTCAAGATACGGGCAGTCATCAACCACAGTCTCAAATAGGCGAATTGGATTGTGCGCAGTACTCATGACTTCTTTATAACATTTTCTGTTACTTTTTCGGGGGTAAGTTGACCAAAGGCAATGTTCAATTTACGGGTTCCGTCACTTTCAGGTGCAGAGGTATGCGTCTTTAGCTCTCGAAGGAATTCTTCTCGCGGTATTTCAATAGCGCCTAAAGACGCTAGATGATTGCTGTGAATCTGGCAATCAATAAAATGTATATCGGCGCTTCTTGCCCACGCACAAAGATAGGCGCTGGCTACCTTAGACGTGTTACTGACTACGCTAAACATACTCTCGCCATAAAAGATTTGACCGAGTTTAACGCCATACAGTCCGCCAACAAGTTGTTGTTCGTGCCACACCTCAACG
Source organism: Proteobacteria bacterium UBA7415 (assembly GCA_002470515.1). Classification (GTDB taxonomy): domain Bacteria; phylum Pseudomonadota; class Gammaproteobacteria; order Arenicellales; family Arenicellaceae; genus Arenicella. The sequence goes on along the minus strand of DKML01000030.1, from coordinate 8,235 downwards.
GAGTGAGCGATGCCTAGAGCATGCAATTCACGATATGCCGCATGCATATCTTCAGTAATCCACGTGGTGGGATCCATTTGTACTTTGCCATCTTGGTCCAGATAGAAATCATCAGACTCAATGCTGGCAGGTACGATATCGGTAGCCGTGGCACTAAGACCACGGCTTGCACAAGCATCTAGTACCCGGTTAAAACAAGTGTTGGCTGTAACCGTGAACCCTCCATTACGAATGCTCTTCAACAAGCTTCTAGTGACCTTAAATTGTGAAGGGTAGAGTACTAATCGCGGGTCGGGCGACCACCAAAGTATGGGTTGGTCGTCGTTAAACCAAGGAAAGATACCTTGAGTGTAAGCGCGCACTAGCGTATCTGGACGCAAATCTCCGCCCATTGCTAGCAGACCATCAATGTTTGCTGAGCTGGGGTCTGGAAACTGTATGAATGTGTCTTGCACGGTATTAGGCTTTGCGTGAGTTGATCGGGTTTTAACGAACTACCAATCTAAAACAGTTAGGGGCAAGGTTAAAGCTCATTTCGATACGGGCTATGTCGAGATATGTCTTTTTGATAGCTCTCGATGTGAGCCTGCTCTTGTTCAATAAACTGCCCAATGGCGGCATGAAATTGCGGTTCTTGTAACCAATGTGCAGAATAGGTGCGACTCGGCGAGAGTCCACGCGCATGTTTGTGCTCACCTTGTGCTCCGGCCTCAAAGCGGCTGTATCCATGTTCGATGCACCATTCGATTGCTTGATAGTAGCAAGTTTCAAAATGAACGCTGTGGAAGTTATGCAGTGCGCCCCAGTACCGGCCGTAAAGCGTGTTATCGCTTTTAAAGTACAAGCCTCCTGCGATGGTTTGATCGCCAAAGCTAGCGAGCAGCACCATCGTGTTATCCGAGAAATGTTCTGCTAGGTAATCAAAGAAGCCCCGGTTTAGATAGGCTTGCGCGCCATACATTTGAATAGTGCGCGCATAAAACCCATACATTGTCTGCATAACTTCAGGGGTTAGTTCATCACCGCTAATCCAGCGATAGGTAATTTCTTGTTCGGTTATTCTGCGTCGTTCGCGCTTTATGTTTTTGCGCTTCTTAGCATTCAAACGATTTAAAAAATCGTCAAAGCTTGAATAGCCTTGGTTCTGCCAATGAAACTGATTGCTGTGGCGAACAAATACGTTAGGGTCGTTCTCAAAATGCGCCGCTTCTTGTTCGTTTATGAACAAGCCATGCCAACCAGATAAGCCATTGTCCGTGCAATAGTCTTGTGCCTGCTTAACCAGCTTAGCGACGTGGTTTGCGTAATGATCGGGCGATGATTTAGCCAACTCTTCGCTTTGGTTAACCAGAAAACGCTGTCCACTAGCCGGTGTAAACGGAACAGATGAAGAAAGCTTTGGATAATAGTCTACGCCGTGGCGATAATAGGCATCAGCCCACGCCCAATCAAAAATATATTCGCCATAAGAATGGGTTTTCTCGTAGCAGGGCAGCGCCGCAACAATGGTTTCTTGGTCTGCAGCGTATTCAACAAAGTGCGTAGGAGTCCAACCGTTTTCGGCGGTAGTACAGCCAGTTTTTTCTAATCCAAGCAGAAACTGGTGTTTTAAGAAGGGATAATCATCGTCAAGCAATGCGTTCCAACGTTCGCAATTGACCTCGGCCAACGCAGAATGAATTACAATAGACATGTTAAGACAGTTTGATACCAATGATTGACAGGAACATACCTTATGAGTGGTGAAATTAATATCGGATTGGCGCAGATCAATGTAGTGGTTGGCGCTATTGAAGACAACGTTGACAAAGTTATTGCCTTCGCACGACGTGCCAAAGATGATCACAATTGCGATCTACTGGTATGCGCTGAACTGGTACTTACGGGCTATCCACCCGAAGATCTACTGATGCGTCCAGGCTTTAACTCAAAGGTGGAGCAAGAGCTGCAGCGACTATGCGATACGGTGACCGACATAGACCTAATTGTGGGTTACCCACTGCGAACATCCAAAGGTTACTATAATGTTGGCGCACTTATTCAGGCTGGCAAGGTCGTTGAGGTGTACAACAAAATTAAGCTGCCTAATTACAGTGTTTTTGATGAGAAGCGGTACTTTGATGCGGGCGAAGACGCCTGCGTGTTTGAGTACAAAGACATCAATTTTGGTTTAACCGTGTGCGAAGACATTTGGCACGACGGACCAGTAGAGCTTGCGGTTGAGAAGGGCGCTGACGTTATTCTTAATATCAATGGTTCGCCTTACCATGCTAATAAAATTCCTGAACGAAGAGCGGTTGTTTGCGGTAAAGCAAAGCAAGTCGGCGCGCCGGTTATTTATGTGAACCAAGTTGGCGGTCAAGACGAGCTTGTATTTGATGGCGCATCGTTTGCCTGTGATGCTAATGGTGAGGTTGTGCATCAAGATCCAAGCTTTAAGGAGAGCTTAGGTATTGTGAAAGTGAGCAGTGGTGCTAGCGGTATAAGCATTACGGGCTCGCAAATGGTGCCTCAAGAGGAACGGCTCGCAAGCATATACAATGCTCTAGTATTGGGTGTGCGTGACTACGTTCACAAGAATGGCTTTAGTAAGGTCGTTATTGGTTTATCGGGCGGAATCGACTCGGCGTTAACCACCACAATAGCGGTGGATGCCTTAGGCAAGGAAAATGTTGACGTCATCATGATGCCATTTCGCTATACCTCAGACATCTCCAAGGAAGATGCTTATCTAGAAGCGAAAGCGCTGGATATTAGGTATCACGTTATTTCAATTGAACCCATGTACGACGCGTTTGTAAAAGCGCTCGCTCCCGTTTTTGAAGGTTATAAGGAAGATACTACTGAAGAAAACATTCAGGCGCGATGCCGTGGTTTAACCCTAATGGCGTTTTCAAACAAAACAGGCGCTATGGTTTTAACTACCGGCAATAAGAGCGAGATGTCCGTTGGTTATGCCACACTTTATGGGGATATGGTCGGTGGTTACAACGCTATTAAGGACGTACCGAAGATATTGGTCTATGAATTGTCTCAATACCGCAATACTGTATCTCCAGTGATCCCTGAGCGAGTGATAACGCGTGAACCATCAGCAGAGTTGCGCCCTGACCAAATTGATAGCGACAGCCTGCCACCGTACGAGATTCTTGACCCTATATTAGAGATGTATGTAGAGCAAGACTGTCCGCCGGCCGATATTGTTGCTCATGGTTTTGCCGCCGAACAGGTCGAGAAGGTAATAAGGATGGTTGATCGAAACGAGTATAAGCGCCGTCAGGCCGCACCAGGAGTGCGGATAACTAAACGAGCCTTTGGGCGAGATCGCCGTTACCCAATCACTTCGGGCTTTAAGCCATCTATTAAATGAGTACTTTGGGCTGGTTGGCTGAACCTAGGTAACTTGTCAATCTAGAACTGGAGCCCCTCAATCTAGAGAAGGAGCTTCTTAATCTAAAGAAGGAGCTTCTTAATCTAAAGAAGGAGCCTCGTCTTTGCCCCAACCACGAAACAAACGTTTGATTAGACCTGGTTTTTCATCGCCCTGTGAGCTGCTTACTCGGTTTTCACCGCGGTAATCAGGTAATTCAAAGCCAGTTTTATCGTTGCTTTTTGTACTAAAGATTCGAGAGATAAAATTTCCGTTCCGCTTATCACTGGCGCGACCACCATTTTTGTATTTTGGGAAATTCATTTCCAATACAGAGCGAGTGCTCGTCGCCAGCTTTTGTAAACCCATCTCTCGGTATGTTTGCTCCATCAGCAATAAAGCGCCTTCAACGGCAGGGCTAGTCTCGTACTGATAGATTATGTACTTACAACGGTTAACTGTTGCCACATAGGTACGGCTTTCATAGTAATGCTTGGCTATTTGTAGTTCACGATCAGCTAAACGGTTACGCAAAAACACAATACGCTGTTGCGCATCGTCTGCATATTTACTGTCAGGAAAGCGCTGAATAAGCTCCAGAAACGCGGCCTCAGCGTCACGCAGTGGTTTAGGGTCGCGTACTTGGTCGGTACCGCCTTTGATGTATTGGTCAATTTTGTTCGCTTTCTTTTGAAAACTCGCGACCCCTTTCATGTAGTAGGCGTAATCGACATTTGCATGAGTGGGGTAAAGCTGAATAAAGTTATCGGCAGCTTCAATCGCTTCTTCAATTTGATTGCTCTTATCCAAAGCAAAGATCATGTCTAGTTTTGCTTGTTCGGTAACTTGCCCATAGGGGAAATTAGCTTCTAGAGCCCTGTAGTAATCTAGTGCGAAAAAATAGTTTCCATTGTCTAAAGCTCGCTTAGCACGTTGATAGATCTCTTCAATTTGCTCGTTGGCAAGATCATCTGAAGGCGGCTTCTTGCGTGAGCTAGAGCATGAGCTCAAAAGAGCAGCGATAATGATGGCGCAAAAAATAGTTCTAAAAGATATCGACATTATGATCAAAAGTCTCTTGGGGCTGGGTTTTGTAGGCCGAACTCTTTGGTTCGGTGCTGATTGCTTTGAGTCGGTGCGTCTTACTACACATTATCGAGCCCTTCTTAAAAAGCTCATCGACTCTTCGTTATCGGTTATTATCAGCGCGTTAGGATAACTCGAATTACTAAGACTGAGAAGCAAATTAAGCAATCTACAGGATTGTGACCAATATTTTAATATCTGTGCGATTTTCGTCTAAATAGATTAGCTCTTGTTTTCTAGTTACTTACTTAGCGATACGGTGAGACTGTATACGCCGATGGAACACATTTTATCTTAGAGTACCCAGCGATTAGAAGCATAGCTTTTGATCAAAACCTTGCCGATAACAATTGTAATAATTGGCAGTCAATAACCCTTATTTCAAACTTATATGTCTTCGTCAGATCATAGCAAATCAAAAACCCTCGAATTTGAGATACCAATGTCAATGTTCGGACAGCGCGTGGATAAAGTGCTGGGGCAGTTGTGCGAAGAGCTTTCGCGTAGCGCTATTCAATCTTTGCTAAAGCAAGGACTGGTATTGGTTGACGAAGAAACGCCTAAGCAGAAAGACAAAGTTTTTGGAGGCGAAAGCGTTGAGATTACGGTGCCCAACCAAGATCAAGGTGAATGGATTCCACAGGACATTCCGTTGGAAGTGGTTTTTGAAGATGAGCACTTGATGGTGGTTAACAAAACCGCTGGTTTGGTGGTTCATCCAGGGGCAGGGAACTATGACGGCACCTTACTGAACGGATTGTTGTTTCATTACCCGGAGAACCGGTCTTTGGCTCGAGGAGGCATCGTACATCGCTTAGATAAGGATACCAGTGGGTTGATGGTCATCGCTAAATCGGAGACTGCTCGTTTAGGTTTGGTTGAACAATTGGTAGACCACAGCGTTGAACGAGAATACTTAGCGCTTTGTTACGGGCGAATTATCTCTGGAAATACCGTTGATGAGCCGATCGCACGCGATCCACACGATCGGCGCCGAATGGCGGTTAACTCTATGGGCAAAGAAGCGGTTACTCATTATCGAGTGGAAGAACGTTTTAGATATCACACGCTGGTTCAGGTGAACCTAGAAACGGGCCGGACTCACCAAATTAGGGTGCACATGAACCATCTAGGGTTTGGCTTGGTCGGAGACCCTACTTATGGTCGACGATTGGCGATCCCCGGAGATTGCAGTCCTAAGCTTGAAGTTCAGTTGCGTGGGTTTAAGCGGCAGGCTCTGCATGCTAGAAAACTCGCATTTGTGCATCCTGTAACCGGTTTGGAGCATGAGTTTGAATCGTCCATCCCTGATGATCTCGCCGCCTTAATTGAGGCGGCTAGAGAGGACAACTTACATTAGATAGTGCTTTTAAATGTTTGATTTTATTGAATATTCAAATGCTAGGTGCGCACAATTACGTATTGTTTGCACTGGACGAGTCGGCGGCGTAAGCAGCGCGCCCTATGCAAGTTTAAACCTAGGCCAGCACGTTGGTGACTCGGTTAAAGACGTACATCAAAATCGTACCAAAGTAGAATCTCATCTTGGGTTAGAGCGTTCGATTTTGTGGCTGAACCAAACCCATAGTGTTGATCTAGTTAACGCCAAGGAGGTTCGAGCGGCGTTTGAGTTAGGCGATGATCCGCTCGATGCAGACGGGTTTTTGTGTGACGAGGCGCTGCAACCGTGCGGCATATTAACCGCAGATTGCCTGCCTCTAGTCATTTCGACGGCCGATGCATCTAGATTCGTCGTGCTGCATGTCGGATGGAAAGGCTTAGCCAATGGTATTGTAGAAGCGGGCGTTGCGAGTTTGTTGGGCCAAGGCTCTCTATCTTCTGAAGGCTCTTTATCTACAAAAGACTCTTTATGGGCGTGGGCGGGGCCTTGTATTGGTCCGAGTGCATTTGAGGTGGGTCAGGAGGTGCGTGATGCTTTGCAAGGTCCTGACTCTGCTTGGACGCAGGGTCGAATGGATGGTGCTGAGCCGAAATGGTTTTGTGATCTTTACGCGTTGGTAGGTCATAGATTGGCCGTTGTCGGGGTAAAGCAATATGAGCATGCTCAGGCGTGCACGTTCACACAAGCCGATAAGTACTTTTCGTACCGTCGTGACGGTGTTACTGGTCGCCAAGCAACAATCGTATGGCGGTCTAATACTAGAGCGGGGTAGGCAAGGCTGACTGCGAGAGCAGGCTCAACTAATGTTTTTGCGCAGTCTTGTTTTTGATGGGTTTGTTTTTTAAATGGCCTTGTTTTTTAATGGAATAGTTACTTCATGGATCGAATCGAAATAAAGGAAATGAGTGATAAATCGCTCAAACGCGTATACCAACCGGTTAGCTTGGCGCAAGTTGCGTTGCCTTCTTTAGGTTTGCTGCTTATTGCTGCGGGGCTTATCTTTGCTTTCTCAGTTGAATTTTCGCTGTGGGGCAATTTTGGGTATTGGGCGATCCCTATTGGGATATCGGGCGGCGGGGCGATGTATTTAGTTTTGCTGGCGCTATCTACTTATCTTATTGACCTGCCTGCTGTGCGCGACTTAAATCGAATGTTAGTGCAATTGTTCGCCAACATAGGCTGGGCCGGCATCATTCTGCTGTCAGTGCTAGCTGGTGTGGGTGAAGAGCTATTGTTCCGGGTGTTTCTACAAAACATTATTAGCGATTGGTTAGGCTGGGGCGCAGGGCTGTTTTTAAGCTCGCTACTATTTGGCCTAGCGCATTATGTATCGAAGTTGTACGTAGCCATCACGTTTGCAATTGGACTCGTTTTAGGCGCAATCTATTGGCAGACTCAGAGCGCGGTCGTAGTAATGACCATTCATTTTTTCTACGACCTGTGCGCATTTACGTTGGTCGTAAAATACCCACATAAACTGAGGCTTAGCTAAATAGTCCCGTGATGATCTGAATTCACGTAGTTAAAGTGTGGGATATAAGCAGATCAGCCTTTTCCTATAAATTATGCAGGCATTTTAATTCTACAACAGGCGGGTTAAGCGCACTGATTGTCGGATCTGCAGCGCGTCAGAGCAAAATACGACGCTAAGGATTCACGCTAATGCTTTTACGTACATGTCCGTTAATTGCTGCGAGTTCAACTGGTCGACGCAACACTTTATATTAAAATACTAATATGAGCTAGGCGAAGCCCAGATTCCTTTTTGATTTGATTGTTATATGTTGGCCTCACTCTATCTATTGCTCCTGCTCACCAATTCTGAACTAACTATTGGTCCGTAGTAATTGACCGTATCAGATCATTGAATCGTGGGCTGTAATGTTCATTGCTCGTTTTCCAGTGCTCGAACAGGCCTAAGTCCTCACCGATTATCTGGTTAAAATAGGCCAGTTGCCCACGCCAAATTTCCTCATCTAGCGTATCGGCGAGGTACTGAAAATGGACAAATTGCCACTGTCGTAGAACATTGGTGTAAAAGGCGCCCAGCCTAAGCTGGTCTGTAGGCGAAAAATCGCCACCCTCACGCCCTTTCATTAGTAAGTCAGTAAACTCGGGATCTCCAGCGATCAACATCTCTATTTCGGTAAAACTGTAAAGCATGATTTTTACTGGCTCTATTTGTGTGTCAAACAGGCCTCAATCTATTTGGTACACAAAAAGATGACAGGGCGTTATATACTCAATTGAGACATTCGCACTAAAACCATCTTTTCCCAATTTCGCACAAAGAGACGAAAAAATCGCCCCGCCTCCGGCGGGAAAAAAAATAGTTAAATGGTTAAATAGTTAAAAAGCCCGAACAGCACGAACACCG
>DKML01000004.1 GCA_002470515.1 Proteobacteria bacterium UBA7415 | reverse complement strand
CATGTTCTTGACATAATCCGCGTGTCCTGGGCAATCTACGTGTGCGTAGTGACGGTTCTCAGTCTCATACTCAACGTGAGCAGTCGAAATTGTAATACCGCGCTCACGCTCTTCTGGAGCCTTGTCGATATTTGCAAAATCAACAGCTGTTCCGCCGTATGCTTCTGACAATACTTTCGTGATCGCCGCTGTTAACGTTGTTTTACCATGATCGACGTGACCAATTGTGCCAACGTTTACATGCGGCTTATTACGTTCAAATTTTTCCTTAGACATAGTTTTTCACCTATCTTTTGGTTTCTTAAATTCCAATTTACTTCAGTTAAACAAAACAACTAGATTCGATTGACCATCATATCGACAACGTTTTTTGGTGCTACAGCGTACTTCTTAAACTGCATGGTGTATGACGCGCGACCTTGCGTAGCGCTGCGAAGCGCCGTTGCGTAGCCAAACATTTCTGCCAATGGCACCTCTGACTCTATTAATTTACCCGACGGAATATCTTCGATACCTAGAATCACTCCGCGGCGAGAATTAATATCACCACTAACATTACCCATATAGTCTTCCGGGGTAACAATCTCTACAGCCATTAATGGCTCTAGTAGATCAATACCCGACTCACGCGAACCTTCTCTTAACGCTTGTCCGGCGGCGGCCCTAAACGCGTACTCATTTGAGTCAACGTCATGGTAACTACCATCAAACAAGGTCACGCGTAAATCTACTAACGGATAACCTGCTAATACCCCACCCTGAAGCGCGTCTTCAACACCCTTCTGTACAGCGGGAATAAACTCTTTAGGAACTGCACCACCTTTGATGTCGTCCACAAATTCAAACCCAGCACCGCGCTCTGTCGGCTCTAGTCTTAACACCACATGGCCATACTGGCCTTTACCACCCGACTGCTTAATATATCGAGTTTCGTGCTCGACAGCTTTCTTAAGTGATTCGCGATATGCCACTTGCGGTTTGCCGACATTACAGTCAACACCAAACTCGCGGTGCATGCGGTCAATAATAATATCTAGGTGCAATTCACCCATTCCAGAGATTATGGTTTGCCCTGATTCTTCGTCCGTACGGACATTGAATGAAGGATCTTCTTGCGCTAACTTTCCAAGCGCAACTCCCATTTTCTCTTGATCAGCAGTGGTTTTAGGCTCAACAGCCTGTGAAATAACAGGATCTGGAAACTCCATCTGCTCTAGCGTAACAATATTTTTTACGTCACATAACGTGTCACCCGTAGTGACCGTTTTAAGCCCAACAGCGGCAGCAATATCGCCGGCGCGAACTTCTTTAATCTCTTCTCGGTTGTTCGAATGCATAAGCAGTATCCGACCAATCCTTTCCTTCTTACCTTTGTCTGGGTTAAACACCGCGTCACCGGTACGCATAACACCCGAATAAACTCTAAAAAACACCAATTGCCCAACGAACGAGTCGGTTGCAATTTTGAACGCAAGAGCGGAAAAAGGCTCTTCATCCGCTGGCGTGCGTGTCACTACGTTACCTTGAAAGTCCACACCCTCAATCGCAGCCACATCAGTCGGGGCCGGCAAATAGTGAACAATTCCGTCCAACATAGCTTGAACACCTTTGTTCTTAAATGCGCTACCACACATAACCGGAACAATTTCGTTAGCAATAGTGAGTGAACGTAAAGCGCTACGCACTTGCTCCTCACTTAAGCTTCCTGACTCTAAATAAGCATCCATCAGCTCTTCTGAACTTTCGGCAGCCGTTTCAACCATCACTTCATGAAGCTCTTGAGCTTGCTCTAAAAGCGCCGCTGGAATGTCGCGTTCTTCAAACAGAACACCCATGGACTCTTGATCCCAATAGATAGCCTTCATCTTAATCAGGTCAATTACGCCTTCGAACGTCTCTTCAGCACCAATCGGTAGCTGCAACGCAACAGGTTTAGCACCTAATCGCTTTTCAATCTGCTGAATTACTCGCGGAAAATCTGCACCAGAACGGTCCATCTTATTCACAAACGCTAAGCGCGGAACTCGATATTTGTCGGCCTGACGCCACACTGTCTCGGATTGAGGCTCTACACCACCAACCGCACAAAACACTGCAACAGCGCCATCCAGAACCCGTAAAGATCGCTCTACTTCGATAGTAAAATCAACGTGCCCCGGCGTATCAATAATATTGATACGGTGCTCGTCAAAGCTACCATCCATGCCGCGCCAAAAAGTGGTCGTAGCTGCAGAGGTAATCGTTATGCCGCGTTCTTGCTCTTGCTCCATCCAGTCCATCGTTGCGGCACCATCGTGCACTTCACCGATCTTGTGGCTGATACCCGTATAAAACAGAACCCGCTCTGTCGTTGTGGTTTTACCCGCATCGATGTGAGCCATGATTCCGACATTCCGGTATCTATTTATTGGAGTAGAACGTGCCATTTTTTAAAAATCAACGTTGTCTTTCGACTTGTCTCTCAATCTAGTTGTAAAAGAGCGTGCAGTCCTAGAACCGCAAGATGATGTATAAAGTTTTGAGTAATAACGCAAAACAAACAAAATCCTTAAACTAAAAACGAAAATGCGAGAACGCTTTGTTCGCTTCAGCCATACGGTGCACGTCTTCGACTTTACGCATTGCACCACCACGTTTTTCAAAAGCATCCATCAACTCACCAGCTAAACGCTGAGTCATTGATTTCTCTGAGCGCTTACGCGCAAATTCTACAATCCAACGCATAGCCAAAGCAGTACGACGACTTGCACGTACTTCTACTGGCACTTGGTAAGTAGCACCACCAACGCGGCGACTCTTAACTTCTACCATTGGCTTGGCGTTTTCTAGCGCGCCATCGAAAATCTCTAAAGGATCTTCAGAACGACGTTCAGCAATAATATCGAGCGCATCATAAATGATCTTCTCAGCCACTGACTTCTTGCCGTCAACCATCATGATGTTGACGAACTTTGCTAAAGTCACATTGCCGAATTTTGGATCAGGCAAAATGATTCGTTTTGGAACTTCTCTTCTTCTTGGCATATCTAAACCTGTATTAACTAATACTGTTCTTCTCAGTTAAGGCCAGATCAATGACTTGCTATAGGATTTGAAAACGAACTTACGCTCGATCGCTCACCTGCATAGCCACACCGACTCTGGCACTCTTTAAAGGACTACCTAAGCAACCCCTTCTAATTCTTCTGGTACTTCTTGTACTGCTTTTGGGAAATAAAGAAGCCTCTAATGAAGCTTCGTTAGCTCACCACTAACGCTAGTTAGGCTTTAGGTCGCTTCGCACCGTACTTAGAACGGCCTTGACGACGAGCGGCAACGCCCGATGTATCCAATGCACCACGAACTGTGTGGTAACGAACACCCGGTAAATCCTTGACACGACCGCCACGAATTAGAACCACGCTGTGTTCTTGCAAGTTATGACCTTCACCGCCGATATAGCTGGTGACTTCAAAGCCATTCGTAAGACGTACACGAGCTACTTTACGTAGAGCCGAGTTCGGTTTCTTTGGCGTAGTCGTGTAAACACGAGTACATACACCACGGCGTTGCGGACAAGCCATCAACGCTGGAACATTCGACTTCTGTACCTGCTTCTTACGAGGATTTCTAACTAACTGGTTAATAGTTGGCATAGCTAACCTAGCCATCTCGCTGATGGCTGTTTCGTTTCTTTAAAAATCGATCATAGTCAGTGCGGGACTGTCTAAGAGAGCGACAAAAAAGCCCTTAAAACCTAAATCTGTAACAACTTTTGGTTTCAGGGGCGGAAAAGTGTCGCGATTCTATGGACTGAGCAGGCTTATGTCAAGCATTAGCACACGCTTTTGTCCTCGAATTTCGAGCACTTGTTCACTGACTTATATTGGCTTACTTAAAGCTCAGGTTTTCTCTATCTAAAGAGGGGTCTGGGCTTCGGCTTTCGCCGTCTTACTAAAGGGGATGTTGTCTCTAGCAGTAACGGCCAAGTTAAGTGGAGCGCATCATAGGCGGGCAATCGCTTGCTTGCAACCCCTATTCGCAAATAAATCCATCTATTTTCTGCGAGACAATGATGTGGTTATTAGAGGTAGCCCACCACTTCCATATACGTATGTCGCATCGACCACATAAGCAGGATCGCCATAGTAATATTAAAAACGCGCAAATAGACTATATTCTCAAATAGTTGCTTGAGACTAGACCCAAAAGCCAGCCAAACGCCGGCGCTTGGAAAGGCCATCGAAAGAAACACAAAACCAATAAGCAGCACTTGAGGCACCAAATCTTGCCCTACAACCGTAAATGCAGCAATCGCACTGGTCCCCATGATCCATGCTTTTGGATTAACCCACTGAAACAGTGCAGCTTGAAAGAACGTAAGGGGCCGCCCGAGCCGTTCACCACGCTCTACTTTGCCCGACGTAGCAATCTGCCATGCCAAATACGTTAAATAGGTAAGTCCCAATACCTTAATCATCATATGAAGAACAGGGTAATTCAAGAACAAAGCACCTAAGCCAAACCCTGTAGCTAAGAACATAGCAGGAAAACCTAAACAGATGCCAAAGAGGTGCGGCATACTGGCACGCGCTCCAAAGTTAACCCCTGAGGACATAATCATTATGTTGTTTGGTCCAGGCGTAAATGCAGCCGAAACAGAAAATAAGATTAGTTCTGGCAGCACATCAAGCATTTAGAGTATCCAAGCAGATATTGATCAAGAGGCTAAATCAGTGACGTGCACCGAAGTTAAGGTCGAAATTAGAGTCGAAAACAGGCCTGTGTTACTGAATCTCCAATTGAGCTAAATTTCTAGATGTTGGAGATATTGAGATTCGCTTCGCACAAGCTCAGTTATAATTTACGATTATACGCAGTAATAACCTAATCGCTTAACGCTGATTCAGTTAATGAATGTATTTTCGTTAATCATCGTTTTAGTCATGGTCAGCAACGCTGACCCAATATTAAACAGGAACTCACCATGAAAAAAATTACATTACTCGTCGTTGTATTGCTTGTTTGTGCATCAATTATTTACCTGCAGCAGAATAAGAGCGATAAGAACTTATCCGCGAATGTCGCCTCTTCTGAAAACGTAACGGACCAGGTAACAGACACCACATCCGAGAATCCCCAAGACGTCGTTTCGTCATTGCCTGTATCTCCCGCAGCTGAGGGTGCGCGTGTATTCTTCATATCTCCCAAAAATGGCGACACGGTAAGCTCGCCCGTAAAAATAGAGTTTGGTTTAGAGAATATGCAGGTCTCGCCTGCAGGCATCGATGAACCTTACTCTGGACACCACCATATTTTAGTCAATATGGATGAATTACCAGACATGAGCCAGCCTTTGCCGGCCACAGACTCGCTTATTCACTTTGGCGGTGGACAGACTGATACCGAATTAGAGTTGCCAACAGGTGATCACACGCTTCAGCTAGTACTTGGAAACTACCTGCACATTCCACACGCGCAACCGGTGGTTTCAGAAAAAATCACAATCACGGTCGAATAAACCTTAGTTAGCTACTCAAAAAGGCAGACGATGACAAGAAAGGGCAAGCTTCATTCTATTAACACTGGACGACGACGTCTTATACGCGGTGTGGCGGCTGGAGCTGGTTTGGCATCTATTGCCTACATTACGAATCGAGGCATACGATTCCCGCGCCTTACGCTCAGCCCGCCTGAACCGGCAAGCAGCCTTGAAACCGCGTTAGCGCGTTTTGAGATTGACGGCGCCATCTTTACCAATAATGGAACCAGCAATGGAACCGATGATGGAACCGACGAGGCCATCACCAAGCTGCGTGCAATACAGCCAGAACCCTCTATAAATGTGTTTGCTGAGTCTGGAGAGGTTAAGTTCTCTATCGGCAATATCGCAGCTAGCGCCGCTCTCGATATCAAATCGGCTACGCAAGCCGATATAACTGAATCAAGTAGCGGGTTAAACCGGCATGTGACTATTAAGCTTGCAAAGCGAGAAAGCATAGAGCTTGCGTGGCGGTTTGACGACCAGCGAAAAGTTAATTTTGCGGTCATTGGTGACAGCGGGGGTGGCGATGAACTGCCGTGGTGTTTGTCCAAAGCCGCAGAACTGGGTGCTGAATTTTTGCTGCACCTTGGCGATTTTAATTACACCAGAGGCGAATACGATTTAGCAGTGGCTGCGTTTGGCAGTGCGGCTATACCCTCTTATATAACCATCGGCAATCACGACTTTAACGATGCCGGACTCGTGTACGAGCATTTTTTAACTAAACTGGGTCCTTTTAATACTCGCTTTGAGTTGGCGGGCACCGAGTTTTTAAACATTGATACATCGGTGGATTTCTTCCCGCTCAAAAGCGGTCAGCGTGGACGCTTTATTGCCAGTTTAGAAGAAAACGAGAAACCAAAAATTGCGTTCAGTCATCGCCCTTTTGTAGACATTCGTCCTGGCGAAGACCACGAGATGACATCAGAAGCGGAAGAACAATGGCTTCACGACACGTTTGCTCGCATCAATTGTGACGACTATCTTTGTGGCCACGTTCATAAGAGCGGAGAAACTGATGTTAGAGGTTTACGTCAGTGGACCGTTGGCGAAGGCTTAGGGTACGAAGATTGGGTGGCGCGCAAACCAATCTCTCAAATGTTAATGGGCAGCGTTGAACCTGAGAGCGCTCCGCAGTTTGCGTGGGTCATGTTAGACATGCCTTGGGAGCTGCACACCAGTCCTAAGCATTTAGAGAAACTGATTAAGGAACAACCACAAGACGCTATTAATTGGTTCAATAGAAAGCGCGCTGAAATCGCAGCGCAAGCACCTAAAGCCTAGCATGAGTAGCTCGAAGCCTAGCTTCAACTCAATTAGGCGTCGCCCTTAAACCACTGTCATCATAAGAAAACCCGTGATCGCCGCATTCGACGGTGATAGCCGCGGGTCTACTTGCGGTTTTAGCTCGTCTATCAGCGCTTTGTAACCTTGGTAAAACTCCCAAGTTGGTTGCGGCTTGTAGACAAGACCCTCTACTTCTAAACCAGCAATAATTCCTTTTGCTGTTGTAGGCTTTACAAATACGGCATCGTTTGTTCATAGTAAGCTGGAACAATAGTGGTTAATGACCAGCGCGCTAACTTTTCTTGGCGCAGAATATCAACCACTCCGTCAAAACCCGATTGCTGGTCGCCATGTATTAGCGCAAGCATACTATCAACCAAGAAGGCTTTTTGGTGCGCGTCTAATCGCGCCACTAAATCTTTAAACTTAGGTTTCTCGAAAAACGAAACCATTGAAGATCGGCTGATCAACAGAACAATATTAGCGATTGCTTTCTCAACATTCGAACCGCTATCAGGACCAATATGCTCCTGAGCAAACGCAACATGCTTGCTCATATTGTGGCGTTTGGCGATTTTGATCAATGCCTCATCTTCAAAACCGTCTGGGTATTGCGCTAAAAATTCTCGCTCAGCCGCTTTTAGTTTATTTATATTCAAGAACCACTTCTCAATCAATAAAGCGCTTAAGACGTAATCTCAAACGTTAAACCACCGCGCGCTTGCAAGCGCTCTAACAACGCATCGCCCATCGCGCTGGCAGGAGTCCAAAAACCGCCTTCTACATCTAGATTATCCTGTGCAAGACACAAACCAGATTCGGCCAACATTTTTGAAGTGGAACCGTAACCAGGGTCGCCATCACCATGAAGTCGGCCTACCAACTTTTCGCCATCGGCCGTTTCGCCGTTAAACTGAATAATGTAAAAACCAGGATCCTCAGGATCAACTGTAGGGCCTTCGCCTTGAGCCGGTAGAATCTTACCCAGTATGCCGCGACCAAGACTGGTAATGCTCATAACCGCCATCGACTTGATCGCGGCAGAGATACCCTTAGCCGTAAGGTAGCCTGAAGCCCCCTTACCTGTTGCCATTGTTTCAGTGTAAGAGAAATCATCTCCGTACTTGTTATTCATCAACGCGTTCGAGCGCCTTACAATTCGCGTATTAATCCCGGCCATTAGAAACGGCGCGGTCCATCGGTCTAGGTCTTTATTAAATTCAACGGAACTCTGATCACTCCTATCAATACCGCGCACAGAAGGATCAGGATTTAGAGCGTAGGGATTGGTCAGTATTTTTCGAACTTTTTTGTCGCTCACGGCCTGCTTTAAAACATTGAGCATGCTGTGCGCAGTACCGCCGCTCATTCCACCCTTAGATTTGATAAGCGCGTATCTAACTTTTTGCAAAGGCTTGCCAAAGCGCGCCTGTGCTTCTTTTTGCATAAAATAGGTGCCCATATCCGAAGGGATCGAGTCAAAACCACAACTGTGTACAATCTTCGCACCGGTTTTTTGCGCCGTCTCGTGGTGTGCATCAATCATTTCGCGCATCCAAGGCGTCTCACCCGCCAGGTCTACGTAATGTGTGCCTTCTTCTGCACACGCTTGTACTAGCTTTGATCCATAGTAAGCGTATGGGCCTACAGTAGTGATGATGGACGTTGCCTTCTTAGCCAACGCTCGTAAGCTGTCTAGGTCATCACTATCAGCTAATATGCACGGTACCGTACGCTCTGTGTCCCCTATAAAGTCTTGAACATTAGCAAGCTTGTTCTTGTTGCGTCCTGCTAATGCCCACTTTAGTCCAGAACCGTTATGATGATCGTACAAATGCTTTGCCACCCACTCTCCGGTAAAGCCCGTTGCACCCCACACCACTAAGTCATATTGTCTGTTCGCCATACTTTCCTCTATTGCTGTTCGCGTATCAATTGTGCCGCGTAGCGCTTCATAACAATGAAACTACAAGGCGGGCACTAAGGTTTCTATTTAGGGCTACTACTATAACGCGACAGCTTGAGGCTAGCGTGTAAATTATTGGATGGCTTGGGTGGCACGACTACTTTCGAACACACACGCCATTGCCAACGCCCACACCACGAGGCCCACAATATCCACGTAGGCAATTTTGAGTAAGTGAACGTTATTGTTGTCATATCTAAACACTAGCAGCAGAAAGCTCGCCATCGAAATTCCCGCCATCATTAGAGCGACTAGCCGCCACTCAGGAACGACAATGGAGGCCAGAACAAATCCGCCCAAAACACCAAAGAGCAGTGCTCTATGACGAAGTAATATCTCCATATTGGGGTCAGATATTGCAACACCGTAGGCTTTATTAAGGTGAGCGCTCGAAAATAATCCGAACACGGGTACAAGGTTGATTACTCCAACCGTGAGCAACGAAGCTATCAGCAGCTTGTTTATAAATCGCAATCTCCTTTTTATAACATTTGCAGCCAGTTTACTGTTAGCCTAAATCGCCGCAACGACCTAAGAGGTTATAGAATTCGAACCTCTGAACCGCTGTTCGCAACACTTAAGCATTTAAAGATCAAATCTTAGAGAGATACCGAAATAACAACATTTGACACACTTTTGTCTCATCTTCGCCACAATAACGAACAACTTGTCTAATAAAGCTTTCGCGCTTTGAACTAAAACATTCTATGAAATCGATTCCTGGTGAACGCGGCTGGCCCGTTTTTGGGCATTCGCTCAATTTTTTGAAGGACTGCAATACGCTGATTAACAGCATGCATGAACGCTTTGGCCCGGTGTATTACAACTATTACCTGCACACCAAGGTCGTAGTCTTGCTGAGCCCGGATGCAAACGAGTTTGTATTGCTGGATCGCGATAAAAATTTTTCTAGCCGCAAGGCATGGAACATCTCTTTGGCAGAACTATTTCCAAATGGACTTATGCTGCGCGACGGGGACGAGCATCGCTATCATCGCCGTTTACTAGGTGCGCCTTTCAAAGCCAAGGCGCTAGAAGAATACGTTAGCCTAATGAACTCTGACATCGCCAGCACTATTAAAGGTTGGCAGAAAAACGAATCAGTGGAACTTTACCCATTGATGAAGCAACTCACTTTGGACCTTGCGGCAAAGGTCTTTCTTGGCGAAAACCTCGTTAAAGAAGCGGATGCTGTAAACCAAGCGTTTGTAGATGTTGTAGACGCTTCTATGGCTTTAGTACGTCACCCCGTATTAGGTCTGAAGTATCGCAAAGGCTTAAAGGGTCGTGCCTTGCTAGAAGACTATTTTCGACAACGTATTGAAGGTAAACGCACGTCTCAAGAAACCGACATGTTCGCTGAAATTAGTCGCGTAGAGGACGAATTAGGTGAACGCTTTTCGAAACAGGACGTAATTGACCACATTATCTTTTTAATGATGGCCGCGCACGACACAACCACCAGCTCGCTCTCCAGTATCGCTTTCGCATTAGCCAAGCATCCTGAATGGCAAGATGTGATTGCCAAAGAAAGCGCACTTATAGAAGGCGACTCATTAGAGTACTCACAGATGCCGGGCTTTACGGCGGCCGAATGGGTATTTAAAGAAGCACTACGCATGTACCCTCCACTGCCCATCATTCCACGCACAGCGATACAAGACTGTGAGTTTCAGGGGTATCAAATCAAACGCAATGACATGGTTCATGTCAGCCCCTCATTTACGCATCGCTTAGACACCATCTGGACCAATCCAGAGCAGTTTGACCCTATGCGTTTTTCGCCCGAGCGGGCTGAAGACCGTAATCATAAACACGCCTTTATTCCGTTTGGTGGCGGTGCTCACAAATGTTTGGGAATCAAGTTTGCTGAGCTACAAGTAAAACTAGTGATGTTTCATTTACTGCGGCACTATCGCTTGGAAACACCAAAAGGATATGAGATGCCCTATGCGCCTGCGCCCATCGGTAAGCCCAAAGACCTACTGCCCATAACGTTGAGGCCGGTAACAAACAGCTGACGCGTTAGCGCTTCAACTGTGTACGCTCGCGGGTAAGCGTGTAGTCAGTACCGGCCATGCGACCAATCGCATCTACCTGATTGGGATCAATACGAAAGTCATCTATCGCGTCGTCACGAACCGCCACACAAACTACATCACCTAAAATCAGATGTCCTGAAAGCGCCGCTTCTCCAAGATCAATTATCTGGTTTAATCGACATTCAAAGCTCACTACTGCATCGGCTATTCGTGGCGGAGCAACAACGCTAGATGCAGACTTAGGTATACCCGCATATTCAAATTCATCAATATCGGCGGGTACCTCATGACAGGTTTTATTCATACGCTCTAAGTCACTAAAGCCAACGGTGTTAATCACAAACTCACCTTGCTCGCGTATATTCCGCAACGTGTCTTTTGAGGTGCCATTGCCCGAAAACATTGGGTTAAAACATAATATCGGTGGATTAGCACTTGCCACGGTAAAGAACGAAAATGGCGCTAGGTTTAAGACACCGGCGCTAGATACCGAAGAAACCCACGCAATTGGCCTGGGGCTTACACCGCCAATTAACAGCTTGTACATTTGGTTGTGGTCTATTTGATCTGGAAATATATTCATCGCAAATTTATTTGTTAGTCACTTGCTGCACTATAAGTTCAGCGATATCAGCCGCTTTGGAAAAGACCAACAATTGCCCTTCGTCCTCAAATACACTCGCTTGCCAACCATTCGCCTCGCACCACGCTAGCACCTCTTGGGTTTTGAACTGGCGATTCTCAGCACCGACAATCGACAGCTTAGGCATACTCTTTGGCAAGCCGTTTAACAATTGCGACCAGTCTTGTGCCCAATAAGTAACGTCATGAACTAGGCGCTCAACATCTTGAAAAGAAAACGCAATAAGGTTTCTGATTGCTTTGTAGAAAAACGGATCGTTCTCAACACGGTTTAGATCATGGGCATGGCCTTCAAAGAAATAGCGCACTAAACGATCTTCACCATCCTTACTTAGATGAAAGTCATTGGCCGCAACACGGTGTGGCGCGTACAACAATGATGGACTCAGGCGTGCCACCAAAAAGGTTCTTCTAGAACTGGCTGGCATTTTAAGGATCGTGCTTAAGCTCTTGATCCGCACGCCAGTGCTAACAATAGCAACACCATCACAACGCTCACCTAAAAGCCCTGCCAGGGCCATAGCTTATAAAACACCGCTGTCACAGCCCACCACCTGAGCCTTCTCGATACCTAGTTCATCCAGCAACTGGAAATAATCCTTTGCTATAGCTTCTGGGCCATCACTAGACCCGCGAGTAGAACTCAAACCAGAACCCGGTCGAAAAGGAGCAATGACCCTTAGGTTATTGTTTAAAGCTAGTTTGCCTATAAAAGGACTTGGTTGAGGACTTATCGTTGGCGTGATTAGCACAACCACTCTACCCTTTGGGTCTCCGTACTCACAATACTCAAGCTGTTGCTCTTGATTCAGGTCGAACGCATGCCGCGCATAACAATCTGTCGTCGCTGGCCTAATGCCATCGCTCGCATCCAATTGGAATAGCGTAGAAAGAAGACGCACCAACCTGCGTTGATTGTTAACCCCTATCTTCTCCATGATGGATTTTATTTGAGTTCGTACGGTGTGCACCGAGCGCCCGCGTCGCTCAGCTATGGCGCTGCTTTCAAACCCTAAGTACAGGTCTTTGAGTATCTCAATTTCGGCTGGGCTCAATGCGAACATGCGACTGAGAATTTTATCGTATGCGTCTGGCCAATCTGTTTCGAGGCGCTTAAGCAAATAGGTGTTGGGCAGAGGCGCAGAAGCATCAACAGGTGTCAACGCCAGCAGGTGGCGATCGATTCCATCCGCTTCTTCACCCCAAACCAAATGCGTACCCGGTACCGAAAAATCGACGTCATGAAGAGCCAATTGGAGTTTTTCTAAATCCAGCTTAAGAGTGGCAACAGCACTGGATGAAGAGACAATAGCTTTATTTTCTGCCAACTTAATATAACTATCGACGTGGTCTCTGAGCAAGGCTGGATCGTGCTTAACGGCTTGTACTTTTGCTTGCAGGGCAATTTCGAGCCGAGCCAACTCACCGTGCATCCCCGCAGCTAATTGCTTCACATTTTGTTCTGGTGCGTAGTCATCGTCATCCAGAGCACGATCCCATGCTTCAATCATCGGCTTAAAATCGGGACTCTCAATAAGAGCCGACCACATAGCTTCAACAAATTCTTCGCTGGTGTTTAATTTCATTGCCGAACTAATACCTTAATGACCAAGCTAAGCTGTCACTCCGAGTTGGGGCTAACAGTCTCGCATAGCGAAAGTCTAGACTGGGTGACCAATCCTCAAATGTCAGCTCCAGATGAGGATCCTTGTTTAATCAGGACTCACTGAATACTTAGTCAGAGACTCTATTAAGCACAGCTGTAAATCGTGGCTTCGCATGGCGCTCTAAATGGTAAGTGAGCGTTTGCAGATCTTCGCTTAGAGATACGGTCCATACATTGGTTGCTGCGTCAGGAATCAACTCCGCTGTGAATGCATCTGCAGCAAACGACTGACTCAATTCGGTTCCATCTGAACTCGCATCACCGCCATAGTTGGTTACCTCGTCAAGACTTCCGTCGGCGTGTCGATGATCGTGTTTAAGGCGCGCTCCTGCATCGGTCTTAGTAAAGACCCAAGTGCGCGAGGTGTTATCGCCAACCGCAAAGGGAACTCGTACTTCAGAATCACTGCATTTTTTAAACTCAGCAACTAATAACTTACCAGCAAAACTGTCTTGCCCATCTACCGGAAAAGTCATCTCGCCTTCATAGCGGCTTCCGCACAACTGCTGAAGTTCATCGAAGAAGGCATGTGCAGTGGGCGACGCAATAGATGCACTCATTGAGCCTAGTAGACTTAAAACAGCAAGAACACCAACATTAAACAATTGATTCTTCATATTTTCCTTAGACGGTTAAGTTGTTTAAGGTGAATAGTGTACGAAGGATCGACGCAGCCAACAACTAGTTGTTTGTTACGCCGACTCAACGGCGTCGAACTTGATGCGAGGGGCTGAATGGGCGTCACTAAACTGCTGTTCGTTCTTCAATGTAAAGTACGCGTGATAAGAAGGCTAACATTCCAATTGAGCCAGTACATAACACCAACAACAACCCGGGCACAACACTCACGCCAACGGACTTGGCTTTTGGCACAATAAAGTAGCAGCTAACACCCAACGCGAGCAACAGGTCCATCCATACTTGTACGCCCCAGAATGACTGGGAGTGGTTGGGCCAAAATCCTAACGGACCTTCGGCTAAAACCAGATAAAGAGAGAAAAGCGTAAACGCTAACGCCAACGCAGCTGGAAACATCCATGCTCCGCCCTTTATTGGGCTTTTCTTGATTACAAGGTAAACAAAAAAAGCGACTAATGCGCCTACTGAAAATATAGGTAATGATTGAACATACTGCATAGAGCAACTCCGTAAGTTTTGTTCCGTAAATTATATTAGTGGGACTAAACGAGGAGTGCGCTCTTATCATGAAAATGCTTCGGCGAACCCTCACCAACAAAGTGTGTCGTGATTAGCATTTAGATTCAATGACCTCACGGGTCATCAAAATGAAGCAAGTTATGCAATGCGCGCTAAAGTGTAGCTTTAGCGCGGATAAAGTAAACCGAATATAAATCTCTCTAGGTCTGATTAGACTCATCTAGATTGTAGTCAACCACTACGCGATAACGCGGATCATCATCGTCATCGGTTTCCACCATGCTACCCGCTTTGTGTAATAAAGTTTTGCAGTCTTTGCTTAAACCCACTAAATGCAATTCCGTACCACGACGCATATAGCGCTCGGCTAATGCATCAATGGCCTCAAGCGCTGAGTGATCCCAAACTCGAGAATACTTAAAATCGATAGTTACATTATTGGGGTCTTTCTTGGGATGAAACAGGTCTTTAAAGCCTTCAATAGAAGCAAAAAAGAGCTGTCCGTGCAGCACATAAGTCTTTTCAGTCTTGCTTTCAGACTTTACTTCAACGTAAATCTGACTCGCTGTTTGCCATGCAAACACAAGCGATGAAACGATCACCCCTACAACCACAGCCATTGCTAAATCGGTCATTACTGTTACGCCAGATACTAAAAAAATAACAAACGCATCTGCGTGAGGAATACGACTCAAAATACGAAATGACGACCATTCGAAAGTCGCGACTACCACGACGAACATCACACCGACTAATGCGGCAATCGGAATCATCTCAATCCACTGAGATGCGAACAAGATAAAGCTCAGCAAAAACAAAGGTGCTGCAATACCACTCAACCGTAGACGTCCGCCTGACTTAATATTAATCATACTTTGGCCGATCATCGCGCAACCACCCATGCCACCAAAAAAACCAGTGGTAAAGTTGGCGGCACCCTGCGCCATGCACTCTCTCGAGTTGTGGCCACGCGTTTCAGTCATTTCGTCAATCAGCGTTAACGTTAACAACGACTCTACCAAGCCAATAAACGCCAAAATAAAGGCGTACGGCGCAATAATATAAAGCGTCTCTAAGTTAAAGGGCACTGACGGAACACTAAATATAGGCAGTCCACCAGAAATAGTCGCCAAATCCGCCACGGTGCGTGTGTCGATCCCGAACATGTACACCAAAACTGAGATGAATAGAATTCCGGCAAGTGGTGCTGGAAACTTTGTAGTAATACGTGGCATGACGTAAATGATCGCCATGGTCAAAGCGATTAAGCCCGCCATCATGTACAACGGCGTACCTTGCATCCAGCCCGATGCTCCAGTAAGGGCATCCACCACTTTAAATTGCTCTAACTGCGCGAGGAATATGACGATGGCCAAGCCATTCACAAAACCTAGCATTACTGGGTATGGCACCATACGAATGTACTTGCCCAGTCTGAATACGCCCGCCAGAAACTGAATAATGCCCATCAGCACAACGGTCGCAAATAAGTACTGCACCCCATGATCCGCCACCAAGGCGACCATAACCACGGCCAACGCGCCAGTCGCACCAGAGATCATGCCTGGACGGCCACCAAAAACGGCCGTAATGATTCCAACAAAGAATGCAGCGTACAAGCCAACCAAAGGCTCAACGCCCGCAACAAAGGCAAATGCAACCGCTTCGGGCACTAAGGCAAGAGCGACTGTTAAGCCAGAGAGTATTTCTGTTCGCGCTTGCGCAACCGTAGGTAAGTTCATGAGATTGTCTATTAGAAAATGACGATTGCCGTCAGTTTAAATGTAGCCATAAGAAAGGCTTGATATTGAGTTGATTCTGCTCAACACAAGAGCCGCCCTTGGCTCAAAGAAGGCGCGGATAGTACAGATATGCTTAAGAGAAGTCGATACCCGTAAGGCCGATATCTACTGTTGTTGGGGTATTTGCTGTAACCGATAAGTTTGCTCCAAAGAGTCAGCATAGACAAATATTCCTTTGAGAATGTTTTAAACAAAAAGACTCCTAAACAAAATCATCAAACCCAAGCTGCCACTAACAAACGCAAAGTTAACTATCATTCTAGTAAGCCAATTATAGCGGGCATAAGAAATTCCAAATTTGTTGGTCACAACGACGATAATCCCCATAAAAGCAAACCAAGGCGTAAAGAACAGAATAGCATCCCACTTTATGATCGCGACCGCCAAATCGTGAGCCGCGCCACTCACCGCAAAAGTAAGGATGGTTGCCACCCCAGCGGAGAAATACTGGCGCAGTGGCTTCATTACATTACGCGATAAGTAATAGCCCCATATTGGATTCCAATACCGCCAAAACAAATGAAATGAGCCAGCGCCAAAGGAGCGTTCGAGCATATTTTTCATCGAGCCTTTTGCACCTAGCGGCACGCCATTGCGTTTTCTTACATACTCCGAGAGCGTAATTTCTCTAGCCATTATTAATTGGGTGGGCCTGAATCTTTTGCTTTTGCTCAGCAGAGCTACTCAATAGGTTACTTAGCATTTTCTGAAATCGACTCATTGGCAAAACGATAAAATCCTCAAATTCCAATTTCTGAGGTTTCGGCGTTTGCTGAAGCCGTCGGTTAAGGTCTTTCAAATCATCTAGACTCAGAGCAAGTGGTAGCTCCTTAGGTTGATAGGTTGTTCCAATTGAATAACTCTCATGGGTTTCGCCATTCATTTCTATATGGGTACCCAAGACCAACGACACCGCGTGATCGTTCGCAAACGAAACCAAGCGTTCGATACTGGCTTTATACGCCTGCCAACCTTTAACCATGATTAGGCCGGGATAAAACGAATCACCGGTCAGCAGCCACCCACTTTGATGATCATAAATGGCAATACTTTGCTCTTGATGGCCAGGAATCGGAATGAATGTGACTTGCCGTTCGCCCAACTCAATAGTGGCTAACTTGTTTGGCCAGTTGCTTAACCCCAATTGCTCGGCTAGTGCTTCCTGACTGGTGCCTACAACTTCTACCCCTCGCATACCCCTAAACTGCGAGTCGCCTTTAACATGGTCGCCATGACTGTGTGAATGTACAACCAGTATCTGCTTAGGGTCTGTACTCTGTTGTTGCGTTTCCAAAATGGATAACACCGCCGCGTAAAGTGGTGACTCGTCGGGAGATTCATTGGCGCCCGTATCCACCACCAACGCACGTTTCTGCCCCACCAAAACGAAAATAAACGGCGCTTCGAAAGTCACACATTTATTTTGGCGGATTACATAACTGTTTGCATTGACCTGTACCACCTGCAATTTTGGGTCTTTGTCTTGCTTACAAGACTCCGTCCCATGCATCCATTTAAACTGAGTTAGATCTGCGTAAGTTGATGGTACTGCAGCCGCAATTGAATCAGCCTGAATTTGGGCTTGAGATATGCCAAAGCCAGTGCAAGCATAAACCAGCGATGCGATCGCGATAGTCCTAATAATCATCATAAAAGTTCCAATGCTCTAAATCTGTTGTCGCCGAACCGAGTGCAAACTATACAGTCCTTTAAAGAGCCAACAAAAGGCTAATCTCCCTCAATCACGTTAAGCCTTAATAAACATCTAAGCAGCATCATTAAGAAGCAGCACCATTAAGTAACGCTAAGTTACCCTTTTTTCGCCCAGTTTCCACGTAGCGATGAGCGTCTGCTATTCGCACCAAGTCAAACTCTCGGTCCATTACCTGCGACAAATGTCCTTGAACAACCATTTGCTTAACGTTTTCATACAGAGAGCGCAACTCAGTAACCCTAAGCATCCCCGTGGCAGAGAACTTAGCTTTTTTACGTCCTATAAGACTAGAAACCAAGACATCTGCCAACAGCTTCAGCGACAAAACAGGCGAAACGAACACACCAGATTGCGTCAAGAACGGCTTATATTCTTGATATGACAATTTGCCGACCGTATCGTAGATCACATCATATTGCTCTAATTCGCTCGGCAACGAATCGCTTCTATAGTCGAGAACTTGGTCTGCGCCAAGGGACCTAACTAACGCCGTGTTGGCCGCACTGCACATTGCCGTTACGTGGGCACCTCGGCATGCGGCAATTTGCACCGCCGCGGTACCGAGGCTGCCGGAAGCACCATTAATGAGAACGCTGTCTCCAACCCCAACATTGGCCACTTTACTAAGAAAATTCATAGACGTCAGAGCACCATCGCCAAGTGATGCCGCCTGGCTATGAGAGATATTGTTGGGTTTGGCAAACACCAGTTCGTTTTGCTCTACGCAAACGTATTCGGCATTAGTACCCGCGCCAAATAAGACTTCGCCAAAAACATCATCACCAACATTAAAGCGGCTTACATCATTGCCAACTGATTCTATGGTGCCCGAGAAGCCCGTTCCGAGTCCTGGCGATTTTGGACGAAGCAAACCTATGAACAACCTACCGAATTTAGGGCTTCCTTGGCGCATCATCACGTCCGCCGCAGTAACGCTCGACGCTATAATTTTAACGAGTATTTGGTTTTTGTTTGGTGTTGGTTTGTCTAACTCTTTGACTTGCAAAACATCGGCTGCGCCGTATCGGTATTGAACAATAGCTTTCATGGGAAACTTCCAGTAAGTACTTAATGAGACTCGCTATTCTATATAGCTCAATATAGTATGGAAATTGCCAAATTTTCTATTTTAGATATGCGTATTTGCATGGGTTGATGTATGGATTGGACTTCAGTGAGTTTTGATTGGAATAGAGCCAGAGCCTTTTTAGTGACCGCTGAAGAAGGCTCATTATCCGCCGCTGCTCGCGCACTCAATATGACCCAACCTACATTAGGCAGGCAGGTAAGCGCTTTAGAAGAAGAACTTGGCGTATCGCTCTTTGAGCGCGTTGGTCGAGGCTTAAGCCTCACTCCAAGCGGGTTAGACATGTTGGAACACGTGCAAGCGATGGGTTTAGCCGCGACTAAGTTGTCGCTAGTTGCTAACGGTCATTCACAAGATATAGCCGGCAAAGTCTGTATTTCGGCAAGCGAAATTCATGCCACTTACCTGCTTCCTTCAATCATCAGCAAGCTACGTAAACAGGAGCCCGGCATAATCATCGAAATTGTGTCCTCTAATGATGCGAGCGATTTACAACGCAGAGAAGCCGACATCGCCGTACGCAGTTTTAGGCCTACCGAAGCAGAGCTCGTAGCCAAAAAGATCGCGGACGTGGATGCGCCTCTGTTCGCAGCAAAGACCTATCTGGGCCAGATAGGTATACCCAAAACAATTGACGACCTAAAGAAAGCTGACTTTGTAACAATTGGCGATGTCGACAACTTTATAGACGGGCTGAAGCAATTTGGACTGGAACTTACTAAAGACAATCTTCCCGTTCAGACCGCTAGCCATATCGTGCACTGGGAACTGGTTAAGCAAGGACTCGGTATTGGTATCGTACCCGTCGACATTGGCGAGGCCGAGCCCTTAGTCGAGCGCGTCCTACCTGAATTCAAGCTTATGTCATTCCCTATCTGGTTAACCTCGCATAGAGAGCTTAGAACCAATAAGCGTATTCGCTTGGTCTTTGACTTTTTAGCTGAAGAGCTGGCTAAATCCACCACTGAATAAGGGCTATTGCTATTGCCGAGCAAATTCCACAACTGTCGTGAACTTGTCGCTGCACAGGCCAAGCCTACCCTTTCTCTGTTCGCCTTCACCGGCGAGAGAGAGATAGTTCAAGCAGCAAGTGACCCTTTACTACTTCACGTGATGGTGGGCAACACCCAAGCGATAAGTGTTGCTCGCGAGAATCAACGCAATCAACGGTTTCTCGATCGCCTAGACGAGTCAGAGCTTGTGAACACTCTTAGCGAGCAGGAGTTGGCCTCTATGAAGCAAGTACATGCACTTCAAGAAATGCCATACTTTACGCTTGGATCTGCGCAAACACCTCTTAATGACCTGCTTAATTTTCAGGTCAGAGCTGAAGACGGCAGCAAGATAAAAGTAAGCCCTCGTTTGTTATCCAAATATAAAGAACAAATAAATTTTGGTGAACTGAAAGCTAGTAACCATTTTTATTATGTATTCGCAATCGAGGCTAGCGAGCTTAGCGCGCTCAAGGCCGGAACCTACTCTATCGCCGTTGCAATCGATACGCGCAAGCAAGAAAACATGTGGCAAGGTTGGGCGCACTCCAACACGCTTAATGTTAGCCTTTCTTCAATACACCCAGACCCAAACTGGGAGGGTTCATCTGCTCAAGCAGCCATGTTTGCGCACTACTTAATAAACGATAAACGTTTTGAATTTGCTGAGTTACACGCTCACCAATGGACTCAGAATCATCCAGAGTCGGTCGATGCATTCAGTTATCTTGGTGACGCTTTAGCGGGTTTAAATCAAAATAAAAAAGCATTGGAAGCCTATTATAAGGCGGCTGCGAATTTCACATTGAAATATGGCGAAAACCCAGTGGAAATACCGCGTACCTTAGTCGCACAAATTGATGCTCTTGAGGAACTTGGGGAAAACACACAATAAAGTTGATGCTTTCATTGAGGCACATGGGCAGCCATTTAAGCATTGCTAGGCCGAATCATAAAGTACTTTTAAACAAGGCCATGCCTCGCCTGCAGCGCACCATAAATAGAAGTCGGGCTAAATATTTTATTCTTATCAATTTCATTAATTCGCCACATCTCATTCCACAGGTGCGTCCCAAAAGAATCTTTCAAGAGGGTATTCAGCAGAAATGCTGAGTCGTCTTCGGTAAATACTAGGTGCCAATCATATGGAATTGCACCAAAGTATTCTGTCTCCAAAACTATTGCGTCGATGTTCATCGACCCAACTATTTTCGCTAAAAACTGCGGGCCTGTTTGGCCCCAAAGTATGCGGCTTGAATCATACTTTGCAGCCTTTGTGTAACAGGTCTGCATGAGCTCTGACCCCATCGGAACCTGGATAAAAAAATTAGTTATGTTCCCAGGGGGTTCAACAGTGAAAACATATTCATTCGGAATATCAAAGGGCCGCAAACAGACTATGTCCATATCGGTCCAAATTCCGCCTTTATCAAGTAGCAGCTTATAACGAAACAAGTTTGCGAATCCGGCGTAACTGTCTCTGTTGGCGTATTTGAAAATGCTCGATTCAGGCAATATCTCTCTAGCGTCTTTCTGCACAACGCCAGGCGGCATGTTGCCCAAATCATTATAAGTGTACAAATGAAAGGGGTGACCATGATCTACAAAAGACTTTAAACACAGTATTTCGAGATTTGACAATTGCCCGCCTACCCAAAGGCTTTGCATTACTGGCAGAGAGGTATTCAAACTTAGACTCCAAACAAAAAGATTATTTTTAACGTTGAATATTTGATCAAGTTTAGCATGGGCAACTTCAAAACTCGGGTCCGTCTATTATTAAAATTTACTTGATGTTGAAGCAACTACAATTGACCCTCTGAAAGTCCATCCACGTCAAATCACTTGACTGATTAAGATTGCCAAAGCATGCTCGCGCGGGTGAAAAAGCGATTTAATAAAGTTCATATCGAGATAAGCAATATCTGCAATTTGCAATGCAGCTTTTGCCCTGCGGTAGTTCGCGACAACAAGATGATGGACCTAAACATGTTCCGCAGCATTGTGGAACAAGTGGCTCCACTAACAGATCTTGTGTGCTTTCATCTTATGGGCGACCCCTTGGTACACCCGCAGTTGGCCGAGATGATTGGTATATGCGATGAGTATGAAGCCAATATTTTTCTGGTTACCAATGGAGTGTTACTCAGACCAGAGAAATACGCTCTGCTGCTGCACAAACGGTTTCATCAAATAAACTTTTCGTTGCACAGTTTTTTCGATAACTTCCCAGACAAGGACCCGAGCAATTACTTAGAGCGCATTTTCGCTTTTACAGAACAGGCAATGGTCGAACGTCCAGAACTGTATCTAAATTTCAGATTGTGGAACCTGAATGATCCATTGGGTAGTCAGACGCCCAATACTCAAATGCTCCAACGTATCTGCGAGCGTTTTGAATTTGATGTGCCTACCGAGTTAGATGTTCGTAAGCGTAAGAGCATTAACTTAAAGGCTCGACTCTACCTGCATTTCGACACCGAATTTACTTGGCCAAGCCTAGACCTACCCGAACTGGGTACTGCAGGTAAGTGTTACGGCCTGTCTTCCCACTTTGGTATATTAGTAGATGGCACCGTGGTTCCGTGCTGCTTAGACAAAGAAGCAGCGATACCATTGGGGCATGTGAACGATACGCCCATTTTAGACATATTGGGATCGCGCCGCGCTCAAGATATCGTCAAAGGGTTTAAGCAAAAACAGTTGGTAGAGAAACTCTGCCAACGATGCCAATATATTGAAAGGTTTGCGTGAACTGTTTATCACAGAGATACGCTGGATTAGCTCCACCTTAGGCCAAGTGTCATTACAAACCCCTATCTTAACCGCGCTCTGTTGCCACGACTTATATTGTGCACCTTTCTCACCGTCGTCTCATAACTAAGGCCCACAAGTTTCAGCAGCATGCTCGCCTCGACAAACCGCATTATCAAATTGGCAGTGGCAGGCTACGATTCAATGCTATAGAATCCACGCCAAATTATGGGGAGTAAACTCGATATGCTATTAAAAGGACTAATTAAAGGGTTGCGAATTGGATTAGGTTCCATAATCGTGTTTGGCGACTGGGCAACACGCCCAAAGCCAACTCTTAGATCGCCTGAAGATCAGGAAAAAGCACAAAACGCTGTTAACGGATTATCCTTATACCAACTATACGCTTGCCCGTTTTGTGTTAAGACTCGACGCGCGATACACAAACTTAATGTAAGCCTCAATCTTAACGACATTAGCAAGAATCAAGACCACCGAACCGATTTAGAAAGCGGGGGCGGCCGTATTAAAGTGCCGTGCCTTAAGGTTGAAGAAAATAATGAAGTGCGCTGGATTTATGAGTCTAACGACATTATTAGTTTTATAGAGCAACGTGTCGCCACTCGCTAACAAACGTTAGCGATGTATCGTTATAATCGTGTGGCGTTTTTATCAGAAGACCTTCAAAACATTAATCTTAAACGCCTACTTAATAAACTTGGTTTTCGTCGCGCACAGAAACCGCAACTTCCCCGTTGGCATCTAAAGCCAAATCAAATGTGATTGGCTTGCAACAAACTTGGCAATCCTCAATATACTGTTGACCCACTTCCTGTGGATCTAAAAGTACATCAAGAGACTCACCACAGTAGGGGCAATTAACCACGCCTTCTTCTAAAAACTCCATCGTTTGCTCCCGACCTCTGATTTTTCTCTCCATTATAAAGCCAACAGATCAGCGTCAAGTGTAAGACTAAATATTCAACGCATCGAAAAAGCGAATGCTAGGCGCCTTGATTAACAGTGCACCAAGCGCGTCGAGCGCTCCTGTTTCAGATCTCCAAGCAAGGTAAGTTTCGTACTGCGCTCTAGTTTCCCAAGTTTCAAACAGAATTAGATTTAGAGGGTCATCTTGATTGCCTATGACCTTAACCTCAGCTTCGAACACTGACCTAAGCTCATCTATGTTCTCTGGTTTGGCCTGAACTTCCAGTATTACGTTTACACTCATCCCATCTATTCCTTCATTTGAGTTAAGTGTGATTTTTTTGCTAATACTTAAAACAGCCGCATTACCTTTTTAACTTCCAAATATGTGCGTGATTTGATAATTCAACACGGTTCATCCGAACCACTTATCAAAAACTCCTTTTAGATGAATCAGCCCAAAAGCCAAACATATAATTGAGCTCCAGACCCAGAAAACCACGCTATTTTGAGTAACCTGAGGGTGACTCGATATAAATGGCGCAAGTAAGCCTAGGACGCCGCGCGTTAGATACACAAGCGTAATTAGAATAAGGGCCAATTTCATTAAGGGCAACTGAGGGAAAATACCAGCAGCAGACCATGCATAGACGCCCCATAACCCTAGCACCGCTGCTACAGATAAGGTGATGAGTGTCGGTTGCACCTGACCTTGTGCGGCCATTTCGGCCATCCGTTCACCTGCACCAAAAAACCTATACCACTTAGGACCGCCGAAAATGATCGCTAAGTGCATGGCAGCGGCAATAAAGCTCAAAGCGCCGGCAAGTTTTAGATAATCTATGTTCATTTCAGATTGATGTATTTAAATATAGCCTGCATATCAAAAGCGTCTGATGAGATGGATACCTCGTCTTACGGCATCAATGTGCCAAAATGAGGTTTACTATAACCAACTGCGAGGTATCCACCTATGAATAATCATACCGTTATTGGCGTTGATTTGGCAAAGACTGTATTTCAAGTAGCCGTTCAACACGGCCAAAAAATCACATCCAACAAGAAACTTAATCGATCAAAACTCGTCGAGTTTATGACTCAACAACTACCGTCTGTGGTGGTGATGGAGGCATGCTATACCGCACACTATTGGGCGAGGGTATGCGAAGCTCTTGGGCATACGGTTCGGCTCATCCCAGCACAACACGTAAAGCCGTTTACGCGCGGCAATAAAACCGATGCTAATGACGCGATTGCCATCATTGAGGCCGCGCAGCGGCCCAACATGATTGATGTCCCGGTTAAAACTCAACACCAACAAGACATCCAGTCTCTGCACCGGATCCGCGAACGCTTGGTCTGCAACCGTACCGGCTTAATGAATCAAGTCAGAGGGTTGTTGGCCGAGTACGGATTAATTAGTGCTAAGGGCAACAAGGGCTTTGTTGCCCTAATAGAGCTTGCTCTAAACACCGATGAATTATCACCGTTGATTAAGGATGAAGTACAACGATCACTTGATGAACTGCAACTGTTACGTGACCGCACGGAGGCTATTGAAGCAACGCTTCGCGAGTACCTCAAAAGCGATCCTCATTGCCAGATTATTAGTACGATTCCTGGTATCGGAGTAATCAACGCCACAGCTCTGGTGTGCAAGTTTGGCAACGGATCACAGTTTAGTAAGGCGCGATCACTTGCGGTAAACCTTGGGCTGACGCCCAAGCTCAGCGCAAGTGGCCTACGCTCGCAGATGCAGGGTATCAGCAAGCGTGGTGATCCATATTTACGCAAACAACTAATCCATGGTGCTCGCGCATTACTGGGTGTCTGTGATAAACGGCCAGACGATGCTTTATGCCGATGGGCGAGTCGGATCAAACAACGTCGGGGCGGCAAAATAGCAACCGTAGCCATAGCTAATCGACTGGCTCGACTGGTCTGGGTACTACTGCACAAACAAGAAGCGTATCGACCAATGCCTGTGTGAGAACGGACTGCAAAAGCACCACAAACAAGCTGTACCAATAACTTAACGAAAGACCATTCACTGTTGCCGTTACTTATGAGATAAAGGGTTAATCCCACCTGAGCAGAGCCTGTCGAGGACAAGGTTCAAAACGAAACCGAGCGTCTGTTTAGGCGGTTCAGGTGCGGATCTTCATCTGGGCTCGATCACAATTTACTGATGATCATAGAGAAGCCGTATATATGTCAGCGCAACCTGTTTTTATCAGACACGCGCGGTGGCAATCATTCGTTAACAAGGAATCGATGCAAAGCATCGATAAGGCTTTGCTATACCTTTACAATGGGGAGGTATCCATATATGTACTCGCTAGTCTCTCAGTAGAACAGGAATAATTTTGGCTTGTTTAAACCTAAGCTGTTGTACAATTTAAGAATGGACAATTTAAGCAAATTGAAATCAATACCGGTCACCGTCAAAAGCGGTGAGAAAGTGCAGAAACCTCAAGGCTTTACGGCCATTCGCGACGGTATTAAGAGTAAGGGTGGTGACAATCCCGCTCCTCTTGAGCGCAAGCCAGACTGGATACGTGTGCGTATTCCTTCTGGAGGCAAATACGCGCAGGTTCTCAGCAATGTTAAAGCCAACCGTCTGGCCACGGTCTGCGAAGAATCTAAATGCCCTAATATCGGGGAGTGCTGGAATGCAGGCACCGCTACCATCATGCTTATGGGTGATGTCTGTACGCGCGCATGTCGCTTCTGTTCTGTAGATACTGGCAACCCTCGCGGCTGGTTAGATCTAGAAGAACCCGCCAATGCGGCTGAGTCTGTGCGCTTGATGGAACTCAACTACATTGTATTAACGTCGGTTGATCGCGACGATCTAGATGATGGCGGCGCGGCGCACTATGCAGCTTGCGTGCGGGCCATTAAAGAGGTGAACCCACAGACGGCTGTCGAAGCACTCACTCCAGATTTTCAGGGCCGCTTAGAGTGTATTGAAACAGTCGTTGATTCGGGGCTTACGGTTTTCGCTCAAAACGTCGAAACCGTGCGGCGTTTAACGCATCCTGTGCGCGATCCAAGAGCCAGTTATGATCAGACCTTGAGTGTGCTCGCACACGCTAAAAAACATAGGCCCGACGTATTGGTCAAAACGAGTTTAATGTTGGGGCTGGGCGAGACCGATGACGAAGTGCGAGAGTGCATGGACGATCTACGCAGCATTAATGTTGATATTGTGACGTTTGGGCAATACCTGCGACCAACAGCAAATCACTTACCCGTAGAACGATATGTAACGCCTGAGCAGTTTGAGGTGTTTCGTAACGAAGGCCTAGCAAAGGGTTTTCTAGAGGTCGTGTCTGGTCCGCTAGTACGCTCTAGTTATCGAGCCGAACGAGTACTCGAGAAAAACAACGTCGGCCTAAAATGAATCCCTCTGAGCCCATCGCAGCTGAGGCACATAGCAACAACAAACAAACACAAGACATCGAGCACCAGTTCACTAGACTGATGCGTTATTTGGATTCGTGCCGCCAGCAGCGCGTTTTAGTTACCTATATTGAAACGGCCGATGCCATTGAAGTAGCGGCTCCCCTGCGTATACACAAAGCTGCCTTGCTGCTTGAAGCATTAATGGAATACGACTACAAAAACGACCAACCACAACGCGCGGCATTAGTCGTTTCACGAAATCGTTCTGGGCTGCCCGCCAAAGGCTTCTTCTTAAAAGCACAGACGCTGGGATTAATGCAGACGGCTAGCGACGAAGACTTTCATAAACAATGTTTGGATCGTCTCTTTGGACGCAAATAAACAAAGCGAGGTGTGCGCCCTTAAGGGTGTTAGGACTGCATCAATGCCTATTTATTATTTTATGACTAGTTTCGGTTAACTAAATCAACCGTTTCAAAACCATTGTCTTTCAAAACAGTCATTGATTTTGTGAGTCTTTCAAAGCCAACACCATCCTCCACCAGCAGAATAACGTCGACATTCTCGCCTCGCTGCTGCTTGATTTTGGTTACGAGCGCCACTAAGTCTCTCGACCGTTCCCTGCCGACAGAGTAGCTGGTAGGAGCTACCACTACCTCAATAGTGGGAAGAGCTTGTCGCTCAACATCCACACTCTCAAAAAAATAAACCGCTATTGAGACAAGCGCTAAAATTATTATTAGATTGCGTATATTCATTTGTATTTCAACTGAGTGTAAGCTTATTGAATTTGGCATCCAATGGTAAATGCCTAAGTTAGTTAATGCAAAAGGACTCAACGTACTCTCTAAACTTTGGCGTTACGTTTCGAGCTATACCGTTTAAGGCCGTAGCATCGAGAGAACTCGGGCCGGCCGTTTCAGGATACCAAAGCGTTTTGTCTACATGATAATTTCGACAAATGGCCGCTTCAAACCTCCCCCATTCATTTTTACCTAACACGTTCCGTTCATTTGCATAAAACGCGCTTTCGTAAACTCCCCATGTGGCCTCAGTTATCATAATCAAACGATATTTTTGGTGATCCGTTAGTTCGTTAAACGGCTTCTTTGTGTATTGAAATAATGCGCCCATGTTTTGAGTTTTCATATTCTCAAATCTTACAGTGTTTAACTCGGCGGTCAGCGATTGATAAGTCTGAACCTGAATCGCGTTCGTATTCGCGCGCGTTTCCAACACCAAGAAGATCAGTGTAATGACAATGGCTATGCCTCCCAGCACCTCGGCGAATAGCGCCCATTCTTGTAGTTTTATAGTCTTCATACGTTTAAACCTGTCGTTATTCGCCATTCAGTTCTTGATCTAGGAAGCTCTTAAAATTCGACAACATTTACTTGCCCTATTTCATCCCCTCTAGTTTACTCCTTAAATTCCACCTCAACTGGCCAAATCAATATTCAACCCCCAAGAAAAGCTCACGCTATCGCCAAGGTTAACGGCTATCCGGACACCCACGAGACTATCCATACATGTCTAGATCGGTGGGAGTCTAGGTTAGTTTTTGGCTAGTTTGACGAGACACAATGCTGGGGATCGGCGATGGTTTAACGTACTATCTATTCCTGAAATTAAATAAAGCCTTACTGGAAACCATGCCACACACTCAAACCCCAATAGATTTACGCAGCGACACCTTTACCACGCCATGTGCTGCCATGCGGCGCGCTATGGCAGATGCCGAGGTTGGTGATGATGTGTTCGGTGAAGACCCCACCGTCAATCGATTGCAGGCAATGTTGGCGGAGCAAGCAGGGCATGAGGCGGGATTGTTCTTCCCTAGTGGCACACAGAGCAATTTGGTGGCGTTGTTGGCGCATTGTCAACGTGGTGATGAGTACATCGTGGGCCAGAACGCGCACACCTATCGCTATGAGGCCGGCGGTGCGGCCGTGTTAGGGAGCATTCAACCACAGCCAATCGAACATGACGCGGATGGCACAATAAGTCTCGCCAAGATTGAGGCGGCTATTAAGGCAGATGACGTTCATTTTGCAAAATCAAAATTGTTAGCGTTGGAGAACACCATTGGCGGAAAAGTTATTTCCAGCGACTACATTGATTCAGCTCGCGAGCTCGCCGTTCTGCATGGCTTGATTTTTCATTTAGACGGCGCGCGTGTATTCAACGCGGCGGTTGCACAACAAGCTGATATTGCCAGTATCACTGGTAAATTTGATTCGGTTTCAATCTGTCTAAGTAAGGGCCTCGGCGCACCCGTTGGCTCGGTGTTAGTGTCGAGCAAAGCGGTAATCGACGAAGCCCGCCGCTGGCGCAAAATGGTTGGTGGCGGTATGCGCCAAGCCGGTGTACTTGCCGCCGCAGGCTTATTCGCCTTGGAGCACAACGTAAGTCGCTTGCAGCAAGATCATGAGCATGCGCAATTGCTGGTCGCAGGC
Organism: Proteobacteria bacterium UBA7415; assembly: GCA_002470515.1. Classification (GTDB taxonomy): domain Bacteria; phylum Pseudomonadota; class Gammaproteobacteria; order Arenicellales; family Arenicellaceae; genus Arenicella. Next base: position 175,990 of record DKML01000004.1, on the reverse strand, counting down.
TTATCGTCAATCGAGGGGCTCACAGTGATCGGTGGCACGGCACATACTAATATGGTGTTTCTCAGTTGTGATAACGGCGATGGCAACGCCTTCCTGGAGTTTTGTAAGGCTCGTGGCTTACTGTTTACGGGCGACAAGGTGGCGCGATTGGTATTGTATAAAGGTATATCAGCCGAACAGGTTAGTTCCGCTATAGAAATTATTGGTGACTATTTTGACGGTTTCTAAAGATGCCTATCTGCGTTAGGCTCTTTAATTCGGCTCTGACCCCTTAAACTCACCCCTTAAGCTCAATTTCATTCTCAATTAGCGGCATCACTTGAGATAAAGCAGTATCCAACTCTGCGAACGCTACCTGGAGGCCTTGTTGTACGAATCTTACTTGGACACCCACTTTTAATACGAATCTTACTTGCGAATCTTACTTGGACACCCACTTTTAAGACTTGTTCAAATTCCAGGAAAGAATGACACTTAAGTATCTCTGAACATTCTTGAGTTCTTATGCCAAGGCCTCGTAGCCAATTAATCTCGTTGTCTGATACACCTTATTATCACTGCGTTTCACGCTGTGTACGACGAGCGTTCCTGTGTGGCAAAGACGACTATTCAGGTCAGTGTTTTGAACACCGACGCGAATGGTTAGAAGAACAACTTTTACTAGTCGCTAATGTCTTCGCAATTAAGATATGCGCCTACGCGATCATGAGTAACCACTACCACGTAGTTCTTAACGTGAGAACAGATCTTGCACAAAGCTGGACGCCTAAGGAAGTAGCAGAACGTTGGCACAAATTGTTTTGTGGAACAGCAATGTCAACTAAGTTTCTAAAAGGCGTGGAACTTAGCAAAGTAGAGAACCTCGCACTTAAACCACTGATTTTATTATGGCGAGAACGCTTAACCGACATCTTTTGGTTGGTGATTTTAGATAAGGGAGCGCACAAGTGCACGTGACTGTTCTAAAATCATTTTCCAACGCAGGATCAACCTAACTCGCGCCGTGTCATCAGGTGACCAAGCCAAAAGCGTTCACCGCGGGCTCAATTTTTTCGATGCAAAAACGAAGCGATGACCGAGCGAGAGGCGTTCAGACAAGGCGGGTTGCGTTCTGAGATAAGGGAGCGTACATCAAGGTTTACGGGCCAAAACGAAGCGATGACCAAGCGAGTTGCGTTCAGACAAGGCGGAAAGTGATTTTAGATAAGGGAGCGTACTCATGTACGTGACTGTTCTAAAATCATTTTCCAACGCAGGATCAACGTAACTCGCGCCGTGTCATCAGGTGACCAAGCCAAAAGCGTTCAGACAAGGCGGACGATATTCTGAAACAAGGGCGCGTACTCATGTACGTAACCGTTTTCAGAATGTCGTCCAACGCAGGATCAACGTTTTTGGCGAAGCGTCACTACCCGCACTTGGAGTCGCCGCATGAGAGACACGTCATACACCCATCCATCAACACCACAGCCTTAGTAGAACACTTCACACACACAGTAGAGTTCTTAGGAAAAGCCCCTACTTCGACTTCCTTACCATCTGCATGGTCTTGCGCTGCATCAATCTCTTTACGCTTTTTAGCCAAAAACTCTTTCTGATGGTCATCCAGTTTGTCGGATTTGATCATGCCGATCATTTGCATGTGGCGTTCGATGGCGTGGCCGATCTCGGCTACGATTGATGGCATGAATACGCCGCCTGGTTTGAAGTAACCGCCTTTAGGGTCGAATACCGCTTTGAGCTCTTCGACCATAAATGTGGTGTCGCCGCCTTTGCGGAATACCGCTGAGATGAGACGTGTTAGCGCGACCACCCACTGAAAGTTATCCATGTTCTTAGAATTGATGAAGACTTCGAAAGGTCTGCGTGCTTCGTGCTCGGTGCCTTCGTTTAGGATAATGTCGTTGATGGTGATGTACATTGCGTGTTCAGTGACGGGTGTTTTTACTTTGTAAGTTGAGCCTACTAGCATCTCTGGGCGCTTTACTGATTCGTGCATACGCACGACGTCGGCTTTTTTAAGCTGTGCTTCGTTTTCTAATGCTGTTGCAATGCGCGCTTGCTCTTCTGCGGACTTAACCGCGTAGCCTGTGATTTTGCCTTTGATTTGTTTAACCATGATCTTCCTCTACTACCGCTGTGCGGCACTTATTCTGTGGCGCTGGCTGCCTGTTATAACTTGAGCTAGCGCTGTCTTTCGTGTTGTTTTATCGTCTATTAGTTTTATCGTCTATTAGCGGTGTCGTCTATTAAGCCAGTGTTAGAACTTGCCGTAATAGCCTTCTTTAAGCGCGTCGAACAAGTTGGCCGCTGTGTGCGTTTCGCCGTCGTATTCAACTTCTTCGTTGCCTTTAAATTCGACCGTTGAGCCATCGTCCAATGTAAATTGGTAGAGGGTGTTCTCAAGGTCGTCTTCTTTAACCAATACGCCTTGGAAAGCTTCTGGGTTAAAACGGAATGTAGTACAGCCTTTTAAGCCTTTCTCGTAGGCGTACATGTAGATGTCTTTAAAGTCTTCGTACGGGTAGTCTGTTGGTACGTTCGCCGTTTTAGAAATACTTGAATCAACCCACTTTTGCGCAGCGGCTTGTATGTCTACGTGTTGCTTTGGCGTGATAACGTCAGATGTGACAAAATTTGCCGGCAGCTGCTCTTCTGGCTTTTCAGAGAAAGGCATCGCGTTTGCGTTGACTACTTCGCGGTACGCCAATAGCTCATACGAGAACACATCTACTTTTTCTTTAGTCTTACGACCCTCGCGAATAACGTTACGCGAATAGTGGTGCGCAAAGCTTGGCTCAATGCCGTTGCTGGCGTTGTTCGCCATAGACAGTGAGATAGTGCCTGTAGGTGCAATAGAGCTGTGGTGCGTAAAGCGCGCGCCGTGCTTAGAAAGCTCGTCGACTAGCTCGGCATCAATGCCCGCAATCTGTTGCATGTAACGGCTGTACTTAGCGTGCAGTACCGCGCCAGTTACCGTGTCGCCTGCTTTATAACCGTCTTTTTTCATTTCTGGGCGAAGAGTTAGCATTTCGGTCGTAACCTCAAACTCCTCGCTCATGATTGGCGCAGCGCCTTTTTCTTTAGACAGCTCCAGTGCTTGATTCCAGCCCGCCATTGCCATTTCGCGCGCTACGCGTTCGGTAAACTCTACCGATGCATCGTCGCCATACGTCATGCCCAACATTGTTGCGGTTGAACCTAGACCTAAAAAGCCCATGCCATGACGACGCTTGCGCTCGATCTCGGCGCGCTGGCCTTCTAATGGTAGGCCGTTAATTTCGACCACGTTGTCTAACATACGAGTAAAGACCGAAACCACTTCGCCGTATTTTTCCCAATCGAATTCTGCTTCTGAAGAGAACGGATTGTTAACAAACTTAGTTAGGTTAACTGATCCTAAAAGACAACTGCCGTAGGGCGGTAGTGGCTGCTCGCCGCAAGGGTTGGTGGCGCGAATAGTTTCGTCGAACCAGTTGTTATTCTTAGTGTTTACTTCGTCGATCAAGATAAAACCAGGCTCAGCAAAGTCGTACGTAGACGCCATAATGGAGTCCCACAAACGCGACGCAGGAATGGTGTTGTAGATTTTGCAGGCAGTTAGACCTTGATCGTTTTTGATGTAGCCATCTTCCACAGGAAAACGACGCCACAAGATGTCTTTAGACTTATAAACGTCTATGCCATCTGTTTTGGCTTCTTTTGCTGAGATTGGGAATGACAAGTGCCAGTCGCCGTCGGCTTTAACGGCTTCGATAAATTCGGTAGTGATTAACAGCGACAAGTTGAACTGACGTAAACGGCCGTCTTCGCGTTTCGCGCGAATAAATTCTAATACGTCTGGATGGCTAATATCAAACGTGGCCATTTGTGCGCCACGACGTCCGCCAGCCGACGACACTGTAAAACACATCTTGTCGAAGATATCCATAAACGACAATGGTCCAGAGGTGTAAGCACCTGCGCCAGACACATACGCGCCTTTTGGGCGTAGCGTAGAAAATTCGTAACCAATACCGCAGCCCGCTTTTAGGGTCATGCCGGCTTCGTGGTTTTTGTTCAGTATGTCGTGCATGGAATCGGTAATGGTTCCAGACACAGTACAGTTAATGGTCGACGTGGCAGGTTTATACGCTTGCGCGCCTGCATTTGAGATAATACGCCCAGCAGGCAATGCGCCGTGCTCCAAGGCCCATACAAAACGCTTATACCAATGCTCTTGCAGCACTTCAGTTTGCTCTACACCAGACAATGCCGTGGCTACGCGCTCGAACGTATCATTGGTTGCTTCGTCAACGGCCTTGCCGTTTTTGTCTTTAAGTCTGTACTTCTTATCCCAGATGTCTGCTGATGTTGCTTGCAAGTCCATTAGTCGAAGTTTTTTCTCGCCGCCCTTACCAGACTGCACCAATCCATTGCCATTGGTATTGTCTTGGGCGGTGGCAGTTTTGGTAGTTTGGGACTTACTGTTGTTATTAGTCGTGTTATTAGCGGCTTTGGCCATCTCTTCCTTCCTCGGTTATTCGATCGCGTACTATTACGCGTGTTATTACTATTACGCATGTTATTAATAGTGCACTCGTATTTATTTTTATTAGTTATCGGGCAGTCTTAATCTGGGTCTGAGCATGCTAAGCAAAAATCTTCAAACGTTCTGAAGCTTTAATAAACCTGACATGAGCGGCCAACCTTCGCAAGTTGGAGCCCTTTGTATGGCGCTTTGCAGACTAACCTAGACTAAAGAGAAACCCCTCGAGTACATCTAAGTTGGCAAATTAGTGTGTATGTTATTCGGGTCTCGCTAATTCACAAAAAAGTGATTTGCGCACAAACATAACAAGGGGGACTGAACCGTGAGGTTCAATTCAAATCGTTGCAGTTTAGTGGGCAGTGAGCATCAGCGAGAACGTAATTAATTCAGACACTTATCGGCGTTTTATAGAAAAATGCTCAACAAATTAATAGTTGGTGAACACACGCTTAAAGCAGTCAATATTCGAAAAACCACTACATATTGTGGTTTGTTTCGACAGAAACCATAAGATAATGTGTAAGCGTTTTTCACGCAAGTAGTTCTTGCAAGGAAATGCAATTTATTTTCGAGATCGTAAAGAAATCAAAAATTTGCGTTGTCAGTTTCGCACAAATCTTAGTTTGGCCTAAAAAGTGTTAGACTTAAGCCACGTTAAAGTAGCTTTATACGCCGCTTTAAAATTCAATTTTTGACTGAGGGCTAGCAAAGTAACAATGATTAAACCGAGTAGTCACTCTGCCCTCCTGTCATTTTCGCCCATTCGCCATAGAGTGCGCTCTAAGTTGTTGGTGCATATTTGCTTTGTGTCGGCGTCTGCTGGCGTTGCATCAAAAATGCTTTTACTACTGCTTGCCGTCGTCTTAACAGCGGCTTGGTCTGCTACCGCTAACGCCCAAACAGAATTTGGCATTGCCACTAGCGAGGAAAATCTAGAAGCCAAGTATAAGAAAGAATTAGACCATTGGATGCTCGCGGCCTACGAAGGCGACCGTGACGCGCAATTTAAAGTGGGTGTGTTATTCACCAACGACCAGTTCAGCGAGCCAGACTATGAACAAGCCGTGTATTGGTACAAACAAGCCGCTCGCCAAGGACATCCGTTGGCACAATACAATCTTGGCCATCAGTATTTAACCGGACAAGGTGTTAACAAAAACGAAAACGAAGCAGTAAGTTGGTGGTTAAAAGCAGCTAAGCAAGACCATCCCTTAGCGCAGTTTAATATTGGCCGCGCGACCTACCTGGGCATAGGCTTAGAGAAAGACGAAAAAGAAGCCAAACGTTGGTTTGAACGAGCCACCGCTAATGGCGAACCTAAGTCGGCCGCCATATTGGTTGAGCTAGGCTGGGACGAAAACTTAGACAAGTTGCTCGCGCAGGCACGCGAAAAAGCCAATCGAGAAGCCGCACAAGCAGACCTGGCCTCGGCGTTAGCCAGCAACAAGCCAAACCGGGCTGATGAGTCTTCTGACTTTGTTTCGCGGGTTACGCCCGCAGAATCTTTGGCCCAGACCACTACGAGCAATGCTTCTACTAATAATAATGCCGTTAGTAACAATGCCCCTACTCCACAGACTAAATTAGAGTCTAGTTCGGAACCCAAACAACAGATAGCTGTCAGTGAAAACCCTGCGCGCGACCGAGCAAGCGACGTACCCGTAACTGAGCGAGAGATTGTTGCCAAGTTACCAGACGATGTTAAAAACAAAGCCAAAGAAGCATCGAGCGGATCGCGGTTGTCAAAGCTGTCTGACACACCTAAAACCATAGCTAAGTCGCCTAACGACAACCCTGTGGTATCGCGCAACCAGTCAGCGGCATCACAGCCCAAACCTGCCCCATCGCAGGTCCAGCCAACGTCAACATCAAAAGCTGTGGTGCGACAAGAGCAAAGCGAATCCAGTACACCTGCATCAACAACTTCTGAATCTGCCATTGGAACGGAATTTAGTGCGCCTAAGCGGTCTGCGTCTAAACCGCCCGCTACTCGCAGCGTAGCTCTGTACAGCAACCCTGGCGTTCGAAGCGTGTTAATCGCGTTAACCAAGGATGTGCGACAGCTCAATGTTGTTAAACGTGACAACGACTGGACCATCGTTACACACAACAATGGTTTTCCAGTATGGGTACACCAAGACTTTTTAGAGCTCACTGACGACATCGGAACGATTAAAGGCACCAATGTGCGAGCACGATCAGTGCCTATTGTCGCCGACGAAACATTTCTCGACCTATTCAAACTCAACGAAACAGTTTCGGTATTGGGCAACCGTAAAGGATGGTATCGCGTCACCTCACCGCGCCGCTTTAAGGCTTGGGTCAAAACCTCGGAATTATCTGCATTAGAAAGCCGTAACGGTCAGGTAGCCAAAGCGAAGCCTCAGACACAAGTTAAACGTCAGGCAAAAACACCAACAGCGCCACCAAGCCGCAAACCCGCAACAACATCGAGTTCGGTTAGTTCGGGGCCAATCAACCCCTTTACTCCATCACTGCGTGAGAATGCCAACGAACACCATGATTGGTTGTTCTCGCAGCAGCCACTGCATTTCACTATTCAGTTGGCTAGCTTTGATGAGCCCGCTGGCGTAGTCGCATTTTTAGATCGGTTATCCTTTTCTAGCGACCCTCGTTTACATCAATTGGAAGCCATATCAAGAGGCCGGTTTTGGACCTATTTTGTCTATGGGTCTTTCTCAGACAAGGCGACAGCCGAGGCCACTAAAGCCAGCATTAAACAAAACCAAGGCTTAGTGCGGATCTTTGGTAAGCTACAGAAAAGCCGTTGTTTGAGTTGGTATTTAAGTGATGCGCAAACGCCTGAGCTAAGCCAGTACTGTACCAACATCGACTTTCAACCAAAATAGGTCAGCGTCCAGATTGATATCAAGCTGGATACGCAATTCCATACAACTATTTATAGATATGCCTAAAGCCCGCGTTATTTCACCCTTTAGAGGTCAGCACGACCACGACCATTGCCAGGTTAGCGCAATTGAGACGGCCGAAGCTGAGTGCGCGCGCAAAGGATTAAAGCTCACTGAACTGCGCCGCCAAGTATTAGAAATAATATGGTCGTCGCATAATCCTATAGGCGCTTACGACATCCTTCAACAACTGCAGAGCAAAGGTCATAAGCCCGCTCCGCCTACGGCCTATCGTGCATTAGATTTTTTGGTGTCGGCAAAGCTTGTGCATCGGCTGGAGTCAATGAATGCTTTTATCGGCTGCCCTAGCCCCGAGGCCAGTCACCAATGTCAGTTTTACATCTGCCAACACTGCGGCCATACCGCCGAACTGCATAGCGAAGCGGTTGCGCAAGCCATTGAAAGTGGTGCAGAGCAATTAGGCTTTATTCACAACGAGCCTGTGATCGAAGTACACGGCACGTGTAAGGCTTGCTCCAAGAAAGAGCCAAGCTAGGCAAACAAACTAAGCCTAACCTTTGTTGCGCGCTGCTTCATTGAGTGAGCGCAAACGATCCATTTTTTCCTTTATCTTAATTTCCATTCCGCGTTCTACGGGCTGGTACAAGGGCTGTTCCAGCAAGGTCGCTTGGACTGTGTCAGGCACATAAGTCTCGCCTGCCGCGAAGCCGTCGGTCTCGTCATGCGCGTATCGGTAGTCCTTGCCAAATTCCAAATCCTTCATCAGTTGTGTAGGCGCATTGCGGATATGCAACGGCACATCCAACGAACCACTGGACTGAGCCAGCGACATCGCCCGCTTATACGCCGAATAAACCGCATTACTCTTGGCCGCAATACTCAAGTAAACCACAGCTTGCGCCAGAGCCAATTCGCCTTCCGGACTACCCAAACGCTCTTGTACATTCCACGCGTTTAGCGTTAGTTCTAACGCACGAGGGTCGGCATTGCCTATATCTTCAGACGCCATACGCACTAGGCGTCGAGCTATGTACCTAGGATCACAACCACCGTCAAGCATACGGCACAGCCAGTACAACGCGGCGTCGGGGTCTGAGCCTCGCACTGACTTATGCAAGGCCGAAATTTGGTCAAAGAACGCGTCACCGCCTTTATCGAAACGACGAACGCTGCCACCCGCAATCACTTCGGTTAGCAGGTCGCTAGAAATGTGTCGGTCCTCGGCTAAATCACCCGCGATCTCTAATAGCGTAAGTACCCGCCTAGCGTCACCGTCTGCTGCTTTGGCTAGGGCGAGCTTTGCGTCAGTGTCCATAGTGAATGGAACTGAGTTCGCTTTGTCACCGGCCATCAGACCTTGCTCAGACGACAAAGCACGATCAATCAACACGCCTAGGTCTGACTCTTGCAATGACTTTAATACGTACACTCGCAAGCGACTGAGTAAAGCGTTGTTTAATTCGAACGAGGGGTTTTCGGTGGTTGCGCCAACAAATAAAATTGTGCCGTCTTCGATGTGCGGCAGAAATGCATCCTGTTGAGCTTTGTTAAAACGATGCACCTCGTCAACAAATAATACGGTACGTCCAAAGTTAGCGGCTTGGTTGGCGGCCGCGGCCGCAATGGCTTCGCGTATATCCTTAACCCCAGACAAAACGGCCGAGAGCGCCACAAAATTTGCATCGGCGCGCAGAGCAAGCAATCTAGCCAAGGTGGTTTTACCTGTACCAGGAGGCCCCCAGAACACCATAGAGTGCAACTTGCCTTCGCTTAGTGCGCTGTGCAATGGTTTACCGTTGGCCAGCAAATGTTGCTGACCCATCACTTCGTCAAGCGTGGTGGGTCTTAGCCGGTCGGCTAATGGCCTGTATTGGTTTTGGTTCATCTGCACACTTTAATGCCCTATTGCCGTAATTCCCAGATCAGCATTAAGTGTCGCTGATCTTCGACAACCTTCCAGCTGCTTGTCTTTAGTCGAGCGACGTTTCTGCAATAAGTTTAAAGTCATCCGCCGAAACAGCGGCAAACTCTAAGCGCTTACGAGACGTTTCTGTGAAAAGCGGAGCCTCGAAGAGCTGGTCGAATTCAACAACGCATTTAGCACCGTCTAGGTCGCATTGCGTATCAAAGTTACTTAGGGTGATTTGCCTTGGCAGACTATGGGCAAGACGATATTTACGTTGGCTCCGCCAAGTTGCATTGGAAATGTCGCTGCTCGGTGTATAGCCTTGCGCATACGAGTTTAAATAAGTTTCCAAGTCGCCGCTTTCCCACGCTGCGCGCCATGTCTCTAAGGACTGCGCCACCGTTACGCGCAACAATGCTATTCGCTCTTCTTGATCTGCATTACTTAATGATTGCTCTACGCGCTGAACCTGCTCTTGGCTTGACGCTGTCCGTTCTGCAAGTTCCAAGTCCAGCCGCTCTAATTCTGCTTGGCTAGGCTCGACAATTTCTTGTTTTTGATCATACAGCCCTGTTGCCCTAGGACTTGAGTCACTAGTATTTGAGTTATTAGTTTCTGAGATACCCGCTTCTACATCAGAAGGTGCTTGCTCAAGAACGTCTTCTAATTCTTGGGTGGCGCTCTGGTCATCAGCGTATGGCGTGTTTTGTACTGCGCCTAAACAGGGTTCAACAACTGGCTTATCCGAAGAGCTTGACGCTGACTGTGTATCAGGCTCGCTATCAATGCCATCTTGCATGGCCGAGAATTGATAAAACGCCCGCACCGAAAGCCCAACCAATAGAATAATAAGAAATACTCCAATGGGCGTTTTCCAAGAATGAACCTTAACGCTGCTCGGGCGAAACTTAGTACCGCATTCAACGCATCTCAGCTTTTTGCGCTTAGTGGAACCCAGGGTAACATCAGACGATCCTATCATGGTCTCGTCTTTATCGCTGACTCGCGCGCCGGATTTAGCGCGCGCCGCAACCACCATAAACGAGCCGCAATTCGGGCAAGCTTCGGTGTTTCCTGTTCCAATCGTTTGATTCATGTCGCTTAGAGGCCTAAGAGCCCTTATCATTATTGTCACGCACAGCATCTGCAGTGAAGGCGCAAGGTAACATGGATTGTAACGCTCTTTAACAGCAATGTTTTAACCCTAGCTAAAGCATTTACAATGTCTAACAATTTAATAGCCGCGTTCGCAGAATACAGCTTTTAAAACATATATCTTGAGACGATCAATAATAACTAGGCTAGGAACAACCCTAAATACTCTGGATTTTTAAACCGTCAAGGATACTTTGACAACCCTGCACCCCTTTCTTACCCCCCCCTACACAGATAGAACTCTACCGTGTTAAAGGCGTCCATTCAAGTATATACATATGTGAAAGAATAATCGGCAACGGCGTACAAATATTTACTCGTCGGTAACACAACCCTTAGACGCGTCACTAACATTTTTTATGTACTTAAACAAAGTACCTCTGGTCGCTTTTAATGCAGGAGCTTGCCACTTTTCTCGACGAGCGTTGATCACGGCATCATCAATGTCCACAGCAATTATGTTATTAACCGCGTCTAGCGTAATTATATCGCCGTTTTCGACTAGTGCGATAGCGCCGCCTTCTTGTGCTTCGGGCACTACATGACCCACAATAAATCCGTGCGATCCGCCTGAGAAACGGCCATCGGTAATCATCGCAACATGCTCACCAAGACCTGCACCCATAATGGCCGAAGTTGGCTTAAGCATCTCTGGCATGCCAGGCCCTCCTTTGGGGCCTTCGTAACGAATAATAATAACGTCTCCACGCTCGATCTCACCTTGCTCTAATGCTGCAATCATCGCCACCTCGCCATCAAATACCTTAGCGGGGCCAACAAATTTTTCGCCCTCTTTACCCGTTACTTTTGCAACGGAGCCGCCGGGAGCCAAATTACCTTTGAGTATTTGAATATGGCCTGTTCTCTTCATGGGTTGGTCGATAGGTTTAATAACCCCTTGGCCTTCGCTTAGTTCAGCTACATTCTCTAGATTCTCGGCAAGTGTTTTGCCGGTAACCGTCATGCAGTCACCGTCAAGCAGTCCGTTATCAAGCAAGAACTTCATGACCGCCGGTGTGCCACCCACATTATGCAGATCTTGCATAACGTATTGGCCGCTAGGCTTCAGGTCTGCAAGAAACGGTACGCGATCGCTTACCGCTTGGAAATCATCCACGGTTAAATCAATATCTAACGCTCTTGCCATGGCGATAAGATGCAACACGGCGTTGGTAGAACCGCCAAGAGCGGTAATAACCACCATGGCATTTTCGAACGCAGCGCGCGTCATAATATCGCGCGGCTTTAGATCAATTTCTAATAGATGCTTAAGAGCCGCTCCCGCACGCTCACATTCGTCAATCTTTTCTGGGTCAACCGCAGGTGCTGACGCACTATAAGGTAGGCTCATGCCCATGGCTTCGATAGCACTCGCCATTGTGTTGGCGGTGTACATACCACCGCAAGCACCCGCGCCTGGGCAAGATTTTTCGATAATCTGCTGGCGATCATCCTCAGTGATGGTTTCGACAATAAACTGACCATAGGCTTGAAACGCCGAAATAATATCCAGTGTTTCGCCTTTGTGGTGACCCGGTTTAATAGAACCACCGTAGACCATAATAGAGGGGCGGTTTAAACGCGCCATCGCCATTACGCAACCCGGCATGTTTTTGTCGCAGCCAGGAATAGCAATTAGGCCATCGTAAAACTGCGCCGCAACGACTGTTTCGATTGAGTCAGCAATAATGTCGCGCGACTGTAACGAATACGCCATGCCACTGGTGCCATTAGTTGTACCGTCGCTCACGCCAATAGTATTAAAACGCATACCCACCAAACCAGCCTCATGCACCCCTTTCTTAACATGAGCAGCTAAATCGTTTAAGTGCATATTGCAGGTATTGCCTTCCCACCAAACACTCGCAATGCCGACTTGCGCTTTGTTCATGTCTTCACGAGTTAAACCCGTGCCGTACAACATTGCTTGACCCGCACCCTGTGACTTTGGCTGGGTGATTGTAGCACTGTGCTTGTTCAGTTTTTTATTGGTCTCAGACATGATATTAGTATGGTATTGGATATAGAAAATGCTGGAGCTAAGAGCCCGCCATTAGGGCACTCTCTTTAACCAGCGGTTATAGGCTAAACGCGTGATTCTACACGCGCTTAGCCCTGAACACAGCCCCTACTTGAATAACTCATCCAATAGTTTCTTGCCTAATTCCTTTTTCAGAGCATCTTTGTCGAGCGGTTTCGGCTCGGCTGGAATAGCTTCGCCCGTTGCAGGATCAATAGTTGCGGCAATAGCTGGATCAGTTACTTCGCTAGTAGCGCGCGGCTGCATTGGTCGCTCTACTGACTCTTGCACGGGCGACTCAGAAGAATTAGCTGGCTGAGCGCCTGCTGGCAGAACAGCAGTTGACTGCGAACCTTCGTTTCCTGTCATCGACCGCTCTTGAGTTGCTGGTGTCTTTTCTTTATTCGGCTTTAAAAGCTTGTCTAACAAAATTTGCTTTGCTGTTTCCTTAGTCGAAAGATTCTCGCCACCTTCAATTCCATATTTCTCTTGAAGAAAAGCGCCTTTCTTTGTGTCTACGTCACGTTTAAGCAGTGAACGATACAGCGCCTTTGTGTCTACCGAGAACTTCGGTGCAAGCAAAGCGCCGCTAAACCGAATGGGAATAGTAAACCCCTTGAGCTTTTCAATGGCTTCACCTGCCTGACCCGAGGTGTTGTTTACCACCGCAACATTAACAGTGTAATCGATTTGTTCCGCGGCGATATCAATAAGGCCTGCGCCCGTCACTTTAAACAAGGGTGCACTTAAACTGAAATCAGTGTTGGTAATAAGAAAATCTTTTACGTTAAACGTGCCCAAAAGTTCGGCAAAACGTGTTTCATCCGCAGCACTGCTCTTACCTGTGCCTGTTTCGCTACTTGTTTCAGTATCGGCATCAGTCGCTGTGCTAGTTGGTGATGCTGCGGGTTGAGACTCCGACGATGCCAAGGGAGCGCTGCTGTCTTTGCTGCGCAAGGTACTTTGGAGCGTCTTGTACTGGGCATACGTAGTATCGAGCACATTCTTTACGTCTACGCCTTTGAGAGCACCATTTTTGGCGAATAGTTTTATCGTCCCTTCGTTAAACTGCTTACCATCGCGTTCAGTAACTACCAAGTCCATTACCAAAGAACCTAAGCCTGTTAACTGGTCTGTTATTTGAGCTGAGCTCAGTAACTCGCCCAAACTAACAAGGTCGATTTCGTTTTTAATGCGTAACGTCGGCACACCAAACTCTTGTCCATAGGCAATATCACCCGCGAGCTTTCCTTCAAACAGGTTCGCTCTAGGCTTAATAACCACCTTAGCTTTATCTGACTTAACGTCGACTACTACATCGTCAAGCATCATCCCGCCAGAACTTAAGCTCTTAACGCTCAGCTTGGCATCAGCAACAAAACCCTCGAATACTGCCATGGGTAATACCAATACGGTGGCCAAGGATGTTTCTTCGGCCTTTGTTGTTTCGCCACTTTCATCAAGCGGTAAGTAGTCGTCTAAATTGAGAGAGTCGATTTCTAGATCCAGTCTAAATGCTGGATCTGAGAAATTATTAACTTGGCCTGATATGGCCGCAACACTTGAGTCTAGATTAACCACACCATTGCTTACTTTAACGCTGTCGGACGTGCCGGTTAGCTTGGCCTTTATAGCCACTTTTTTGAGCGCCTGCTTACCGGTGGGCTGGTAGTCTATGTCTAGCGCTTTAAGAGTATTGAGTAGCGAATGAGTAGGAACGTTAAGGTTTAAGGTGTATTTAGGATCGCTGATTGCATCACGTACCACTAAATCGCTAACATTTATTGTTGTTCTTGAGGCTGTAAGCCCTAACAGCGCGACCAGATTCTGCATTTGAAGAACCTCAGATTCGAGATCAACGCTTAGGTCAGGTGCATTAAGCTCAATCGGTAACGCGATGCTTGTGCCACTGATATTAATCTTGGTATTTTGAGCGTTTATGCGGGCGAAATCGGCTACGCTTACTTTAGCCGAGGCAATATCGATTTTTTGCTCACTATCATCCAGTGTGCTTTTAAGGTCGCTTACTACGATCGACTTGCCTTCTTGGCCCACAATCACATTACCGTCCGCGGTGAATCTCGTGGGTAATGCACTTGCTGTTGCAGCGCTGGTTGATTGAGTGCTGGGCGCAGATTGAAGCACACCACTGAGCGAGAACGGCGTTAACTCACCTGACAACACACTGCCAATATTGGCATTAAACTCGCTAATCTTGGTTCTGGATTTCGCGCTGCGGTCTTCATAGTCTAGTGTGGCGTTGCGAACATCCACGCCTTTTAAAAACACATCATTAGCGCTAAAGCCCACATTTGAGGGCGACGCTGAGTTAGCCGCTGAGTCTGCACCGCTTGAACCTTTATTAATCGCCGCCACGGCAACCGTTGACTCATCATTAAACGTAAGGCTATTGAGCTGCTCGTTTACGCTAATGTAGTGAATGTAAGCGCCGTCTAACAAAATGGTGTCTAGCTCGATGCGACGATTAAGCAGTGGCATTAACTGCAAACGTATTTGTGCAGAGTCAATGCGCATAAAGTCGCCGCCGATCTCGCGTGGCTGACTGACCTTTACGGCTTCGGTGCGTACACCTAACCATGGAAAAACCGATAATTGCAGATTGCCGTCTAATGCAATCTCGCGCCCAGTAGCCTTGTTGAGTTGCAGCTCAATGTCATCACGATAATCATTGGGGTTGAACCAGCGCGGCAGTAACACAACGGCCAAAGCCAGAACAATACTGAGGGTTAATATAAAACCCAAAATCCATCGTACAAATAACATGCTGACTATCTCTTGGCAGTTTTGCCGGTTAATACAATTACCGCTCCAGCTCACGCTGAGACTGGATGCACTTCTGGGAAGTTAAGCCTTAGTGTACTTAAATTAGATGAACGGCGGATTAATGAACAACAATAATTAACCCAAAACAATACTCAGCCTGGTGCTAAGTGCTAAGTGCTAGGTGCTAGGTGTTAGGTGTTAGGTGCTAGGTGTTAGGTGTTAGGTGTTAGGTGTTAGGTGTTAGGTGTTAGGCGCTATCGTTACAAAGCCTAAGCCCCGCCGATCATTGCTAGATAGGCGTCTTTCATTACTTGTTCATCCGACCCAGGCAAATGGGCGTTTTCGCTGAGGTAGCGCCGCCACAGGCGTGAACGTGGTTCGCCGTGATACAGACCAACAGCGTGACGGGTTAAGTGATTAAGCCGCACTCCACTTGCGCAAGTCTTAGCGGCATATTTTAGATAATTTTCAAATACTTGGTCGCGGGGCACTGGCTCATCACCCACGCCGTATATTCGCCGATCAACGTCGCGCATTATGTAGGGATTTGAATAGGCTTCGCGCCCCATCATTACTCCGTCCACTTGGGCCAAGTGTTCAGCCGATTGCTCAAGTGTGGTAATACCGCCATTGAGCACAATTTTTAACTCAGGGAAGTCTTGTTTCAGCGTGTAAACCAAATCGTAGTCGAGTGGCGGAACATCTCGATTCTCTTTTGGGCTTAAGCCTTTAAGCCATGCTTTACGGGCATGCACAATAAATGTGGTGCACCCTGCGTTAGCGCTCGCGTCTACTAATGCCCAAAGCGCATCGCGAGGCTCTTGTTCGTCTATACCAATACGGCATTTAATAGTGACAGGTATATCCGTTACGGCCGACATTGCTCTTACGTTGTCTGCGACCAAGTCTGGGCTCTGCATCAAACAGGCTCCAAATGCGCCAGACTGTACTCGGTCGCTGGGGCAACCGACATTGATGTTTACTTCGTCGTATTGCCATTCTTGTGCCAACTCTGCACAACGTGCCATAGCGTCGGGTTCGCTGCCACCGAGCTGGAGCGCCAGAGGATGCTCCGCGTGATTAAAGTTCAAGAACCGAGGTACGTCGCCAAATAGCAAAGCGCCTGTTGTTACCATTTCGGTATACAACACAGCTCGTTTAGAAATTAATCTAAACAGAAAGCGCGAGTGCCGATCCGTGCAATCAAGCATCGGGGCAACACAAAAGCGATGATCTAGTGGGCTAGCTTGAACAGGCATCTGAAATCATAGTGACCGAAGTAAAATCGAATAACTGGAAATAAATAACGTACTGATGAACCGATATTAAAACATACACGCGCTATTGTGCGCAGTACTAGAACGACAAAGCCCACCTGATTAGGGTGGGCTTTGCATAGTTTTAAATAGCTATTAGCTAAAGCTTAGCTAGTAGAAAGCGCCTGCCGAATAGCGTCAACACTGTCTTTAGCGTCGCCAAACAACATGCGCGTATTGTCTTTAAAGAACAATGGATTTTCTACGCCCGCGTAACCTGTAGCCATGCTTCGCTTAGAAACAATAACCGTTTTAGCATTCCACACTTCCAATACTGGCATTCCAGCAATTGGGCTGTTTGGATTTTCTAGAGCCGCAGGGTTAACAATGTCGTTAGCGCCTATTACGATAACCACGTCGACCTTGTCTAGCTCGTCGTTGATCTCGTCCATCTCTAGCACTAAGTCGTACGACACGTTAGCTTCAGCCAATAGTACATTCATGTGACCCGGCATACGGCCGGCGACTGGATGAATAGCAAATCGAACATTAACACCGCGATCCAATAACATCTTAGTCAGGTCTGATACTGGGTGTTGAGCATTGGCAACTGCCATACCGTAACCCGGCACAATAACAACTTGATCGGCGTCGGCACACATTTGGGCAACTTCGTCAGCTTGAATAGCAATGGCTTCGCCTTGCTCCCCTTCTTCTTCGCCGCCACCAGAAGTGGTACCAAAACCACCCATGATTACGCTTACAAAGTTACGGTTCATCGCACGACACATGATGTAGCTAAGAATTGCGCCAGAACTACCGACTAATGCACCAACGATAATCAACAAGTCGTTAGAGAGCATAAAGCCAGTTGCGGCCGCCGCCCAACCTGAGTAGCTGTTAAGCATAGATATAACAACAGGCATATCTGCTCCGCCAATCGCCATAACCATGTGTACGCCGAACGCAAATGCGAGCAACGTCATGAGCAACAAGGCAACAGTGCCTGCGCCTGTGTCTGCGCCTAAGAACCAGCTGCCTATCAGAATACAAGCAATCAAAATTCCTAAATTTAAGAAGTGACGCGCTGGCAACATTAATGGCTTGCTGCCGATCTTGCCGCTTAACTTACCAAAGGCGACAACCGAACCGGTAAAGGTCACAGCACCAATCAAGACGCCCAGATAGATCTCTACGTTGTGGATGGTTTTTGCCGCGCCGACTAAGGCGCTAGTAGGATCGAAGTAAGTCGCGAAGCCAACCAATACAGCAGCCATACCAACAAAACTGTGCAAGATAGCAACCAGCTCTGGCATTTGCGTCATTTCGACTTTAGCCGCCATGCGCGAACCAATACCACCACCAACAACCATGGCAACAATCAACCAAGCGTAACTATTGACCGCTGGATTAAATATCGTAGCAATGATGGCGATTGCCATACCGATGATGCCGTACATATTGCCACGGCGAGATGTTTCTTGGTTACTAAGACCCGACAAACTGAGAATAAACAGAATGGCCGAAACAATGTATGCCGCACTAATAGTGCCGCCTGAACTAGAAAGTGTTTCTATCGTCATGATCTAAACTCCTAACCTTTGTTAAACATTTTCAACATACGCTGGGTAACCATAAAGCCACCCACAATGTTGATAGACGCGATCAGGACCGCAATAAATGCCAAAATCACAACGGCACCAGACGAAGAGGAAATCTGTAACAGAGCACCCACTACAATAATGCCCGAGATGGCATTGGTCACGCTCATGAGCGGCGTGTGTAGAGCAGGGGTAACACTCCAGATAACTTGATAACCAATAAAACAAGCCAAGACGAACACTGTGAAGTGACTCATAAACTCAGCTGGCGCAACTGAACCGACACCCAACAAGGCTAATACGGCCAAGGCCATTGCGCCTAAGCTCATTTTGGCTTTGGTCGCCGCACTGAGCTCTGGTTTGGGTTCTGGTGCTGGAGCCGCTACTTTAGGCTTAGCAGGAGCCGCCGACAGCTTAGGCGCAGGCGCTGGCCATGTGACCTTACCTTTGTGTGCTACCGTGGCGCCACGGATCACTTCGTCCTTCATATTGATATTGACCTTGCCGTCTTTGTTAGGCGTAAGGTCGGTCAACATGTGACGTAAGTTAGTACTGTATAACTGCGACGCCTGAGTTGCTAAGCGGCTAGGTAAGTCGGTGTAACCAATAATTTTTACGCCTTTGTGCGTAACAATTTTATCGGCTTTAGAAAGCTTACAGTTACCGCCTTGCTCCGCAGCAAGATCCACAATAACGCTACCCGACTTCATGCTCTCTACCATATCTTTGGTAATAAGCTCTGGCGCTGGGCGGCCTGGAATCAGGGCGGTAGTAATAATGATGTCGATCTCTTTGGCTTGTTCACGGAACATGGCCATTTCGGCATCAATAAACTCTTTACTCATGGTTTTAGCGTAACCACCTTCGCCAGAACCGTCTTCTTCGAATTCTAACTCTAGAAATTCCGCACCCAAGCTTTCGACCTGTTCCTTGGCTTCTAGTCTAGTATCGAAGGCTCTTACGATAGCGCCCATGCTCTTGGCGGCGCCAATCGCGGCTAAACCGGCAACACCTGCGCCAATAACCATGACTTTGGCTGGTGGAACTTTACCCGCAGCAGTGACTTGCCCGGTAAAGAATCGGCCGAACTGACCGGCCGCTTCAACAACCGCGCGATAACCACCAATGTTGGCCATTGAACTCAATGCATCCATTTTTTGCGAACGCGATAAACGCGGCACGCTGTCCATGGCAATTACATTTACTTTAGCCTCAGCTAATTGAGCCAGCAGCTTTTCGTTTTGTGCAGGCCAGAAAAAGCTCATCACCGTTTGTCCAGCCGAAAGCTTTTTAGCTTCTGCTGCTGATACACCGCGAACTTTCATGACGATATCTGTTTTCGTCCAGATGTCGTCGCCTTTAATAACCTCTACGCCAGCGGCTTCGTAATCAGCGTCGCTGAATTCGGCGTTTTTACCTGCGCCAGACTCAATGCGTAGAGTGTGGCCGAGCTTTTGGATTTGTGAGGCAGATTCAGGTGTTAGCGCAACACGTCGCTCACCTTTATAGGATTCCTTAGGAACACTGATAATCATTCGCTTTCTCCCTGTTCAAAGCGTTAGTTGATTTCAAGACCGCAGAGTATACGAGGGACACATATGGTGTAACCCCTCAAATTGCGGATGCATACTATAACTGATATTGGCAAAGTGAATAAAGAGTAGTGTTGATTTGCTTTGAAATGGATCAGGAACCGTATTTCTAGCGTATATCGCGGTAAGACGCATTTCAGGCGCTAAAGCTTTTCGGTAGCGTAACGATTTGTTCTTTATAATGAGCACATGAACATTACTTCGCTTTTATCGAGTTTTACCCCATTTGATTTAGTCGTACTCAGCTTAAGTGCAGCTTTACTGGTACTGGCTCACCCGATCAGTAAATGGTTGAATGATGACGATGGTTTAGAGAACCGCGTAGCGATGATGCGCGCGCTTAATCTAATGATCGTGGCCGCGGTAGTTATTAACGTATTGCTCGCGCACCGCTACGATGCCTTATCTAAGATTACGCAATCTTTGATTGTTATCTACTTTGCGATATTTTTGACGCATGTCATCAACTTTTTCATTCGTTTAAAGTTTGGCAAAAAACGAACGACTAACGACAAGACGACAATCTCAGATACGTATTCCAGTCGTGGTTTGAGTCTATTTGTTGCCGCTATCGTAACGATAGTCGCGATTGTAAGCTGTTTGCGCATCTTGGGGCTTAACTCATTATTGGAAGCTGGGGGTGCAATCGGTATTATCGGCTTATTACTCGCCATGACCCAAGCGAGCTGGGCGCCCGATATAGTCAGCGGCCTGATTATTCTTAATAGCCGCTTGTGCGAAGAAGGCGATGTGGTTCAGTTTGATGTGGATGGCAAAACGGTGTTCGCCACTATTTTTAAGACTAAGGTTTTCCACACAGAATGTTTGGATTTGGTTAACAACCATAGGTTGATGTTGCGCAACGCTAGGCTCAGAGATTGCAGTCTACAAAACTTATCGCGCTTTGCGTCTGCCAGGGGGTTGCGCGAATGTCTGACCTTTAATATTGACTACAAGCATTCTCAGGAGGAAGTAAGGTCGATGATTATGCGTGCTTTTGCAGACATCGATCAGTCAGAGAACTCTCGCGAAGAACAGTACGAACCCGAAATTTTTGTGCAAGACACCGGCGATTACGCGGTAACGTGGGCTGTGTTCTATTACACCAAAGATGTAAAACGATTGCCTGCAATACGACAGATTTTTCGTGGGTACGTGCTGGCTGAGGCAAGTCGCTCTGGGATATCACTGGCTACACCTATTTTGCAACAAACCGAGTTTAGCTCAGCGGATCAGAGCATTAAACGATCCGCTATTCAATTTGCGGGTCATCCTACTCAGGAATCTGGAGGTCAAGCTTCGGCTCAGATCCCAGCCCAGCCTAATCAGAGTAGTAACACGTCAGCAATCTCACCCGACGACGAGTCCGCAAACGAAGAGCAGCAGAAAAAGCCCGAAGTGGCATCTGAATAGACACATGCGTGCTGTTATCTAGACGCAACAGGTTTATAATCCGCGCGATTACTTAGCGTTTAGATCAGATTTGCTCTGAGCGTTTGAAACAAATCTAATAGACGTGCTTTACACAGCGCAATACTAATGGCAGCGCATCTGCGCAGGCTAACCCAATGAGCAAAACCAAAGCAGCACCCAATCACTTTATTAAAGCCATCGCCGGCAACGACGTAAGAAACGGACAATACCCCGAGATCTACACGCGTTTTCCACCGGAGCCTAATGGTTATTTACATCTGGGGCACGCTAAATCTATTTGTCTGAATTTTGGCTTGGCTAAGGATCTTGGCGGCCATTGCAACTTACGTTTTGATGACACCAACCCCGAAAAAGAATCGACCGAGTTCATGGAGTCGATTAGAGCTAGTGTTGAGTGGTTAGGTTTTGAATGGGACCGCTTGTGCTACGCCAGTGACTATTACGAGCATTTGTATGGATTTGCTTTAGAGTTAATCGATAAGGGTTTAGCGTATGTCGATGATTTAAACGCAGAGCAAATGCGCGAGTATCGCGGCACATTGACCGAGAAGGGCAAGAACAGCCCCAATCGCGATCGACCTATTGCGCAAAACCGCGACTTATTTGAACGCATGAAAGCCGGCGAATTTAAAGAAGGCGACTATACGCTGCGCGCCAAAATTGATATGGAGTCGCCAAACTTTGTAATGCGCGATCCTATTTTGTACCGAATTCGCTTTGCACATCATTACCGCGCCGGCGACAAGTGGTGTATTTATCCGATGTACGATTTTACACACTGTATATCTGATGCCCTAGAGGGGATTACCCATTCGCTGTGTACGTTGGAATTCCAGGACAACCGCGAGCTGTATAACTGGGTGCTTGCCAACATAACCATCGAACAAACAATTACCGGCGAGAAAGGTAAGACTCTTCCCAGACAAATTGAATTTGGGCGATCGAACCTTGAGTATGCGATGGCGAGTAAGCGCAAGCTTATTCAGTTGGTGAACGAAGGCCACGTATCGGGCTGGAACGACCCACGAATGACTACATTGGTGGGGCTAAAACGACGAGGCTATACACCTAAGTCTATTCGTGACTATTGCGCCGAAATTGGGGTCACCAAAAAAGACAGCACCATTGATATGGCGATTCTGGAAAATGCGATCCGTCACGACTTAGAAGCAACGGCCAAACGCGTATTTGGTGTAACAGATCCGCTAAAGGTGGTTATTACCAATTACCCTGAGGGTCAAACCGAAGGCTTTGAAGTCGCTAACCATCCTAAAGACGAGTCTTTAGGCAAGCGTACGTTGAACTTTGGCAAAGAAGTTTATATTGAGCAGGATGACTTTATGCTCGACCCTCCTGCTGACTATTTTAGGTTGGGCCCAGGGCGCGAAGTACGCCTACGTTATGGCTATGCGATTACCTGTAACGAGTTTGTTACTGACGATGCAGGCAAAGTGGTTGAGCTGCACTGCACCTATGACCCATTATCGGCGCGCGGCAAAACAGCTGACGGCCGTAAGATTAAAGGGATTATTCACTGGGTTAACGCAGATGAGGCAGTAGGCGCAGAAGTGCGCGTTTACGACCGATTATTCACAGATCCGAACCCAGCGGCCGCCGAAGATTTTACCGCATTAATAAACCCAGAGTCGTTGACGGTCTATCCAAACGCCAAGCTAGAGCCGAGCGTGTTGAGTGCAAGCGCGCAAGACCGCTTTCAGTTTGAGCGCGTCGGTTATTTTTGCTTTGATGAAGAAGACAGCGAAATGGAGAGCGGCAAATTGGTGATGAATCGCACGGTTAGCTTACGAGATACCTGGGGCAAGCAAAACCGTTAAATGAATAGGGACTTGCCCCGCCTTCGCCTTAAAACATTTTGCCATTATACGAGTGACTATAGTCATCCTGATTGGAGCATCCGTTGACTGGAATAAGCCTCCACCTCTCTCCAGACTCGCATAATATTTTTGCTAAGAATTTTCCGTATATCAGACTCAGAGTAACCTCGTCGTAACAGTTCTGCTACTACAACAGGGTATCCAGTCACATCAGGCACATCAGTTGTCGTTAATATTACCCCGTCAAAATCTGAGCCAAGTCCAACATGATCGATGCCTGCAACTTTGACAGCGTGATCGATATGATCAACCAAATCCTTCGCACTCCCCAGCTTCATAACTGATTGCCAATGATCCAGAAACGCTGCCGACTCACTACTGAAATCGGCAACACTATTTTCGTTCAAATATTTATCGTAGTTATCCCATAGCTTATCCTCAAACTCTTTATATTCCGTTTTCAAAAAGGATGCCCCAAAGTTTATTTGAACAACACCACCATTTTTTGCCAAGGCTCTGAGCATGTCGTCGGTCATGTTACGCGGGTACTCTGGAGTCAGCTCGCGGCAGGAAGAATGCGACGCAATTATCGGAACACTAACAAGACTTAACACTTGATAGAAAGTCGAGTCAGCGACGTGAGATATATCAATCACTACCCCTTTCCTTTGCATCTCTAGAACAGCAAGGCGACCAAATGGGCTCAATCCGTGCCATTGCGGTGTATTCTCGCCTGATGAGTCGCCTATTTGATTGTGCTTGCTATGAGTAAGTCCAATGTAATTAACTCCTCGATCTGAAAAGTAAGATATATTTGATAAATCTGATCCTATAGCGGCACCGTTCTCTAGGCCAATAGCAAGACCGACTTTTAAATTATTCAGAAGCTGTTTAGCATCGCTCGCTGAGCGTACCAAACTGAACTTGTCTGGAGATTTTTGTATCCAATCTTCGACCATCTGCAAAAGTTGAAGCGCGTGGTCTTTGGCTTTACGATCTGATTGGTATATCTGAGGCACAAATAACGCCATAAAGGCTAGATTTAGTCCTCCTTTACTTGCCCTCTCATAATCAAAGTGACCTCCAGTCGTACGTTTAGATAAATCTAATGGATAATTTAAAAGGCGACTTGGCGTATCAAGGTGTGTATCAATTACTAATGACTCTTGAGTAATTCTTTGCGCATTGATTGTTGTTGATAGGTCATCGTCTGCCACTTTTAGAGAAGAACAACTTAGCAAGCTTAGTGAAAACCCGATCGTAATAATTTTCCTCATCGTTGCCTTCCTACACCTTTTCATAATTGCGGACTCCCATATCGAGCATCGAGTGACCGAAACGAGAGATGCGTTCAACCGGTCGATGCAAACACATGACTAAAACCGTTGAGCAGATGTCTCGTAGTGTCGTGTTTTACGAGGTCGCTAGCTAATTATTGAGAGCCTTCAGCCGATGGAGAGCCTTCAGCCGATTGAGAGCCTTCAGCTGATGGAGAGCCGTCCACTGAATCGACTTCCTCAACTGAATCAGTGCTCTGCGAATCAAGATCGTAGGTTTTAGAACCTTCGTCTGTATCAATGGTTATTTGACCATTAATTTCAGCGTCTAATTGCTCGAACACATCGACCAAACTTTGCATCAACTCTTTGCCAAAATCAGGATTTTCCTGTGCTTGGGTTTCCAGGTTTTGTGCAAATTGCTCAAGTTGCGCAATAAGTTGGCTGCCGCTGTCAGTGAGTTCGCGTACGACAGGCGACAGCTCGTCGCCCATTTGGCTGATCGCTGCAGCCATTTCACCTTCAGATGCTTTCAGCTCTTGTAGGGCTTGATTGATGTCTACCTCTACACTGCTTACGGCTTCCTTTGCTGCCAGCGCTGCAGACGAAAGCTGTTGCTGTACTTGTTCTTTGTCACTCTGAAACTGCTCGCCTTGTATATAACCCGTAAAAGATTCGAATAAGTCAGACAAGGTACCTGAGCCTATTTGAATTGCGTCGCCAACCATCCATGCGCCCAACTCAAACATTGAATTTAGGCCCTGCAGTTCTTGCCCTTCTTGTAATGCAACAGGGTCGGTTGTTGTTCGGTTATAAATTTCGACAGGAGTGCCCTCTTCCATAGTATTGACGACTACCACCGACTTAGAATGAAATAAAGCGACCTGTTCTGGTATAAGCGCAAGCTCAACCTTGGTGCTATTCAGACCTTCTTCTATGGAACTTACTTCGCCCACTTGTTGTCCCTCGTACATGACGGCTTCGCCGACTTCGATGCCTTTAGGCGAGGCAAACTCGGTGGTTACCGTAAACCCTTTGTCGCCGCATGCCGTTAATACAATCGCCGCACTTGCTAATAGCAGGCCATGCAGAACGCCTCGCATAACGGAGTTGTGTCTTAGTCGTTTAGTCATCAATGGAACCTCTCATCATGTTATTAAATGTGGTGTTACGTTACGAGTATGCTTGTTTCAGATAAGGTAGGCGTAGGATTTGGTTCTCAAACTCAACCTTAAAATCTGACTCTCTACTCGCGGTGCTCTGAGCCATCATTTTGCTCAGTGCCGGTGCCTAGTGCCTAGTTAAGTATGTTACCGCGTAAAGACCGCAACAACCTTCTAGCTTAAGGCTAATAGCGCCTAAAACGTGAAGAGTTAACGATTTTTATCAGATTAAAGACGCTCTAGAGAGAATTTGGAGCGTCTACATAAGGGTTTCGATTACCCTGTATCCGCTCAATGGCGTCGTTGCGAGCACGCTCTTCTGCGCTAGGCGGGTCGGCTCTATGCCACTCTTTTAGTAATCGTTGTTGCTTGGAAAATATTTCTAGTTTGGCTTGAGGGTAACGATCGACCATATAGAACATGGTACGGGCTATGTCACCTCTAATATCCGGGCGAGGCTCTACGGCACGTTGTCGTTTACTGACTTCGAAATCGCAATCCGCTCCAAATTCTCGGACTTCTCCGGCGATATTTGCAAAGCGAAAGCTCAATCTCGCTGTATTCACATCGGACCGACTTGGATACAGGTTATGCAGGTCGGATTCAATTTGATTGAATAGGGCATTTGAGCGGCATTGGTCGCGAGTTCCACAGCCTATTGAGTTGGTAGCCCAACCCATCGGAAACACGTGTTCAATGTTCACACCTCTGGCAGGCATAGCATTAAAACGTTGTCCGCAATAAAGGGTCGTAAAAGAACCACGATATAGTTGCCGCCAAAACACTTTGCGCGCATCCGCATAATTTTTAATTTTGCTAGTGGACATTGACTGTTCTGCATCTGAATCGCGCTCAGCACTCTTATTGGCATTCTTATCGGCGTTCTGGTTTGAGCTGTTTTTAGAACTATTATCGTTTAACCCATAATCACTGTAGTACACGAGCAAAACCGCAACAGTGAGTGTTACGATTGCGCGCCCGGCAATAACCAGGGCTCGTCGGGCTGAATGCTTAAAACTCATCAGTTAATCAGACTTGTAGAGATTGTGGCCTAAATAAAGTGCCGCGATTTCTTTAGCGTAACGTTCCATCACTTGTGGACGCTTTACCTTTAAGGTGGGCGTCATGAGCCCAGACTCAACAGTCCACTCTTCGGATGTTGCATAAAGCTTACGAATGCGAGCATAGCCAGGAAACTGCCCCATTTGCAGCTTAACTCTGGCAAGCAGCGCTGTTACAACGTCTGGACGAGTAATGTCTTGGTCGATCCAACCTTGCTCAGAGCACATTTGTTTCCACAGCTCTGGTTCTACAACCACGATAGCCGCTAGGTATGAACGGCCTTCGCCCAATACAACAACCTGCTCGAATAGTGGATCGTTTGCGATCGCTGCCTCGATATCGCTTGGCGGTACTTTTTCGCCATTAGCCAGTAACAAAATATCTTTAATTCGGCCAACGATTCTGACAAAACCTTGGTCATCAATCGATGCGACATCTCCAGTTTTTAACCAACGCCCATCGCTGTCTTCAATAATCGCTTTTTTAGTGTCTTTCTCGTTTCGCCAGTAACCCGCCATAACATTATCGCCTCGAATCAAGAGCTCATCATTGTCACCGAGCTTAAGTGTCACACCGTGCAGTGGTAAGCCAATTGAATCCGGCCTGTTGTCATTTACCGTATTAACACTGGCAATGGGGCTAGATTCAGTTAGGCCATAGCCCTGTAAAAGCTCTAGTCCCAACGAGATGAACGTTTTAGAGACATTCGCGCTTAGCGCAGCTCCGCCAACGACGACATAACGCATTCGTCCGCCCAACTTTTCGCGAACTGCCTTACCGACTAAGCGATCTAACAACGGATGGAGAAGCAAGCTAGGGCTCCATGACGAGATACCTTGTGAGTATTCAAAGCGCCGCCAACCTATTTTAATAGCCGCCTTAAACAACGCCCGTTTAATCGCCGACATCTGCGGAAGGCCACCATAGATTTGATTATGAATCCGCTCAAAAATCCTTGGTACAGAAACCACTACAGTCGGCCGTATTGCCACCAAGTCCTGCGCCAATTGCGGAATAGAGCGGTTAAATGCGACCGAAGCGCCACACATCATAGGGCAGTAATACCCAACAGTTCGTTCAAGTGCGTGTGACATGGGTAAAAAAGACAAAAACTGATCTTGCGGCGTTACCGCTACGCTATGCATCCCATTGCTGGCATTTGAGAGAAAATTATTATGCGTCAACATAACGCCTTTGGGTCGCCCGGTGGTGCCCGATGTATACACAATCGATGCGAGATCGTTGCGATCCGTTACACCACGCTCTAAGTGCTCGCCATACTCTGGGAGCCAATCACTGAGCAATGTCACATCCTTAGCTTTAGCCGCTTCGTCTTTAGCGCCAGGGGCTATTTGCATTACCACAGCGTGCTTAACGCAGGAAACATCTTCTTTGCTATCTAAGACCGACAACCACGTTGCTCGGTTTGTAAAGAACACCATTTTAGAGCCCGAATGGGAAATCACATACGCAATATTATCGGGTCAGTCTGCTGTGTACAGAGGCACGACAACAAGCCCTAGGCGCAAGGCTGCTTGATCAAAGAGCACCCATTCAATACTGTTTTTATAGCAAATTGCTACGCGGTCGCCCTTTACCAGTCCGCAGTCTCTAAACGCAACCTGCCATCGTTCAACCTGGCTTGCGACTTCGGCCCAGTTTAACGTTACCCACTGCTCGGCTTGCGCATCAAATTGCGAATACGCCATGCCTTCAGGCGTTCGTCGCACCCGTTCACGAAAAAGCTCATCTAAGGTGTGTGCTGTGCCTAGATCAATAGTATCTAGACCAACATTGGCCTGTTGCGCGTCTTCTGGGTAGCGTGTTGCGATCTTGTTGGTGTTTTCCATAGCTATTCTGCACTTGGGAGTACTCTTTTGTGCTTTTGATGACTCGTTTTCGAGGTTTCCAGCTTCATTAGCTGAAGAGGCTGACCTTTTGAATTAACTGACAACTTAACAAATATGTTCAGCTTTGAGACCAGTATTGATCCGCTCGAGTTTATCGCAGTTATAACTGCCATTCACGCGTTTTAGGTGGATATGGGCCCATCGACTTTTGAGGAATCGCCAAACTGTGCTAAATTACGCGACCCTTCAGAGTTTGAAGGCGTTTTAGCGGCAACCTTAAGAATTTTAAATGGTCTTAAAGGAGCCTAGAAAAGTCCGATTAGGGCGTATCTTTTTGGTAATACGCACTTATGTTTAACACCTTTTTTTGTTTGGGACTTTATGTTTCGAACTATAGCCACCTCTTTATTGCGTGGCTGTTACAGCTTAAATCCGCTTAAAGGCTTGGCCTTTTGATGGTTCCGTATTAAGCGCTGAGCGCTATCTCCACCCGCCTAAACTAGTTTAGGCACAACAATGAGTAGATTTTCATGAGACTAATTTTATTAGGCGGCCCAGGTGCCGGCAAAGGTACGCAAGCGACATTTTTAACTGAAGAGTTTTCGATACCCCAGATTTCCACAGGCGATATGTTGCGCGCTGCTGTTGAAGCCGGTTCTAAATTTGGTGTGCAAGCTAAAGCCATTATGGATGCGGGCAAACTAGTATCTGATGACATTATGATTGGCCTTATCAAGGAGCGTCTACAAGAAGATGATTGTGCCAAAGGTTACCTACTAGATGGTTTTCCACGCACCATCCCACAGGCCGACGCAATGCGCTCAAACGACATTTCAATTGATTATGTTGTGGAGATTAGCGTTGACGATGAAGAAATCATTAAACGTATGAGCGGACGCCGTGCACACTTAGCCTCTGGACGTACGTACCACGTTATATACAACCCCCCGCTAGAAGAAGGGATCGACGACGTCTCAGGTGAGCCATTGGTGCAGCGCGACGATGACCAAGAAGATACAGTCAAAAAGCGTTTGGAGGTCTACCATGAGCAAACTGAGCCCTTAGTCAGCTACTATCAAGACTACGCCAACAGTGAATCTGATGATGCCCCAAAATACGTAGAGATCAACGGTATTGGCGATGTCGAAGCGATTAGAGATACGATATTTGCTGCGCTTAAGTAAGCCGCTTCAATAGCTGCAATAAAAAAGCCCGCATTGCGGGCTTTTTTATTGCTTGAAAACACGAGCCTAAGAATGATTGGCCTGCAAGTAACGGATGATGTCATCCGACTCGTACAACCATTTAGCATTGCTACCCTCACCAATACGTAAGCAAGGGACCTGAGTCTTGCCACCACCTTCGCGCAAAGTCATTGCATGTTCGCGTTCAGAGGTGCTGCGCGTTTCTAGCTCAATACCCCGTTGACACATAAACATCATCACCTTCTGGCAAAAATAACAAAACGCGCTGTAATACAACACGGGATTTATGTTCGCTGAATCTGTTGTATTGGAATTTGACATTTAGGGCTATCTCACTATTTTTAGTGCGTCGCGTAGCGACTGTAATACGCTCTCCTTTGCAACACAAAGTACAAAGAGAGCGTTTACAATTATTGCTTATTCAGTCGGTACGGCTGGCTTTGGTGCATCTTTTACTTCGATAAGCTCAACTTCGAATATTAGCGCTTGATTCGGGCCAATTGATTCAGGAGCTCGATCGCCATAAGCCATGTCTGCTGGTATGTGTAGACGAATCTTGCCGCCTTCTTTCATCAATTGTAAGCCTTCGCTAAAACCTGGAATAACCGCTCCGGCTGAAAAAGTAGCTGGCTCACCTCGGTCGTATGAACTGTCGAACGTCGAACCGTCTATCATTTTGCCAGTGTAGTGAACTTTAACCATACTATTATTAGTTGTTGCAGCACCTTTACCTTCGCGAAGTATTTCGTATTGAAGGCCACTTTCAGTCGTCTTAACGCCTGCTTTTTTGGCGTTCTCAACCATGTAGGCATCGCTCATAGCTTTGTTGGTAGAAGCCATTACTTCGTACGCAGCGATCTGCTTGTCTTGATATTTTTGTTGAGCCGCTTGCTGCTGCTCAAGAGAAATCTTAGATTCTTTGCCACTGGTAATATCAGTGATTGCCGCCAATACAGCCGCTAGTTCAATGTCTTTAGCTAACCCGCTATTGACCAACTCCTGGCCAATTTGTACGCCATAAGTGTAACCGAGCTGTGCTTTGTCGGTAGTCATATCAAGGTCTTCTGCCTGAGTAAAAGAGGCTGATCCAAGTAGCACCACTGCAATCAGCGCAAGTGTTCGTAAGGAAAGTGTCATAAAATTCTCCAGTAATATTTAAGGTGGTAAAGCATAAAGAGGGTTAAGTTTAATCAGGCGAAGGTTAACCAAGCCTTAATCAAATCTATGTGTTTGCTAACTAATCTTTGTGTTTACTAAACTACTCTATGTATTTAATAAAAAGATCACATAAAGATTATTCAGCGTTTGGTGTTGCCGCCATTAGTTCACGGTTCTCAACTTCTTGAGTAAAGCTAGTAATAAAGTCATCAAGCGTCATCGTTGTTTGGTTCTGACTACCAAAACGTCGAACCGCCAGAGTTTTTTCTTCGGCCTCGCGCATACCAATAGCGAGAATAGCTGGGATCTTTTGTAAACTATGTTCTCGAACCTTGTAACCAATTTTTTCGTTACGTAGATCTACTTCGGCTCGAATACCATGCGCTCTTAGCGCCGCACATACTTCTTCAGCGTAATCATTCGCATCAGTCACAATGGTAGCGATCATTACTTGTTGTGGTGCTAACCATGCAGGCATAGCCCCAGCATGTTGCTCAATGAGTATCCCTAAGAATCGTTCAATCGAACCCAAAATGGCTCTATGCAGCATTACCGGGGCTTTCTTAGAACCGTCTTCGGCCACATATTCAGCACCGAGCCTTCCTGGAGTCGAGAAATCGACCTGCATGGTGCCACACTGCCAAAGACGACCAATACAGTCTTTTAGAGAAAACTCAATCTTGGGTCCGTAGAACGCACCTTCTCCAGGCTGCAGATCCCAGTCTAGGCCATTATCGTTTAATGCCTTCTCTAATGCTTTTTCGGAGCGATCCCATACCTCGTCATCACCTACTCGTAACTCAGGACGGGTCGACAACTTATAAACAATTTCAGTAAACCCAAAATCTTTATAAACCGCATGCAGAAAATCAATAAACTCAGTAACTTCTGACTGAATTTGCTCTTCGGTACAAAATACATGTGCATCGTCTTGCACAAAGCTTCGTACACGCATAATTCCGTGGAGTGCACCCGACATCTCATTGCGATGGCAAGAACCGAATTCGGCGAGTTTGAGTGGTAGATCTCGATAACTTTTTAAGCCTTGGTTGTACACCTGAACATGACAAGGGCAGTTCATTGGCTTAATAGCATAACGGCGGTCATCGGTTTCGAGCGTAAACATGTCATCGCTGAATTTTTCAGCGTGACCAGATCTTTCCCATAATGAGAAATCGACCAGAATCGGCGTCTTTATTTCTTTATAACCACGCTCGTACTGACGATCGGCCATGTATTGCTGAACAACTTGATACAGCGCCCAACCTTTTGGGTGCCAGAACACGCTACCCGGTGCTTCATCTTGAATATGAAACAGGTCCAATGTTTTACCCAGTTTTCGATGGTCGCGCTTTTCGGCCTCTTCCATACGTTTTAGGTACGCTTTGAGTTGCTTTTTATCAGACCAAGCCGTTCCGTAAATACGTTGTAGTTGCGCATTATTGGAATCACCGCGCCAATACGCACCTGCTAGCTTAGTGAGCTTAAAACCATCTCGCAATATGCCCGTAGAAGGCAAGTGTGGCCCAACACATAAATCCAGAAACTCGCCCTGCCGGTAAATAGAAAGCTCTTCGGTTTCGGGTAGGTCGGTAATAATTTCGGCTTTGTACTCTTCGCCTATCGACTTAAAATAATCAATCGCTTGTTGGCGGTCCCAAATTTCGCGCTCGATAGTTTCGTTGCGCCTTACAATGTCTCGCATACGAGTTTCGATAGTCACAAGATCGTCGGGCGTAAAAGCCTCTTCGCGAGCAAAGTCGTAATAGAACCCGTCTTCGATAGCCGGGCCAATGGTAACCTGCGTTTCTGGAAACAGTTCTTTTACCGCTTCGGCCATAATATGTGCCGCGTCGTGGCGAAGAACCTCGAGCCCTTCATCGGTGTCACGTGTCACTATCTCAACCTGAGCATCTGCGGCGATCTCTCGCGTTAGGTCCCATAACGCGCCATTCACTTTGACCGCGACCGCATTGCGGCGCAAACCGCTGCTTATGTCGTTGGCGATCGCCATACCTGTAGTCGGCGCTGCGAATTCACGCACCGCACCATCGGGGAAACTGATTTTAATATCCATTGCGAACTTTATAGTTATACGTTTACGTTAAGGAATAGGTTTGAGTTGGAGTTTAGCTTTATTCAGTCATTATTATTGAACATGACAATCGTGACCGCAAAAACTCAGCATTCCAATACAGGAGGCGGATTGTAGCGAATGCGGTGCAAAGTCTAAACCATTGCGTGACCAAAGGTGTCTTATTTACGACGGCAAGCCACAAAGTCAGGTTCAAGTTGGAAAATTTCGTATAATTGAACAATAATTTCTCCTAATTCAGCTCAATATGCGCGCTATTACCTTACGAAAACCCGACGACTGGCATTTACATTTTCGCGATGGTCAGATGCTGAATGAAACAGTGCCCGCTACTGCTCGCTGTTTTGCACGCGCCATTGTTATGCCTAACTT
This sequence comes from Proteobacteria bacterium UBA7415, assembly GCA_002470515.1. Lineage (GTDB taxonomy): Bacteria > Pseudomonadota > Gammaproteobacteria > Arenicellales > Arenicellaceae > Arenicella. Next base: position 142,803 of record DKML01000004.1, on the reverse strand, counting down.
GGTTCCGCCAGTGGTAAACGCGGAACAAGCCCTACGCTACAAGCAGCGGATTATGGATGCTAGACCTGCTGGGTCTGATTTTATGCCTCTGATGACACTGTATTTGACGGATCAAACGAGTGTAGCCGATATACGAGCGGCCGTTGAATCTGGTGTAAGTGCAGTCAAATTGTACCCCGCTGGCGCAACAACTAATTCTGATGCGGCCGTAACTGGTTTAACACCCCTCTATCCGGTATTTGAGGAAATGGCTGAATTAGGAATGCCGCTTTTGATCCACGGCGAAGTGACTGACCTGCAAACGGATATCTTTGACCGAGAAAAGCAATTTATTGATGAACACCTTGCACCCTTAACTCAAGCTGTCTCTGGCTTGAAAATAGTGTTCGAACACATTACGACAGCCGATGCTGCCGATTTTGTATTGAGCTGTAGCGAGCGCGTTGGCGCAACCATAACGCCACAGCATTTGATGTTGGATCGCAACGATTTATTGGTTGGCGGTATACGACCACACAACTATTGTTTGCCTATACTCAAACGCAATACTCACAAGTTGAGATTACAAGAAGTCATTAAGAGTGGTTCGTCAAAATTCTTTTTAGGCACAGATTCTGCGCCTCATACGCGATCGGCTAAGGAATCACCCTGTGGTTGTGCTGGGTGTTATAGCGCCTGGAGTGCAATAGAACTGTACGCGCAAATCTTTGATGACCTTGGCGCACTCGACAAATTGGAAGCTTTTGCTAGCGAACATGGCCCACGCTTTTATGGCTTAGATATGAACTCGCAGCGTATCACTTTAATTGAGCAAGACTGGGTTATTCCAGAACACATTAAGCTTTGGGACGGCGAGACAATTGTGCCGTTCTATGCGGGTCAAACGTGCCGATGGAAGCTCCAATAATCAAAGCCATGGAGGGCCTTTATCACCATTAGCATGGTTACACTAAAAGCCCTTCAAGTAGCTAAAACAATAAAGCATATTCAGAATCAAACTAATTCAATAGGCGTATCGCCATGACTGAAATTTTTACAATTGCAAACTTAGTAGACTTAGCCCTTTTAGTCGTGCTGCAGGCCGTGCTCGGCTTTGACAATCTTTTATACATTTCATTAGAAAGCCAACGAGCACCAAAAGAACATCAAGCTAGAGTGCGCTTCTGGGGCATTATTATCGCCGTTGCTCTACGTATAATCTTGCTATTCCTTCTGTTGAACATGATCAAGGCGTTCCAGAATGAGATTTTGTCTATTCAGTGGGCAGGCATTGTTAGCGCCACGTTTAACTTACACGCCATCATTGTGCTGTTTGGAGGCATATTTATTCTCTATACGGCGATGAAAGAAATTTTGCACATGATGACGTTAGAAGAAATGAACGGTGAGGAACGAAAAGCCAAACCTGTATGGTTTGTTGTAATGTGGATAGTAACCATGAACGTGGTGTTCTCGTTTGATTCTATTTTAAGCGCGATGGCGATCACTAAGGTGTTTGCCATAATGGCTACCGCTATTCTAATCGGCGGCTTATTGATGGTGGTGCTCGCTGACACGGTATCTGAGTTCCTGCAGAAAAACCGTATGTACGAAGTACTTGGCTTGTTTATACTATTTCTAGTAGGGGTGATGCTGATCTCAGAGGGAGGGCACTTATCACACATGAAGTTATTCGGTAACGATGTTGTGCAAATGAGCAAAACAACGTTCTACTTTGTGCTGTTTATTTTGGTCATAAGCGATATTGTACAGTCGCGTTATCAGCGCAAACTGACTGCAATGAAGGCAGCAAGCGCTAAAAAGCAAAATCGTTAACCTTACTGTAGAGGATACGAAATGAGGGATTGGTCAGAATGGGGGGCATGCATTACTGACCATTGTGAAAAACTATGAATAGAAAATTGGCGCTTAGGAACCCGAAACCTTTTTTCAACTGAAACGCACAATAATAATTAATCTAATCAGACAACAATGAACGAAAAAAATAGCGTCTTAGTTATAAGTGAGGACAATGTCCTCTTCGAAAATATTAGAGCAAACAATCCTTTGGATTGCGCAGTAGATCACTTAAAGCTGAGTGATAAAAGCTCTGGTGAGCTTACTGACGTGCAAGTAACCCAAACTCATTTGGGTTCATCTCAACTTGCTATTCTCATATTGGATTTGGCGACTATTGCGCGCGCCAATCAACACAATACGATTAAGCAGTTTAAAGCGGAGTGGCCGCGTGCTTCACTGATAGTCACTGGCGATACCGATGATATTAATCAAGCATTAGACCCTAGCGTACAACCACTTATTTATCGCGCGTTTAAAACGCCCGTAAGCGTAAAGCAATTGGCACTTTCGTTAGAACCTGCGCTCGGTTTTTTTCAGAACCATAGTGGAGTGGTTTCTGAACGTACTTGGGCATCTACAGCGTCTGCACAGAAGTCAGACTCAAACCGTTCGGTCGTTCTAATTGGCTTTAGTATCGCTGCGTTATGTGTGGCGGGCTGGTACTTTTTATCTAACGGTACGCCTGAGGCAACTCTAGGCAGAGACAATATTGTAGAAACTCAAGAGAGCAATAACAATGTAGATAGTGAAACATCAATTGCCGACTCTGAAAATGGCGTGGGTAGTCTTAGTATTGACCCTCTTAAAGCTACAACTGGTAATGATATTAATTTGACCGTTGATCTAGGCGAAATTGCCCTAAAAGAAGGCCGTTTGATATCACCCGTGAAAGATAACGCAGCGTACTACTTCAACCTTGCGCTCAACGAAGACCCCTACAATAATCGCGCCTATTCAGGAAGCAAGCAGTTGGCCGATAAACTGTTGCAGAATTACCCGAAAATGATCTCGGATGGAAACTATTTAGACGCTTACGCTCATCTCGACGCTTTCCAGAAAATCGCTCCATTAGATCGCAGCTTAGAAAGCCATTTCGATCGAGCGGGTAAGCAAGTAACTGAGCATTTTCAATCATTACGCGATTCAAGCAACACAAAGGCGTTAGCGAGCGCGCGTACTCAATACGAATCTTTAGCGGGTCGCTTAGACAATGACCCTTCGATGCAATCGACTCTAGAAAACGAGTCTAAGAGTAGCGCTCAAATCGAAGAAGCTCTAAGCAAGGGCAATCTATTTCCTCCTGCAAAAGGAAATGCCTATTCTCTATTACTCGAAGCTATCGGTAATAAAACCATCAGTCGGTCGACACATGAAAGTTTGTTAGAGCGGCTTGAAACAATTTTCGTCAAAAGTGCTCAAGCCGTGTCGCCGCTAAATATCCATCACGGGCGTTAGATCGAGGCATTGAAAGCTGGGTTGAAGTTAGCTTTCGAATCGATACTGAAGGTCACCCTGTGCAGCTTAAGGTGACCAATAGTAAGCCAGCAAAGGTATTTGATTCGGCAGCCTTGAACGCAATTCAAGGCTGGAAGTTTCTGCCTGCAATGGATATGCAAACCGGTAGCGCAGTAGAGACTTTGGATAAGTCTACCCGCATGCACTTTAAGATAGAGGGGTAATAGGCCTTAGCATTGCGTCTGGATATTAACGAACTTACTTGAGTAATCGATGCTCGAAGATGAGTAATTAATCCTTAGAATGATCTTAAGACGGTGTTTGCTACTCTAATTACCCTTGATCCGCGCGATAATTGATTGCGTTGATGGATCGAATGCTGATTGATCGCCATCGACTTCTAAAGACGAAGCCACATCATTCGCTAATCGCTTGCCCAACTCAACGCCCATTTGGTCGAACGAGTTAATATTGACCAGTTGCCCAAAGCAGTAGGTCCTATGCTCGTAGAAAGCGAGCAGTGCCCCTAGGGAAAATGGCGATAATTGCTCAAGTAGAAAGGTGGTCGAAGGCCGATTTCCCGAAAAAGTCTTGGCTTTTAAAACCAAGTCATTTCCCTCTGTCTCCGGCTCAACCGCTCTGATGTCATCAGCGTCTTGCCCAACTAGCAGTGCCGCTGTTTGAGCTATTCCGTTTGCGAGCAAGGTTGAATGATGATCAGTAAGCTTGTGGTCTGGTTTAACAATGAGAATGAATTCAGACGGAATGAGTGACGTTCCTTGATGTAACATTTGAAACACTGAGTGTTGCACATCCGTCCCTACCCCACCCCAAACTACAGGCGAGGTTAATTGGTCTACCGGTTCACCGTTCCTTTGTCTGTCTTTGCCGTTGCTTTCTGTTTCCAATTGCTGCAAATAAGGCACAAGTGATCTTAAACGGTGATCGTAAGCGAAAATTGCTCGGCTCTTAGCTCCAGAATAATTACAATAGTAATGATCCAAGCACGCACTTAGAAACGGTATATTGTTTTCTGGATTTGTCTCTGCAAAGTGCTTATCTATGGAAGCTGCACCCTGTAAAAACTCATCAAACCGTTGTTCGCCCATCATAAGAGCCGCGGTAATCGATACCGACGACCACACTGAGTAACGTCCGCCGACCCAGGTTGGAAAAGAAACTACATGATCTACGTTCACTCCAAATTGGTGCGCCGCCTCAGGATTTGCTGTAACTGCGTATAGCCTAGACATAGGATTCGCTGCACCTAGTCCCTGCATCCATTGCAGCACCGACGTTACGTTCTTTAGAGTTTCAGCAGTAGTAAACGTTTTGGATATACCGAATACTAAGGTTGATTGAGCCTTACAAATAGCAAGGACCTCAAGCAATTGATGGGCATCGATATTACTAACAAAGTGTACTCGCAGAGAGCTGTTTAACGGTTTTAAAGCTTCATAAACCAACTGAGTGCCCAAAGAAGATCCGCCTATACCTATGTGAATTAAATCGGTAATTGGGTGGTCGCTACGGCTGATACGATTGTTAATCTGGATGATCTGAGCCTTGAAAGCTGCGCGGGAATCTACCGCCTGCTTGGCAACCTTAGGATCGAGTTTTTCACCAAAAGCAGCTTCGTCTTGTCTGAGCAAAGTGTGTAATACAGGTCTATTTTCAGTCGCATTAATTGGAAAACCATTAAGAAATTGCGATCGGTTTGAGCCAAAATCGATGTCTTTAGCGATTTGTGTATATGCCTGTACAAGGGTGGAATCTATATGCGTTTTACTTAGGTCCAGACTAAATGCACCAAGGTCAAACGTATACCTATTAACTCGGTCTGAGTCAGAATCGAATTTCTTGATTAAACCCGTTGAAGCGTTCTTTTCCGCTAGTTGCTTTAGGCTATTATGAGCGCTAAGAGAATATGCTGATGGTTTAGACATTTTTACCGTCTCCTTATGATTTTGACTGAGTTGCACGCCTATCCAATGTTTTAGACCTTAGCTTTTGCGGTATACATTGTCTGAGCCGTATCTAACATTCTATTAGAAAAGCCCCACTCGTTGTCGTACCAAGCTAGCACCTTGATCATTTGGCCTACCTTGCGAGTCTGTAAACCATCGACCACGCACGAACGCGGATCATGGTTGTAGTCAATAGACACCAAGGGGTCGAAACTCAGGTCAAAGACGGATTCTCGTCCCATTTTGTATTTCTCGAATAGCGAATTAAGTTCATCAACCTCTATGTTTTGTGTGGGTACAAAACAAAGGTCTAGTAATGACACATTAATGGTCGGAACCCGAACCGCGACAGCGTCTAGTTTTCCATCAAGGCTCGGTATTACTTTGCCAATAGCCTTCGCAGAGCCGGTGCTCGTCGGAATTAACGACGTTGCGGCAGCTCTACCCCTGCGTTTGTCCTTGTGCGCTGTGTCCAGTAAACGCTGTGTATTGGTATAAGCGTGTACAGTATTCACCAGACCATATTCAATACCAACGGATTGTTCGATTGCGTAGGCAATATGCGCTAGACAATTGGTCGAACACGAGGCATTTGAGATTATAGAATCAGATGCATCTATCGATTGCTCATTAACCCCATATACAATTGTCTTGATATCGCCCTTTCCTGGCGCCGAAATGAGCACTTGCTTAGCACCTGCTGCTACGTGCTTATTTGCGCCTTCAACCGTACGAAAGAAACCAGTACATTCCATCACAACATCTACCTTAAGCTTTGCCCAGGGTAGATTTTCTGGCTCTCGTTCGTTAAATGCAGCAACAACATCATCGTTTATATGCAGAGCATCGTCTTTTATTCTTACATCAGCATTAAATCGTCCGTGCGTACTGTCGTATTTTAGAAGATGCACACTGGTATCAAGTGGGGCAAGGTCATTAATAGCGACTACCCTAAACTGATCACCTAAATCGTATTCATATATCGCTCTAACGATATTTCTACCGATTCTGCCAAACCCGTTAATTGCTATATTTATCATATTTTTGTTTATGTTCTTTTAGACCTGAATGTGTGTCTTAGTATCGGTAGAAAACAATATTCTAAGAGACCTTGTTTATCAAATACATCTTAGTTTTGCTGCTATGGATGGTATGGCTTCTTTAAATGCTTTCGCCGTTTTGGATAGGTTTGACCTTCCGGATTTTAGTAACTGCTTACACGCTATAAAAATACAAAACTGAACCAAAAAAAACGGCGTAACTAAGTTACGCCGCCTTTGGTCTCAGACCATACCTTACTATTCTAGCGAGGAAATGCCCAGCTGGGAAAATACTCTATAGAATAAGCCTGAACGTCTAAGACTTTTTCATCGATATAGTTGAATCAAAAACCTTCGCATCACGAATGCCGTCTACGGCTTCCATAATGGCTCTTGTTTTTGCTTCTGGATCAACTTTAACCACTACACCCGACTCAGGGCTCTCAGCTCGTAAACGCACTATTGTTGGTTTAACAGCGCGCGGATCTACCAAACGATTTTGAATTTTAATTTCACTCAAATCGGTTACCTCTACCACAATTGGTCTAGGCGAATCTGGGTCCGGCGGCGTGTCCACGGCAGGCGGCTTATTCAAAGGAATCGCTGACTCCTTCACAAAGCTCGCCGTTACAATAAAGAAAATAAGCATGATGAAAACAACGTCCAACATCGGGGTGATGTCGATATCGGTTTCTTCTTCATTCTGGGCTTTACCTAATCGTCTCATTCGGTCATTCCTCTAATACTTTTATATTAATAAGCTCGTTCAAACTAGTACAAGGACTAGTGATGACCAACTTCGTCATTTTGATCCGCGACTAAACCAAGAACGTGTTCTTCGAGAGTCTCTTCAATCACTTTAGCTTTCGACGATGTCAACCAATGTAAGAACACTGATGGAATCGCAACGACTAAGCCGAGTACGGTTGTAACCAAGGCTTGTGATATACCACCCGCCATAGTTTGTGGGTCACCCGCTCCATAAAGCGTAATCGCTTGGAAGGTTTGAATCATGCCCGTTACGGTTCCGAGTAGACCAAGTAATGGCGCTACCACAGCGATGATCTTAATGATCATGATCCACTTGGTAATTCCAGGCGATTCCTTGAGCAAAACTTCACCCAATTTCAGTTCCATAGACTCAGCATCGGACTTAGGATTATCTTGATAGACACTTAAAATACGACCTAGTGGGTTAGCAATAGAAGGTCGTTTTAGATCCTTAGCTTGTTTATCAACCGCAGACTTAATGCCACTTAACGCAATGAACCTAATAGCCGCAATTATTAAGGCAATTAGACCTAAGAATAGAATTACGTAACCAACAATCCCACCTTCTTGAACTTTCTCAAAGATGCTCGGCTGTTTAACCAATGCGCGCAAAATACCATTTCCAACACCACCAGACGGGTCAAGCTTAAATGGAACCACACCACTGGTCGCACTTTGTAAATCTTTTGACATGGAAACAAAATCGCCACCCATACTACGGTCAAGCGCAACTAATCCAACGTCTTCGTTAAAAATCGCAATTTGATCGTCGAAAACGGCATTAAATACACCAACTCGCGTAACACGCTGGTCAGTAGCTTCATAAACTGGGTACTCAGTACCTTCTTCATCTGTCTCGGTGCCTACCTTAACGTTTACTGGAACTGTGATGGTCTTGATCTTGCCTTGTTCAGTCATTTCATTTTGAAATTCAACCCAAAGGTCTTCAATCTCATCCATGCTGACTAGCTCAGTCAAGCTGGCCATCTTGCCTACCATTATCTGAAGCTTTTCAGAACGACCGCGATACTCTGCACTAATCAATGACGTTTTATAGTCTTCTTGCGCTTCGGAGGCATTCTGCTGAATCACACCAAACAATTGCTGCAAGTCACCGAGCTCTTTAGCTAACTCACCCTGCAATTCCTCAATGGTAATCTTGTTAACGGCATATTCGGCGTCTAGTTGGTCGCTAATACGTTCTTGACGAGCGCGTTCGTTGGTCATTGCGTTCAAACGACCTTGTTGGCGACCTTGCTCAGCCTTAAACTTTTGCTCACGAGCTGCATTAGCGCGTCCATCAGCCGACGATGCTCGGCTTACCGCCGACAAAATTTCGTTGATATTGAGTCCACGTGCAGCCGTTTGCTTTTCGGCTGGGGCCGCTGCCTCAGCTTGAGCATTGACTACGCTTACGTTAAAAGACGCAAATAGAGCAATTAAAGCGATCAGGCCCATTCGAGCCATAATTTTATTATTTATTAAGCCTCGCATTAGTTAGCCTCCGGAGCCGCTATCGGCAATTCCAGCAGTGATTCGGATGGCTCTTTACCTTGTACAACTCGAATCGCGTGATTAACCCCATCTGCATAAGAAGAATCTAACTCTTGCCATGCCGACGATGCTCTGTCCCAATGACCCGTTTTCGCACCATCAAGAGTTTGATAATACAAACCAGTCCGACCAATCTGCAAAACATTTACTGACAAACTTTCGCCTTCGACAGTAATGCTGTCTGTATAAGCGTTTAGCGTCTTTCCGTATCCCGCCTCAAACGAATAGGCTTGCAGTACTTGTCTAAAACGTTCAGCCGCCGAAATATTAGCATTGGTTAAATAGCCTCTAATACGATCGACTCGATCTTGTCGTACTTGTTTCTGGAACGGTAGATCAGCTTTTACAAAGGCATCTAAACCCTCAATCATGCGCATCATTAGCGGAACAATTTGGCGTTCAATTAATGACGCATCTTCAATAGAGCGCTCGAGCTTTGCCATTGCGTCTGTTTGAGCCGTTATGGTTCTGCGCATTCTGTCATTGTAAGATTTCAAGCTATCAACCAACTTCGACTGCTGTTGGTAACGGCTAATCACTTTTTCAGTTGCTTCAGAAACTTGGTTAATGCGAGCTTGAGAAGCAGCAGCTGCTTTAGCTCGACTTAAACCCGAGTTAACTATGTCGTCTGTCGGGTCCGCTAGCGAAACCGTAGCAAACCCGAGTCCTGCAACGCAGGCAATTACTGAAAGTCTTATATTCATTTTTGGTAGTCCGTAAGAACTCATATTAATCCTCTAATCCAGCCATGGATTCGTGGCTCTGTTGTAAATAAAACACTCGGAATGGTAAGTAAAACGGATTTCACTATCCAGACACCGGCTCTACGTCAGTGTTAATTACAATTTCTTTTCTGAGTTCGGCAAGTCGCATAACTTCATTATCGACGTACTTAGCCCACTTTCCTGCAATATCCGAAACCTTGTCATGTTGCGTTGCAGACTGAAAAGTCTTTTTGGCCGCTTCATAATTTTTTTGCTCAAACTGGACAGACCCGAGACTAACTTTTGTGTTGCCAATACCGTCTCCCAATTTGCCCTTACTCAACGCACTCTTAAAAGCAGACTCTGCTTCTTTCCAACGATTAAGCGCCAAATACGATTGCCCTAATTGGTCATAGAGTTTGCCATCAGTTGACATTTTCGCTGCTTGCGCAAGTGGAACCAACGCGTCTTCGTACTCGCGAGCAGCATATAACGCTTGCGCAAAAGTTCGATAGTTCTTTAGGTTCTTCTTTACAATGCCCGAATCAAAGCCTTTTTTCATAACTTCGCTCGCTTTATACGGGTTGTCCTCAGACAGCTTTAGGGAAGCAAGTGTTACCAGCTCTGACTCGCTCGTCAGAAGTCCTTGGTCATACATAGCTTGGTACAAAGCAGTCATTTTCGTTTGTTGCTCTAATTCGTTATAGACACCCGCCAAGGTAATTAGATACGTCTTTTTCGGATAATGCTGAACCAATTGTTTAAGAACCGGTACCATCTTGTCGAATTGGTCCTTTTGACGATAAATATTGCTCAATAAGTTTAACCAACCTTCTTTAGGGATGGCTCCAACCTCGACATACTTATTGATACCTTGTTGAACATTTGGCAGCGCATCATCGTAACGCTTAAGCATGTACTGAGCTTGACCAATCAGCATATAGCCATCTGCGCTAGGAGATTCTTGTGTGTTAAACCACTGTCTTGCGTAATTTAATGCCTCAGAGTAGTTTTCTAACGAAAAATAGACCTGAGCAATTGTGTAAAGATTTGCATTGTAGTTGCCAACAGGAACGCCTTCGCGAACGGTTGTAATCGCCTTGAACTCACGCAACGCTCCCTGCAGGTCATCACGAGAAAAAGCGATATTACCTCTGAATACGTAGACATAATATTTTTCAATATTGTTGAGTTCTTGGTCCGCTTCTACCTTTCTGAGTAGATTGCTTACTTCTGTATAGTTTTCTACTTCAAAAGCCTCATTAATCGCTTCAAACGACTTCATGTGCTTTTGGCGAATAGAGAGGACGCGAGTACCTCTTTTGGGTGGCGCAGCCTCTTCTTCTTGCGCTTGCGCGACAGAATCGTTACTCAAGATAGGCGTAAAAGGAACCGCTGCAACAACACCAATAGCGATTACTGAAACTAATGAATATCGTCGAACGATAGCCATATAGTTCTCTTGCTTGGTTTTTTCAGATACTAATTTCATAATAGATAACCTCTAAAACTGACTGGTTAAACTTGCTGTATTTGTGTGAGCGGGAGTCGTACTGCCGCTTTTAACAGGTCGATATTATTCGACTAACAGCCATCTTCCATTTCAAACACAACACGAATCGGCACGTTAAACACATCAACTGGTTTTCCGCCAACTTGCCGCGGTTTGTACTTGTATTTGAGTGACGCCTTCTTAGCCGCAGATTCAAACATAGACGATGTACTTGACGTAACAACTGGGTCGACTACTCCACCATCAGCTGTCACAGTAAACTCTAATTCAACTGAACCGCACAAGCCGCGTTCTGCCGCTCGTCGTGGATAGATCGGTGGGGGGCGAAAAATTGGCAAAAACTCACCATCAGCTGAGTTAAAGCCTGACAATTCACGGTTAATGCCGATTTGAACCGCACCCATCGAAAGATCCGCGTCGATATCGAGATTATCCGGGATGATCTCAGTTTCAGGAACATCTGGAGCCTCTTGAATATCGTCGGGACGATCAGGCTTCGGTGCAATCGTGCGTACTTCGTCGTTTTCTGGTGCTTGATTGAAACTAGGGAGAATAGAATCGCTACTCTCGCCCAGCTCAGGCTCATCCATCTTAATCAGTCCGTACATCCCCAGGATTAACCCTAGGGTAATCAAAATAGCGAGAGCAAAAGATTGAATATTTCTAGCCATTTGCCTTACTCCGATTTAGTAGCGATAGAAGGAATTTCAATTCCAGCATCTTTAAGGGCGTCAATAACTTTAATGACCGCCTCAGCTGTTGATTCGACATCTGCCTGAACCACAACTTCACCCTCTGGATTTTCTGCTCTTAGGCGTCCAATCGTTGCTTTAATAGCGCGCGGGTCAATGTTGTTTTTATCAAGCCAGATCTCGTCGTTTGCATCAATCGCCAATAAGATAGTCGCTTTTGGCTTTTTGATTGAAGTAACGGCTTCTGGTTTCTCAACATTTACGCCACTCTCCTTAATAAAGCTTGCGGTTACGATGAAGAAAATAAGCATGATGAAAACCACGTCCAGCATGGGCGTGATATCGATCTTTGCGTCTTCCTCTTGCTTTTTACGAATTCGTCTCATTGATGTGTCTCGTTAGTTAATGCTAAGAGCGTGGCTCACATGTTGCGTTTTTGAACGCTGTGAGTGCCATACCTCTTTTAATGATCCAGCGTTAGGTTTTCGCTTAATGATTCTCGCTCTTGTTCAGCGCGTCTCAACAACCAAAAACTTAAGAACAAGCCGGAAAGAGCTGCAACCATGCCCGCCATAGTAGGTACCGTCGCTCGTGATACGCCACCGGCCATAGCACGCGCGTTCGAAGATCCACTAATAGCCATTACTTGGAACACTTCGATCATTCCCGTCACCGTACCCAACAATCCAAACAACGGAGCTAAGGCTACGCAAGCTTGAATCATAGATAGGTTTTCCTTTGCCTTAGAGGCAACGGACGAAATGAGCTGTTCACGTACTTGATGCGCTGCCCAAGAGTTACGTTCTGAGCGAGCTTCCCACTCGTGAATCGCTGCTTTAACAGCGTCTTTGTGAGGACCACGAAAATAGAAAATACGCTCCAAAATCATATACCACATCACTAATAAGAGTGCGGCAATAAGATACAGAACTGGACCGCCAAGCTCCATAAAATCTCGGATGTGCTCAGGAATCGCTACAATAAAATCTGGCATATAAACCTCTGTCGGTATTAACCTGGCCGCGGCAAAATTTTTACTGCGGCCAAGCTATATCGTGATTACTTCTCTAGTTTACGAGCAACCATACCGGCCGCTTGTTCTTCTAGAATTTCCTCAACACGCTTTGCCTTACTGGCCGCTGCTGTATGGAGAAGTACGATCGGAATCGCAACCACAAGACCACATACTGTGGTTACAAGTGCAGTTGAAATACCACCAGCCATCAACTTAGGATCGCCAGCACCAAACAATGTGATCGATTGGAACGTCTCGATCATACCGAGTACCGTACCTAATAGACCCGCCAATGGTGCAACAACCGAAACGATCTTAATAAACATCAACCATGATGTTAATTTTGGCGTTTCTTTCATAATCGCTTCAGACAAACGTAACTCCATTGCTTCTGTATCCGATTTCGGGTTATCAGTAACGGCTTTCAGAACGCGTCCTAATGGATTGTTCGAGCTAGGTGAGTCTGGGTTCTTGGCTTGCTTCTGAACTGCTGAAGCAACACCAAAGAGTGTAAAGATTTTATAGAACGCGATTAGCGCTGCGATAAAACCAACACTTAAAATGATGTAACCAACCGTACCACCCTGGTTAACACGCTCCATAAGACTCGGTGACTCAACCAAAGAACCTAACAAAGTTCCTTTAGTAGGGTCAATCGAGAACTCAACCACTTCACCAGCGCTTGCGCCATAAAGACTAGCCGCTTGACCTGATGCAGCACCTGAGGGTTGGCGCGGAAGCTCAGCAACCGAACCAGCTCCGTAACTTAAGTACGTTCCGTCTCCGATTAGGTTAAAACTACCAACACGCACAACCGATTGCTCCTCTTTACCACCAGACGCTGTAGCGACCGGAGTTGAGAATCGTGCAACCTTGCCTTGCTCTACCATTTCGGCGAATACCGCTTGCCATACACTTTCGATCTCAGCAGCCGTTACTAACTCGTTACTCTGGTTAGATACTTTTGCAGAAATCTCGTCGAAAGAGTCTGTGCGAGTGGGGAATTGCGCAGAAATTACTGACGTTGAAAAGCCTGCTTCGGCTTCGCCTAATACTTGCTGTACAGCTCCAAAAAGCTCTTTAAGATCGCCTAAAGCTTTTTCACGGTTGTTACGTAAAGCATTTAGAGCTTCGTCGTTAACCGCAAATTGGTCTTCAGTTGAGTTAGCTTGTGCTTCTAACTGAGCGCGTTGTGCGCGCAACTGCTCAACAATCGCTTGTTTGCCGGCACCTGCAGATGCGAAACGTTTTTCCATTTCGATTGCAGCTTCTGATTTTTCGAAGTTACCACTGCGCACTTGGTCATATAATTGATCAACCGTTTGCGCTTGAATTGGCATCACCGCTAGTGCAGCTAAAAATGCTGCTGTCGTGAATAAACCCTTCATACTATGTTCCCTCCGGCGCAGAAACTGGCAAGCTCAATAACTCTGGAGCTACCGTTTTGCTTGCAACTTTAATGGCTGTACGGATGTCGCGATGCGAATCAATGTCAACCCACTGTCCAGACGCTTTATCCCACATAAACGATCGCTTGCGATCATCTGTTTGGGCGTACAACGACAAGCGACCAATACGCAAAATATCAAGAACAGTATCTTCGCCATCAACAGGAATCGAACCACGGTAAGCTTCGAACGTATTACCATATTCGATCTCAGACGTGTAGATGTCCATAATATTGCGGAAGCGATCTGAAGTACGCGCTTCTGGATTACTCATAAGAGCCTTAAGTCGGCCAATGCTGTCCATTCGATCTTCTTGATGAAACGGCAAATCAGCTTGAACAAATTTATCCAAAGCTGAAAGCATAGTGCTCAACAAAGGAGCAACCTGCTCTTCGAGGCCTTTTGAGTCTTCGATAGACTTAAGAATTTCTGCTCGCGCAACGCCTTGAGCTCTCAACTGTGCATTGAGCTGGTCGTTATAGACCTTAAGGCCCTCTACCAACTTGAGTTCACGTGCGAAAACCTGATCTACAGATTGTCCGCTCGCTGACTGCGCCGAGACGATTGTAGAGACCAGGCCAATGGCAACAACTGCCACAGCTCGACTCGTCCAATTCAACAAAGTTTTTTTCATTTTCAAAATAACCTCTTGTAATGAAACCTAGTTTGCTAGATTCAGTAAATACCGATCAAAACACTATTAGGGATCTAGTAGCACTTTTCTCGATTCGTTAAAAATCGACCCACGTTTTAAAAAGCTTGCTGTTAAGTGCCTGCGTTTAACTGCGCGCCTGCAACTAACCACCTACTTCTAAAAACGACCTAGAGCTAAGGCATAACATTCAGCCACTAAAACTAAGCCAGATCTTCTTTAATTCAATAAGCGTCTAAAACAATAAACGCATTCTGCCAAGTCGCCTGCAATCACATTGAACTTCGATGCGATTGCCAGCAACACAAAAGTAAGCATCAACAGAAAGAAGAAAACTGGTGCCTAGAAAGCACCGATGAAAGGAAGGATAACTACCCACTAAGATTATGGCTCAAATATCGCTACTCACCGAATCCTGACAAAGGATAAAGCGGGCCGCTAAAGAGCTATAACCTCTACCTAACCACAACGTCGCAACTACATTGCTACAACACTGGCGCTGGATATTCGTAAGCGTCTATGCACAAACCGTAAAGAATAAAAACTCAAAACAGACTGTACAACTTATCAACGACGTAAGATTCATTTGAATCTTGCGCCGCCTCCCATGGTTGGCCTTCTTACTTAATCCGTAACAAATCTTGGAGCAAAACCATACACTCTGAACTCGTCGAGACTCGAGAAGAGACCATTTTTCTTTTTACTGCAGGCTCTGTCTTGTGCAGAACTTGAGCATCAAAGTCTATACTGGAATGAGGTGATAAGCCAAGCCCTATCTTCGTACAGAGCGCTATTAACTTTCGGAATAGCAAACTAGTGGCAATTTAGTGGCATCTTTTTTAACAATTACTAAACAAATTGTCAGCCAATTTAAACCGACTCTTGGCCTGAAAAACCGCGCTAACTGCAGCTGAAAACTGTCTAGCAAAAAGGTAAAACCAAATCTAAATCAAAGACTTAACCGCACCCAATATTTATAAATCCTATCAGGCTTAAGGACTTGATGGGCAAGAGTGACGATGCTGTCATGTTCGTTAAGACTATGCAGATAGCTAGTTTCGATATTAACGAATATTTTCGTTCGTAAACTTGTTCGCAGTCGTCAGTCGGCGGGCGTGATTAAGTATTGCGTGCTAACACGCAAAGAAATGCTGCGCTAACGGGGGTGTTAGCGCAGAAGTCAACCGTGAGCTTAGGCGTTTTTTGCTTTGGGTGTCGGCGACCTAAGTGGAAAAATGATCGGCCGCTGCGCGCAAGCGTAGCAAGCTTTCGCTCTTGCCAAGCACTTCGAGCGTCTGGTCTATTGATGGCGAATTTGCATCGCCCGTCACTGCAATTCGAATGGGTTGCGCCAACTTGGCAAAACCTAACTCGCGCTCTTTAACCAACGTCTGCAACTCAGACTGAATTGATTCAGCCTGCCAATCAGTAACTGAATCCAAACGTTCGACAAGCGCCTGTAACAATTCACCCGTACCCTCTTTAATCCATTTTTTAACCGCTGGTTCGGCGTAGTTTTCGACACCCTTAAAGAAAAACGTGCTCTGTTTTACAAGTTCTAGCAAGGTATGGCACCGGTCGCGCATTAAGCCCAATACTGCCAGCGCATTGCTATAGCCCTTAAGAGTAATGCCCGCCGACTGAAAATACCAATCCGCTTTATCCGCCAACTCATCCAACGGCATAGCTTTAATTTTTTCATGGTTCACCCACAAAAGCTTTTCGACATTAAACGCTGACGGAGCCTTGCTTACGTCTTCAATCTTAAACAGGGTCATGAGCTCGTCCATGCTGAACAGCTCTTGATCACCGTGTGACCAGCCTAACCGCACTAAATAATTGAGCAACGCCTCGGGCAATATACCGTCATCGCGATACTGCATAACGCTAACAGCCCCGTGACGTTTTGAAAGACGTGCGCCATCTTCGCCTAAAATCATAGGCACGTGCGCGTACGCAGGTACATCAGCCTTCAACGCTCTAAGAATATTGATTTGGCGCGGCGTGTTGTTTACATGGTCGTCGCCACGAATCACATGAGTAATGCCCATGTCCCAATCATCTACAACAACGGTCAAGTTGTAAGTTGGAACGCCGTCAGGACGCGCGATGATCAAGTCATCTAGCTCTTGATTAGAAACCACGATATTGCCCTTTACTTGGTCCTCAATAACGACCTCGCCCAAAAGAGGGTTCTTAAAACGCACTACCGTTTGCTCGCTTGGCTCAAGATTAAGGTCACGGCAACGGCCGTCATACTTAGGCTTTTGCCCAGCTGCTCTTTGCTCTTCACGCATCATGTCTAGCCTTTCTCTAGAACATTCACAATGGTATGCATGGTCGGTTGCAAGCAACTGCTGGGTCACTTCTCTGTAACGATCGAATCGTTGGGTCTGATAAAAAGGCCCTTCGTCGTAATCAAGTCCGAGCCATTCCATACCATCAAGAATCGCTTGAACAGCCTCAGGCGTAGAACGCTCTAAATCTGTGTCTTCAATCCGAAGCACAAACTTACCTTCACTCTGGCGAGCATGCAGCCACGAATAGAGCGCCGTGCGGGCGCCGCCTAAATGCAAGTAACCTGTAGGGCTTGGGGGGAAGCGAGTAACAATCATGGTTTTCCAGTCGTTGTTTAAATTTGTGTTTGTGGTGTTAGCTTGTCTGCGAGTTGTATCGCTATTCGCTGGCTATTTCGAACAACGCGATCCAAAAACATCGCAGAGATAGTTAAATCTCGCGAGTCTTCATAAACTCAACTTTTGGCCAGCGGTCCATAGTTAACTGCAGGTTAACCATATTAGGCGCAATATACGTTATGTGTTCTGCACCATCGAGCGCAACATTTGCTTCGTTCTTCCTCAAAAAGTCTTGCTCGGTTTTTGCGTCTGGAAAACGCAACCAACGCGCCGTTGCCACTTGCACTGGCTCGAACAGGCTTTCGACGTTATATTCGTTTTTAAGACGATGAGCCACTACATCAAACTGCAATACACCGACCGCACCCAAGATCAAATCATTATTGATCATTGGACGAAACACCTGAGTTGCTCCTTCTTCACTTAACTGGATCAAACCCTTTTGTAATGCTTTAGCACGCAGCGGATCTTTGAGCTGCACACGTCTAAAGAGCTCAGGCGCAAAGTTAGGGATACCCGTAAACTTTAGCTCTTCGCCTTCGGTGAACGTATCACCGATTTGAATAGTTCCGTGATTATGAAAACCCAGAATGTCGCCCGCATAAGCGCTATCGGCTTGGTCTCGCTTAGCCGCCATGAACGAGCTGGCATTATTAATAACCACATCGCGCTTAATTCTTACATGCCGCAGCTTTTTACCTTTTTCGAATCGACCCGAGGTCACTCTTAAAAACGCAATGCGGTCGTGATGAGAAGGATCCATGTTGGCTTGAATCTTAAACACAAATCCTGTGAACACTTCTTCGCTTGACTCTACTTTTCGAGTCTCGGCCTCGCGACCCTGTGGTGGTGGCGCATGCTTGGCAAAATTTGCCATTAACTCATCTACGCCCAAATTAGAAATAGCCGAACCGAAAAACACCGGCGTAAGCACACCGCTACGATAAAGCTCTAAATCAAAGGCATTACTCGCAGCCTCAAGCAGTTCTAGCTCATCGCGAAGCTCAGTAATTTTTCCACCTAACGCTTGCTCAGCTTCGGCTGAATTAATACCTTTTACAAACACATCTTCGGTTTTTGAGTTGCCTGGACGACCTGAAAACAAATGTAACGTGTCATCGTATAAACGATAAACGCCGCGAAATTGCTTACCGCCACCAATAGGCCATGTCATAGGTGCGCACAATATGTCGAGCACTGACTCTACTTCGTCCATGATTTCGATTGGGTCGCGCCCCTCACGATCCATCTTATTAACGAATGTCATGATGGGCGTGGTCCGCAAGCGGCACACGTCCATCAGCTTAATCGTACGTTCTTCTACACCCTTAGCTATGTCGATCACCATTAACGCAGAATCAACGGCCGTTAAGGTTCTATACGTGTCTTCTGAGAAGTCAGCGTGGCCTGGGGTGTCGAGCAAGTTGATCATCTTACCGTCGTACTCGAATTGCATCACAGATGATGTAACCGAGATACCGCGTTGCTTTTCGAGTTCCATCCAGTCGGAGGTTGCGTGACGGCCTGATTTTCGAGACTTAACATTTCCCGCCATTTGAATCGCACCACCAGACAGCAGAAGCCGCTCGGTAAGCGTTGTCTTACCGGCATCGGGGTGCGAAATAATGGCGAAGGTGCGCCTTTTGGCGACCTCAGATTGCAGACTCATAATTAGTTGGACGCCTTAAGGTTACGTCTTGCGGGTTAAATTTAGGGAATCAGAAACGGGGGGGAGTATAACGAAAGTTAGTTTTCTTATTAAGCAAACTAGGCGCATTAAACATGCATTAAAATTCTGGAAAACAGATTATGGTTTTAAAGACATGCGATCGCCCTTAACAATCAACGTTACCCGATCAGTCAATATTTGTTCGATTTTTATACCTGTAGCAAGAAAGTCTCCCTCACGCACCAACTTGTCATTAATGATTGCAAAACGTTGCTCGGGGTTCTCGGAGTAGCTCAACACACTGAGCGATGCTGTCGCGGCACTTTCTTGAACGGAAACCACTTTAGCACCAGCAACGGTAGAAGTGTCTGCAGACGTCAGAGTCATTACAATAAATGCCGCCAGCAATGACACGGCGAACAAACCCACAATAGTCAAACCTATCCACTTGAATGGACTAGGCTCTTCGATAGCAGGCATGTCACTTAGCGTGGGTATATCGCTGAGCTTACGCTCGCGCTCGGATTTTTTAAGTGCTTCGAGAATCGTTGACATAATAATTGTGTAAGGTTGATGTGGCCGAACGGATAAATAAGACTTCTGAAACTTATTGATACTTTTGAAACTGACGGAAACTAGAGTATAGGCTCTTATCAGATTGAAGAGAATCGATTGACCAGAGTAGGCGTGACACCATTACTCAATACTTCGTTGATCAGTAACTTAGTTTGCGTGCCCAGTTCACCATCGGCGGTCAGACCGTATCGACTTTGCAAAGCGACCAACTTCTGCGCTGTATCGGTGTCAAACCGATCTGAATTTGGCTGCTCTAGTGTTGGCAAACCTAAACGCTGCAAAGTAAGCTCTAAGCGCTGCTTAGCCTGCAAGACTTTCGCGCCACTAGCGCCTAACCCCCAAACGCTATCATCAAATCCATTATAGCGCCAAAGAGCCACTGCACTACCAGTCCATACCGACTCGAATGTGGCACGATCCACCAGTATTTCTCGTTCACCGATTAATAAATTGACATTCTGGCCCACTACCGACTGAACAATGGCTCGGTGCAAAGTCTCATCGGCCGACAAAACGACAATACTCGGTCGGTTAAACACAACCAGCTCTGACCAATTGCTAACGTCTAAACAAGCGAGGCCTGAATCATTAAGCAAACGACAGTATGGATCCAATGTAGGCTCTTCAAAAGATACGCTCCACAGACCCGCTAGACGTTGGAATGCGCGACTTCTGGTAGTCATATTGGCGCTAGTCGCCAGTATATCCATGAGCTGCTGCGGAGCATCTGGTTTATCTTGGTTGCTTTGGTCGCCACTGGCCAATAGCTCCGATGACTGTATGGATACCTCTTTAGGAACGTCTTGCAAAAGCGCCACGTCTGGTATGTCGGGAGAGTCGTCTAAATAAACTGATGACGACATAACCTTGCCCGTTACGGGAGCCGATAACTGGCTTGAAATCGAGTCAGACGGCGAGTCCGATGTCTGGTCACCGACGATAGCAACGCCAGATTCCGTTGTGTTGAATGTGACCGCATTGGATTCTGGAATCACTGAAACGTCGTCGCTACCTTCCAACGATTCATCTAGCGCCTCGGTTCCATCGCCTAAGTCATCATCAGCATTAGCTGTCTCGACCGCATATTCAGGCTCAAAACCTTGAGGTTCGGAGTTGTTGTCTGCCGAATGAGGGGTTTCAGACTGGGTCAACCCGGCTGTCATAACGGCTTCCCGTTGTGGAGCTGACACCATTAACGCCCACCAAACCAACCCGTTGAATAAAAGCACAAGTCCAACAAATACCCACCAACGCATTTTTGCCCGAGAGAACACTCTTCCCAGAATCGTAACATTGTCTTCAGAGTTAGGTAATAAAACCTCCGAGGCGGCAGCTCTAACCATCGCTGCGTCAACCCATCGACTGCTTTTGGCATAAGCCGCCAACATACTATGATCGGCCAATACATTGATTCGTCTTGGGATGCCTTCGGTGGCCTTACGCAACTGGTCTATAGCTTGGCGAGTAAACACAGGCTGCTTAGAGCCCGCTACAGACAAACGCCTATTCAGATACGCTTCGACATCGTTGTCTTTAAGAGCGCCTAAGTGGTACCTCGCAGTAACTCGCTGCGCTAATTGCCGCAAGTCTTTACGTCGTAAAACTTCGTTGAGCTCAGGCTGGCCGATCAAAATAATTTTGAGCAACTTGGTCTTAGTTGTTTCTAAATTAGTGAGTAAGCGAATTTGCTCAAGGACATCTCGGCTCAACAATTGTGCTTCGTCAATAATCAATACTGTTTGCCGATTCTTCGCGAAACTAGCCAGCAGCCGCTCATTAATAAGGTCTGTTAGCCTTTTGTGTGACTCGCCCTCTTGGTAACTGACCTTGAGCTCGTCGCACAGCGTTTGCAACAATTCGGATTCATCGAGTGTTGCATTAAGAATGAGCGCTACATCAGTACTCTCGGGGAGGTCTTGCAGTAGTGTGCGACAAAGCGTGGTCTTACCGGTGCCTACCTCACCAGTTAGAACAATAAAACCGCCCCCTTGGGTCAACCCATATGAGAGATGCGCCATCGCCTCTTTGTGCGATTTGCTCATGTACAGATACTGTGGATCAGGCGCGATCGAAAAAGGTCGCTCTGTTAATCCAAAAAATTCTTCGTACATTGAATCAAGCCTTGGCCGAAATTCGGCAATATAAAAATGAATGGTTATTTAAAACTAAAAACCAGCTAACAATAATTGGCCCTGCGAAAAAGACTTATCACCTTAGAAACGGCAATCATTACAAAACCCTTGTCATGGGACAAGCCCTAGACCAGAATTGTCATTAAGAGAAAGTCTGAATAGTCCGAGCTGAATGCGCCAACCGATGAAACAGACCTTCGCCTCGGCCACCCATCACATGCCCCATTTCTAATAGTGAGCTCATTTCGGCCTGATGTCGTCTCAGAGAATCGGCGGAGACCGTGATCGGTGCTGTATAGCATACAGTTGCCAACTCCTTAGACAGTAAGGCTTGCTCTTTAAATGGCTCTAGCTTTGCTCTTAACGTCTTAGCGCCACGCACAGGCAAACCTGCAACCGCACCAAGATTATCAAATACATTTTCAACGGAACCATACTCTTCCAGCAGAGCAACGGCTGTTTTAGGGCCGACCCCTGGCACACCAGGAATGTTATCGACAGCGTCACCGCACAAGCCCAAATAATCTTGAATTGCGGATGCTGGTACGCCAAACTTGTCGAACACGCCCGCTTTGTCTAGCTGTACGTTACGCGCAAAGTCCCACCAAAAGTCGCTGCCTTGCAACAATTGCGTAAGATCCTTATCGCCTGTCACAACGCCCGATCTAAATCCGTGGTCGCGCATCTGCAGGCATAGTGTTGCTATCAGATCGTCTGCTTCATATCGGTCATGACTAACGCAGTAAAAGCCTGCAGCTTCAGCTATTTTTCGACACAACTCAAACTGCATCTTGAGTTCGGCTGGCGGTAACTCTCGATTCATTTTGTACTGCGGGTACATTTCATTTCGGAACGACGTGGTTAAGCTTTCGTCAAACGCGATGGCAACGTGAGAAGCTTGGCTACGTTCAGCAAATTCAGCCAAAAATCGAGTGAAGCCATAAATGGCATTTACAGGTTGGCCGTCGGTGCCACGCATTGTATCGGGCACCGAGAACCAAGCTCTAAATATGTAGATGCTGGCATCAATCAAATAAACTGTTTTAGTCTCGCTCATCCGCCAACCCGACAACAGTTATACGTCATGCAAAGCTTAATCGATAGTTTCATTAGACACTCGAATCAGATACACACGACGTGTGTCTGCGTGGACCACTTCAAAACGAAAACCATCAATCTCAACGACTTCGTCACGTTGAGGAATGTGCCCTAACTGCTGCGAAATGAGTCCACCAATGGTATCGCTGCCGTTGTCGTGCAAATAGGTTCTAAAATATTCATTGAACTCCTCGACAGGCAGCAAGGCTTTAACAATGGTCTCGCCATCATCTAAAACTCTTATTAAGCTTTCTTCTTCTTCAATATCGTGCTCGTCTTCGATATCGCCAACAATCTGTTCGAGTACATCTTCAATAGTCACTAAACCCGCGACATTACTGAACTCATCAACCACCACCGCCATGTGATTTCGATTCTCGCGAAAATCACTTAACAGAACATTGAGCCGCTTACTTTCAGGCACAAATACAACCGGTCGAGTAAGGTCTCTTAATGAAAAGCGCGGCTTGTGGTCGTCATCAAAAAACGCCAGCAGGTCCTTTGCTAACAATGTGCCTACAATTTGGTCTTTTTCTTCGTCTACTACTGGAAAGCGGGAATGTCCGCTTTCGACCATCGCGTCTAGACATTCATCAAGAGAGTCGTCGCGCTTGATCGACACCATACTGCTGCGCGGAATCATAATGTCTCGAACTTTTAGATCAGAAACATACATAACACGCTGCATCATGTCGTACGCATCACGAGCGACGATTCCGTCTTCTTCAGCGTGTTTGAGGTTTTCGAGAATATCGGCGCGTGATTCTGCCCTTTGGGTAGGAAGGATGCCGAACATTAGAGACTTTAACTTTTGGCTAAAACTCCGTGACGACGGAGGTTTTTCAGGAGAGTTCATTCTATGGGTCTAGGTTGGGTTGAGTTGTATCGAGTTAAATTTTAGTTATTTAACATCGAACTGAATCGAAAGGTTATTTAGAACTAATGACGATGCATCAAAATCAAGTGTAGGGATTGGGTATTTGCATCGATGCAAGAATCTGTATTTCGAGCTGCTCCATTTTAACAGCTTCTTCATCAATCTGATGGTCGTAACCACATAAGTGTAATACACCATGCACCACCATATGTGCGTAATGTTGCTTTAGTTGCTTAGATTGATGCACCGCCTCAAGGCTTACAACTTGGTGACAAATCACTAAATCACCTAATAATGGTAACTCTGGTACGTCGTTCAGAGGGTCAACGCCGTCTCCTATTTGGAAATCGTCTGGGATTCCGAAGCTCGGCTCAAACGGAAACGACAACACATTGGTAGACCCCGACTTGCCCCTGTAAGTTTCATTTAGTTCAACCATCTCGTCTACGGACACTAGCCTGATAGTAACCTCCGCCCCGCCCCGCCCCGTATGAGGTATGGCTTGGTAAGCGGCCTCAGCCCATGTACTAAAATTTTGGGCCGAAGGAAGTTCTACTTGATCGTCGCCTAATGCAATTTGAAGATCGACAAGTAGCGGAGCTAGCTCAGACGCTACGTTCATGTTTGTCGTAAGCCTCTACAATTTTCTGCACCATCGGGTGTCGTACAATATCGCGTCCAGTAAACTTAGTGACATGAATACCCTTTATATTGCTCAGAATAGTCAAGCCTTGCTTTAGCCCCGAATAGGTTCCTTTAGGTAAGTCTACCTGTGATAAGTCACCGGTAATCACCACTTTTGAACCAAAACCTATTCGGGTCAGCAGCATTTTCATCTGCGCAATAGTAGTGTTCTGAGCCTCATCCATAATGACAAAAGCATCGGACAGTGTGCGACCGCGCATATAAGCCAAAGGCGCCAACTCAATTGCATTACGTTCGATCAACTTAGCAACTCGCTCAAAACCCAACAACTCATAAAGAGCGTCATATAAGGGACGTAAATAAGGGTCAATTTTTTGTCCTATATCGCCAGGCAAAAAGCCCAAATGCTCACCCGCCTCAACCACAGGCCGCACTAATATTATGCGTTTAACTTCTTCGTCCATAAGTGCTTGAACTGCCTTCGCTACTGCGAGGTAAGTCTTACCCGTGCCCGCTGGGCCAACACCGAACACCACATCAAATTTGTCGACGGCATTCATATATTCGTTTTGCGTTTGCGAACGCGCAACGACTTGTTTTAATGGTGCTTGAACGACCGCGCGACTGACTTCGGCGTTGCTGGCTTCGGTTGATGTTTCTGACATATTATTGATCACCTGATAGATCTCCGGCTCTTGAATATCCTTGTTTCCTTTTGTCATGCTATACAGTTTTTTGATTACTTTGCCAGCAATAGTAATTTGTTGACTATTACCTTGCAGCACAAAATCACTGCCTTGTTGGTAGCACTTAACATCAAGTTCGTTCTCGATAACATTTATATTGTGGTGACGCTCACCACACAGACTCAATAACCGGGTGTTGCTGACTGGCTTATCGGCGCTACCAAGGGTAATCGTTTTAGCAGGTAAGGCTTGGTTCAAAAAATGGTCCTCATGAAATGGGTAAGACTGGCAAATTCGTTCGCACAGCCGTTAACATGGCTGTTCATGCTAAATTGGTTATCACTAGGCTCAGGACTAATACGCAATGCTTGGGGGATTCTGACAAAACGTTTTTCTATCACAGAAGTACTCATCCATTGAGTGTACAAACCTAATCCGTAAGTCGTCCGCCATAACCACAACTCAGAATGATTGACTGGGTGTTTGGTTCTATTAAGAAGGTCTTTGGTTCCATTAAATAGATGCTCGGTCGCCACTCCTCTCGTAACATCAAATCTAACGAGAATCGGTGACGTGATCATTAGCATACGCGTCTAATCACAAGCAGTAAGTTTGGCGAAATTCATACTCATTTTATAATCCAAGCCGTCTTTGAACACAAGTCCAACGATGACATAAAGTGATGACGAATAGGTCAATATTAATGTATGTAGTATTAACGCCACGCGGACACTCACCCCGGGCACGCATCACACGATAATTAGATTAGCTCGCCTCGCAAAGAGTTAGGCAATGCTTCTGTGATCAACACATGAGCGAACCCTCCGATAAGGTCGTGCGGCCCATCAAAATTGACCACTCGATTATTCTCGGTACGCCCTGATATCTGCCTTGGGTCTTTTCGTGCAGGCCTGTCGACCAATACTTTTTGTACAGTACCGACCATTGAAGCTGATATGTCTGTCGCCATTTCGTTAATGCGCTGCTGTAAACGTTGCAAGCGTTCTTTCTTAACGTCCATCGGCACGTCATCAACAAGATCTGCGGCCGGAGTACCCGGGCGAGCGCTGTAGATAAAGCTAAATGACTGGTCGTAGCCGATCGTTTCGATCAACTCCATGGTTTGCTCAAAGTCTTCATCGGTTTCCCCAGGGAAACCAATAATAAAGTCGGACGACATAGAAATGTTCGGCCTGATCTTGCGAATCTTTTCAATAATGGCCACGTAGTCCGAGGCCTTGTAACGTCGTTTCATGGCGGCCAATATTCGATCCGAACCAGACTGTACTGGCAAATGCAGGTGGTCTACTAACTTGGGCACATCCGCATACACTTTGATCAAACTGTCGCTAAACTCAAGAGGATGCGACGTGGTGTAGCGTAAACGCTCAATACCTTCGATCTCGGCAACGTAACGAATCAACAAGGCAAAATCAGCCATGCTTCCGTCGTGCATCTGACCCCAATAAGCATTAACGTTTTGGCCTAACAGAGTTACTTCGCGAATACCTTGCTCGGCGAGCGCAACGACCTCGGCTAACACATCATCAAATGGTCGCGAGAATTCTTCGCCACGTGTATACGGCACAACACAAAATGAGCAGTACTTACTACAGCCTTCCATAATAGATACGTAGGCCGTAACGCCTTCTACTTTTGGCGCAGGCAAAGCATCAAATTTCTCGATCTCTGGAAAAGTGATATCAACTTCTTTGCTGTGATTAGACGTCGCATCAGCAACCATTTTCGGCAAGCGGTGCAATGTCTGTGGGCCAAAGACTAAATCGACATATGGGGCGCGTTTAATAATATTGTCGCCTTCTTGGCTCGCCACACAACCACCCACTCCAATAATTAGGTCAGGTCGGTCATCCTTGTATTTTTTCCAGCGGCCGAGCTGAGAGAAGACCTTCTCTTGTGCTTTCTCGCGCACAGAGCAAGTATTAAGCAAGATGATGTCGGCGTCAGTTTCGTCGAGAGTGCGCACCGCATTGTGCGAACTATGCAAAGCGTCAAACATCCGATTTGAATCGTAGTCGTTCATTTGGCAGCCAAAGGTTTTAATAAAGACCTTCTTCTGCGGGCCATCGGCCTTTTGTACGTCCTGTTTAGGCGCTGTTATTTCAGCAGCCATATTCGGTGCAGCAGCATTGGCTTTCGCCTTGCTCGCTAGGGTAATGCTTCCGGGTAATATTTCGATCGTCATTGCTGTTCTCCACCCCCTTAATTTGCGGGGGCGCGTATTCTATCTAACTTGGTGCCAATGCCCAATCGTAAAGCATACGATTTATCGCTTCAGTGAGTCGTTTTACACCGCTTTAGCGCTTAATCACGATCTCAAACCAGCCAACCAGAGGTGCGCTTAAGCGTTTCGGTTTAAACAGTTTAAATCTGTGAAGGAGCTTACAAGACGTTCAATAAAATATTCTTCGCCTTGGCGTAATGATTTACGTGGGTCGTAATATTTCTTGTTAGGGACGTCGTCGCCCTCAGGGTTACCAATTTGGCCGCCAAGGTAATCTTTGAATTTTGAGAAATAATCTCGCAAACCAGAGTTAAACGCCCATTGCATGTCGGTATCAAGGTTCATTTTAATCACGCCATATCCGATCGCTTCTCGGATGTCGGCCTGAGACGAACCCGAGCCTCCATGAAAGACAAAGCTAACAGGGTTAGGCACGGATGCGCCGATCTTTTCGCCTACATAAGCTTGAGAGTCGCGTAGTATTCCAGGCGAGAGCTTTACGTTGCCTGGCCTATATACGCCGTGCACATTGCCAAACGCAGCGGCAACCGAAAAGGCGTTACCAATACTGTTTAAACGCTCGTACGCATAGTAAACATCTTCAGGCTGCGTATAGAGCTTGCTCACGTCTACGTCGCTGTTATCAACGCCGTCTTCTTCGCCACCGGTTATACCGAGTTCGATCTCAAGGCCAATTTCAATAGCGGCCATACGCTGAAAGTATCGCTCACATATTTCTATATTTTCCTCTAACGTTTGTTCAGACAGATCGAGCATGTGCGAGCTAAATAAAGGGCGTCCATGCTGTTCGTAGTAGATTTCTTGATAATCCAACAATTGATCGATCCAAGAAATATTAACTAACGAACAATGATCCGTGTGCATGATTACCGAAATACCGTACATTTCGGCTAGGTCATTCACGTGTTTAGCTGCGGATATGCACCCAACCACTGATGCCTCGAAATTGTCATTAGGCAAGCTCTTACCGGCGTAAAATTGACCGCCACCGAAAGACAGCTGAACGATAACTGGAGAGTTAACCTTCGCAGCAGCTTCCATAACCGCGTTAACGGTACTGGTACTAACAACGTTTACTGCGGGTAGCGCATATTGATTGAGTTTAGCGTCTGCATAAACCTCATCGATCTCTTCACCGAATAAAACACCTGCGCGAAACTTAGACATAAATTCTCCACTGAAACGATTAACAATTAAGATTGGCGCGGATTTTACCCAATAGCGAACAAATTTGCCGCACAATTACGCAAAGAAGACTAAAAATATTGTTTCGTTTTTAATCTCCAAATGACTTAAATTTGTACGCATCTACCCTCAAAACCTAAAGAGCATGCTATAGACTCTCTCAAAGAGCACCGCCGCTCGCACAAACCTAGATACCGCCAAAATGGACAATTTCAATCAAAAACTAGCCAAACAACTCGAAGAGCTGCATGACGAAGGCCTGTATAAATCTGAGCGTATTATTACATCTGCTCAGCAAGCACAGATTTCAACTGACCAAGCGCCTGCATTATTAAACTTCTGTGCGAACAATTACCTAGGCCTAGCCAATCATCCAGAATTAATAGCGGCTGCCAAGCAAGGCTTAGACGAACATGGGTTTGGGATGGCGTCGGTTCGCTTTATCTGCGGTACGCAAGACATTCACAAAAAGCTAGAAGCGAGCATTAGTGAGTTTCTTGGCATGCAAGACACCATTCTGTACTCGTCGTGCTTTGATGCTAATGCGGGTCTCTTCGAAACCCTGCTAGGCCCTCAAGACGCCATCATCAGCGACGCTTTAAATCACGCCAGTATTATTGACGGTGTTCGGCTCTGCAAAGCGCAACGTTATCGCTACGCGAACAACAACATGGCTGAGTTAGAAGCGGCGCTCAAACAAGCAAAAAAAAATAAAGCGGAACATATACTCATTGCCACCGATGGCGTGTTCTCGATGGATGGCGTAATCGCTAACCTACGTGGCATTTGTGACCTTGCGGATCAGTATGGCGCCATGGTTATGGTTGACGACTCACACGCGGTTGGCTTTGTAGGTGCCGCAGGTCGTGGCTCGCATGAGCACTGTGAGGTAATGGGCCGTGTTGATATTATCACTGGCACATTAGGCAAAGCTCTTGGCGGCGCATCAGGCGGTTATACCTCGGCAAGCAAAGAAGTGGTTGATTGGCTGCGTCAGCGCTCTAGACCCTACCTTTTTTCCAATTCTCTAGCCCCCGCCATTGTTAATGCATCGATTAAGGTGCTCGACCTACTTAAGGACGGAGACGAGTTACGTAACAGCCTACGTCGCAATAGCACACATTTTAGAAAGAGAATGGCCGAAGCTGGTTTTACGCTTGCCGGCGCAGACCATGCCATTATCCCCGTTATGCTGGGCGATGCTAAAGTCGCTGCGCAAATGTCGACCAAAATGCTTGAGCGTGGCATTTATGTAGTGGGATTCTCTTTTCCTGTAGTACCAAAAGGCCAAGCTCGAATCAGAACACAAATGTCGGCCGCGCATACCATTGAGCAAATCGACACTGTTGTTGATGTGTTTATTGATGTGGCCAAAGAATTGAAGCTGTTTTAGTCAGCAACGCAGAAACATATAGGTTTACTAGCTCACATAAATTAAAAACAATAAGACTATGAAAGCACTGTCCAAGTTAGAAGCAAAGCCAGGAATCTGGATGACTACGGCCGAGAAACCGACCGTGGGACATAACGACCTACTCATAAAGATTAGTAAAACCGCGATCTGTGGCACGGACATGCACATTTACCATTGGGATGAATGGTCACAGAACACCATTCCTGTCCCTATGATAGTGGGACACGAATACGTAGGCGAAGTCGTGGAGATTGGCGAAGAAGTTGCCGGCTTTAAAATTGGCGACCGAGTTTCTGGTGAAGGCCACATTACCTGTGGGCATTGCCGTAATTGCCGCGCTGGCAGACGCCACCTTTGTCGTAATACTGTGGGTGTTGGCGTTAATCGACAAGGTGCATTTGCTGAGTACCTAGCGATTCCTGCATTCAATGCCTTTAAGATTCCCGCAGATATAAGCGATGATCTTGCTGCAATCTTTGACCCATTTGGTAACGCTGTACACACGGCGCTGTCTTTTAATCTAATAGGCGAAGACGTTCTAATTACAGGCGCAGGCCCTATTGGAATTATGGCCGCGGCGGTTGCAAAGCATGTGGGCGCGCGACATGTGGTTATTACTGACGTTAATGACTTTCGTTTAGACCTTGCCAAAAAAATGGGCGCTACGCGAACCGTAAACGTGGGTAGCGAATCGTTGCGCGACATCATGAAAGAACTAGGCATGACTGAAGGCTTTGATGTAGGACTCGAAATGTCTGGCGTACCTAGCGCATTCAAATCAATGCTCGACACCATGAACCACGGTGGCAAGATTGCCATGCTTGGAATACCACCCGGCGAAATGCCCATTGATTGGACCAAAGTCATCTTCAAAGGCCTTGAGATTAAGGGTGTTTACGGTAGAGAGATGTTTGAGACATGGTACAAAATGGCCAGCTTGATTCAGAGCGGCTTAGATATCACCCCCCTACTAACACATCAATTCCCTATAGATGATTTTCAGCAAGGGTTTGATGCAATGGCATCAGGCCAATCGGGCAAAGTAATACTTAACTGGGACGCTTAGATTACTAAACTGGATTTGAACATCCAGATTATTGCGAGAAGAGACAAGAACTAGAGAAAATTAGCGATGCTAAACCAAGCGGGAGTTTGGTTTAGCTGCTTTGCAAAACAATAGAAGGCGCGTTGTACGAAGCGTGTTTGCTGGCTTCTAGAGCGATTTTCTCGTCAAAGACAGATCGAGCTTCGCACGCACACTGGCCGCAGGAAGTGCTGACATCAGTATGATCTTGCAACTCTTCGAACGAACTCACACCGCCTTCTACGGCGCTATGGATGTCGTGGTCTGTTACTGCTTTACAAAGGCAAACGAACATATGCTTCAATCAATGTTGTTAAATGTGTCTATCAATAACGAAATAATACCTTCTTTTTTATCTGCATGCAAATGCGAATCGTTATCAATAACATTAACATTAGTATAAAGAACTACTAAAAAAGGGAGCTTAATCGGCTCCCTTATTCGCTGGCGTTATGATCTAGCCGCTATGAACCCCTTAAGACTCCATAGCTTCTTTATATAAGCTCTTCTTTGGCGTGGCGAAAACACGCTTAACCATGTCTTCGAATAAAGCTAACTCAAGCCTAGGTTTAGACGCATCAAACGCTAGATCGTCATAGCGAGCGATAAAGCGAGCGGTACGATGATAATTAGGGTGATCAAGAAATTGATCGCGCATATTGCGATCCATTCCTAAGTAATGAAAAAAGTTGTAGCCTTGGAAAATAGCATGATGCTTGATCATCCAATGATTCTCATCGCTCACAAATGGCTCCAAAATCGCCGCGCTCACATCGGCATGATTGGCGCTACCTAATGTGTCGCCTATGTCATGCAGTAGGGCACATACAACGTATTCGTCGTCTTCGCCTCCGTCTGCCGCGAGCTCTGCGGTTTGCAAACAGTGTTGCAGGCGGTCGACTGGAAAGCCACCAAAGTCACCCTGCAACAGTTCCATATGAGTAAGAATTCGATCTGGGAGGCCCGCAGCCATCTGTTTCGCTTCGTTGGCGATTACTGCCCAGTCGTCAGCGGTGCTTTCTGACATCTTAGAAAATTTGGCCTGCATGAGAGTCTCCCTCAGTAAAATATGGCATTGATTGATTATATGTTTTTTATCGCAAACCTGACCCCAGTGCAAGCGCGTTCTTAGATTAGAGCGCTTGGCTAGATTCAAGTTAACAAATAGATTCGAGTTAATGTCTATGCGTGTGCTCGCACATCACCGACCGATGCAAGCGGCCGAGGTTGTTGTTCAATTATACGCACAGCCTCTTCAACCATTTGTAGATTGCTAGTCGGTGCACCAAAGGGGGCGTCTTCTAATCCAACACGAAGATGAGCACCAAGCTCTAACGCCAGAGGAGTTACGGCGGTTACGTCAGCATCTAGGCCCGATAACATCCAGGGCGCGTTCGGCACTAGCTCGCCCAACATATCTGCATAAAAGCGCACCGCACGTTCATTCGGCTCCATACCAAATAATAAATTATCCGACAGCATAATTCGGTAGACGGGTTGTAAGAGTTTTGGGAACTGCAACGCTAATGCTGCACCAAGCCTCGCAAAACCCGGTTCATAGATAGCGTAAGCAGGTCGCCAATTATGTGCTTCGGCCAAAGCCAAACCATGACGAATGTGGCTGTCGGGATTTACGTAGGCAATACCGTCTTGACCAGCCGCAATTTGGCTAGTGTGGGTAATATTAACGCTTCCAGGATCGACCACCCCACACTCCAATAACCCGCGATCAATAAGGGTTTGGACTGGCGCGTAACGCTGATCAATATCGCCAAACAAACTAAGCGTAGGGTAGACGATGACATCAACCTGCTCACGAATGCCTTCGATAATACGCGTATAAAGATCAGCGTCTTCAACCCCCTGCCCCGCTTCATTGTAGGCATGCACATGCACAATAGCCGCACCCGCTTTTGCACACGCTATACCTTCTTTTACTATCGCATCTACAGTAATTGGGATATTCGGCTGGAACGCTGTTCCAGCAGCGCCGTTTAGGGCCACTTCTAGCCACACAGGTTGGTTCTTATTCATAGTGTTCGACCTTTATATCAATTAAAGACGAATCATACATGACCACCATCCCGTGTCCGTTGACACGTATACATGGCTAAACAACATGGGTAGCTTAAGTTGTACCCGCTAACACCCTGTGGAATACTGAAATTAGACTTACACTGCCAGCCTCAAGAGAACAACTCATGAACAATGCCCACGTATTAGACGAACTCGATATGCCGCCAGCCACACTTACTCGAGAATGGGTTGTGACAATCGACACACCCACCGCCGGCGTAGATGGGGTATTAAAGGCGCTCGAAGAAAACCTTTCGATTACGCAAGGGCCCTATGATTGTTGCTCGTATGTTCGAGACAGCGGATATCAACGGTTCAGAGCTCTCGAAGGCTCACACGCTGGGGCAGAGGGAACGGTTCAAGAAACTCGGGCGTCCCAAATTGTAATTTCGATCCCAACCGATGCAGCGCTTCTATCTAAAGCATTTGAAGTAATCTTTAAAGCCCATGTAAACGAAGAGCCAACCATTCGAGTTGCCGAAGTTTGGGCGTCGCGCTCCAAGCTCTTAGATGACAATGTACCGCTTAAGTTTAGCGAAGTGCTGGCGTTGCAACACCGTCTTATTGAAGCGGGATTCGATGTAGTTAAGACTGAAAACCTGTACACCTTTGGCGGTGAACCTGGTTACGCTGCAGTCCACGGTTAGCGCTATGTATAGCTTTTATAAGTAAAGACCGTGTATCCGAGAGCACAATAAAACTGTACTCTCGGATACGCCACTTTCTTTTCAAGTTATCTGCCTACACACGAGTTCGCCTAAGGAAATATCTAAGGAGCCGTTAAACAAAGCGCTAATGCATCACGGTCGGAGCATGAGTTACATCCCCCATCTTGCCATTTGAGTACCGCCAAGAAAACTAGGCCAGGTAATTGAAGAAAATTTAGCGTTCTTGAAAATGGTAGCCTAAGAAGGCACTATCACGATCCTTGACGAACAAGAGTCATGGTAGTGGTGTCATGTACTCCGTCTCTGATTGCCTCAAGAGCAAACCCTAAACGCACACCAAAAAACATGAATCAAATAATCACATCGTGGGTAGATAAAATACCCAACGTCAGCGAGCACGCACATTGGGCCGACCCTACAATAGCCGCTGCTTTGGTATTACTACTCGCGGCTATTGCTTACGTTGTTGCTAATCGTGTATTCGTATACTCAATACACAAACTGTTTGCTAAAACCAAATCAGACTTAGACGATGTTCTTATTCACCGCAGGGTGTTTGAACGCTTAGCCTATTTAGCGCCGAGTTGGGTTATCTACCAGCTGATGCCAACCACGCTGCAAGATTACCCAGTCTTGGTAGGTTTTATCACCACCGCTATCGAGACCTATAGCGTGATCGTTCTAGCGCTTGTAGTGATTTCAGTGATCGATTCTCTGTTGGATATGTACGGGTCTTTTTCTGTATCCAAAAGAATACCGATTCAGGGCTTTGCTCAAGTTGCTAAGTTAATCACCTACTTCTTCACAATTATCATCATTGTGTCATTGGTCATCGGCGAATCGCCGCTCAAGTTGTTTGCTGGCTTAGGCGCTATGACCGCTGTATTGATGTTGGTCTTTAAAGACCCAATACTGGGCTTTGTAGCAGGCATCCAACTCAGCTATAACAACATTGTTGGAATTGGTGACTGGGTGGAAATTCCGCAGCATAATGCCGATGGCGACATCATGGAAATTGGTTTAACCACGGTGAAGGTTCGTAACTTTGATAAGACCATTACTACCGTTCCTACTCAAAGCTTGATTAATGAGTCGTTTAAGAACTGGCGCGGCATGCAAGAATCTGGCGGGCGTCGAATCAAACGTTCGATCTTTCTTGATGTGAATTCAATTGGCTTTTGTAACGAAGAACGACTGGCTCGATTCAGCAAAATTGATTACATAAAGGAATACATAGCATCTAAACGCACAGAGCTAGACCAATACAATGCCACTCAAGCCCATGCTCAAGAGTCGTTGGTTAACGGACGTCGTATTACAAATGTTGGCACGTTCAGAGCGTATATTGTTGCCTACTTAAAAAACCACCCACAGATTAATCAATCACTTACCGTATTGGTGCGCCAACTGGCTCCCAGCGAAGCTGGCTTACCGATAGAGATATACGCGTTTAGTTCTGAGAAAGATTGGATTAAATACGAGGCGATACAAGCGGATATATTTGACCACTTATTCGCCGTGGCAAAAGAGTTTGATTTGAGGGTATTTCAGAAGCCAA
The DNA here is from genome assembly GCA_002470515.1 of Proteobacteria bacterium UBA7415. Classification (GTDB taxonomy): domain Bacteria; phylum Pseudomonadota; class Gammaproteobacteria; order Arenicellales; family Arenicellaceae; genus Arenicella. The sequence continues at coordinate 107,583 of DKML01000004.1, read as the reverse complement.
GTGGTTCTGATTTTGCACAGATCACTAAGAGTTAAACGTCGCTCTTTTTCAAAAATACTCTTTTATGCTTGGCAAAGACGGTGCGATCAGCTTGAACGAGACTCACGCCACATCAACCAGAGCGGTGGTCCATCTTTTGCGGGTGTGGTTTTTTCGACGATCTCAAAACCAAACCGCTTATAAAACGGAATGTTTTGTTCTTTACTGCTTTCCAGGTATGCAGGCATATTAGCCTGATCAACTATTTTCAGCCCTTCTGCCATTACTTGTGACCCAAGCCCCTTACCTTGCTCGCTTGGACGAGTACCGATAGCAAACAAGAAGAAATGAGGTTCTTTAGGCTTTTTAGCGACTAAACCTGCCTCCACTGCCATTCCTCGAAAAACAGAACGAAACGAGCCGAAGTAGACCATTGATGCGGCAATATCTAGACTGCGGTAAACAGGAATATCTTTCTTTATTCCTGGCGGCAGCCAAAGTGTGCCTGCGTTCGCTGAGTCAAGTACGTGTCCGAAGCCTTTCTGTAAATAGAGCTTTTTAGCAACGAGCGTGTAGTAATGAGTCATGCTCTCGCGTGACCAAAAGACCCATTTATTAACGGGATCGTCAGCGAAACTATCGCCAATAATATCGCCGATCAGTCGATGCTCCCCAATCACTAAGTCTCTGATTTCGTCCACCCTAGCAATATGTAGATTTGGCTCTCAACTTTCCTTAAAACTGAGCTGAGCCGGGAGTGCGCGGGAACGGTATTACGTCGCGAATGTTTTCCATGCCAGTGACGTAGTTAATCAAGCGTTCAAAGCCTAATCCAAAACCTGCGTGCGGGACAGTGCCGTAGCGGCGTAGATCCCGATACCACCATAGGTGCTCGCGCATTTCTTGGTCTGGGAAGCGCATATCCAACACGTCGAGTCGTTCTTCGCGTTGACTGCCACCGATGAGCTCACCGATTCCTGGAACTAATACATCCATTGCAGCGACGGTTTTCTCGTCGTCGTTCATGCGCATGTAAAATGCCTTAATTTCTTTGGGATAGTTCTTCAACACCACAGGACCGTTGATGTGCTCTTCGCACAAAAAGCGTTCGTGCTCTGAGGCTAAGTCAATGCCCCACTCTACTGGGTACTCAAACGACTTGCCGCTGGCTTTTAGAATGTCGATTGCGTCGGTGTAGTCCATGTGGGTAAACGGTGTGTCGACTACCGCTTGCAGACGATCGAGTACGGTTTTATCTACACGTTGCGCAAAGAACGCCATGTCGTCAGCCCGTTCGGTCAGTACCGCCTTAATGCAATGCTTTAAAAAATCTTCGGCGAGCAAAGCGTCGTCATTTAAATCTGCGAACGCGATCTCTGGCTCAACCATCCAAAACTCCGCCAAATGACGGCTCGTGTTTGAATTTTCGGCACGAAAAGTTGGCCCAAAGGTATAAACCTTAGACATGGCTAAACAGTACGACTCCACATTGAGCTGGCCAGATACTGTTAGAAAACTTTCTGTGGCGAAAAAATCTGACTGAAAATCAACCTCGCCTTTGTCTGTGCGCGGTATGTTATTAAGGTCTAGTGTCGACACTCTAAATAATTCACCGGCGCCTTCGCAATCGCTACTCGTGATGATTGGGGTATTGACCCAATGAAAGCCATCATTGTAGAAATAGTTATGAATAGCATTGGCTAAGGTATTCCGTACTCGTGTTACCGCGCCAATGGCATTAGTACGCGGGCGCAAGTGCGCCTGGGTACGCAAATACTCGAAGGTGTGGCGCTTTTTAGCGATTGGATAGGTTTCTGGCTCGTCGACCCAGCCTACAACTTCGAGCTCTGTGGCCTGAATTTCAAGCGCTTGGCCCTGCCCTTCTGATTCCACCAGAACGCCCGATGCTATAACTGCGCAGCCTGCACCTAGATTGAGCACGTCGGATTCGTAGTTGGCTAGTGATTCTGGTACGACTAATTGGATAGCGTCGAAACACGAACCATCGTGCACGGCTACAAAAGAGATGCCTGCTTTCGACGTTCGGCGGGTTCGTACCCAGCCTTTAACGGTGACGGTGTCGCCTACTGTGGCGGCTTGTTTAAAAATATTGGCGATTGAATAGTGGGTCATGGCTAGCTCTCGTTAGCATTAGGATAGGCGCGATTATAACGCTATCGCGCCACAACGCCATTACTGGAGTAATCCTTATTGATCTGAATTAATTTGCCAGTATCATGTGCCCCCTAAACAAACACGTCGGAGCGAGACAGTGAACTACGAACTTAAAGACAACATTGCAGTCATTACATTTGATAATGGTAAAGCCAACGCGGTAAACCCAGACTTTATGGATGCCATTGATAGCTTCTTAGACAAAGCTGAGAAAGAAGCCGATGCAGTGGTTCTTGCTGGGCGCACGGGTATGTTCTCGGCGGGCTACGATCTCAAAATCATCCAAGCTGACCCCGAAGCCGGAAAAGCGATGATTGAGCGTGGGCTAGGAATGTTATACAGGTTCTACTCATTCCCGAAACCACTTGTCGCGGCATGCGATGGTCACGCGATTGGCTTAGGTGCATTTATGCTAATGGTAGCTGATACGCGCATCGGTGCAGACACCGAGTATTTTGTGCGATTGCCTGAAACCGCAATCAATATGCCGTTTGGCGACCTGTTAATGGAAATCGCAAAATCTAGACTAAATCGCCAAGAACACATTAAGCGGATCGTTCAGTCGGTGCCCTGTACACCAAGCGAAGCCGTTACAGCTGGCTTTTTAGATGCATTGGTACCACAAGAACAGTTGATGGCTGCTGCGATGAAAGTCGCCAGCGATCTTGCTGAACTGCCTGCAAAATATTACGCCCAAAATAAATTGGATGTACGCAGAGATTCTCTAAAAATTATGGCTGATTCAATTAAAGTAGATTCTATCGGCGGTTGATAGGAGAAGGCGGAGCGGTCATGTCTTGAATCTTGAACTCATTCAATTTCACAATTCAAGACTTGACCCTTTGATGCTTGATAAGATAACTCTAAGTCAAATCCTTAACCTAGACTAATTCACTTACTCCTGTATGCGCCCCATCATCTGTGAAAGCACCCAACGCGTTAAAAATGTGCATCTGAATACTATGAGCAGCTTTGCTCAACTCTAGCTCGACTCTAGACCTGACAAAAACTGATGCACCGCTTCTCGGTTATCTAAGACAAACAGCAATACAACATCGCCAGGCTGAGCATTGTCCATTGCCCATTTAGCGCCAGACAACGAATCGTTCACACGAACGATATCGGCGTCATCTACCCCAAGCTCTTTTAGGCGTGAATCCATTAGCACAGGAATCGCGCCCAACTCTCTGCCGCGTAGATAATTTTCGTACTCACACAGAAGATAATAATCGGCTCGTATTTTGAATACAGCGTCGGTCACATCCATTATGTCCTTGTCGCTGCGATCCCCCGCGTGCCCGAACATAACCAAACGCCTTTTCGCCGGCATGTTCTCAACCAAATTGACGACGGCTTCCATGCTGTGCTGATTATGTGCGAAATCAACGACCACTTGTGCACCGCTAATTTTATAAAGATTGCCTCGACCGGGGTTATCGCTCGGGTCGCTAGCAAAGCTCTTTAGTCCAGCCCGAATAGCATCGAAGGATATACCCAGCGCCACACACAAACCCACCACACCTAAAACATTTTCAACATTGTGCTGGGCATGACCATCAAATGTCATTGGAATGTCGGTCACCGTAAGTACGTCAGTACGCTGGTCCCCATGACGATAGACAACCATCGAGCCTTCTACGTAGACAACTCGGCCGCCGTTTTCGACCTGAGCTGCTATCAAAGGATTGTTCAGGTCTTTGCTAAACCAACAAAGGTTTACTTTTTGCTGTTCACAAAATCTTTTTGTTTCGTTAACGGTCAATTCATTGTCCGCGTTAACAACCAGCACTCCGTGTTCGTTCAGCGCCTTGCCGACAACAAATTTAACCTGCGCCAGCTCATCAACCGTGTCGATTCCATACTGCCCCAAATGATCACTGGCCACATTGGTAATAAGTGCCGCATCTACCTTATTGATAGGTAAACCACGACGTAAGATGCCACCTCTTGCCACCTCAAGAAAAGCAATTTCGCATCGGTTATCGCGTAACAATGTGCGCGCACCACTGGGTCCAGAATAGTCTCCTTCACCCAAAATGCTAGCACCCACACGAATGAAATCGGTTGAAGTAAGGCCTGCTTGAAGCCCTGCCGAAAGCGCAATTTCAGCGGCCAAACGTACACTAGTGGATTTACCATTAGTGCCGGTAACGTAGGCAATGGGTATGGAGCTGAACTGTGACCAATTGACGGTCGCTGGGTCTGGCAAGCTATCGACCGACCAAGTTTGAGCCGAAGCGCCTGCGCCCAAACTAAACTCATCTTCATCGCTTAGCGCCAAACACTCTTCTGCGCTCGCTCGCTCAATGAGTTCAAGTAATCTTGGGTTCGCTTCTTCGGTTAAGGCGCTACGTACATCCGCTAGCGCAGCATGCCAGTCAAGGATTGGCGAGCCGCTTAACTCAGCGTCGCAACACGTCCAAATCAGTTCCGCCAGGTCACACGCGGTATAAAGCGCATCGGTTGGAGCGCTAATCGCTAAACTCGCGCCGCCTGAAAAAACGCGCGCGATACTCTGGCTGTCGATCCAGCCAAACTCATCCAAAATAACGCGAGACCACTTTAGCCAGGCTGCTGATAATGCTGGGTTACCAATATCCTCACCCAGCACATCAATGATCGCACCTGGGTGCTCCCAGAGCAGATTAGGACCCGTTAAACGACGAACTTCGTCAAACACTATTTTCATCGGTGAAGACCTATTTCAAGTACTAATCTGAGTCTTCGTCACGCTCTACTACTAAGCGAACGCCACGATCATCGTGGACTAAAGACTGGCCTTCTTCGAGCTTAAAGCTGTGCTCTATCGACTCGGCCGATTTCTTAGTTGGTTTTTCTATCGCTTTCTCTTGTGCAGGTTTAGCTTCAGGTGCATCGCCGAAATGGATGATTTGCTTCCAGCAACGCGTAATTTCGTCACCTAAGACTACGAGCAAATCACCAGACTCACTGTCTTCTAAAGCTTTTTGAACAGCTTCTTCTTCTGACACAATGATTTGGATGCGTGATTCATCAACACCCTCGTCCATCAACGTTGCCTTGATTAGCTTAGGCAACTCATCTGGAGCGCGACCACGTGGGTTGTCGTCAGACTTAAGAAGGAAGTAGTCGTAGTGCTGAGCAACAATTTTTGCTGCATCAACGGCATCTTCATCGCGCCTGTCACCCGGAATAGCCATAACGAGTCGGCGAACTCCCGAAACATCAAAACGCGTGACCATTTCAGTCAACGTTTTGATCGCTGCAGGGTTGTGTGCGTAATCGAGGATGACTTTAAACGAATGCTCGTCAAATATATTTAAACGACCCGGCGCTTGATAGAACGACGTGTTGAATATGCGTAGACCTTGGCGAATATCATCTAGATTGGTATCAAAACTATAGGCCATTGCCGCCGCAAACATAGCATTTTGAACGTTGTGCATTGCTTTGCCTTCGATAGTGGCCGGAATCAAATGCGTCCACAATAATGGAATATGCGCGCCATTGTCATAAATGGTGATCATGTCGCCATTGATGGCTTTTTCTAGAACCACAGCTAAACCGCCGCTACGTATGTGTTCGCGTACTAAGCCATGACCTGAATCCATTGTAATGTAGCAAATGCGCTTGGCATCACAAAAGTCGGCCATTTGCAGGCACAAGGGATCATCGGCATTTAGGACGACGCAATCACGCGCCACTTCAACGACCACCCGTTTGATGTGGGCTAGCTGTTCAAGAGTTTCGACACCGCGTAAACCTAAGTGGTCTGCGCTAATATTTAAACACGCGCCAACATTACATTCGTTGTAGCCTAAGCCTCGTTTTACGATGCCGCCACGTGCTGTTTCCATAATCGCGAAATCAACACTAGGGTCACGTAACACAATCTGTGCCGCTACTGGCCCGGTCATATCGCCTTTAACAGTTAAATGGCCATCGACATAAACACCATCGGTTGATGTCATACCCGTAATAAATCCAGCACTTTTCATAATGCTGGCCAACATGCGGGATGTTGTTGTTTTACCGTTAGTTCCGGTAATTGCGGCTACAGGAATCTTGGCATTGGTTCCAGCTGGAAATAACATCTCCATAACCTTGCCAGCAACGTCACGCGGCTGACCTTCGCTGGGCGCCACATGCATACGAAAACCTGGCGCGGCATTACATTCGCAAATACCACCACCGATTTCTTTATAAGACTGGCTGATATCGTCGGTTAAAAAGTCGACACCACCAATGTCTAATCCGATGGCACGAATCGCTCGAATGGCCATTGCTCGGTTATCTGGATGTACGGAGTCGGTTACGTCTATTGCAGTACCGCCTGTTGACAGGTTCGCGGTAGAGCGTAAGAAAAACACTTGGTCTTTATCTAACACACTGCTTTGGTTGTATCCGCCCTCTTCAAGCAAACGTAACGCTTGGCTATCTAGCTCTAAGCGCGTTAAGACTTTTTCGTGGCCAATACCGCGACGTGGGTCTTGGTTAACCACATCAATCAATTCAGCAATGGTAGATTTACCATCACCAATTACATGCCCTGGTACTCGCTTGGCTACCGCAACAAGCTCGTTGTTCACAACTAACATGCGGTGATCAAAGCCTGTTATGTAGCTTTCGAGTAATACAGCGCGGCTTGTGCCTACGTCTTGGGCGGCTGCAAAGGCTGTAGCCACTTCATGGTCCTCGTTAAGGTTAATACTTACACCGCGACCATGGTTTGCATTTAGAGGCTTCACAACCACTGGGTACCCAATTCGATGAGCAGCACGAATAGCTTGACTCTCACGGTATACGGTCTCTTGGTGTGGCACAGGTAAACCAAGGTCGCTTAGTAAGTTGTGGGTGTCTTCTTTGTCGCACGATATTTCAACAGCAATGTGCTTGGTTTCGCTGGTAATCGTAGCTTGAATTCGTTGTTGATACTTACCGTGACCAAATTGGACTAGGCTATTACTGTTTAATCGCAACCAGGGAATCTCGCGTTCTTCCGCTGCAGCCACTAACGAGCCTGTACTTGGACCAAACTCTTTGCGCTGAGCCATACGTACAAAGTCGTGCAGCTCTTCCTGAAAATTAAACTCAGAATCAATTTCTTTACCCATTAAGCCTAAAACTTCGGCCGGCATCAACTGAGTTAACAGGCGCATCGCTAAGCTACCCGCCTCAATACCTACATCTCTTTGCTGATATTGGTATACAACATTGTAACAACCAAGATCGCCAGTGCCTCGCGTTCGGCCAAACGTGACTGTCGATCCAGCAAGGTTTTGTAGTTCTAACGCAACGTGCTCTAAAATATGTCCTATCCAGGTGCCCTCGTCTTCGCGCATGCGTCGAACCAGCCCACCTTCTGTGCCGTATGAACAGCCGTGTTCTTGTAAGGTTGGGATTGCGTCAATCAGTCCATCAATAAAACCTTTTCCTAACCTAACTGATGGCCACTCTTCGAGTATCCCAATATCAATTTCGTGTCGAATAACTGGAAAGTTAGCGTAAATGTTTGGCCCTACATAGACGTTGCTACTTAGTATTTTCATAGTGAAATGTAATAGTTAGATGTGTTTTTAGCTGAATTTAATCAATGCGAGAGAACGGCTGTGCGCTTCTATACTATGCTCAAATACAAAAGCGCAGAGACAAAAACTATGCGTCGTAGACTAGAGTATGAGCGATTAGTAAAAAGCGTTTGCGCGCCAAATAATCCCTGCATTAGGGCGCACAGACACTATCGTAACCCCAAAGCGCACGGGAATAAAGGCAGAGCACTCTGTACGGAGTAAAAAGGCAGAGTTAAACGGCTGAGGCGATGCCTACAATTTAACCAACTGCCGCGTTACGGTTAAGCCTAATCTAAGATTGCTTCACGTGATTCAATATCAAAACGCCCACCAGCGGCCAAAAAATGCATCTTAATATTAACCAAAGTCAATGCCGCGCCTGGGTCAGCTTCGGCCATAGATGAATGCTTTACCTTTGATGGGTCAATGACGGTGATTGCACCGCTGCCCTCAACAGTAAATATGTTATCAGGTCCAATAAATGCGGCCGTGTCTTCATCTAAACCCAATCCAATAAGGAAAGGGTTGTACGATACTGCCGACAACAATCTAGCCAAACGGTTGCGTTCATTAAAGTGTTGATCAATAACGAGGGTGTTATTCAGGCCGAGACCGGGCGCTAAGTTCACGCCGTCTTCAGTAGGCACAACGCCCATGCTGCCACCCGTAATCATGTGCTGTGACACAATAGCGGCACCCGCTGATGTACCGGCATAGTGAACGCCCATGGCATTTAACTGACGAATAGCTTTCGCAACCTCAGTACCGCCTAAAATAGTAGAAAGGCGTAACTGATTGCCACCGGTTACAAAAATACCGTGACTGCGTTCTAACTGCTCAACGTAATCTTTACGATTAGCATCTTCGCGGTCACTTATTGGCAGAGCAACGGCTTTAGCGACACCAAGATCGTAGAATATTTCTTCGTAACGCTCGCCGGTATCTTCAAGTTGCGAAGCCGTGGGGATAATACTGATCACCGCTTTGGAGCCGCCACATAGGTCGACAAAACGCTGCAATATTTTTGGGTTGTTAACTTTTTCTTCAGCGCCGCCTATAGGAATGACATAGCCGCGTTGCGTACCGTGGATGTTTGGAGATGGCATAGGATTATTCAAAAGTTCCTTTAATAAGTTGTTGCTGTGCAAACATGTGCCAACGACCTAGTGCCATCACATGATCAATCTCACCAGCAGAATTCAGTATCACCAGATCGGCGTCACAGTCTTTCGCAATACGGCCTTTTGAAGGCAAACACATTAGATCTGCAACGTTGCTTGTAAAACAAGGCAGATACTCGTGTAAGGCCAAAGCCGATTGCTGTAGTTCATAGAACACATTGGTTAATGCCGATGAATTGGCAAAGTCCATACGCAACAGTCGCCCGTGGGCATCAAAATCGGGGAGGCATCCGCCACCGTCTGAACTGATCGTCAGTTTGCTCGGATCAAAGCCACCATCAAAATACTTCAATACTGCGGCTAAAGGCTCGTAACCAACATCGCCAGTCTCGAACGCCGTAATGTCTATGGTGCAGCCCAACTTAGTGAGCGCACATGCTTCGTCAAATAATTCTCGGCGTCGGTTTACATGCGTTGGGTTGAACACGCGCGGTGGTATCTCTGACTCATCCAACGCTTGCCTAACCAAGTCAAGACCACGCGCACCATCGCCAAGGTGTAAATGCACCACACCCGCCTTGCCCGTCATCAGATGCGCCACGTGCGCTTCTGAGGCTATTTTCAGTAGCTCGTTTAAAGTGGGTTGGCTAGAGCGATGATCGCTAATAGCAAATTCACCCACAGCAATAATGGGATCTACAAATACAATATCGCTACGTACCGAGCCCGTTAAGGTTGTTAACGGCAGATGGTAACCGCCCGTATAACAATAGGCTGACATACCCTCTTCGCGTAAAGCATAGACCTGAGCAACCACCGACTCGGTGTTGCGCACAATGTCGTCTGTACCTAATAGACCGACTACTGTAGTAACACCCGCTCGAGTAAATTGACTCATCGGCACAGGAGGCACGCGAGTAGCAAAGCCTGCTTCGCCCCCACCACCCGTAACATGCGTATGTGCGTCGATAAAACCAGGCACTACGGTTTGACCCTTGGCATCGATGCGCTCAACTAGATCGTCGTCTAGCTTGGGTGGCTCTGAAGTAATCGACAGGATCTTGCCACCACCAATCAATACACACTGCTTTCCCAATGCTTGGGGAGCAAAGAGATTAGCATTCTCGATTAAAATAAGTGGTTTATTTGGCATGCAAAAACTCCTCTATGGAGTACTCAGCGATAAGGCGCGCATCGTAAAGCACAAGCGCGTTTAGCGAAAGCAAAATTAGTGAAAAATAGAGTCTAAATTCAGTTTTTAGCCGTTTATATACTAGCGACAACATCGGCAGGATTTTCAAATTCTATGCGGACAAGAGCGTCCTCTTAAAACCGCGATCAGCTTGACTGCTCGGCATAGATCGTTGTTCTATGCAACAAACGGTCAAAGCCGTCATAACCGCCATTTGCTCGATGCAGCACACTACGGTTGTCCCACAGCAGCAAGGTATGTTCGTGCCACGCGTGGTGATACTGAAACTCTGGTCGTGTTTGCCACTCATATAGCTCCGTTAATAGTTTTGTAGCGTGCTCTTCGGCCATCCCTTCGATACCAACAATATAACCGAGACAGCCAAACAGCATTTTTTTACGCGATTCTGGGTGAGTTTGTACTAACGGATGTGGGCGTACTTCTTTAGCCTTTTCGGAATAAACAATGCGCATACTCCGGTCCCTACTGTCACCAGCGCCATACGCTCCTTCTGGCGAATAGGCTAATACGGCGCTGTGTAAAGCCGTTAGATCAGCAATGCGAGAACGCAGATCGTCTGGCATGAACTCAAAAGCTTTGTGCTGGTCAATAAAACTCGTATCGCCTCCTTTGGGGGGGATGGTAATACCGTACAAACAAGTGCCTATAGGTGGATGCTCTAAAAAGCTCCAGTCGGTGTGCCACGCTTCGGCAAACAAAGGAGCTTGTTCGTCGGAGCGGCGCGATACAGCGCAGATGTGTTCGCGGCCATCGATTGGCTCGAAGAATGGCTCTTCGCCAAAGTGCCCAAGGCTCTGCGTAACTCGTTCCAAGTCATCGTCATTGAGCTGTTGATCAGGAAAACTGAGTACGTGATGCTCCCACCATGCCTCTTGAATCGCTTGCAGCTCGGCAAGCGATAAAGTCTTGTTTAAATTGACGCCTTCTACAATTGCGCCACAAGCTTGCCCTGAAGGGGTAACAGTCAACATGGTATCGTTCCTTGTATCTGTGGTTACTCGCCTGTGCAAATGTGTCAACCATTGTAAGGTATGACCGTAGATAACAGGCTGTTCCTGACACTGTAAATCAAAATTGGAGTACATGCACACACATGAAGCGTATCTGCATTACGGCTTTGTTAAACTAACACGTTACTTCTAATGTTACTTCGCGCCACCTGTAACTTTTAGCTATACTCGGCGAGCGCCGTTATGAAGTCACTTTTACAGTGTTTCTGAAGGGGCGGTATTGATGGCGCTTTTAATACTAGCGCTCTTAGAATTCGGCGGCCTCGCAGAGTTGGCCTCGACGAAATAACCGTTTGCACTGCAAACCTGATTAGATTGGCTAAGATCGTATGACTACTAAAACTTCCACTATACTCAACGACAAAGCTACCGCCGCATTAACAGGTATTGCGCGAGGCATCGAAAAAGAAGGCCTGCGATATACCAAAGACGGCCTTATTTCGCAAAGCCCCCATCCTAAGTCTTTGGGGTCGACATTGACGCACCCTTACATTACAACGGACTATTCTGAGGCCTTGCTCGAATTCATTACGCCTAAACAAGAGTCTATTGAAGGAAGCCTGAAGTGCTTGAGCGACCTACATGCATTTACTCTAGCCAAGCTTCCGGATGAAAAAGTCTGGCCTGCCAGTATGCCCTGCCGAATAAACGGTGCTAAGAGCATTCCCATAGCTCAATATGGAAGCTCCAACGTAGGTGTGATTAAGAACATCTACCGCCGCGGGCTCGATGTACGTTATGGCCGAATAATGCAGGCAATCGCTGGCATTCATTATAATGTATCGCTGCCCAAAGAATTTTGGCTGGCCTATCAAGAACAATTAAACGACACAAAATCTGAGCGCGATTTTCGCTCTGAACAGTATTTTCATCTGATTAGAAATTTTCACCGCCATTCTTGGGTGTTGTATTACCTTTTTGGCGCTTCGCCAGTATTGGATTCGAGCTTCTTTGGCGACCGTACGCCTAAGCTCGAACAGTATGGAAAAAATACGTGGGGTTTACCTTACGCAACCTCCTTGCGCATGAGCGACCTTGGGTATACCAACTCAGCACAGCAAGATTTGCATATTGGCTACGATTCGTTAAAGGACTACATTGCGACACTATCCAATGCGGTACAAAAGTCGTATCCGGCCTATGAAAAAATTGGCGTTAAAGATAGTAACGGTAACTACCAACAGCTGAACGCCAACATTCTTCAAATTGAAAATGAGTATTACAGCGAGATCCGGCCTAAACGAGTAGCCGACAGCGGTGAACGACCCGTTAATGCGTTGGCACGTGGCGGTGTAGAGTACATTGAGGTGCGTGCGCTGGATATTAATCCATTCTTGCCAGTGGGCATTGATGCCACCGAGTCTCGCTTCTTAGATGCTTTTGTACTGCATTGTTTGCTGACGCACAGTGCCGCGCAATGTCCGAACGAGTGGGCGGAAATTGCTGAGAATCGCAGTGTGATTATCAACCGCGGACGCGAACCTGGCTTAAAACTCAAATACTGCGGCACTCAGAAAACTGTGGTCGACTGGGTCGATCATATTCTTGATGGCACTGAAAAATGCGCGCATTACCTTGACCAAGCGCATGGTGGAACCCAATACGCCGATGCGGTCAACGCACAGCGCGACAAGGCCAAAGATCCAGCCAATACCCCTTCGGGACGGGTTATGGCGGAAATTGAATCGGGGCGAGAATTCTACGACCTGATTAATGATCTTGCGGAACAGCACACCGAATCACTATTAAAGGGCGGATTAAGCGCGGAGCGACAAGAACTATTTGATTCCGCAGCAGCCACTTCTGTTCAAGAGCAAGCTGATCGTGAGGCGGCTGATGAAGCGCCATTCGATGAATTTTTAGCTGATTACAACCAACTTTAAACTTCGGCCAAACGGCGCTTGTTAGCGCTTATGCAAGATCAGCTTCTCATTATTGTGATCTTTTGCAATACTTGTCTCTCAATGCGAGGGACTAAATAATGAATTATGTACTCATTCTCGACTCAGTAGCCTGCCTGCCTGAAGAAGAGATTCGCCGACGCAAGCTGGAAATCATCCCCTTGTCGATTATCGTGGAAGGCAAAAAGTACATCGACACCCACAATGAAAAGATCCTTAGTGGCCTGCATAAAAGCGGACTCATTAACGTGAACACTAAGGCAAAAACAATTTCGTCGACTGAAGCCGAGATTAGACATTACCTGTTCAAGGAAATTGTTCCCAAGTACGACGTGGCGTTGTGCCAAACACTTGGGATGGCGTATAGCCCCATCTATGAGAGCTATAGGTCGGTTACGTTTAAGGTAGCCCAAGACGCACATAAGGTACGCAAGGAATATGCGATGGATCGCCCGTTTCAAATGACTTGCATGAGCTCGGCAAGCCTAGCGGCAGGACAAGGACTTTTAGCTATCTATTCAGACGAAGTGCTTGCTGAGTCATCTAGTTATAACAAAGCCAAAGAATCGATTGAAGATTTCAAGCAGTACATTAAATCTTTTACCATCGTGCGTGATCCCATATACACACGCCAACACGCTAAATCAAAAGGTAATGAGACTGTGTCTTACCCTGTCGCATGGGTAGCCGATAAGCTCAACTTGGCGCCCATCGGCAACAATCAAAACGAAGAGATACAGGTTGTTGATGTGAAAAGTCGTGGTTTCGACAACTCTGTTGACCGAGTACTAGGGTACTGTTCTGATCGGGTGCGCGAAGGTTTGAAGCTACCCTGGGTAAATATCAGTTATGCAGGGGACATCAGCAAAATGCCTGAATTCAGTAACTTTAAGCTACTAGAGAAAGTCTGCGCTGCTAAAGGCGTAACGCTTCTGCTTGGAGTCATGACGATGGGTGCTGCGATTAACTTAGGGCCGGGCAGTATGTCGGTTGCCATTGCGCCTAATGATCAAGAAACCAACCCCTAGCACGCACTTAACAGGCCATTCCCAAAAGAAAAGCCGCATGACGGGATGTCAATGCGGCTTTTGCGTATTCAAGTTATTCGATAAATTACTCGTCGTCGTAAAATTCGTGGAGGCGACGCGCTAATTCTTTCTCTTCACGGTACTCCTCAATCCTGCGGCGAGCGTCGCGACTACGACGGCTTTTGGCTCTGGATCGTTTTGGTTGGAATTGCTCGAAAAAATCTTCGTCGTCTAAATCAATGTCACCAAACAATGCTTGTGCAACATCATCTTCATAGTCGAAATCATTACTACGTTCTTTTCGTTTGCCCATGGCTGTAATCTCAGTAATTATGGATTCAAAAGCAGGAAACCCCTGCAACTGAGATTGTTAACCTAGAGGCTACATCCTGTAAAACAAATTATTTAGATCAATTTAATCGGAATATCCGATCAGTGATGGCGGGCCTAACAGCCTTTATCTGAGCTAGTTAAACTTAGAGTGCTTCCAATAATTCTTGCACTAACGCACTCTTGGCACTGTCATGGTTAAAGATGGCGTAGGCCTTACGCTTAAACACTGGCATGTTTGGAACGGTGTACAACTCACCTGCGTCTAGGTCTGCTCGCACAGCCGGTTCCGCTAAATACGCAAAACCATTGACTCGTTTCAACTGCTCTTGGGCAATCCTACCTAAACCAGTCATCATGCGACTAGACTTAATGTCTGGGAATTCAGCTGCAAATTGAACAGCAAAATTCATACCCCAATCAACTCGTATAAAGTGCTCATGCCAATTTTCACTGAGCTCTTGCATCGGCTCTGAGCTGACCATCAATAACTTAATTGGTTTAAGCTGCTTTGCGGTCAAATTTACACTTTGAGGCGCATCGTACAAAAAGGCGATATCTAATGCGCCTTTGGTCAGCCGATCGACCAGAGTCTCTGCACTAAAAATGTCGGCTGAAATTGCAAGACTCGGATGACTTTCGGATATCTGGTGCAGCCAATTCTGCAAAGTTATATCCCACAACCCAGACAAACCACCAAACGCGATGGTTTCACGTGCCCCCTGCGGGCTAGCTATTTCCTGTTGAGCCCTCGCCCACAAAGTAGTAATACCTTGTGCGTAGGTCATTAACGCCTCGCCACTTGGCGACAATCGAATGTTGCCGCGCTCACGAATAAACAACTCTGCACCAATAGACTCTTCCAAAGATCGAAT
Source organism: Proteobacteria bacterium UBA7415 (assembly GCA_002470515.1). Classification (GTDB taxonomy): domain Bacteria; phylum Pseudomonadota; class Gammaproteobacteria; order Arenicellales; family Arenicellaceae; genus Arenicella. The sequence continues at coordinate 92,402 of DKML01000004.1, read as the reverse complement.
GCGAGCACTCACTGTAGACTGCGAAACAAACAATGCGTTGGCCGCATGTCCAAAATGACGTGTTTTCGCGACTTCCAAGAAGGTCTTTATCGCATTAATATCCATTCACTAGATCCTTAAACTATCGCCACCACAAGTTTAGACTTTATAAGTTAATCGCTCTAAACAAAAGCACAAAATCATCAGATTTTGTTTCAGTGAGAGTGCTTCGAGCTGGGGTTATACCCACAAATGTCTAAGAGTAAGGTAGACTTTGATTCTGCCCACAGAAAGTTCGACCACTCAGCGCGAACGCAAAAGAATATCTCATGATTGAAATGTTAAGCAAAATTTGGAACACCACCCTAATCACAACCAAGTCGGGTTTCTTCATATCTGTTGAAGGCATTATGTTGGTCTTGGTGTCGATGCTGGGCGGTTACCTCTTGAGCCGTTTAACGGAGTTTTTTTTAGCGCGACGTTTGGCCAATAGTAAAATTCAACCGGACGTAATACACATCATCAAAAGGGTGTCGTTCTACTTGATATTAGTATTGGTTGCGTTAACCATATTGAGCGTTCTGGGTATTCCGATAACAGCTTTCGCGTTTGCCACCGGGGCAATTGCGATTGGGGTTGGATTTGGTGCACAGAACATAATCAATAACTTTATTAGTGGCTGGATTTTAATCGCTGAACGCCCCATTAGAATTAATGATTTTATCGAAATCGATGGCAACATGGGCACCGTATCGGAAGTGGGCGCTCGTTCTACGCTGATTCATAGAACGGACGGTGTACACATGCTGGTACCTAACAGCACCCTTCTTGAAACTACCGTTATCAATTGGACTTTGTTGGACCGAAACATTAGAACCTCATTGCGCATTGGGGTGGCGTACGGCAGTAACCCCATGCAAGTAGTCGAGTTAATGAAAGAAGCAGTGTCTGGAGTAGCGGAAGTTCTGGACACCCCACCTCCCGAATATGTGTTCGAGGATTTTGGTGATAGCGCGCTGATTTTTGATGTTTATTTTTGGAGCCACGTGATGGGAGCAAAAACGTTACGTTCTATTCGTAGTGATATACGTTTTAGAATTTCCGAGATATTTGCAGCTAATGATGTGGTAATCGCGTTCCCACAAATGGATATTCATCTGCACACTCAAGAGAAAAATTAGTTTAGTGATGCACACAGGCTAGAGTTAGACGGAGGCGGTTATGAAGTTTTTACACCAGTATTACTTAAACGGAGACAAGACATCGATTCAGCTCGATCGGGATAAAGCCGCAGCGCCCGCCCTTGATGGTGCTAGTCTCTGGCAGCACCTTGACCTAAATCAGGTTGAATCAAAAGAATGGCTTCGTAACGATGCCAATATCGATAAGCTAACTTTTCAAGCGCTCTCTGCCGAGGAGACTCGACCGCGTTCTTTTGCGGCCCATGGCGGGCTCTTAGTCGTTTTACGTGGCGTTAATCACAATCCAGGAGAAGATGCTGAAGACATGGTGTCTATTCGTGTGTGGGTCGAGAAAGACCGAATCCTTAGCGCGCGCGTACGAAAAATGTTGGCTATTCAAGACATTGTCGACACAATGAATGACAACACTGGCCCGCGGAGCCCTGGCGAATTTCTGACCAACTTAATAGAATCGCTGGCCAATCGGATAGGAGATTTTGTTAATCGTTTGGAAGACGAACTTGGCGAGATTGAAGACCACCTAGAAACCATTGCGCCTGACCAAATGCGTGCACAACTCGGATCCCTGCGCAGGCAAATAGCCTCTGTACGTCGATTTCTCGCGCCTCAGAGAGACGCACTAGATCGTTTGTATCACATAGACAGTGATATATTAAATGACCGCGACCGACAACGATTGCGCGAAGAGTCCGATCGAGTTTCGCGCTATTTAGAGGATCTGGATTTGGCACGAGAGCGGGCAATTGTGTTACAGGAAGCTTTTTTAAGTCAGCTCGCGCAACAACAAAATAGTCGCATGTACGTGCTGTCTATCGTGGCGGCCATATTTTTACCGTTAACTTTTGTAACCGGCCTATTAGGTATGAATGTCGGTGGACTTCCTGGCATAAACAATGTCAACGGATTTTTAATTGCAGTGGTGATTATGTTTATTGCTACTGGTTTAATAACTTTGTTTTTCAAATTCAAAAAATGGATTTGAAAAACGTAAAGCTTCTTTTATCTTTCTCGCGATAACGCTCGCTTGTCAAATCCGCATGAGCGTGCCTAATCTCTCGAGCACCGTCCAGCGTTTACCCATTCACTCGGCGTTTTATAAGCGAATAAATAGGCTTCCCTGATCTGCCTTATGGCCGCAGGAACATCTACTTAACTTTTCTTCTTATTTGCGCGGTTGCGCTCCTCGTCCTGAGTCGCGTTGCTTCGCAACCGGCCTTTGGCCGTCCAAATTAGTTCCTGACGAATTTGTCGAAGGTTAGTTCGTGCCGGCAACACTTCCCAACACAAATAAAAAAACCGTTATTGGAGTTGGTTATTTTTGTTTGAGTGGTGGCATTTGAGCATTGTTTTCAAAGTTATATCTACTTAACTTTACCTTCTGTCTGCGCGGCGGCGCTCCTCATCCTGAGTCGCGTTGCTTCGCAACCGGCCTTTGGCCGTCCAAATTCGTTCCTGACGAATTTGTCGAAGGTTAGTTCTATCCAGCAACAACCCACTACACAAATAAAAAAACCGCCACGAGGGCGGTTATTTTTATTTGAGTGGTGGGGCGTGCGCGGCTCGAACGCGCGACCACCTGATTAAAAGTAGCTGCCTGAGACTATAAACTTAATACAATCAAGGCCTTATAACGCTAATTAGTTATAACACCAATCTCTTTAATATCAGTAGCTTAAGCTACTTTAGGGCAATTTATGCAAACTGAGCGGTGTACCTAATTTGTACCCATTTAACTAATGTAAAAGTTACATACACCAATGAGCTACTTCGCAATTTTGATTCTCGCACTTTCGTCTTATCCAAAACGACTGAGATTGAATAGCTAGGGTTGTTATGTAAGCCGTAAATCGTATTTAGAACGAAGGTCGTTATACAATATATGAATTTTAAAAAGCAGAGTTTTAGTTAGCGTAGATACCAAAAAGTTGCGCTAAGCGAATAAATTTCCAATATTTCGATGTCTGAGGACGAATCGAAATGTAGTTCAATATTCTTATGAGCAGAATCGTACACAAGCCTACAACACTAGGTAATAGCGCTCAAGCCCATAGCACAACCGTTGAATTCGGTCATCGCATCAAGCAACGCTTCCCACAAATATACGGCCGATGCACTGTCGCTTAAAATTGAAAATACTGATTTGTTGTTAATCTCATGATGAACAATCACAGCGTTTATTCTAGCCACAGAGGTTTGACAAACATGGCCAACAGGGAACTGTGACGAGGATAAATCCACGCCGCAAATCTTAGCCATGGTTTCAGCTAAAGACGGGCCTACCATCATCAACCATGAATGGCTATTTTGGCAAAACAATGAGTAGCACTTATCCAACACTGGCGCTTGATAATTAGGCGTTTGCTCTAACTCCTGAGGGTTGGAGAGAACCCAATACTCAGTCTCACCAAGCCTTAGTACCAGCTCACCATTACGGCCGACATCACATAAGTTAGGCTTACTCGGCACTGGGTAGTCGCAGGCCTGCATGTGTTGCGCTGCGTTCAAGCCTCGAAAACCGAACCTCTGCGCTACCGACAAATCAATTAAGCCTGACTGTTGAACTTGATTGTCTGAGGCGTTAGCCAAAGCTTTCACCATTACGGCGCCGTCATTGATATTTAGAAACTCGCTTCCTTCAAGCTTTCTTGCAACGAAACTGCGTCGTTGAAACTGTCTAGATTCACTCATTTTCATAACTCCTGTCGCTTACCATCAGCGTCATAAAACGGCAATTTAACCACGCGGGCATTGACCATCACATTATTGTCAGTACGAACTTCAAACTTAGAACCAACCTCACATTGGTCGATGCTAACAAATGCCAAGCCGACAATTGAATCCACGGTTGGGGAGTATTCACAAGACGTGATGTTGCCACTAATGTCATCGCCGCTTAACACCAAGTGACCCTCTTCAGGTTTAGCACTTCCTTTTGGAAGCGTAAAACCGACTAACTTGCGAGTCTGTTTACGCGCCATCACAATATCAACCGATCGACCGCCTACGTAAAAAGGCTTTTTGCGTGCAATCGCCCACCCGAGATCGAGCTCACCAGGGTGGCTCATGCTGTCGGTGTCTTGGCTAACAATGATATGACCTTTCTCGAGGCGCAAGAGGCGCTGAGTTTCAACACCAAACGGCTTGATATCATGCTCCTTGCCGGCTTCAATTACGGCGTCCCATAAGGCTTCACCGTAACTTGTTGGCACGTGGATTTCATAACCTAATTCACCAACAAAACCAACTCGCAGTAAGCGCGCAGGAATGCCAGCCACCGAACCTTCACGGTAGGCCAGATGCGGAAAGCCTTCGGCTGATAAATCAACATCACTGGCGATTTTTTCCAGCACTTTGCGAGAGTCAGGTCCCGCCAAGTTGATTGCTGAAAATGCTGCGGTAACATTGGCAATGTCTACGTCTAAGCGCCATTGAGCATTCCACTTGAGCATATCGCTGTAGACGCCGCCAACGCCGCCAGTGGTTGCCGTTACATAGAAGTGATCATCGGCAATTCTGCACGCCACACCATCGTCAACCACAACCCCGTGTTCGTTGGTAAGCACGGCGTAACGTGTTTTACCCACCGGTTGCTTTAGAAATGCGAAGGTGTACATGCGGTTCATAAACTCCGCCGCATCGGGGCCGCGTAATTCGATACCGCCTAAGGTGCTGACGTCGATCACGCCAACTTTGTTGCGTACGTGTTCTGACTCAGCCCAAATGCACTTATCTCTGTCTTCGGGTTTGCCGTAGAACGCAGGTCGCTGCCAATTACCAGCTGGCATCATTTTGGCGCCCATCTCAATGTGGCGATCATGCATTGCGGTACGGCGAACTGGGTCAAAAATACGGCCGGCAATATGCGCTAACTTTTCTGGCGCGTAAGGCGGCCGAGCGGTTGTTACGCCAGTTTGCGATACGGTTCGTTGGGTACTTTTGGCAACCAATCGAGCTGCTGGTAGAGCTGAGTGACGCCCTTGCGAGGGACCCATGCCGAGCGTTGAAAAACGCTTAACCAATTGGATATCGCGATAGCCAATACGGGTAGCATTAATAATGTCTTTTACTTGCAAGTCTTCATCAAAATCGACAAAGTCTTTGCCTTTCGGATGTTTGAAAATTGGCCAGTCAAAATTAGTCTGTTTATCACACTCAATAGGCTCAATAGACGCCACATCGTGACCTAAGTTCTGCAAGGCATCTACCGCAGAACGTTCGCCATCACGAATCACCGCGGTCAATGAATGAATACCATTCACCGAACCGGCGATGTGTAAATGAGCGGGTAAATTCGACAAATTGAACGCCGCAGTTTCGTCATCGTAAGACAGCTGACCACCCGCTTGGCATAGAAGCGAGTACGACGGCATAAATCCAGACGACACACACAGTAAATCGCAGTCAATCAAATTCGATTGAGCATCCACTTCACCTTGACCGCTGATAGCGCGAACATCAACACCACGTATATGCTTATTGCCTTTCGTGGCTAGGGCTTCATAGACAGTGGAACCTAAGGTGATTTTAATCCCTAGGTTTTGCACTGCGGCAGTCACTGATTGCGCCCCGCCTTGTGCTCGCATATCGACAATCGCAGCCACTTCAACGCCCTGTTCGTACAAATCAAGTGCGGTGAAATACGCGTCATCATTACCGGTCAGCAATACCGCGCGACGGCCAGGTTTGACTGCGTAAAGCTTCATTAAACGTGAAACCGCACTACACACGACAATGCCCGGCAAGTCGTTGTTTCTGAATACAACATGCTGTTCAAATGCGCCCGAGGCAACAATGCATTCCTTAGCGCGCACTTTGTACATGCGCTTGCCTTGAATAACCGGTAAGTAGTTATCGGCAAACCAAGCATTACACGTAGCGTTCAAGGTCACTTCAATATTGGGATGCGCTTCAACTTTAGCGACTAAATCTGAACGAGTTTGGTCAGCAATTTTGCCCTCAAGATCGAAACGATGATAACTCAGAGAGCCGCCCAAAATTGGGTGCTCGTCGACAATCTGCACACTGGCACCCGCGTCAGCAGCGGTTAACGCAGCACTGAGACCGGCGGGTCCGGCACCAACAACAACAACGTCTTTAAACAAATAGACTTTATCGTAATATTCCGGTTCGAAATTTAGATCTAGTTTCCCCAAGCCAGCTTTTTTACGAATCACACTTTCCCATTTTTCCCAAACGCCATACGGTTTAAAGAACGCGCGATAGTAAAAGCCCACTGGCATAAAGCGACCGAAATATCCGAGTATTGAATCTCGATCGTTTTCTAACGACCCAGAGTAATTCTGCCCTTCAATAATGTCGCCTTGACTCGGCGCTACACGGTCAGCCAATACATTCGGCTCTCCGCCGAGCTGAATTAGGGTGTTCGCATCATGCCCGGCCATCGTGAGCGGCGCACGCGGTCTATGATATTTGAATGAGCGTGACATCAACCATTGTTGATTGGCTAACAATGCGCTGGCAATATTATCGCCGTGATAACCATCGTATTGCTTGCCTTCAAATTTGAAAGTCACATGCTGATTTCGATTAATAAGCAAACCCATCGGAGCCGCTAAACGCATTCGATTACTCATGAGGTTTGCCCCGTCGCTTTAGCTGCGAATTCGACACGCTCTTTAAATAACTCGGTACTAGGGTAGGTTTTTAGTATCTCGTCACTGCCGGTGTGCCGCTCAGCGATAAACCAATAACTGGAGGCCGAATGCATCCACCACTCGCGCACTACCTGAATCGCATTATCAGAATAGAACACGTATTCAGCCCATTCTCGGTCACTGCAGTTATTGGGGTCGGGCATTTCTTGCACCTCCCCGCCGTAGACAAATTCACTGATATTTCGAGGCCCGTTCATAGGGCAAGTCATGATTTTCATAGTAAGACCCTAGCCTGTTTAGTGGCTGGCGGCGGTAGCGCCCATTTCGTTAACTTGGCGAAACTCATCAAAACGATCCATTGCGAATGGCGCGATGAGTTCTGGCACTTTGCCACCGCTGGCGATAAGCTCGGCCATGGTTTTGCCGCAGATAGGCGTAGCCTTAAAGCCCCAGGTTCCCCAACCGGCGTCTAAGTAATAGTTTTCAACCGGGCTTAAGCCCATGATTGGGCTGTAATCGGCGGTCATATCGGTGATGCCGGCCCACTGTCGAAGCATTCTTAGATTAGCCATAAACGGAAACATTTCGATAGCACTGGCCAGCAAGCTCTCTTTCAATTCAAGGGTTGAACGTGTGTTGTAAAGCGGGTACGGATCGGACCCGCCACCAAACACAATTTCACCTCGGCCGGTCTGTTGCACATAGCAATGCAGCGCCGATGAACTGACCATCTGATCTAAAAATGGTTTGACTGGCTGCGTTACCATCGCTTGCAATGGATACGTGGTGATCGGCAATCTAAACCCAGCTTTTGCGGCAAGTAAAGAACTATGACCAGCAACGGCCTGCACCGCACTGCCACACTCTACAGTCCCTTTACTTGTCTCTACACCAGTGACTTTGCCGTTGACAATATTGATGCCCGTCACCTCAGTCAGTTGGTGTAACTCAACACCGCGCTGAGTAGCACCTTTTGCGTAACCCCAAGCCACGGCATCATGCCTCGCTGTTGCGCCGTCCATATGCCATAGGCCGGCCAGAACCGGTAAATGACCTGGGTTCATGTTTAGAGTCGGAACAAGCTCTTTAATTTCTTTCGCGCCAATTAACTCAGTACGACCGCCAAAATGTTTATTAACCTCGGCGCGTTGTCTAAACCCACGAATGGCGGCGTCGGTATGCGCCAAAGTGAGCTGACCACGCTGCGAATACATGATATTAAAGTCAAACTCATTTGAGAGCTTCTTAAACATCTTAACCGACTCGCTATAAAATTTTACCCCTTCTGAAGTCAAGTAGTTGGAGCGTATAACCGCCGTATTACGTGCGGTATTTCCACCGCCGAGATAACCTTTTTCAAGTATGGCGACGTTTGTTATACCGTGGTACTTTGCTAGGTAGTAAGCAATTGCAACACCGTGACCTCCACCGCCAATAATGACGACATCATAGTGTTTTTTAAGCTTAGTTGGCTGCGGTAAATCAGGGTGTTTTTCAAACGGATAATCTCCGCTTAGGCCATATTTGAGTAACGAGAACGGCATTAAATGCTCCTCCTATATAAACAGTTTAATAACAATGTCTGAGCAGTCGTAACAGTGTGCGATTGATATGGACATTGAATAATCATGATTAGAGCTGCGCCTTAGCGGCCACAATTGTGTTGCGCATTAGACACGCAAACGTCATTGGGCCAACCCAACCAGGCACTAGAGTTATATAGGGTGCCTGTGATTTGACATCATCAAAATCGACATCAACAGTTTGAGAAACAGCTATTCCATCAATTAGCTTATTCATCACATTCACTTGCCAAGGTTTATTTGAACACTAATGTTTTATTTCCATCGAGAAATACTCGGTGATCGATATGTAGCTTCACCGCTCGTGCAAGCGCAATAGTTTCAGTATCCCGACCAACAGAAACTAAGTGATCGGCTCCGAATGTGTGATCTACTGGCTGAACGGCTTGTTCAATAATTGGCCCTTCATCCAAATCAGAAGTCACATAATGCGCAGTAGCACCGATTAACTTTACGCCTCGCGCATGAGCTTGATGATATGGGCGCGCGCCTTTAAAACTTGGAAGAAATGAATGATGAATGTTGATCGCCTTACCTGATAGCTCTTTACAAAGGTTATCGGTCAAAACCTGCATATAGCGAGCTAATACAACCAAATCTGTTTTCGTCTCCTTAACTATATCCAACAAGGCTAATTCTTGCTCACGCTTGTTCTCTTTGGTAACGGGCAAATGAACGAAACGAATTCCTTCACGCTCGGCCATTGGTCTCAAGTCTTTATGGTTCGACACAATCGCTGTGATCTCTATAGGCAGTTCGCCTTTATGATATCGGTACAATAGATTCGTCAGACAATGATCAGATTTACTAACCATGATCAAAACCTTACTTAAGATAGACCGATCGAAGATATCCCACTTCATATCAAACTCTTTCGCAATAGAAGCGAACTCGCTTTGAATCTGTTCTATTTCGATGCCATTGTCATCCACTCTACAGACCAATCGCATAAAAAAGCGCCCCGTATCGGGGTCATCAAATTGGTTTAGTTCGGAGATATAGCAACTCTTTGACCATAAGAAAGATGTCACTGAAGCAACGATGCCCCCCATCGCAGGGCAAGTTGCTTTGAGTACAAACTCGTTCGACTTCACATTTTTAATAGGCATGATCAATTCAGTTTTATTATTTATATATGGAAATATTTTCCACGTATGAGTCAAATTATTACTTTAAAAGTTAATTTAACAATACTTAATTCATTGATACATTATCAGTCCAAATAACTTATATTCCGAATTAATAAATTTAATCAATTAATAAGATTTTCATATTAATTTTTTTAGACAAGCAACCATGACAAACCTGCCTGCCGACAACCTGATTACACTGTCGCAGCATTAGCGAGGGGCTTAAAAATAATTGAAATGTTTACACCTTAACAAAGAGTATTAAACACTAAAGATTTTAGTGTTCGTCTCAGGGTGAGCGCGTCGTCAATTTATCGAATAGTGCAAACATTGGTTGATATGAACTACTTGAGCAAGGTTGCTCGAAAGAGAGTGTGGCTATGCAATAAGCGAATCCAGATCACGCAATCGCTATTGCCGTGCCACTACTAAATCAAGTCGGCGAAATTGTCACCGCAATTAATGCTTCAGGCTCTAATTTTATTATGCAAAGCTCAGAAGTTAGTCAGACTATCAAAGAACAGCTACTCATGAATCAAGCGCAGGTTGAGACCCACTATCTAAATAGGCGTCATAAGCATCAACAACGCTTCCAAGAGAACCTCGCAATTGATCTAAATAGGGTTCAAAATTTTTCCACTGCTCAATGCCTGATTTAAATATTGGTTGTCGTACCTGCTCTGAACTCGGTGTTTTGACTGCTCGTTCTGTTTGGTGAAAATTCATACAGCTTTCTTCAAATGCCAAACCGCAATACTCTAAGATTCGATGAACCTGAGATTCCAGACCATTAACCACATCTTCATAGTGCACTCGCAGCACTTTGCCTGGTAAAACCTCATCCCAATGATCCATTAACTCGACATAATTTTTGTAATAGCGTCCAATATCTTTCTGCCCATAAGTGAATTCCTGACCCTCTGCAAACAACTGCTTAAAGCCGCTAAAACAACACGCCATTGGATGCCGTCGAGCATCAATGATTTTTGCATTCGGTAATATCGTATGAATCAGTCCAATATGACGAAAGTTATTTGGCATCTTATCAATGAAATAGGCTGCGCCCTGGCGGTAGATTTGAGTGCCACTAATGTATTCCTCGCCAAGTTGGGCAAGTTGATCTGCGGATAAATCGTTTAAGATTGCTGGGTAGCGCTGCTCGTCACCAACTTTACGCCGCCCATTAAGCTTATTCATAATCGCAATAACATTGGGCAACTCCATGGTTCCATCAACTTGCGAGTGTGATGACAATATTTGCTCCAGTAAAGTAGAACCGGCCCTTGGCAAACCAACGATAAATATGGGGTCAGATGCCGCACTCCCTCGCCCGTCATGCTTGTCAAACAATTCGCCATTACATACCTGAATTTGAGCCTGAAACTCTTTGTCAACAATGTCAGCGCTATAGCGGCTCTCCTGCACTTTCAAGCTATTACCAAGTTGGTAATACTCCATGGCCACGGCATATTCTTCACGATCCTCAAACGCTTTGCCTAGTGCGAAACAAAAGTGAATTCGGTCTATTAACACAGTCTTCTTATCCGACTGCCTTTCTTTCATCATCTCAATTTCTTCATCATTAAAACGATACGTCTTTAAGTTTGCCAAGCTCCAAAACGCATCCCCAAAATCTGGCCGTACACTATAGGCGCCTCGATAGACTGATACCGCCTCTTCAACCCTAGCAACCGCTTTTAATGCATGCCCCTGCATCAACAATACATTCGGATTATTCGGTGCTTGTCGCAACACTTCTTCATAGGTTAACAACGCAGCCTCTATATCGCCTGCACCTACATAGGCATTAGCCATGGTCAGATTAAAAGCCAAATTATCTGGAGCTTCATCGTGCAAAATTCCTATTTGCTCAAGCGCCTCTTTAAATTTTTGCCGCTTATTGAGTAAGTTTGCGTAGTCAAAACGCGCCATCTTATTATCCGGATGAAACTCAACACAGCTTTCCAACAAAAATTCGGCGTCATCCAGTACCTGCATCCTCGCACCAATATCAGCCAACAGCCTCATAGCATCAGCATGGTGAGGTATTTTCTGCAAATAACTGCGGCATAGTTGTTCTGCTTTATACAGCTTACCTTCATGAATCATACTAGTAACGCTTAGCAATTCCATCGGCAACGATGATAGGTATTGCACTTGTTCACGCATCTCATTTGCAGCCAAATGATCACCTTGCTCTAAATACAAATCAGCTAAAGCCTGCCAACACGCCAATAACGCAGGGTTAAGCAGCACGGCCTGCTTATAGGCGTCCATTGCCGGCATAATATCCTGTTGCTGACGGTAAATATGCCCTTGCTCTTGAAATGCTCGACCATAAGATGGGCTCACACCTTTAAGTTTTTCTAATGTTTCTAATGCTTTTGCGGTTTTTTTCAGATATCGCTGACAGACCGCTAAAAGATAGAGGCCTTCGACATTATCTTGATCTTGATCTTGGTTTAGCAACTCCAACACCACACCTTCAGCTTCAGAAATCTGGCCTTGTTGTATTCGTTGCTTTGCCTTGTGAATCAAATCATCACTTGATTGAGCTTGAAACGGTTCCCCGGTATTCATAACTACCTCTACAAATCGTTTTGGGTTTTCTAAAACATAAGTCCGCTGACCACACTTGAATATCACCAGCTAACGCTTTATATGCTGAAACTTTGGCCACAGAAAAAACACTATCATAGAGCAAAAAAAGGGCAAACCATATGGCCTGCCCTTTTAATGAACTAGCTTGAAGTTAACGTCTATTCAAAATCATATGAAAAACGTAAGCCAACAGTCCGTGGACGATTGGTTGTGATGCGAGGGACGTCATCTTGTGAATTAAAGTTCAATTGGGCACGCTCGTCCGAGGCATTTTCAACAAATAACTCAACACTCCACTGGTCTTTGCCAACCCCTGCTGAAACGTCCCAAATTGTATACGACTCTTGCGGCATAGCATCATCCAACAATAAGGCACTAACAGTATCATCGGCGTGAACTACACCAACTTGCCAAAAGCTTTGATAATCGCCGATCTCGCCTTCATGACGTAAACGTAGATTGAACTGATACTCAGGCGTTAGCGGCAGAGGGCTACCCAATGGCGGAAGCTGGTTAGCGAAGATTGCCTGATTAATCGCCGTAATCTCCGTGTCGTTATACGAGGCAGCGGCATGCAATGTTAAGTTGTCATTGACCAAATAAGAGACATCTGTTTCTACCCCAAAAATTTCGGCGTCAATCGCATTGTCTACAAATGTGGTAATTGTCAGATTCGTTGGGTCAAAACGTGCAACCTGAATATCAGTCCAGTCGACTGAGTAAATGGTTCCATTCCAACGCAACCGACCATCTAACAAGTCAGCTTTCCAACCAAACTCAACGTTCTGAACGTCATCTGTTTCAAACCCATCTGGAATATTTCCAAACGCTGTGTTGTTAGCTGCTTCACCACCACTGCGGTTAGCGCCAGGAGGGCGAAAACCTTCAGAGTAAGTGGCGTAAAGTAAAACGTCATCGCTTAACTTATAACTTAAGTTAAATTTGCCAATCGTATCATCTGTTTCTATGGGAGGAGCATTAACGTCTAAATTACGTGCGGCACCACTAAAAGCTCCGCCAGCGAAACCATCAAGATCAACTTCAATGTCATAATAGCGCGCGCCAACCGTTGCGGTCCACGCATCGGTAATATCAAAGCTGACTTCACCAAAAACAGCAATTTGTTCTTCGCTGCGGCGAATATCATTAATAAACCCTTCTCCAGGCTGACGCGCTGTAGGATCATTTAACGTAATACTATTAATATCTCCGCCCACTTGAGCAAGTGGGTTTCTTATACGATGGCCGAAATTACCTCGACCTGTGTTAAACGCATCGGCCGCGCCTAAATAAACGAAGGTTCCATCAGAGTTGATCTCTTGATCGTCATAGAAAACACCTGCCGTCAAACGCACACGCTTATCTGGATCAGTATTGATTCGAATTTCATGAGTATTGCGAGTACTATCAATCTCATTAGTAAAGGCTTTAACGGGGTTCAAACATTCTGTTGCAACGTAAGAGGCGTTGTAGAGACAGGTGTAGGTACCAACGTAGCTACCAACGTTGTTGTAGCCGGTATAGTCAATTGATTGAGATACCTCACGATCAACGAAACCACCTGTGTAGACCAACTCTAACGCTCCAATGCGACCGTCTACAGTCCACGTTGTAAGACCTAACTCGTCCTCTAATTCATCTTCAAAGAAGCGCTGAACTTGCAAGTCACCGACAGCAGGGTCGAAATCAAACACACCATCAGCTTTTAAAGTTTGCTGTGTATGTTGTAATAAAACATCCCAGTTATCGTTGATCGCATATTTAACACCAATTCGTGCACCTTGATAGCTTGCATCATTGAAGTCATCTTCAACCAAGGCTAAGTTACTCGCTGATTCAATAGAAATGCTTCCATCGGTTGGAACGCCCACGCCAAAGGGAGCTCGATTTTGATTTACGACGACGGGATCAATTGTGGTCACTCCAAGTACATTATCAATATAACCGCCTTGATTGTCATTGTATGCAGCGATCCGAACAGCCAATTTGTCTTCGATAAAAGGAATATTAATATAGGCTTCAGTCGAGTTACTTGCATCACCACTTTTGGTGCTCGAAATGCTCGCATCCACACCCGCTTCGAAGGCGCCAAGATTGGGTTTATTAGTAATAATACGCACTGTGCCTGCTTCAGAACTTGCGCCAAACAAGGTGCCCTGTGGGCCACCCAATACTTCTACACGTTCGATATCGGTTACGTAAATATCGAGATTACGACCGCCTGCAGAAACGGGTTGCTCATCTAAATACAAAGCCACGGTAGGAGCACTTCCTTGAGCCTCGGCTACCGAAATGGTACTCGCATCGGAAGCAACACCACGAATATAAATTTCGTTTTGGCCGGGGCCGCGACCACCGCTTGTCACATTCGGTAAATATTTTACATAGTCGTCAAAACTGGTAACGTTCAGTTGTTCTAACGACTCGCCGCCCAATGCGGTAACTGCCACAGGAACATCCTGAGCGCTCGCGCTACGTTTCGTAGCTGTTACCACTATCTCTTCAAGCGCGGGCTTTGCATGAGCAATGCCACTCGATCCTGCTAAACATACAGCTATTGCGACACTAATTTTAGTTTTTTTATTCATTGACGCTATCCTCTCTTTGATTGCTTTAACTATTAAGCATCGATAATCAAATAAATATTCGATTGTTTCCAATCAGAAAATTAAATCAATTAATAAGTCCAGCTAATAGATAAGTTCTTTATATAGGAAAATATTATTTTTAGTTATCGCGAATCTACCGCATAAACTGAATTAGCGGCGGTAGAGAGGTGTTTTAAAAACTAGGTGCCTATAAAGGTCCGGATTCGCACAAGTAAATCATCTGTTACAACAACACCCCGTGTTTCCGTTTCAAGTCGATTGCGCTTACCTTTTGAACCGGGTAAATGTGCACCTTCTTGACTCTCGATCGAATCAACTAGTGAGTTAATTTGTTTTGCAAAACCTTGGTTTGAAAACGCGGATGGGTCAAATGCGATAAAGCACTGCCCCGTACTTGGAGGTCCGCCTTGTGTTCCAGAAAATGGGCTTGCCTCTTTGCTTAGTACGGCCCCAGCCAAACATGACGCCAACACTTCGACCATCAAACCGACCCCAAACCCCTTGTACCCGCCAGAAGGAACCATAGACCCTTTAAGAGCTTCATTAGCGTCGGTCGTCGGATTACCATTTTGATCTAGAGCCCAGCCTTCTTCAATCGATTCCCCAGTTCTTGAACGCATCAATATCTCTGACTTAGCGACAGCACTTGCCGATTGGTCAATCGACAATGCCACTCCGCCGTTACCATCTGGAACAGAAAATCCAAATGGGTTCGTTCCAATTACCGCAGTTTTCGCTCCTATGGGAGCAATTGACGCTGGTGCGTGGGTAAAGCACAACCCCACAAAACCTTCTTCTGCTATGCGCTGAGAATGGTGACCTAAGACACCGCAATTATAGGAATTATGGATGGTTAACGCGGCGATACCGACTTCCTTAGTCGCTTCGACCAGTGCGCTCCACCCCGCGTCGATAGCTGGGTGCGCAAAGCCGTGTTTAGCGTCAACCGTTATGGCACCTTTGCGCTTGCTAGACACAACCGGCTGAGCATTGCCATCAACTTTGCCACACTGCACATGTTCGGCGTAAATCGGCACATACATCAGGCCATGACTTCGAATTCCATCGCGCTCAGCCAATACTGTTGATCTAGCAACAGATTTCGCATTCTCTTCATTAGTGCCGGCGCCAATCAAGGCTTGTTCGGTGATTAGTTTTACGTCTTCAAGACTTAAGTTGTGTTCAATCATATAAGTAATTTTTGTGGTTTAGGTTAGAAAATAAAAGCTCTCGCCGCCGCCTACGCAACTTTTTAAAAACAAAAACTTTCTCGTTGTACGCTACGGTTAATCTAACCCTGGCGAGCCATTCAGTAACTATGCGCCGGCACCTTTTCGTGATTCATCAGTAGACTCAACAAGCACTTTATCTCGATACCCCCCGAGTAAATCCCAGAGTTCAGGTGTGATGTCGATACCATCCATTAAAGAGGATCTCTCATTGGCCTTAATACCTTCGGACAGCCAATACTGAAATGGCTTGCCTATAATTTCGTCGCACTCGCTTAAAAGGTACTCGTCCATAGCAGCAGAGGTGTCTGCGCAAACCAAATAGAGCGACGATTGATCAAGCTCTACTACTCGTTTATCGCTAGGCTCAGCAGAGAGATACCGAGCGTATTCAGGACACCAGTTACCATCAACCGTTCGCGTCACATTTATTAAATTTGGATCCTCATTGTCGCGCCAATAGGCTGTGCAATGAACGCCCCGTTGTCCAAAATCAGCAACGCTTTTTGAGACTAGTTTTCGATCTGGGCAATCAATAAACTTACCCAAACATAAGCCAGCAGCAATAGATTTAGCGTAAACCAATTCAGCCATAAGAACGCCAGAGACAATAAAACTATCTCCACCAAAATCAACAGACAACTCGTCTTGGCTATCAACTAAAATTTTGACATTGGATTTTGTATGAGCCTGGAAGCCAGCCATTTTCTCAGCCGTTAAAGCCGATGAAATATCAAAACCATGGGTCTTACACCAAACCACTGTAGTTGCAGCCGTTTCATAGACACCAGCGCTGAAGCCACACCCCTGAAAGGCTTGCTTTAGCAACGAGGTCAATTCGTTCTTTGAAATCTTCATTATTACTACACACCACTAGCAACTGGAAAGTACCAATCATCATGATACGTTTTGCCTATATCAGACACTATTGGAGCGCCTTGAAACATAGTGTTCCTCACCCAAAGCTTCGACTTTGGATCAAATTTACTAACGCCAAAGAAAGACAATTTACAGCGCAATAAGTCTAAGGGGCGCATATTAATATCAGCAAGGTTGCCTCGGATTTCACCCATCGGCTCAGCTGACATTGCTTGAATTCTAGTCACAATACCGCTTAGTTCTGGTCGTCTGAGCAAAAAATAGGCGATCATTTCATTCGGGCTATATTCAACGACGTCATCCATAAGTTTGTTATAGCAATCACGTACAAGGCGGCCGATTATTAGTGGCATTTCTTTGTCTTCTCCCGGTTCGTTATATCGGTCTCCCAAACGGGGCTCCATTTTTTCCTCGGAAAAATACCAGAAGAAATGATTAGCATCTTTAGTTGAAAAATCGATTTCCAAGGCCCAATCATAGCTGACCTCAATTATCTGCTTTAGTTCAGACAACGTCATCGCAGGTTGCAGTCTATAGTGTTCATCGACAGTCAAATTGTCTTCTAGGTCATCCACTAAATCAGGGTATAGCTCCATTAAGGAAGAACTAACCACTTCTTGAGTTTCAAAACTAAAATGCGTGCCAATATGCTCTACGAAAGTATCCCATCGTTGATTGGCGCAACTGAAATCAGGTAAGAAGGCAATTACCTGCGCTAATTCGGATTTAAGCACGTCATTGCGTTTGGTCTGTATTTCATCTGGAACTTCTGTTTCTTCCAAGTGTTTTTGGGCTTTAACAAAAATTTTTACTAGCTTGTTAACCTTATCTCTATTTACATCGCCAAAGGTACTTATTCTTGCTAACGCCTGCTCACGCACCCACAACCACCGACTGATAAGTTTAGGGTGTCGAATCAAAAAAGGTGCCATCCCTAGGCCGGTTGAGTTGCCAATGCCAATATAGCGTTTTATGTCATCATCCATAGCTACAGCGGTGCTTGGTGACTGAATGGATGCCAAGCGCTCGGCTTGATCAATACTAAAGTGCCTTAGCATAAAACACACAAACATCTCAGCCGAGAACGGGGTTGCGAATTCGGGGCAGGTTTGTTTTACTTTTTCCCAGTCGGCCATGCCAAACTTACCGCTTCCGTAAACAGCGGTTGTTCTATAAAGATAACCAACTTTTGTGAGCATCTGCTTATCAGGCTGATGCCCAGAAGAAAGCTCAGAAACAACATAGTCAAAATTGCGAGAGCTCTTATTGCCTCGTGACAAGACGATCATTTTTGAGTTTACGCGACCCGCTTCTTGCTTGGGTACGTTTTCGCGCATTTGGTCAATGTCATCACGTGTAACATCACCAATACACAACGTCATGGTGACGTCCCACTCTTCTGCGATTACTCGGTCATTACGCTTATCGTCATCGAGGTGGTTAGAGAAAAGTACAAAACTATAAATATTTTTACCTGTGTCGACTCGATAGACAATCACACCATAACCATGATCATCAAGCTTTATGACGCTTGGTTTAATCGACCATTTCTCTCGCATAACTTTTCGCATGAGACTTCGCATAAAACTCAGCCGACACTGGTGCATGCTTCCTAAACGATTTATATCCATCACTGTCGCTGGAGGCCTTGTGGGCAATAGAGGGATGCCAGACTCTTTAATTAACTCAATCATATTTAGCTCCTGAACTTCATCATGCCCCGGTACTCGACTGTTCAATCCACAATTTTCTTGCGATGGAAGGTGCCGCCCACAATGATGGCAACAAAACCAAAGAGACAGGAACAGCGGTTACGACAATAAAAGATTGCAGCGCGCCTATTCCTCCAGACCCTAGCGACACTAATATTGCGGCGATAACCCCCATCATGACGCACCAGAATGCTCTCAAAGGAGTTGGTGGAGAATCTGACCCGACAACAACCATAGAAATCGTATACGCCATAGAGTCCGTTGTGGTAATTACGAAAAGTGTCGTTAGCACAAGAAATAAACACGACACTATAAAACCCATGGGCAATTGTTGGCTAATCGCAAGTAGAGCCGCCGGCATATTAAAACCCTCAAACGACGCAACAACACTTCCGGGGGAGCTTGTTTCATAAAACAACCCAGAACCGCCAACGATCGTAAACCAGAATGCGGTTACCACCGGCGCCAATACAGACAAACACAATACTATCTGTCGAATGCTGCGCCCTTTTGAGATGCGACTTATAAACATCGCCATGAGAGGACCATAGCCTAGAAACCAGCCCCAGAAAAAGACAGTCCAACTATCTAGCCACTGTTTATCACCTCGAAAGACAGTCATCGGAAAAAATTCTTTGAGATGGAGAACTGACGATTCTACAAAGCTCGTTAGTATGAAAGAGGTAGGCCCAAACGCAAAAATGAATACCATCAAACCGATGGCGATAATAATATTCAGAGCACTGAGGAACTGAATTCCTCGATTGATCCCTGAAATAGCTGAGATAGTAGCGATTCCCACAAGCGCAAATATTATCGAAAGATGAAGTGTCGAACTATTATCGATATCAATGATTTCAGACAGACCATACCCCACTTGAAGCCCAGTAAAACCGATTGGCCCGATGGTTCCTGCAGCAACAGATACAATACAACAAGCATCGACAATTGACCCAATCCAGCCTGTAACAACTCGTTGCCCAAACACTGGATACAGTAAGGTTCTCGGTCTTAATGGCAAGCCTTTTTCATAGTGCAAATACATGAGCACGGTGGTCGTCAAGCTCCCTAATATGGCCCATGCCAAAAACCCCCAATGCAAATAACTTTGCGCCAAACTTACATAAACGGGATTTAAAGAATCCGCATTACCTAAGAAATGCGGCGGCGTTGAAACATAGTGTGCAATCGGCTCAGCGGCTGCAAAAAAAACGCCTCCTCCAGCTAAAAGAGTACACATAATCATGCTCAGCCACTTAAATGTACTAATTTCCGGCTGCGCCATACCCCCTAACTTAGCTTTGCCGTAAGGACTAATCGCAAGAGCTATTCCAATCAAGAAGGTTGCTAATAATAAAAACTGCCAATAGGCTCCGAATAACTGGGTTGACCAATTGAACGCTACATTTACTGCCTGTGATAACAACTCCATACTTGTTGACGCGACCACCAAAAAAGCAATCAAGAAACCACCACTTATACATTGCGTTTTCCAATCTATTTGCCGTGTCGCCTGCGACGACTCAATGACGGTATCGTGGTCTCGTTTTTGACTTCTATCAATATCACTCATAATTTTCGCAGCACGCTTATTTATTACAACGTGGGTCGAACGAATGATCAAAAAAGTTCAACCAATTCGTTCCCATAACTTTATTAACATCATTGCTATCTAGTCCTACGGCGGATAGACCCGTCGCTATATTTTTAATATCTTGCGACCCGGTAAACCAATCAGGCTGCTTGGGCCATTCCTTTTTTGCGGCTGACCCCTCACCGTAATCAGCACCAAATGTCCAACGCCCGCTTCGCATCCATTCAAGTTTTGAATAATCCCACTGCTCACATAAATCAGAGCCAATAGCCACTTGGTTAATGCCGACTATGTCAGCCGCGTCTACAATCATCTGGCAAAAATCTTGTAAGGTGCAATCAGAACCATTCTTTAAATGAAATGGGTATAAGCTAAACCCTATAATGCCACCCGATTCACCGAGAGCTTTTAAGATGTCATTGGATTTATTCCGAAGAGCATTGTGAAAAAAGAGAGGGTTCGCATGTGTGATAGCAATCGGTCGCTCGGATATATCAATCGCTTCTAAGGTAGAGCGCTCAGCAGAATGAGACATATCGATAACCATACCGACTCGGTTCATTTCTCTAATCGCCTGCTTACCAAATCGTGTGACTCCAGAATCATGCTCTTCATAACAACCCGTCGCTAATAAGCTTTGGTTATTATAAGTAAGCTGCATAATTCTAACGCCTAGCTCGTGCAATACCTTGATCAACGAAAGGTCATCTTCAATTGGTGAGCAATTTTGAAAGCCAAAAATAATACCAACCTTATTCTGCTTTTTTGCCTCTAGCACGTCTGCAGCGCTGCGTGCCGGCATAATCAAATCGGCATTGTTTTCAAAATGGCGATGCCACTGAGTTATGTTCTCAACCACTTCCCGAAAATTTTCCCAATAGGCGATCGTTACATGAACGGCATTGATACCACTGTCACGAGTCTTTTCGAATAGTCTTCGGTCCCAATTAACATACTGCAACCCATCGACAATGACATTTTGATCAGACATTGCATTACCCCCTGATTAGTACGGCTTGCTGTAGTTGGTTTTAACAACTGTATAAAATTCAGCAGCATAAGTGCCTTGCTCACGCGACCCATAACTTGAGTTTTTCCTTCCACCAAACGGCACATGATAATCTGTTCCGGCCGTTGGTAAGTTAACCATAACGCAACCTGATTTAGCGTGCCGTTTAAAGTGTGCAGAACGAGCAAGAGACTCGGTAATAATGCCGGCCGTTAAACCAAATTCTGAGTCATTTGCCATTTCCAAAGCATGATCGTAATCTCGTGCCTTAATGACACAGGCCACTGGACCAAAAATCTCTTCACGATTTACTTTCATATCATTAGAAGTATCTTTGAAAAGGGTCGGTGCAAGGTAGTATCCTTTTGGCTGAATATCTAAAGTATCTCCACCGGCTACTAAAACAGCACCCTCTGACTTAGCCAGTTCAATATAGCCAAGCACATCGTTGAACTGTGACTCGCTCGCAAGAGAACCAATTTGCATTCCCTCTTCCATTGGGTTACCAACTTTGAGCTTTTTCATCTCCTTAACCATCAAATCGATAAAGTCATCATAAACCCCTTCTTCAACGATCAATCTTGATGAGGCGGTGCACTTTTGGCCAGTACCTGAAAATGCTCCAGCTATAGCACATTGAACAGCTGTGTCTAAATTAGCGTCATTGAGAACTACCAGCGCATTTTTACTCCCCATCTCCAGTTGAATTTTGCCCATGTTTTCAATTACATTTTTGGCAATACGGCGCCCCACTGGCACCGAGCCTGTGAATGTGACTGCATCAACGTCTTTTGAAGTACTAATCGCCTCACCAACTTCTCTGCCTGGCCCCATTACTAGGTTAAATACACCCTCGGGAAGACCGCTGCGGCTTATGATTTCAGCAAGAGCCCACGCGCTAGCCGGCACAATTTCTGCCGGCTTCAATACCACTGTGTTTCCATAAGCTAGTGCAGGTGCGACTTTCCACGCAGCAACTGCCATAGGGAAATTCCACGGTGTCACAATACCGATAACTCCCAATGCCTCTCGCCTCGCTTCGACATCGACACCTGGACGAACTGAATCAGTTACTTCGCCCATTTGACGAAGCGTTTCGGCTGCATAATATTGAAAGAATTGACCAGAACGATATACCTCGCCTACGCCTTCAGCAATCGTCTTACCTTCTTCACGAGCGAGGAGTTCGCCTAGCTCCGCACTTCGCTCAATTAGCTCAGCGCCAATTTTATCTAAGACAGCCTTGCGCTCTTCGGGGGCAGAGTTACTCCATCCAGCGAATGCCGTATTAGCCGCGGCTATCGCGAGCTCTGTCTCGCGTACACCGCCGCGAGCATAACTACCGATAATGTCATTCAGATCAGATGGGCTAATATTATCGGTGTAGGTTTCGCTGGCCACCCATTTGCCATCGATATAATTCTCATGCTTAATAATAGTCATGTTTCTTCCTGGTTAGTATTTTGCATTGACTCGTCGGTCAAACTTAGACTATGCAGCGCGCGACTAGCTTATAGAAATGCATAGTGTGTTATTTATAATCCTAGATTTGACCTCTTTTACTTTAATAATTCCAATTAATTTATCATATCAATTGATATTTTTAACTTATTAATCGATCATCGAACTCTAACGCCCAAATAATAATATACACCGTTTGCATCACAAACCAGGAGTCGGTGACACAGCCATGAAACATCACAGCATTACACTCAATCATTTACGAACGTTCTGTGTCGTCGCAAAGCTTGGAAGCTTTAATCAAGCTGCAGATGAGCTTTCTCGAACACAGCCAGCGATTACTCTAGCCGTTAAACAACTCGAAGATTATATTGGCATTTCTTTACTAGAGCGTACGACTCGATCTGTATCTTTAACCAAAGAGGGACAGAACTTTCTGCCCATTGTGAATAAACTCATACTTGATTTCGATTTGGCCATGTCTGATATGACCGCAGTTGCAGATTGTCGCTATGGCCACGTCAGCATTGCCGTTGTGGCATCAATAGCCTCAAAGGTAATGCCGGAAATAATCCGTAGGTTTTCGTCTAACCACCCAGATGTCAGCATTCATGTTTACGACGACAACTCTAAGGGCGTTCAAAGCCGAGTTGAAACAAACGAAGTGGACTTCGGTATAGCGAGTCTATGGCATGCAAATAAAAAACTGAGCTTTCACCCATTCTTAGAAGACACCTATAAAGTTGTATGTCACAGAGATCATGAAATTGCAGTACACAATAGATCAGTAACTTGGGATAAGCTTTCTAAATATAGTTTCATGGGATCTGGATTAACCCAGTCATTGAAAATGCAGAGCGCTATTGGCAACCCAAAATTCGAATTTTCTAACACGACAACATTAATCGCTATGCTCAAATCAAACGTCGGCATTACAGTTCTACCATCGCTAGCCGTTCCCAATGACCCTATCATCAAGTCGTTCGCTTTGACTAAACCGCTGGAAACTAGAGACATTGGTATCATTACTCGTAAAAACACAACCCTATCTCCAGCAGCAAAAGAAATGATTAAAACTTTGGCAGAATTCACTCCTCAAATAATAAAAGATAATTCTCTCAACACAAAAATTATCTACCCATCCGAAGGATTCTCTTTGAGTAAAAATTAGTAGAAATATATTGATTCAACGACTGTAAAATAAGCGTGTATTGGGTGAACGCATTTGTACTAAGTTGGAAATAGTGACTAAAGTAAATAGGAGCCTACTTCACGGATTTGAAACTCCTCAGCGCTCTCGATACACACTGATTAACGAGACCGCTCAACGCGATTATTCAAATACTGAGAGTGGCGTGAATTGCATTAATAATTAATTCACTCGGTAATTTTTTATTCCAATAACCAAAACTTATAAATTCTTCACGAATATAGTCGAGGCTTTGCTCGATTGTGCGTAAAAGTTGTGTGTTAACTCCGCAGGAGTTATCCATGACTTTTTCCACATGAGAGCTGTAGACCTTATCCACATAATTTCATGACTATGGCGAAGCCATTAAAAAAGGATCAGCCAAAAAATCCGTTAACTGTTGGGGAGTGAAATTCTGTGGGTAAGATCGAACGAGAAATGAGCTTTTTTTCGCTAACCCAAATAGTTGCAAGTGACACTAATTCTGTCGTGACCTAGTTCTTGAGAAACGATTAGCCTCGCCTTCAAATCTAGTTCTTGCTCTGTTTGAGTCAGTATTGGTTTTTCACCGTCACATAACATTGGCGGCATAAGACCGTTACTTAATACAATGTAGCGCTGCTGTGCATAGTAATAGCGCAACCCATGTGCCTGCCGAATTCCAGCAATACCCAAATGATGGTCTCTATGTGAGAGATATTGTCTATAATTTATCTTTGCGGGAATCAGCGATGCATTTTGCTTTAGTGCTCCGCCGATTTTCTCTCAGAGGAGATAATGGCGTTGATGCCAAAGGAGCTGGCGGATTTTCTTACCCGGACGGCCATTGTCAAACGGCTGTCGGCTCCCCTGTGCGAGGCTATCGTCGGTGAAGGTCGGCCGGGCGAGAACTTGCTGAATCACATCGAGCTGCGTCCGCTATTGCAGAAGTTAGATGATCATACTGACTGGTTCCGACTACACCCCCTGTTTCACAATTTTCTCGTCAAACAGCTTGAAATCAATTTTCCCCGGGAAAAGGCTGAATTGCACAGGCGCGCGAGTCTCTGGTTTGAGGAGCAGGAGCTTATGGTGGAGGCGATTCAGCATGCGGCCAGTGGTAATGAAGAGGAGCGGGCGCAGGAGTTGCTAGAAGAACATGGCATGCTGCTCGTGACTCAGGGTTACCTGCCGCTATTTTTTGGGCTGGTACGGCGACTTCCCGAAGGTCTGCTTCATAGCAGTCATGAGATATTGGTGCAGATGGCGTGGCTGGAGGTGCTAAATAACCGCATCCCCCAGGCCAGGCGAATACTTGATGAGGTCTCGCAGGACATTGCCATGCGTCAGGATGACGAGGGACCGCTCTTGGTTGAATTGAAAGCCATTGAAACGGCTACGCACTTCTTTGCCGAAGACCTGTCTGCCGTTGAGACTGTGGTTGCCAAATGGTTACCGCAAGCGCCGCCCGAGCCATTCCATATAGTGGCGACCTTCAGGATTGCGCAGGCCTGGATCTACTTCAATCAGCAACGTTACGATGAGGCTTTGCAGCAGTGTCGCTGGATACTCAACCTGCCAGAAGTTTCCGATATAGCTTATACGCAGGCCAATGCCGCTTTGTTCCAAGCGCTGGTGGCCTTTGCCCGAGCCCAACTGGAAATCGGTGCAGTGACCCTGGAAGCGGAAATCGAGCGCTTGCGTGAGCGGGTAGGAAGTGGCTCTCAATTGATTGCTCTGATGGAGTCGGTACTCGCAGCACTCCATTATCAGTTGGGGGATGGGGAGAAGGCGCAGCGCTTGTTTGAGCAGGGGTTGGAGGTCCAACGCACTCTGGCTTGTGCCGACATAATGATCGCTGTGCTGCGCAACCGGGTTCGCCAGCTTCACGCAATGGGAAAATACAATCGCGCGTTGGCCTTACTCGATGACGCACAGCAGATGGCCGACTCTAGAAGCTGGGCAAGACTGAATGCTTGTATTTTGCATGAGAAGGTATGGTTGCTGATTGCACTCGGCGAGCAGAAGCAGGCAGTGGCGCTTTTCAATTCCTGGCGCCAGGCGCATGAATCTCTCCTGGCGGATGAACCTTGGGGTGTGCAGGTAGAGGAATGGTTTTCCATGGCAGCTGCCCGTGTATCCATTGCCCAAGGGAATGCAGCCGATGTTATTGATGGACTGAGAGCACAATTTAAAAGTTTATCCGGCCAAGGCAGAATTCTGCGGTCTCTGGAGACCGCTGTGCTTCTTGCAAGCGCGTTGGCCGAGAGTGGCTATGTCGATGCGGCCAAGGAAGTGCTGGAGAGAGCGCTGGCGCTGGACCCGAACAACTGTGTGATTCAGCTATACCGCGATGAGGGACCGGGCGTACTGCATCTGTTAGCCCAGCTGCAGGAAAAGGTAGAATCTATCGACAGCGATAGCGACAATATGTTGTTGCGCCAGCAGCTACAGCGAATTCTCGCCGGTGAGCAACAGACCCAATTCGCCGCTAGCGCTGCCCCTGCGGCATTGTCCAATGCTCCCTATAACGAGATAATCGAGCAGTTCACCCAGCGGGAGATGGCCACACTTAAGCTAATGGTTGACGGTCTTTCCAACAAGGAGATCGCCGATAATCAGACGGTCTCCATTCATACAGTCAAGTCCCATCTGCAGTCCGCTTACGGTAAATTGGGGGTGCGCCGGCGCACCCAGGCGGTCAGACGCATGAAGGAAATGGGATTTTTCTCCTAGGGGATGGCCGATTGTACACCCCAGTAAGATTGTCCATTTCTGCAAGTAGGTCATCAAACGATGAACCAATATGTGCATTCTTCTTAGGCATATCTAACTGTACCTTTTTTTGGTACATTCAATCAAATCAAAAGTTAGCCACATGAATGGTCTGGCAGCCCGTTCACTACAAGCCCCAAGCCTAAGGTAAGCTCAAAATAAATAATAAGCGGTCTTATGCAAATCTATGTTTACGCTGTAATTTGGCCAAATTTATAGTTTTGATTGATAAATACCGTTTACATTTGGTAGAACAGCCCCCATAATAATCAGGCAATCATATAAACGGTGCTGCTTCGGCAGTGTGGTTGTACCACCTGGAAACAGGTCTCCAGCGGGTCTGGAGATGAGCGCAAGCTAAGAGTACCGGAAAGCCCGCCTACGAGCGGGCTTTGTTTTGCCTACTCCCCAGGTCGAATATCCTGATTTAGTCGTCGCTTGTACGCTATCACATCTAATCGAATCTTTCTCTTTCTTGGTTGCTGACTTCGGTAGCCAGCGGTTCTTACGTAAGCGCTCTGCACTACCAGATTAAGCCACCCTCTTCTGGAGGCCTTTGTTACGTCAAAATAAACTTCGTATTCCACAGTCAAACCGCTTTGCAGAGTAATTTCAATCGTAAAAAAGTTGTCGTGTTTAGTCACGAAACAGGGTCGGTTCCCCATATCTCTAACAATCTCGGGGAGTTGGTGTGTTAACTCATATCTGTCGAAACAAAATAATCGACGCTCTTTCGGCCCAGAGTACCACAAACTATTATCAGTAGTTTCACTCGGCAGCGGATCACGAGTAAAACAATGCATTGAAAATGTCACGTGAAATTTATATAGCCGGTTTGGCCGCTTGCCGCTGGCAGGCGCTTCAAAGTGCCATTCAAATGAGTCCAGATGGCCTAACGAGTATTCGTTACTCCCATGTTGAAACGGCTTCCACAGCATTTACAATTACTCTCGTATTTCTAATGTTTTTTAAATCAAAACTGAGTATATCTATCAATCCGCAGACTAAATACTTTTAATCTTACTAACCAAATCTTCGCTTCTAAGATGAGTATATCGCCTAAGCATCTGCATAGATTTATGACCAGTTATTGATGCCACCGCCTGATCAGACAAACCAGCTTCAACGAACCGACTAGTTGCTTCATGCCGTAAATCGTGAAATCTGAAATTTTCAATCTCTGCCCTTTCGAGGGCACTTGTCCATACACGATTGATCGTGTAACCCTTACGAACCCCTTCACGGCCAGGCTCGCCATAAAATAGAAGCTTTGTATCCTTTGGCCGCGCATTGAATTTGAGAGCCGCCTTTATAGTTTGAAACGCGTTATCTGTGAGCGGCACTGTTCGGACCGAATGATTTTTAGTGTCACTAAGAGTGATGACTCTCTTCGTAAGATTTATATCGTTTTTAGTTAGTGAGAGAATTTCGCCTCGCCTCATTGCGGTATAAAGAGCAAGCTTTACGATCCAAGCTAAGAACGGATTGCTATGTTCTTCACAGGCGGCGATTAATCGTTCTTCTTCATCGCCTTCAAGTCTTCGGTTTCTACCTTCACCGGCAGCGGGCTTTCTGACGTTAGTCACTGGGTTGACGGTTAAACCCATTCCCCATTCACGAATAGCGGTGTTGTAGAGATGGCTGAGTAAGGCTAACTCTAGCCGAACCGTGTTATTGCTTTTACCTTCGGATAATCGGTGATCTCTGAATACGGCTATTTTTTCAGCATTTAGAACTGCTAAGCTAAATCGGCCAAAATGTGAGTTAAGCTGTTTGGCTTGAACATAATCGCCACGTCGGGTAGATAGTTTCTTAGTTGGTGTGATCTCTTTAAGGTATCGATCTAGAGCTTCTGCTACGGTTATATTTTCAGAATCACTCCTTTGTACATAAATTCCACGAACAATTTCATCTTCAGTAGTACGAGCCCAATCCTCGGCGTCTCTCTTGATTCGAAAATTCTTTGAGACAATAGGCCACCCTTTGCGACGGATAATCGCTTTCCAACGTCCAGAACTGGTCTTTGTGAAAGTGGCTATGGTGTACCTTATTAACTTGTGAGTGTACCCAAATTGTACCTTCTGGCTATTTTTTAATCAAATCAAGGGATTTCAATAAGCCCAAAATCCTTTTTAAGCTATTGTTTTGTATGATTATTTGAGTGGTGGGGCGTGCGCGGCTCGAACGCGCGACCACCTGATTAAAAGTCAGATGCTCTACCAACTGAGCTAACGCCCCATTTCTCAAACTAAGACTCTATAAACAACCCAAATCATCTTTCTTGGGTTAAGTCTTATTTACTATCCAACATGCTCAGATAGTGTACTCATTCTTTGATTATACAGCGTGATGAACTCTGCCAAAAAATGAGGTGCGATTATCTTGGTTGAAGTGGCTATGGTCAACCCTTTTTACAGGCATTTTACATACTTATGCGCTTTTTTAGTTGAGAACGATGAGAAGTTCGAACAATGCCACGCAGATTGTCGACCAAACGATGGCGCTAGTCGTATCTGTGTTGACTTGAGCGCCAGAAGTTTTGGGCATAAAGGCGAAGCTTATTACAATAAAACCGCTAAATAGGCTGTAAAAAACAGTTTTTAATAACGCGCGACTCTGCTCGATATCGTATAGATCTACATGCAGCCTGCTTACGGCGTCAGTCATTGCAAAAAACTCTCCTGCTCCCAGTACTCCTCCCCACCATACCGCCACAGTAAACCAGGCTACATTCAATGCAGTACCAATACTAGTAGCTAACAGTAATGGTGTAACCATATAAGCATGAACGGGTACGTGTAAGTAGCGCAAGCCGTCAAGCTGTCGGCTTCTTACTCGCTCGCCCAGCCAATTTGACACTAAGCCACCAGAACGCGCTGCGAACAACATTGTACCCACTGCAGGTCCGAGATACAGGGCATAGCGCCCGCCCATCATGTCTAGAATATCCTCGGGGTTAACAAACCATGAAATCCAGCCCGTGAGTGCTGTATCGGATAGCAGTTTAACCACCGCAAGGGTAGTCGCCCCCAACATTAAACCCACTAAAGCGAAAAAGACTGCACCGCTCATAAAGCTTAAGCCCAAACCAAAGGCAAAGACCTTGAGTGAGTCTCTGAAAGAGCGTGTAGGTTGAAGAACGCCGCTCAATACGCCTATTAGGCTCTTCAGAAACTGAGTAATACGTAAACCATAGACGTTAAGCGGCCCTAGTGTTAACGACGTTGTTGTCGACTTAAGAGCTGACTTAAGTGCTGCCTGAGTTGTTGCCAGCTCTGGCTCACTCAGCCGCGCTATTAACTGAGCTTGACGTTGTTGGGCTTGATCCTGTGAATTTGCCGGTGTTTGCCAGTTGAAGAGTGTTTCTAATACGCCGTTCTTAAGCTGGGCAACACGAGTTGCTGTACGGGCGATATAGATTGGGTTGTGTGAAACTGTGATTGCCGCAGCTTGGTTCTGACCACCCTGAGTACTTAATAGAGAATTCACCAATGACGCTAACGTAAACAAGTTGGCTACATCTAAACCTGCGTCGGGTTCGTCGTACAGTAAAACCTGGGGCTTTAGCAGTAGAGCTCTGGCAATGGCAATGCGGCGAATTTGACCGCCACTCAGTTCGCCAACCTTTTTATCGAGTATTTCTGGATCAAGCTTTAACGAGTCAGTCAGCTCCGCTAGGTCTGCAACATGAGATTTGTTAGTGTTCGCGTGCCGAATAATCAACTCAAGGTTTTGGCGTACGTTTAGATGATCTAGCAATGCGCCCTCTTGCATGAGCAAGCCGACAGAGAATCCATTACCGTTTTGCTTAGATAGCTCAGCCGAATCGGCGAGCTTACGCAATAGAGTTGATTTACCACAACCACTGCTGCCCACGATCACAAGGTGTTCGCCAGCAGTAAGGTCTATTCCAAGGGTGGGGCTTTCGTGAACCGTATTCTCAACAGCATGATTTGATGCCTCTTTGCGTACTGAATAAACAGGCGTGTGCCAGTCGGCCATGCCGACTTTAAAGCGGTAGGAGTCGCTCACCTAATCAATTGCAGGATCGGCAATGCCAGCCTCTGCAAAGCCTGCGAGACGGATTCTGCAAGAATCACATTCCAAGCAAGGCTCGCCAAATTCGCTAGGGTTGTAGCAAGAGACGGTATCAGCATAGTTCACTCCTAACTCTAAACCCGTCTTGATAATTTCGGCTTTGGTTAGGCTGACTAACGGAGCAAGAATCTTAATACCGCGCCCTTCAACACCGGCTTTAGTGGCTAAGTTCGCCATGGTTTGAAACGCTTCAAGATACTCTGGGCGACAATCTGGGTAGCCCGAATAGTCTACGGCGTTAGCCCCAATAAAAATGGCATCCGCGCCTAGCACCTCAGCCCAACCCAAAGCGACCGATAAAAATACCGTATTGCGAGCAGGCACATAGGTAATGGGGATCGCTTCAGTTTCTTGAGTCGGCACATCAATAGAATTATCAGTGAGTGCCGAGCCACCGAACCCGCCGATGTCGATCCGTATAACGCGATGCTCAATAGCACCACTGTTGTTTGCCACTCGTTGAGCGCGCTCTAATTCTACGCGATGTCTTTGTCCGTAATCCAAACTTAGTGCGTAGCATGCATATCCTTGCTCACGAGCAATGGCCATAACTGTTGCTGAATCGAGCCCACCGGACACAAGCACAACGGCTCTAGGGGTATCTTGTGTAGTCATTGTTAATCGTCTTTTTAACTCTATTTAAGTCTACTTACCTTGGGCATCCTGCCAAAGTATCTTATGTAACTGAACCTGGAATCGAACCGGCATACGGTCCTCAAGTATCCACTCGGCCAGCGCCGTGGGGTCTAGCTGTTCTGACGACGGTGAAAAGAGAATTTCGCAACGCTCATTTAACCGTTCAGAGCGAACCTTATTACGTGCCCACTCATAGTCGTTGCGACTGCATATAACGAATTTGAGGCTGTCTTTAGGCTCAATTAGATCGAAGTTAGCATAAGTGTTTTTGGGCTCTTCGCCAGAATCTGGCGTTTTAACATCCAGCACTATATGCACACGCGGGTCGACTTTAGCGATACTAATCGCTCCGCCCGTTTCTAAAGATACTCTTAAGCCTAAATCACAAAGCCGTGTCATTAGAGGCCAGCAGTCAGGTTGCGCCAGAGGCTCGCCACCGGTCACGCAGACGTATTTAGCATGATGAGCCGTAACCGAACTGACAATGGCGTCTAGCTCTAGGCGTTCGCCCCCATGGAATGCGTATGCGGTATCGCAATAGGTGCATCGCATTGGGCAGCCGGTAAGGCGTACAAACACTGTCGGAAAACCTACATTCGCAGATTCGCCTTGAATAGAATGAAATATCTCGGTGATTTTAAGGGACATGCCGCAAAACCTGTTTACCGCTTATGCGGATAAGACCACAGCTAGATTACTGTGGTTATAACTAGTTGGAATACGCCGCACACAAAACGGCTAATCAATTACTCTTGCTCTTGCCTAAAACCTAGCTGGCTACTAATCCGCTGACTAATAATTAGGTTCCTAGGTTTTAGGTAGTTAAGAATCTAACTCCGCCAAACGATTTTTAGCTGAGATGGCAGCATTAGTCCGCGGGTGAAACTGCAAAATATCCTGCAGTAACAATCTTGCCTCAATCTTATTGCCACGCTCAGCCTCTATATACGCTGTTTTTAACATAGCGTCGGGCAAGCGTGGACTTTGTTTATATTCGTCCATGATCACTTTGAAATACTTTTTCGCTTCGTCAAGATCGCGGTTAACGTACTTTGATTCAGCTATCCAGTAGTTGGCATCATCGGCGTACTCACCATAAGGAAAGTCTTCAATTTGCTGAGTAAATACTTCAATCGCTTCGCTATGTTTAGATTGACTCAAAAGGCTGAACGCTTGCTGATACAAATCGTTCTCGCTTAACGTGGCCTCAATAGCATTGTCACCCGCCGTTTCGTTTGTCTCGTTAAGCGGTGTGTTCGACGCATTGCTTGGTTGAGCGGCAGGACTGGGCGCAGAATCATTTGGCAAAGCAATAACACCACCACTCGGCACGGCTTCAATTGGCAGACCAACAATCGCAGGTCCACCCGTTACACCACCTTGAGTAGCGGCGCCTGTCGAAGGCGGAATACTTTCTACAACTGAGCCTACAGACGAAGAATCGGCGTATGTAGAATCACTATTGGGCACATTCAAGGCACTCGAATCGGTAGATGCCGGTGCACCGCCAATTTGGCGCTCTTCAACCGGGGGAAACTGAGAAGACCCAGGGGGAGGCGCATTTGGGCTTAAAACACGTTCTTCCGTACTTGGATAGCCGCTTTGAGAGCCTTCAGCGGGATAAGAGCCTTCAGCAGGATAAGAGCCTTCAGCGGGATAAGAGCCTTCAGCAGGATAAGAGCCTTCAGCGGGATAAGAACCTTGCGCAGCAGGATAGCCATCGTCGGCCTGGGTATTATCAACCCTAGGATACGCTTGTCCGGTCGGCGAGTTGGAACCAACATTTGAGTCATAGGGCGTATAACCACGCTGAGGGGCGGCCGGCTCTAGACCGTTATCACCAGGAACAAAACGCGGCTCACCCGAAACGTATGGGCTGTTGCGGCTTGCACCAGTAGGTTGTTCCCTTTTTAGCTTAGACAATTCAAATTGCTGTCGTTCGATAAGATTACGCAGTTCCGCCATCTCACTTTGCATAGATTGAATATTTCTTTGCAGTTCATTTTGAATCCGAGAGTGTTCTTCAATGGCCGCCGTATCTGACCGATGCGCGAACGCAAACGAGGGGGCTAGTGCCATTGCAAACACTACAGAGCAAATAGGTAAC
This sequence comes from Proteobacteria bacterium UBA7415, assembly GCA_002470515.1. Lineage (GTDB taxonomy): Bacteria > Pseudomonadota > Gammaproteobacteria > Arenicellales > Arenicellaceae > Arenicella. Next base: position 59,015 of record DKML01000004.1, on the reverse strand, counting down.
AGTTTCATAATTCGACTAACTCCACAGCCCCACCCCAAAGGCCATGGGGATAAAGACTATAATATTCTCTACAAAAGATTACTTGAAGGCGCAGTAATTGCGTATAGATACAAGTATTAGATAAAGGCTAAACCAAGGTTTCAGCTGAGTTCACTTTTTAGTTTTCAAACAGCCTGCAAGCCAACTGTAAAGTTGGCGGTTGAGTACAGGTAACAATATCAGCTACCCAAGCACCACAGCGATACAGGCTTAGGCACTTAAGTTAGCGTAAAACGGCAAAAAAGCAAAGTGATGTTCGCCAAGCGGTGCATCAAATTTACTGAAATCGCAAATAATCAGAGATAACGCACGCTTTCGGGGACTAATAAATCTACTTTAGAGCAAATGGAACAAGGAAATAACGCGAGGAACTTGAGGTTAAAATCGAGGCTTATGTTCAACCCTAAGTTGAGACATAAGTCGAACGTGAGTCGAAGTAGCAGAAACAGAAATGGCCCCTAAAAAGAGGCCATTCTGGTAATACCTTAAAAGCGTCTAGTAGTTAATTTCTACACGACGGTTTTTAGCCCAAGCAGCATCGTTATGAGCTGCGTCAGCTGGTGCTTCTTCACCGTGTGCAACAACCTTAAGTTGGCTGCCACCTGTGCCTTCGTTGCCCATTGCAGAGCTAACCGTGTTTCCACGACGCTCGCTCAGTGCAAGGTTGTATCCACGTGAGCCACGCTCATCTGCGTGTCCATGTAGTTCTGCAGAAACGCCACCACGACGAGCCATTTCACGAGCGTGAGCGCGTGCAATAACGTCTGATTTTTGATCCATTGCTGAACTGTCATACTCAAAATACAGTGTCTTATAATCTAAAGGATTACCCATGATGCCCATCGCTTCAAGATCGGCTGCAGAATAACCAGTACCAAATGCATTGTTATCCACAACAACAGTCGGCTCTTCAGTAGACACTTGCTCAACTTTGCTTGCACATGCAGACAACACAAGTGCCATTGCCAAGGTGATCAGTAAACCAAATTTGCGATTCATTATATTTCTCTCCAAGAGTGTTTAGTTTGCCGAAAATTACCTTAAAAGTGATGACCACGCCGGCTCACGCACATCACCACTAACAAATTCTAAGGGAGTCTTAATGCGCCCGTCAGAAGAAGACACCATCAGCTTAGGCTGATAAGTATACTCCGTTGCATACAATACCATGTCTCCATTCGGAGAAAAACTAGGAGATTCATCAAATTTCGAAGATGTTATCCACTGCAATTCTCCCGTTTGAGCGTCTGCAACGACTATCTCGCCACCATCATGCACCATTACCATACGTTTTCCATCAAAATCTAACGACGCATCTGAATTCTGGTCGCCCTCAAATGTCTGGCGAACGAGCTCTTCTGTAGCGATGTCGTAGCGGTAAACCTGTGCTTTTCCAGAACGACTAGACGTATGCATTATGGCTTTACCATCTGGTGTCCACGAAGGTTCGGTGTCAATACCCCAATGGGTATTAATACGCTGATGTGTTCGAGTAGCAAAGTCGTATACGTAAATGTCTGGACTGCCATGTCGTGATGTTGAGTACGCCAACTTAGTGCCGTCTGGGGACCATGCGGGCGCTGAGTTTACGCCCTTGAAGGCAGCAATTACTTCAGACTTCCCGCGGTTCAAATCATGCACCTGAACAATTGCGCCATCCTTTGAAAACGAAACAAAGGCTATTTTGGACCCGTCTGGAGACCAGGTTGGGGATAACAGAGGCTTCCAAGAACCATACACTTCAACCGAACCGTAACCGTCCCAATCTGCAACTAACAGCTGAAAACGGTCGCGTTGGTATTCTGGAGTAGACTTTTTGACATAAGCAATTCTGGAATTGAATGCACCGGGACGTCCGGTCAACGACTTATAGACTTGGTCACTGATGATGTGCGCCGCCGAACGAAAATTAGACAGTTTAATGCTTGGAATTCGATGGCCTGTGCCGATTTCGACGTCACGACGAACATCAAAAATTCTGAATTGGACTTCGTAAAGGTCTTTTTCGATATTCCAAATTTCGCCAATCACCAGCGCATCCGCATCAATTAGGCGCCAATCTTTGGCTCGTACTTCTTCTTTGCGCGAAGGGAACGACAAAAACTTTTCGCTCGGCAATGGCTCGAATTTACCGCTCGCATAGAGATTTCGGTTAATGATTTTATCTAGCTGAGGCATCTCAGTTGTGCTTGATGACGGTGCAGACATGAGTTTAAACGGCACAATGGCTATGGGCATGCCACGCACTTGACCGCCTTCGACTACTCCACGCAAATTCTGTGCACTGACAGTTGCCGTTAAGCATTGTGTTAGCGCAATCAGAAATAGTGGGAGATAGTATTTTATTTTCATGTGTGTTCCTCGTTTATTTAATCGTAAAGATCTAATACGTACCGAGCCTTTAAATCAGCGCAGCCCTATAAACAGCGCAGCTTTAAAATCAATGCGTTTTAAACATCAGTTAGCCTTAATCTCAAGTTCAAGCGGAGTATCCACAATCCGTCTATACGCGTCTGGATATAGAGTTTGATCAGGCAATGGTAAAGGGCTGGCTTTATATACGGCCGACTCTGAGTCTTGGTCATAACGTGGATCACCACTAGACTCGATTGTGTTAGCTGAAATAACCTGGCCTTGACCATTCATCTTAATCAGTACTACCGATGTCCGCCAAGGATCAACCCCTGGGGCAATGGTACGTAACGACTTAATTTTTTCACCAATCCTTGAAATCGCTTGATTCAATGCTGTAGTGGTTCTTTCTTTCGCACGTTTGTCAGCTAAAGCTTGTTGTTCAGCCTGAAGTTGCTGTTGAAACAACTCTTGAGCTTCTTGGCGTTTCTTTTCTTCGGCCGCTTTGCGTTTTCGCTCTGCTTCTTCGCGTTCACGTTTTTGTTTGGCTAAGCGTTCTTTTTCTCGCTTGGCTTGTGCCTCTCGATCTTTACGTTCTTGCTCGGCCTTTAGTTCTTCTTCCTTCTTTTTAAGAGCAATAGCTTCACGCTCAGCTTCTAACTTTTCAGTTTTAGCTATTTCATCTTTTTGCTTTTTATCGAGTTCGGCAAGATCTTCTTTCTTCTTGTCGGCCTCGTCTTGCATCCGCTCTAATTCATCAAGACGGTCTTGGCGCTCTTTTTCGCGCTGTTGATCAGCCTTTTTTATCTGATCAACTTGCTTTTGAATTTCGCTTTCATCAACCGCACTGGCTTTAACGACATCAATCTTATCTGCGTCAAACGCTTCTATCCGTTCGGGGTCTCCCGCAAAATTAAATACCATTAACCCCAAAATGGCAGCATGAATAGCAACAGCTAACACATAAGAAGTTGCCTTCTTAGTTTTGCCTAATCTGTCTCGTCTATTTGCCATCTTTTATCTAATTGTTTATATGATGAGTACGCGGGTAACTATTCGTCTAACGCCAAGGGCGATGTAATCAAACTAACAGAATCAACACCTGCTTCTTTAAGCACTACCATCGCTTGTAATACATCGTTGTACGCTGCACTTTTATCACCACGGACCAAAAAGTCAGTTGTTGGTTTTTCTTGATAGAGCGCGGTCGCATAGATCAATATCTCTTGCTTGGTCTTTTCCAAATCGTCTATGTAGTACTTGCCATCTGCATCTACTGATAATATGAATGGCTCTGGTGCATCCTCGTTGTAAGCTACAGGATTTGCATTAGTTTCTGGCAAATCCACTTTTACGCCTTCAGTTAAAAGCGGCGCCGTTACCATAAAGATGATCAATAGCACTAACATCACGTCGATGTAAGGCACCACGTTGATCTCGGCTATCTGCTTACGTTTTCGGTCTCTATAGCTCATTGCGGTTCTCAGGCTCTAGCTGGGCTTTTTCTCAACAGTAAGCTGGCGGTTAACTATACTCACAAACTCTTCCATAAAAATCTCGTACTTACCTATGAGCTTTTCGACATCAGTTGAAAAACGGTTGTACGCGATTACGGCAGGAATAGCGGCAAACAAGCCCATGGCTGTAGCAATCAGAGCTTCAGCGATGCCTGGTGCAACGCTCGCTACTGTAGCTTGTTGAGTTTGAAGTCCTAGTGCACGGAACGAATTCATAATGCCCCAGACCGTGCCGAATAAGCCTACGTAAGGGCTGGTTGAGCCGACAGTAGCCAAAAAGGGTATTTGTGATTCTAGGTGTTCGATCTCGCGGCTCAATTCAACACGCATTGCACGCTGCACACCGTCTAATAGGTCGGCGTTGTTCGCGTAACCCCGTTCGGTAAGACGCTGATATTCACGATACCCAGAAACGAATATCTCTGACATGCCCGACGTAACCTCACGTTCAGCCGCATACTGTTTATACAACGCCTGCATGCTACCGCCTGACCAAAATTCTTTCTCGAACTTATTGGTCAACGAACGTTCTTTACGAAGGGTCATAAACTTGGTGAAAATAACTGACCAAGAAAACATCGATGCAAGCAATAAAATAAGCATGACGAATTGAACCGTCAAACTCGCCTCAGATATCAAGGTAATGATCGACATGCTATCCGCCGCATGCGTTGCCACCGCTGCAGCCGTTTCCGTAACGGCTTCTGCGGACGCAGGGTCTGAAATCAATTGTTGGGCGTAAACAGCAGTGTTACTCATGTTTTATCTCTCGGTTCTAACGAGGTTGTTTTTTAGGCGTTGTTAAACACTCGGTTGCCTTCGAAGGCTAGGCTAAATAATGTCTCTATAAAGCCCTTAGAATTTGGTTGTGTAGATTTGGGTTTAAAGCCAGAAGCGTCTTTAATTTAAAGCCTTTAGCCTTTTCAGTTAAAGCCCCTCAGTATCGTTCTTTAGAGCTTGCTGAAGAGCCGCTGACATTGGCGCTAATGTATACGAAGACCCTCGTAAAGTCGCTAGCTTTATGACACCTTTACAAAGTAATTGATCGTAATTATAGATAGTTTGCTCGGCAATTAATTTAACCTTACCTACGTGCAATGCTCGTGTTTTTACCGTCAATTGATCGAATAATTTGGCGGGTTTTTCGTACAACAGTTGTGCCTCCTTAACGACAAACATTAGGTCTTCGTTTTCGATTAAATCTGTGACACCAAATCCGAGCGAATCGAGCCAGTCGCACCGACTCCGTTCCATATATTTGAGATAATTCGCATGGTAAACAATGCCACCTGCGTCGGTGTCTTCATAATAGATTCTTACAGACGTCGTAAACATGCTTAGACTCTCATCGTATTGCGCATAGCGTGGGCTGTGGATTATAAGTTGTCGCTTTTAGCTTGTAGATTACAGACGCCTAGTCGTTTGAAAATAGACGAGCCTGCGGTTGAGCATCCTGCTTGGGATTACTCAAACCAAAGTAAGCCCATGTGCGTTTGGTGACCATGCGACCACGTGGCGTACGCATCATAAAGCCTTGCTGGATCAAGTAAGGCTCGATCACGTCTTCAATTGTGCCGCGCTCTTCACCCACTGCCGCTGCAAGACTGCCGATGCCGACTGGGCCGCCATCAAATTTTTCCATAATGGAGCGCAATAACTCTCTATCCATCCAGTCCAAACCGTGTGGGTCAACCTCCATCATGTCGAGTGCTTTTGAGGCAATGTTTTCAGATATGGTGCCATCGCCTTTTACTTGTGCGTAATCCCTAACCCTACGTAATAGGCGATTAGCGATTCGCGGTGTTCCTCGTGAGCGTTTGGCTATGGTGTCAATGCCTTTTGGTTCGGCAGGGATATTTAATATACCGCTCGAGCGTTTAACAATGTGCGCTAGATCATCCGTATTGTAGTACTCAAGTCTTTGTACAATACCGAAGCGATCACGCAATGGTGACGTTAATAGCCCCGCTCGAGTCGTTGCCCCGATTAAAGTGAATGGCGGAAGCGAAAGCTTTACCGTTCTTGCGGCTGGGCCATCGCCAATCATAATATCTAGCTGATAGTCTTCCATGGCTGGATATAAAATTTCTTCTACCGCAGGGCTGAGTCGATGAATTTCATCAATAAACAACACGTCATTGGGTTCAAGATTAGTCAGCACTGCTGCCAGATCACCAGCTCGCTCTAATACGGGCCCCGACGTTTGGCGGAGCGTAGCGCCCATTTCACGAGCGATAATGTTTGATAACGTAGTCTTACCTAGGCCTGGTGGGCCAAACAGCAAAACATGATCCAACGATTCTTTGCGAGCACATGCGGCCTGTATAAAAATATCCAACTGCTCTTTTAATTTTGGCTGGCCAACAAACTCCTGCAAGGTCTGCGGACGCAGAGCACGGTCGACCACATCGTCGTCGCCTACCTGCAAAACTGGATCTATTGGTTTTTCTTCATTCATGAGCTTAGTTTTCGAAATTAGTGTACTCAGTATGAGTCTAGCTCAACTACTAGCGCAACTATAGAACAGAGACCGCATCAGAGCATTCAGAGTACATTGCCAGACAAAATACGCAACGCTTGTCGGATCATTTCTTCGCTGCTTAAATCAGCACCGAGTCCGCGAACGACCTTACTTGCATCACCGCTCTTATAACCTAACTGCACCAGAGCGCTTATGGCATCGCCCGTGTGACTTGCAACAGAACCCGTCGCCACGCTCACGTCAGAGAAGTCTTTCTCCAACCGATCCTCCAATTCAACCAAGAGTCGTAGAGCTGTTTTTTGGCCTATACCCGGCACCTTCGTGAGTACCGCAACGTCTTGATTGACAGCACACGCTGCCAACTCTTGAATACTTAAAGTAGACAACACGGCCAACGCCACTTTTGGCCCAACGCCGTTCATCTTAATCAGCATGCGGAACACATCACGCTGCTGCTTATTGGCAAATCCATACAGCAATTGCGCGTCTTCGCGCACCACCATGTGAACATAAACAGAGACTTCTTCGCCCGTTGCGGGTAAATCATAAAACACCGATAACGGCGCTTCGAGTTCGTAGCCCACGCCTTGCACGTCAATGATCATCCATGGGGCCAGTTTTTCGCTAAGGCGACCCTGCAACCAGGCAATCATTTAGACAAGCCTGCTCGTTTGAGCGTATTGGCATATTGCAGTTGATACGCATGGCAAACAGCCGCAGCCAATGCGTCTGCTGCGTCGACTTCTGGATTAGTGGTTAAGCTCAGCAATACTCTCATCATATGTTGTACTTGTTGTTTGTCTGCTCGGCCTTTGCCAACAACCGCCTTTTTAATTTCGGTTGCTGAGTACTCAACAATGGGCAAATCGTTATTTACCGCTGCTAGCATTGCGGCCCCGCGAGCGTGCCCTAACACCAATGCAGATTGTGGGTTTTTGGCAAGAAACACTCGTTCAATCGACACCACATCGGGCCGTGTTTGCTCAATCAAAACAGTTAAGCGGCTGTATAAAGCTTTTAATCGACCGCCTAAATCGCCCGTGGGCAATCTAACTGACTCGCAGTGTACGTATTTAAGCTGATTACCCGTTACCCGAATAACCCCCACGCCCGTAATCTGCGACCCGGGGTCAATCCCAAGGATTATTGAAGATTTACTGGGAGCGTCATTCACAACTGTTTAATCAATGGGTAGCTAAAGGACTACTCAGGATCGTCGAACATTGAATCAGGGAATTCAGCGTTTGTGAACACGTCTTGCACATCATCAAGGTCTTCTAATGCGTCGACCAATCTCATTACTTTTTCGGCATCATCGTCGCTCAGTGCAACTTCATTAGTTGGCTTTTGCAATACTTCTGATGATTCAGGCGCCATACCCGCTTCGATCAACGTGTTGACCACTGCATTGAACACTTCGGGCGGACATTGAATTTCAACTGTCTCGTCATCAAGTGTTTCTATATCCTCTGCTCCGGCATCCAACACTAGCTCCATTACAACTTCTTCGTCAGTGCCTGCAGGCAGGCTAATAACGCCAATTCTGTCAAACATATACGCAACCGAACCTTCTGTGCCCATGTTGCCGTTGAATTTGCTAAATGCGTGTCTTACCTCGGCGACCGTACGATTTTTATTGTCGGTTGAGCATTCAACCAAAATGGCTATGCCGGCGGGTGCATAACCTTCGTAACGAATGTCCTCGTAACTAACACCTTCTAGATCACCTGTACCACGCTTTATGGCTCGATCAATAGTGTCACGAGTCATATTGGCACCCAGCGCTTTGTCTACTGCAATGCGTAGACGAGGGTTAGCTTCGACATCACCGCCGCCTTCACGGGACGCCACCGTAATTTCACGAATATGCTTGGTGAAAACCTTTCCGCGCTTCGCATCTTGCGCAGCTTTGCGGTGCTTGATATTTGCCCACTTACTATGTCCGGCCATGAGAAAGCTTTATTGTTAGTTATAAAGCGGTGATTTTACCACTACTGCTTGCCGCTGGGCGTTTTAGTGAACACTTTTATCCAAGTTCCTGGTTCGGCCTCTCCGCGAGGGTAATAACCATTGATGAGCCGCAACATTGGTTCGCCCGCCTCATCGTCCCCAAGCGCTTTCGCCAAACTGGCAAATGTTTCGCCCGGCTCAAGTCTTTGGTAAGTGATTCGGGTGATCGCTTCTGGGGGTAGATCGGCGCGACTAAATCTCCGAAAGTCCATAATAATGTCTACCAACGCTTTGTCTTGCTCGGCGGTTAATGCATTGTTTTTAGCAATACCTTCGAATTGAAAGTCATAACGACCAATGCGTTTGAGCGCTAAGCGTCTGGTTTGGTCAGCGCCTATTACGCCAATTACGCTCTTGTTCTCGTCTTCTAAATCCACGCTTTTAGTGGCCGGCTTGGGATAAAGCGTATCGAACTCTTCTCGAACTGTCTTAGTGGCATTAGTGATTGAGCGTGCGGTGATCTTTAATTGTACGGTGTTCTGTGGATCTTTGAGTAACACGCCTTGACCATTACTTTTTAGGTCCCAGTCCTTGGGGTAGACAAAGGTTATGCCTAAGGCTGTATTCAAAAAGCGCTCTTGCGTCGGTTTCTTATTACCTGTGTAATTGGGCCCAACGATCATACCCTCGGATACAGCACGCCATTGCTCCCGCCCCACTGCCCCCTCTCCTGGCGGCAATGCACCCGCTTTGGCTACGACGTTTTGCAGACGTCTATCGTCTCGCGGGTGACTTGAGAATGTTCCGTGATAAGACGTATTTTGATCGCCAAAGCGAGATTGAAAATCTGAGTAGTCCTTTAAAGCCCCGAGAGCCGAAAGAAATTCTGTTGGCTCATATTCGGCGCCATACAGAAATTCCGCAGCGTAAGCATCGGCCTCAAGTTCGCGATCTCGTCGATTTTCAGAAAATCGCTCTTGATTAGCTAAACCGACTGAATTCATGACGTTGCCACTATTGGTCAATATGCCTGCGACAAAAGCACCTACATTGCCTAAAGTTATTTCGCCAATAGTCCGTGAGCGATGACGACCTACGTTATGACCAATCTCGTGCGCTAACACGCCAGCGAGCTCTGCTTCTGAATTCATCAAGGTTAACAACCCCCGATACACATACACCAAACCGTAGCCTGGGGTTACGGCGTTCACCCCTGGGGAATCCAAAACGAAGAAATAGTAATCCTTGCCCGCGTCTTCAGACTCTTCGACTAGGCGTTCGCCTAAGGCCTGCACGTAAGTCTGTAATTCATCATCTTTATATAGGTCGATGTTAGCCATAAACTCTTGGTGCACTCTAAGAACCTTGCCCGTTGGTGGAGGCTTAGGATGAGTCCACGACGCAGCTATATCTTGTTCTGTCTTAGTCGAGTCCGCTACTTCTGGCTTTGCCGATTGCGCTATTTCAATGTTCGAGAACATTGAAATAGCAAAAAATAGCAGCGCAATACGTTTCACTATTAGCCTCATCGTTGATCTAACCGTTGATCTAACCGATAGCCCCTCTGACGTAATTAGAGCGGGCGTCAGCATGTTCGGTTGTGTGTAGCTAATTGTGAAGATCATATTTATATTCTGCAAGTACGCGTCGCATGGACATGTTCGAACGACTGAACTATTGCGGCCTAACTTTTAGGCCTGTTGACTCGCCTTCAAAAAACTCCACCAACTGGGTGCCCATGCCTTGGCATGCGTTAGCTTGAACGCGAGCCAATAATGGCAGAGGTATCACAAATGCTGGAATGTAAGACGTACCTATAGCCTCGGTGCTCACTCGAGCAACTTCTTTGTAGTTTTGTACGTCCCAAATTATAGCTTCGTAGTCACTGGTGTCTTCCAACGTACCAAACCCAAAACAGGCCGCTCCATTTGGCGCGATGGTACAGCTCATGCTACCTGCCGAACCCGTTCGTTCGGTAGAACCTTCGATCCAAATCATGTATCGCAAATCTAGGGTTTGCAATTTCTGCTTAACCAGAGGGACTGAGAAAATGTCTTTAAGTCGGTCAATTTTTAGCGGCGCGATGCGTGATTCAAAATACGGGTAGAATCCATCAGTGAATTCTTTTTCGGGAATAATGGATACTTTGGTCGCCCCATTTTGAACCCTATCGCCAACACAGGAAACTAAACTTGGTTCCGTTTCGAACTCTGCTGAATGGTGACGCCCTAAAATGACTATAGATTCGCCTTTAGCGATATCAATACGATTGGCCAATTGAACATGGTCAACACTGACGGTAGTGCAAGCCCCCACTGAAATCGCACTTATCATAAATATCAGAGATCTAAACTTTGCTATAACGTCCAAGCTCATTCTTGACCCTCCGCTCTGATGGCCCCTTTAAGCGCCGCCTTTAGTGCTTTCACACGTGCAGCCTTGACCTCTGCTTCAGATGCGGTGCTTGGAAGTGCGAAAGATGTTGGGGATGTAGTTGGTAACGTAGATACGCCATCACGGTTAAATGACTTGGCCAGCGTAAGTGCTTTAATACTCGCTTGCAGCGGTAAGCCAATACTGATTTGTGCACCTACATCACGCAGAGCAACGTTCGTAGCTGCATTAAATGCAGCATCGGCGCCTTTTAAAAATGCTGTGGGCGTCTTGCCATAACCTTTGATAACCCAATCAGCCAATTTCTGTTGGTTTGCGTCGCTTATGGTGATTCGATATTTTACAAACACTTCATAAATATTTAACGCCGTTTCCCTAGGCGCACTGTATTGAATACTTAGGACCTTTGGCGTTATCTCTATGTCAGAGGCTGTAGTATTGCCCTCGCTTAATCTAAACGCGCTACCAAAGACTACCCTAAAGAGTTCGACTTGTGCTTGCCCAAAATCTAAACTCTTAATTACTCGTTTTTTATCTTGTTCCACATAAGTGTAGTTCAGAAACTCTTCACTAAAATTGAGCTTAGCCGTTAACGGCAACTGTTGCATAAGAGGCTTGGGAATATCGCCATTGACGACAACGTTTGATGCACACGCAGACAGCAACATTAGAACCACCAACAAACAGCTATGTTTTATATTTTGCATAATCTGGTTTCTATGTTTTGTCACATCTATAACATTCCAAAATCGTGGATAGAGCTTAGCGCTTATCAACGAATGAAACGTGAACCCTCTTTTAGTTAACATTATTGAGCCCAATAAACGAACCATTATTTTGCTCTGCTAGCAAACGCATAAGATTGGCATATCGCATTGCCTTACTGTCTACGCCTGGTGATCCATTAAAGTGCACCGGAAAACCGACTGTGTGAATTCTGACTAATGTCTCTCCATCGCGGTTCTGCTTATTTAAGGTTGACACAACATCTACCGTTCTAGCAATCGAACTGCCGTTAAAGTCGTCTCCGAACACATATAAACTGATCTTATCGCCTAGCTTAAAGTGGCTACGAATCGCCGTATAGATGCCTTGTTCCGGACTAGAGTTGCTAAACGTAGTCCAGGTCGGTAGGCGTTCAATAATACTGCGACGCCATACTGGCGAATCGGTTAACCATTCTCCGCGATATTGCTCAAACATGTATTGGCCTTGATCATCCATTATCTGTAGACCTTTCACCCTAGGGTAGATTGCCAAAACGCTTCGAACCTCTTTAATGAGTCTGCGCCAAGCCACACTTTTCATACTGCCTGACGTATCGATTATAAAGATGACATACTCGCTATCGACCGGTATACCACCAATATAGTTGCTATTCGCTTTACGGCGACTAAGAAGCGACCGCATTTCGGCAGTCAAACTCTGTAATGCAATTTGTAGATCATCTATCGACGCTAGGCTTTCAGTCCCGGCACCTTCGGCGGCCGCTAATCGCGCCATCAATGATTCTAGCTCCGACCGTAAGATTGCAACCCTGCGTTCTGATGAACCTAGTTGCTCTTGTTTCGCAGTGAGTTCAGTTTCTAAATACGCCACCTGACCACGAATCGCGAATAACCGTTCCTGTAACGCTCTTACTTGGCCCGTCTGCTCAATTGCAGAATCTTCTAGAACTAAAGGCTGCATAGGCTTAACAATAACTAACAATAAAATGATTGCCCCAAAGCCGCAGCAAATAATATCCAAAAACGAAATATTCGCATCAACGCTAGAACGCTTAGCACGACGACTCATGGCCACCCCCGCGCAGGAGTCAAAAACGAGCCATTGCTCGCTTGCGCCAGATACCAATATACCCCAGCCGCGTAAGGGTCACCTTCAAGTGGCAACAAAATTGTATTAACTGGAATGTTGGGGACTAACGATTCAAGTGATTTGTAGAACAGGTTCATTCGCTCTCGGCCATCTATCGAACCCGTTGTGGCACTACCTCGTGCCAATGTTGGTAGGCCATCGGTGATCAAAAAAATATTGTCCGGCAATGGGCGCATATTCATTGCGGTTTCGATTGCCGTTTGTAAGTTTGTGCCGTTATTGGGACTAATGCTGTCTAAGCCCTGTACTGCTTTGGCAACCGACACTCGGTCCGTCACTCGATACCACGTATTCGCTTGCTTATCGATGACTGGAGTGACGGTTGAATTAAAACTCAGTATTTGAAAATCACTTTGTAACGGCAGGTTAGCAATCACCCACTGGGCAATCGCTTTGGTGCGCAGCCATTTTGGCGATTGGTTTTTAACAACTTCAGGAAGGCTACGGCGGCGTACAATGTTTACGATAGTGTCGTCTAACATGCTGGCAGAAGAGTCGACTAACACTAAAACATTGCGCCCCGACATACGAATTCCGGTTAGGTATTGGCGCTGACCATCCCCCGAAAACTCATAGGCCTTACTGCCCGATATACGCGTATTTTCCAGCGCTCGCTTTTGCTGTTCTAGCTGGGAGATGCGCGCTTGTAAGCCGGCTGCGTCAACCACTGACTCAGGAGTTTCGTCATCTATTTGGTTTTTTAACTGTTCAAGATCATCGCTTATCTGCCGAGCTAACCCCTGCGCAGTAACCGTCTCGTCACTTACATCACTAATAGTGTTTCGGATACGCGCTAACTGCTCTTCGCCTTGCACAATCTCTTCTTCTAGGAGATTAGCTTCAGCCAAAGATTTTGGATCTGTGATTACCGCAGGCCCATCGACTACATGCTTAAGCAATAAAAAGATTAAGACGGCCGCACCGAGACCACACGACATAATGTCGAGAAAAGACAAACTAAAGGTGGAGGTGGTACGGGATTTTCGCGCCATGGCTACTCGATAATCCTAAGCGCCGTTAGCACGCCGTCGCCTAAATCAGATACTAGCCGTTCGCCAGGCATCAACGTTAATTGAGTTGTCGAGCCTGACGCTGTTGTTAAGCTTGCCTGCGCGAGTAACTGTTGGATATTAGGCTCGTTATCAGTAAATTGTAATACTCCACCATCAAAGCCAACCGACGCGCGATCAATGCGCATTGCAATGCCATTTATAGCCACATGGGTAGCCGCACTGTTGGTTGAGTCATCAGCCGCTCTATTAAGCTCAACTTGCTCATTGGACTCGTCGATACTTTTTGCCGTTTCGTTCTCTTCGAACTTTGAGTCACGTAACAGCTGTACTGCGTCTAGGTTGATAATGCTCTCTTGTGTGCCATCCTCTTTTAAACCCTGTGATTTGAGGGCACTTTCTACTGTCGATTTTGTAGTTGCTAGCAATAACGCAGGACTATTTACCAACAAAGCCTCGTTAAAGCGCTCATCGGCAGAGGCTAAAATCAACGTTGAATGAAATGCTCCGTTGGCATCAACGACTACATCATGACCATCGATTTCTGGCAAAGCCGCAAAACAATCTGTGCACGCCTGCGTCCAACCCAGCTCATCCAAATTCTGCGAATAAACCTTTTGCTTGTAGTCCGCCGAAAACTTAAAGAAGCCTTGTTCTGATATGGACTGCGCGCCGACATCAAGCTGATCAAATAATTGTTGTTCGGTAGAGGCGTGATGTAATGGATCGAACCGTTCTTGTTCTATGAAACGAGTTTGCAGATGATTCAGTACCGCATCTTGCAGTTTGGAAATGGAACAGCCGGCCACAACATCATGAGAAAGTAAGGATACTTCCGACCCTGTTACCGCAACATAACTAATAACAGTTTGGTGTAATTGAATATCGACATGTGCGAAAGTGCGCGGCGCTAATTCTTGATCGGCGCTATCGGCCACTTGCGATATCGCCAGTACGGCTTTATTGACGACAGCAATCGGCTCAACACCTGCTGCATTCGCAACCCCCATTAATAGCTCTAATTGCTGTGCCTGATAATGCGACGGCGTTACTATAATAAGCGGCCCGATCGAATATTTTTGTTTGAGTGCACTAAGGTGCCTCCACACTAAATCCGCACAATGCCTTAGTCCCGCGCCATTTGAGGCTATAGCGGATTCGTCGCAATACTGCCAATAACGAGAATTAACCCGTTCAGGGTGCAGGTGTAACGAGCGTATTGCCTGACGAGTATTGGAATAGGCATCGCTCGAAACCGCTTCATCTAAATCAAAAACAACCGCGTCACTCGTGCTATCAAGCAGGGCGTAGCCTTGGCTTGTGCATAAGTGCTTTTGCGCATAAAGCTCAAGGGCGTTGTCGTTAACAAACAATATATGCATAGCGTTAGTTTTGCAGGTGGTTGATCAAACTCTGGTCACAGTAGTCTTGAACTTCGCGGACCATACGCTCCTGCATTAGAGTAATTTGATGAGTTAAAAACATAATGACGATACTAATGAGCAGCGCAACAAAGGTTGAGTTAAAGGCGACTCCGAGGCTTGCTGTAACGGGCGCGATGTTGCCCGCCACTGCCTCATGCGCATTGCCTAATGCCGCACCGATGCCGCGAACAGTGCCAATAAAGCCGATGGAGGGAATTGCCCATGTGATGTAGCGCACCATCGATAGCTCTGAATCGAGTCGGTCGGCTTCGTCTTCGCATATGTCTCTGACTGCACTCGACACATCGTGTACTGACTTAGTTGCGCCGTAGCGCGACAATGCCCCCCGTAAGGCTCGCGGTAACAGAAACTCTCGTTGTGGCAAGGGTAGCGCCTCTAACGGACGTGACATTTTTCGCACGTCTTCAGGCAACACCCGTCGACCATCCTCCAAAGACAATAGCCGCTGTGACAGCAAACTTCTTTGCGCCGAAACACCTTGTGCCTTTAAACCGATAATCGCGAGCACCCAAAACATTAATATGAAACAACTCTCTTGTTCGTAGTCTTTAAGCACAACCCATGCAGAGCGCTCTATCGCTACAGTTTTACCTGTAGCCATTTGCTCGGCAACCGCTTGACGCTCTGCCGCCAGCACCAGTTCTGCGTTGGGTCGTACCAAACCAACGTATACGGTATGAACAACAATGGCAGATAGAACGAAGGCAACGATCTGATAGAAAAATTCGGATTTATGAAAAGTCATAGTTATTCTCTTGTATAGCTACTCTTATATATCAAGGGGGAAGGACACGGCTTGGTCTTCAACGATTTCTTCCGACGGCTTAAAAGTACCCTTGCTGGACGCTTGACCCGCCTCTACGGGATTTTCTTGCGTACCCTTAGTTTCGTTCACCACTGTACTAGTATTAACCTCAGCCCTGGCTTGTGTATTCTCTTGCGCGTTAGCTGTATTGGCATCACTTACGCTAGCGTCTAATGCTTGTTCAGTTTCTAAAGACCGGACTCCTTCTAAAGATTTTTCTGCATCTAAAGACTGATCTGATTCCTCTACCTGTTTGGACACAGGAACGGGACTTCCAGACTGAGCCCAGAGCGATGGCGTAACCCCAACTAACGAAACACTTATAAGTATCAATAAAGACTTGCTCATATTTATACTCAGTTAAAAAGAACCAAAACATTTAACCTGCTTTCATCTCTACGGGTGTGCATAACGTGCTACCCGAAAACCAATATCGTGCCGCCCTTTGGCCGTGGAATCTCTATAAGCGAGTCGCAACTGAGGTAAGTACCCACGCGCCCAACTCGGTCCTTTAACCACGCGGTACTCACCAATATTGGGGCCCAATGGGTCAACTACCGTTGAGCCATCAGACGGTTTTGATCCCTGCGCACCGTACCAATCATGGGTCCATTCAGCCACGTTGCCATAAAGATCAAAAAGGCCTTTCGCATTGGCAGAAAACGAACCTACTGCGGCCGCGGTTTTGTAACCATCATCATACCCTTCGAGTATGAAGTTAATTAGATTTCTGGCTTGCTCATCGGCCACGTTGCCAAACTTCTCGCCTTTTGGGAATTCTTGAGAATCGCCCCACGGGAAGGTTTTTCGCGATGTAGAGTCATGCGATGCCAGCCACGTCCATTCGGCCTCGGTCAGTAGACGATAACCATTTGATTTTGGGTTGTGGCCTGACACAAATCCTGACTTAGTCGTGTAGAACGGTTCAAGTTTTTCACGTTCGCTTAACCAGTTGCAATAGAGTGCAGCCTGTTGCCAGCTTACCCGCACTACTGGGTAACTGTTCAGGTCGAGGCTATTGCGCTGATAGTTGCCCGAGCTGTGTGCTGATTTAAACTGACGGTATTGTCTATTGGTCGTTTCAAGCGTGCTCACATAAAACGCCTTACTCAATTCGGCCGCGTATTGGACTTCGTTAGAGCGTCGGCCTATTTCTCGACGACTCGATCCCATCGACACTAAACCAGGCGCCTTGAACAACAGCATAGTATCCCCGGCGGCATTCTTATACTGGTCAGGTAGTCGTGCCCAATAATCTTGCTCATGAGTAAGTAGTTCAAACGACACTATTTGACTACCCGCAGTCGTCGGAATAATAGACTGCGTTTGAGTTACATAGCCTGGGGCTGATACTTTTATGGTTTGAGCCAAAGTAGGTAAATTAAGTGTGCGTTTACTGACGCCCGCCGCCACTTCTAAGTCTTTACCATTGATCGATACTTGTGCATTGGCTGGGCTTACGCTGAGCGTTACCGCTACAGTATCGGCTACCAGCGCAAAATCTATGGTTGCGGATTGGTTAGGTTCTAGTTCAAGAGATTGCTCGGCCAATTTAAAGCCTGGCTTATACAGTTGAAGGTTATGACTAGTTTTTGAAGTAAGCTTCAATTTAATGGGGGTTAAACCCCGATATTCTGAATTGACTAGAACCGCCGCACCTAAAGGTTTACTGCTAATTTCTATAAGACTCGGCGCCGGTCGCAAAGCGACACTAGGCACAACAACATCCTCGCCGGCGGTAACGACAATGTTTTGCGTGAGCGGTTCAAACAAAGGCTTCGTATATTCGATTTCATGTGCGCCTTCTTCCAAACGAAGCGTCATCGGCAATTCGCCAACCACCTTGGCGTCTATACTTAAAGATACACCAGTTTGATTCGAGCTAAATTGGTAGCTCGCCCAGGCGGGCTCTAAAGAGAAACTAAGCTGCTGTGTTTGAGCTTGCCCTAGCACAGTGAAGTCTTGACTCACTTTGCGGTACAAAGGTGCATCAACCGTCAGTACGTTGCGCCCAGCAGGAACGTCGACTACGACGCCTGGAACCGCTCCAAGCACCACGTCACTTATACTCAATTGTGCTCCTTCAATAATCGTTTCAGCTCGATCAGAGGGTTGTGTGATCAGTGACACATCCAAGATTCCAGGGAGTCTTTCTAATTTGATTTCAAATTGTTGAAACCGCTCATCATCAACAGTTAACGTATTTTGACCATCCTTGAAACCAGGGACCGTGACGTCTACCGAGTGGCTTCCTGGTAATACTAGAAAGCGATTGCCTATGGGTAGTTTTAGCCAAGAATCTAAGTCGACGTCTGCATCTAGAGTAAGACGCGGCTCACCTTCGAGAAAGTTATCGGCTTGCGCTGTCACTTGAATGCTGCGGGCAAAAATCAGGAACAATACAAATAGAGCTAAGACCGCGATAGCACTTATAAGAGCCAGATGTTGCCAACCTAACTGCCAAGAGCTCTGAGCAACTCCGCCAGCCCTTGGGGGCTGATAGTCGGCGGCTCGTAGCGAACTTGGAGAGTCTTTGGTGTTTGGTGTGTTCGACTTATTCATTCACCCCCTCCAGACTCAAGTGCTGTTTCGCTGCGTATATCTACATTCAGTTCGTCCTTCGCATTTGGCAGTATTAACAACTCTTGACGAACATCTTGATACCCTACTCTTTGCCCAGAAAGTGCATATCGACCAGGTAGCAGAGAAAGCTGCTTAGAGACGAACGGTGAGTACTTAATCGGTTTTGCGCCACGCTTTAGCAAGAATACGGTAGTCGCTGCGTCTGAGGTTAACGTTACTATTAGCGCTTTTTCAGCGCCTTCCATGAGCGCTTCTAACTGATTAATTTGACTGTCGAGTAACCTACCTTGGCGACTAATACCCTTTGCCTGTGAAAGTGTTTTATCGATTTGCGGTCTTCGCGCTCGGTCTGTGACATGCATTGGGTTTTCAAGGTATTCGCGTAAAGCTAAATCTAACTCGGCGTGAACTCTCGCCTGTACTAACCCGCTTCGGGCACTCGCTTGACTTGGGTCTCGCTGCAATATTGCTTGGTATATGCTTTGTGCTTGCTGCCAATTCTCGCGAGCTTGTGAGCGTCTTGCTTGATCAAACATCCCGCTTATTGAGTTGCCTTTATTGAGCGCTAACGCTTGCTCAAGGCCCTGCTGTGCTAGTACATGTTCTGGATGTTCTTGAAGAGCCGCACTAAACTGCGTTTGCGCGGTAGCGTACTTACTCTCAAGCAAGGCCTTTAACGCAGCAGTCATTGCTGCGTTAAAGCGATGTTCGACTAGTTGCAGTTCGGCACTCTCGAGTTTGTCTTGGGCGCTGCTGGCTAGCGTGTCTGCGGCAATGGCACTCTGGTAGGCCTCTATGGCTCGCTCTAAATAACTAGGATCTTGGGTTTCGTTGTACTGCAATACATTCGTCTCGGCGCTCGCGAGCTTGCTCAGCACTTCCGGTAAAACCTCTAATCTTGCAAGGCCTGCTAGAGCAGGAATATGGTTTGGGTCTAGTGCCAGCGCTTTCTGGAATTTTTGTCGCGCAAGCTCAAAACGAGACTGGGCAATACCTTGATTAGCTGCGCTAACATACGCTTTCAAAACGCTGGGTATTTTCGCATCTATTGTTTCTAAAGCTGAGAGTGCTTGTTTATATTTTGCGAGCGCTTGCGGATATTCTTGCAGAGCGTAAAGGTCGTCACCTTGCTCAGCCAACTCCAGTCCGTGCACAAAATCGGCCTGAGCCCATTCTTGCACTTTGCGTTCTTGCAACGATCGCTTAAGCGAGACTAGTTCAGACAAAATAGACTGAGACTGAGCCCGCGCTTCTGCGCGCTGTTGTTCTTGCCAAGGTGTGCCTCCTGATTCATCAGCTTGATTTGTGCTAGTCGGTTCGCTATTAGCGCTGATAGCTTGGGGCTCATCAATCGATTGTTCTGTTTGACTCTGGGTAGATCCTGGCGGCATGAGTAGCGTAAAAAGCCCCGCGCCGAGCAGCAACAGGCCAAACGCCACGACCATGAGAAGTAGCTGAGAGCGCCACCAGATAAAAGCCTGTTCTTGGCTGTCTATATCGGGCTTTGCTGAGCGAATTACGCCGCCTTTTTGATCATCGCTGGCGGCACGTTTAGCAGGCCCTTGACTAGTCGGCGGCTGATACCCCTGGGCGTTTAGAGTTTTGTTCTTCGTCATTCAGAACCTCTAAAACTACTCATTACTAGCTTCAAATCGGCCCTTGCTTGATTCATCAAGTAAAACCGAAGGTTGTGAAGGTTGATCAGCGTCTGGACTATCTAGATTGAATTCTGCTTCAAACAGACGTTGCATTGTGTCTTTCCACGCCCCGAACTGTTGCTCAACAGTTCCCCCTAAAGTCACCGTTCGATCCTGAAGATCAACGATGCTTGGGGCTAGTTCGCCTTCCAGAGACGCACCAAGCTCACGTAGCACCGAAGCATGCACCGAGGCCTGCGCGTCTTTATCATAGCTTTTCGCAAATATGTAACCACCGCTGACTAATCCCAAATAACGAGCCGCCAACGCCGACGTACCGCTGCCTTGCGTACTCACCACACCGGCCACCAACAAGGCAACGCCGGCAATTTTTTCTTTTCGAGCTTGCTCGCTAAGAACACGTTCGTACTGTACTTCTTTGTAACTGAGTCGACGCCATTCTTTATAAGGCTCCGCCATATTTTTATTGAACACGCGGTAATAATCTTGCACTACATCTAGAAACAACTGATTGCGGTCATAAATAGCGGCAACCTTTTCCATAAAAGGATCGTCACTGGCCGGCGCTCTCACTAACTCAATCTTTTCGCCTTCGCCATCAACACCCACATCCGAAGTTATATAGTCGTCTACTAACTTGGGTAGGAAATAACCAGCGAAACGCAATCGACTTACCTGCCGCATTTTAAGTAAGTCTTCGACAGTTCGGTTTGTCAGAACGTCATATAGGTCATTAGCGACTTCGTTCATCAATGGCTGAAACGGGTCTTGTTGAACCGCTACTTCTGTGTCATAGGAATAATGCGATGCTCTATATTCGTATACGTTGTCTAACCACGCATCACCAATCGCGTCGACAGCCTTAACCTGCACGATCATGGTTTCGCCATTGGATTCGATCAACTTACCGCTGATCTTCAGATCAAACGGCGTTGTGTCTAACGGCGTAACCCGCACCATCCCCCAAGCACGACTTTGATCGAGCGTTTCCTTTAGTTTAGAAGAAAACCAAACCGCCTCACTGGCTCGCACCTTTGCATATTCAATAGAGACATCATCTGTGAGCTCTGTTCCGGCATCAAACAAAACAATGCCGACATCAAGCAGCAAGCGATCGTCGAGCGCAATTACATGGTCACTCGGTAAAGACGTTACCGGTGCGACTGATGATTGATTGTATTCGTACGTGGTACATCCCGATATTAACAAAGCAGTCGAAATCAAGACGACGAATGAACGTATGAAAGTACTAATGCCCATAGTCATTTAGTTACCGCTCTTGTAGTTGCGGTAATCTTGCCAATACAGCTTTTTGAGTGCTGGGTCGGTTTCGTTCTCGGCCAATTCTCGTAGTTGTTTTGCAACCACATCGTCGTTGTCGCGAGAGTCAATAGGACCATCTTGGTCTTCTAAAACAAGATCTTTGGGTTTAGCTCCCGAAGATTGTTGTGCGGTATTGGCATCACCACTCGGTGCTTGCGATGAATCACTACTTGCGCCACTCGCACCAGAACTATTTGCTGATCCATTTGTTGAGTTAGTTGCTTGGCTCGCAGACTCTGAGGTTTCGTTGGCACTGGATTCGGCCTCTTCGTCATACTCCTCAAAGTCTCCAATGCCTCCAATACTGCCGTCAGACGTATTTTCGTTTGCTCGCTCTTGGGCAAAGTCTTTTTCGCGTTGCATGTCGGCATCAAAATCGTTGAAGCTTTTCTCGAGTTCTTTCTCGAGCTCTTCTATCTCTTCTTCAGTGAGCCCCCCTTGAGTTTCGAAATTGGGTTGCTCTGGCCCACCAACCTCAGGAGATTCAGTTTTATTTTCTTCAAATGGCCCAGGCGTTGCGCCTTGAGTATTCTCCGCCTCCCAGTCTTCGTCTACCCAGCCTTGGGCGACCTCTCCTCCAGGTATTTGTTCAGCGTCTGCATTGGCCGGCTCTTTATTAGCTGAAGGCTCTTTATTAGCTGAAGGCCCTTTATTAGCTGAAGGCTTTGCACCAGACTCGCCGTCACCAGGCGTATTCTGTGTATTTGATGGGGTGGTGCTCGGCTCTGATGGCTTGGTGCTCTTGCCTTGCGATGGGTTTGCGCTGGGAACGGAGGGAATGCTGCTTGGGTCCCCGCCTGAAGGCGCACCTCCTGACGGGATTGAAGGTACTTTCACAGATCCCGATGGTGACCCTTGTCCGCCTTGCGGAATACCGCCAATTGGCGTTTGGCACGCACTTAACCCTAGCGCAAGCAGTATTGATGCAACGACAGCCCTAGACTTAAAGGCTAGAATGACACGCGACGGCGACTTGTTTATAACTGAACCTTTGGCACAAACGCATTTTGCTGTTAGCTCATGGTCTGTCATTGTTGATCTCCGTTTTTACTTTCTTCTTCCTGTGTGTTTTTGTTTCGATTGTTCTTTTCGATTAAACGTTCTAACCAACGCTTATCGACAAGCAATTCTGCGTTGTATAATTCTGAATTGGTACTCACGAAGTCACCATCAATAATACGAGGGCGAAAAGAATATTTCAAAAGCGCACGTCTTACCCGCGCAAACACAGCATTATTCAGACGCCCTTGGGGCTCTACCTGATCGACCTTCTCGATTTTACCAGAGGGATTTAAAGCCAGCATCACGGGCACTTCCAGCCGACTTTTCTCAGGATGTTCGGCACGCGTCCATTCCTTGCTGAATAAATAGTTCGGTAATTTATGCACTTCGCTTAGCAGAACTCTTTGAGGATCACTTTCGCTCAAAGATTGCGCGGCATCCCAAGCCTTTTTATAAAAACGCTTCGCAAGCGAGGAGCGACCACTCATTTGATTTAGGTCGCCTAACGATATCAGCGCTCTCACGACCATTGGTAGATTAGCTTGAGCCTGTGCATCTGTTAAGAACAGTTCCAAAGCCTGTGTGGCGTTTTGTCGAGAGCGCATGTTGTTCATCCGCGCCCTTTGAGCCCTTTGATCTAAGTTAGAACTGTTTCGATTAAAGTCTAAAGTAGACACGGCCGACTTTTTAGCCGTTTCAATACTCAACAAAAATTCAGAGTAGGCATACTCACCATAAGGCAATAGCCTCTCACTCATTGGCATGCCTTTAAACTCTTCCAAGGACTTGCGAAAATAACGCGTCGCCACTGTAATTCTAGCAATTGCCTCATCTGTACCGCTCGATGTCCACAAGTACGCGTCAATGTAGTAGTGCCCCATTCTAATCAGCATATCGAATGTGATTTGGCTGTGCGGTGTACCAAGTTGCTCTTCTAGCAAAACCAGCCGACTCAAATACTCCTCGGCACGTAACGGTTTTTCGCGCTCAAAATTAAAGTCGAAAAGCATCTTTAAAATTGTCCTATGGCGAACATCATAAAGCCCATAATTAACTTTTTGGATGTGCATAGCATCGACTAACGCCTGCTGGGCTTCATCTAACCGGCCCGCTTCTCTCAATAACAGACCATAGTTAAGGTACTGCTCGGCTAATGCTATGTTAAATGCGTTGCCTTGCGCTAATAATTCTTGAATAGCTTGATAGTTGGCGTCTATATCAGCGTTTAGAGCAGCGTCATTAATGGCTCTGAAAAACTCTTTCTTTTTTAACTCTACACGGCTTGTTGGTTCACCGACACCTTGGACTTGCTCGACTTCTGACTCCGATTCTGTGAAGTCAGAAAGGTTCTCCCATTGTGCAAAGCTAGACGACGATACGCATAATAATGAAAACACTAAGAGAACTGCGGCTTTTTGGCAGACAGCGCCAGTCACTGAATTTCCTCCAACATCCTTGCTGGTTAGATCGGAATTAAGACCTGATTTAAAATTTGATATAAAAACCAAACTCTTACAATTGCTGTTTTTACTTCTATTCATTAGGCGCATCTCTGTGAAACAACTTAATCAAGTTCTACCTTATTACTGACCGTGTAGAGAGACTTTTTAGGATTACCAAAGATTAACCTCGTGCATAGTGTTTTACTCTATCAATATTAACAAATCACTCGTGGTTCTATCTCAAGATCTATTCCAAAGCGTCGTTTAATATCGCTTTGAATGTTGTAGGCATACTGCAGAACACTCGCACCTGGGCGATGTTTAGGGTTGGTCACGACTAAAGCCTGGTCATGATGCACTATCACGCAATCCAATTGTTTTTGCTTCCAGCCAGCTTGATCTATCAACCAACCCGCTGCCACTTTGAATTCGCTCTCAACAGGGTAACTTACTACGCTAGGGAACGAGCGCTGCAATTCAATAAGTTGATCAGAGCTAATAACAGGGTTTTTAAAAAAGCTCCCTGCATTGGGTATCTCGATTGGGTCAGGAAGCTTCGAACGACGTACGGTACAAACCGCATCGAATAGACTCTGCGCAGTCACAGGTTGCGTAAGCTGTTGTGATAAAGAAGGATAGTGGCTGACAGCGAGAAAGTGCTTTAGTAATGAAAATTCGACATGAGTAATTACTACGCGGTCGCGCAAGGCTCGTTTAAATACACTTTCGCGATAGGCAAACTGGCATTGAGCATGTGAAAACTGTACGGCTTTACCTGAATCGATTTCGATTGCGTGGACTCGCTCGATAAAGGTTTCTACTTCTACACCATAAGCACCAATATTCTGAATCGGTGCAGCGCCCACCGTACCAGGAATAAGCGCTAGATTTTCGAGACCATGGAAGTTATTGGCTAAACACCACTGTACAAAAGCATGCCAGTTTTCGCCTGCGGCAACCTTGACCAATACACGTTCTGAGCATTCGCTTTGTACGTCTATTCCTTGCAAACGTTGTTGTATTACCAGGCCTGAATAATCACTGGCAAATACACAGTTACTGCCCTCTCCCAATATAAAAACGTTTAGATCGCTCTCTCTCGCAAATTGGAGTAAAAGGGGCAGCTGTGCAAGGTCTGTTAGCTCCGCAAAATGCGCTGCACGCGCTGGAATAGCCAGCGTGTTGAGCGCTTCAAGCGACACATTAGTGGTAACAACTCTACTGATCTTGCGCACCCGCTTGAGCTTTAGAGCGCAACCGTATGTGTAGATCACGTAGTTGCGTGCTGTCTACTGGGCTTGGAGCCTGCGTTAACAAACACGATGCTTTTTGCGTTTTCGGGAACGCAATAACATCACGAATCGAATCAACCCCGGACATCATCGCCACAATGCGGTCTACACCAAAAGCAATGCCACCATGCGGAGGCGCGCCGTATCGAAGAGCGTCTAACAAAAATCCAAACTTCTCTTCGGCTTCTTCGGTACCTATACCCAACGCAGTAAACGCTTGAGATTGAACTTCAGTCTGGTGAATACGAATGGATCCGCCCCCTAACTCCATGCCGTTAACGACCATATCGTAGGCGCGAGAAAGAACTTTACCAGGGTCGGTTTTGAGTTGTTCAATTTGATCTTCTTTTGGCGCAGTAAATGGGTGATGAAGCGACGTCCAATTGCCATCACTGTCTTCTTCAAACATCGGGAAATCAACAACCCAAACTGGCGCCCATTCAGACTCGCTATACCCTAAGGAGTGGCCTAATTTTACGCGTAATGCCGCCAAGGAGTCATTTACGACTTTTGCTGTATCTGCACCAAAGAACACTAAGTCCCCGTCTTGCGCATCTATACGAGC
Source organism: Proteobacteria bacterium UBA7415 (assembly GCA_002470515.1). GTDB lineage: Bacteria > Pseudomonadota > Gammaproteobacteria > Arenicellales > Arenicellaceae > Arenicella. The sequence continues at coordinate 33,278 of DKML01000004.1, read as the reverse complement.
CATCACTTGCTCTAAACATTCATCAGATAGGTTCTTAACAATCGGTGACTGTAGACCCTCGCGACCTTTAGAAACGTCATTCACTTTGATATACGCCAAGCCTTTGGCGCCGTAATTGCCAACGAAATCTGCGCAGTCATCAATTTCCTTGCGGCTCATTTTGGCTGATCCACCTGGCATCTTCAATGCGGCTACACGACCCTTGTCTGAATTTGCAGGGTTAGAGAACACCTTAAAATCTTCGCCCTTCATTAAGTCAGTGACAGACACCAACTTTAAAGGAATGCGCAAATCAGGACGGTCGATACCGTAGTCTTCGATAGCCTGTGCATACGTCATTTTAGGAAACGGCTTGGCAAACTCTATGTCGGCGACGTCTGAAAACAATTTCGAGATCATGTGTTCCATCATATCCATGATCTCGTCTTCGTTTAAAAACGACGTTTCGACGTCGAGCTGAGTGAACTCAGGTTGACGATCGGCACGTAAATCTTCATCTCGAAAACAGCGAGCAATTTGATAGTAACGCTCAAAGCCAGCAACCATGAGTAATTGCTTAAAAAGCTGTGGTGACTGCGGCAGAGCAAAAAACTCACCTGCATGCACTCGACTTGGCACCAAGTAGTCTCTTGCGCCTTCTGGCGTAGACTTCGTTAAAATTGGCGTTTCGATATCAACGAATTCTTTCGCGTCTAAAAAGTCACGCATAAATTTGGTAACCGCACTGCGCATACGAATGGTTTTCTGCATTACTGGGCGACGCAGATCAAGGTAACGGTATTTGAGCCTAACCGCTTCGCTGACATCATCTTCGTCAAGTTGAAAAGGAATTGGTTCTGACCGGTTTAGCACCGTTAACTCAGTAGCATAGACTTCGACCATACCGGTCGGTAGATCTGGGTTTCGCGTGCCCTCAGGTCTTGTTCTTACTTTAGCGGTGACCTGTAATACGTGCTCATTTCTCACAGTGTCGGCTAAAGCAAACGCTTCTTCTGCATCAGGATCAACAACAACCTGCAGCAGACCGGTGGCGTCACGTAGATCAATAAATATTACTCCACCATGGTCGCGGCGACGATGCGCCCAACCAGCAACTGAAATTATTTCGCCGACATGGGACTCATTGATTTGCCCACAGCGGTGGCTTCTTAAAGTTTTCATTCTATTTCTTTAGGTGTGTAATTAAATTGAATTTCTGACGGCCACATAGCAGGGCTATCTCAAGAGTATTTATTTGATTTTAGAGTCTTTGGTTGCGTCTTCGGCTTGTTGGTCCGAATCAGCTTTAGCATTAGGCCCATCAATTGGGTTGACAACCCCAGCCGACAGAATCATTTTAAGCCCAGTCTCTACCGTTATGTCGAGTCGTCTGATGTCACGCGCTGGCACCATTATGTAATAACCCGACGTTGGGTTAGGCGTAGTGGGTACATATATGTTGACTAACGGCTCGCCAAGAACGCCTTCGATTTTTTTCGGCGTTTCGCCAGTAACAAACGCCAGCATCCACATTTCTCGACGTGGGTACTCAACGAGTACAACTTCTCTAAAGGAGTTGCTCGCGTCAGAGAACAAGCTTGCAGTGATTTGCTTCACGGCTCCATAAATTGAACGCACTAACGGAATTCGCGCGAGTATTGATTCCCACGCTGAAACCATTCCTCGACCAAAAAAACTAGCCGCTAAAAAGCCCGTTATTATGACAGCCATTATCGTAAGAATGACGCCTAATCCAGGAATCTCAAAGCCGATTAACGTTTCAGGTCGGTAGCGAACGGGCAATAACAATAGTGAACGATCTATAAGGCGAATCGAAAACATCATCACCCAATAGGTCGCAACCAGAGGTAACCAGATTAAAAGTCCGGCAACAAAATAGCGGCGTAATCTTAGCATCATAGGATTAATTCCTTTTCAACAGCGCAAGATCTAACTTGAAGGTGTTGGTGGCGTAGTGTCCACGGTTTATTTCGGTCAGCGACTTAGCTGTTAATCAATTTAGAGACTGCCGGTCTTGGTCATATAAGACCTTACGTAATACAGTAAAAATGCCAAGCCTTTTACTCCGAAGCTGCTGCAGAAGGCTTAGAAGCAGCAGAGTTTGAATCACTGCTACTCGTGGCGCCGGCCGTCGTTGATTTTGCAGTTTCAACAGAAGAATCTGTTTTCACATCTTTTGCTGCCGCAGGTTTACCCGAATTCTTAAAATCGGTTGCGTACCAGCCCGTACCCTTTAGCTGGAACGCGGCCGCGGTAAGCTGTTTCTTCAAGCTTTCTTCGCCGCACTCCGGACACGTCAGCAAAGGTGAATCGCTCATTTTCTGGATCGCCTCCATAGAATGACTGCAGTTTTTACACTTATATTGATAAATAGGCATGTTATTCGGTGTTTATGGCCAAAAACGAACGCAAATTATACTCTTAACTTCCGGCAATGGTCATGCTTTCAAGCAATATTGAGCCACAATGTGTGTTCCCTCTTTCATCAGTATCATTGCCGATGGCCACAATGTTTTTATACATATTGACCAAATTACCTGCGATTGTTATTTCTTCAACGGGATAAGCCAGTTCACCATTCTCGATCCAAAACCCAGCTGCCCCACGCGAATAATCGCCAGTTACTGAATTGACCCCAGAGCCAATCAGTTCAGTGACCAACAGACCTGTATTGAGTTCTTTCAATAAATCCGAAAAACCCTGGCCCGTATTGCTCAAGCGAATATTACGCACACCACCTGCATTTGCCGTCGATTGTGTGCCTAATTTGCGTGCTGTATAAGACCCTAGAATATAGCTCTGCAACACGCCGTTTTCAACGATGCTTCGCTGTGCGGGCGTGGCGACGCCTTCTGAATCATGCAACGAACTATTGTTGCCGCCCTTTAGATGTGGATTCTCTGACAGATTGAAAAACTCAGGTAATATTGTGTGGTCGATCTTATCCAGCATAAATGACGCTTTCTTATAGATCGCTCCTCCTTTGAGTGATCCCAGCAAATGACCTACTAAACTCTTGGCCATGACTGGGTCGAATAAGACCGGTGCTGTGGTTGAGCCGATCTTCTGACTACCGAGTCTAGCCACCGTTCGCTCGCCTGCACGACGACCGATTTCTAGTGCCGATTGCAAGTTGGCTGGATTACGGTTTGCGTCGTACCAGTAGTCGCGTTGCATGCCGTTTTCGTCGGCCGCAATGACTGAGCACGACAAACTATGCTGGCTGCCCTTGCCTTCGCTCAGAAATCCGTGGCTGTTAGCATAAACGCCAGAGCCTCGGTAACTCGATATAGAGGCACCTTCGCTATTAACAATTCTCGGGTCTTGGCGAAGAGCCTCGGCCTCGCACTCTAAGACCAATTCACTAAACTCCTTAACGGTCTTGTCCCAAGCATGGTCTTGATCTAGGTCATACAGGTTAGTGGCCATGCGGTCTGCGTCGGCTAACCCTAAGCATTCATCCTTACCTGTAAACGTAGCAATTGATAATGCAGCCTCCACAGTGCTTTTAATACCGTCTCGAGTTAGGTCAGCGCTGCTGGCTGATCCAGTCTTATGGTCATTGTAGACACTAACCACGATCTGTCCGTCGTTATGCTTCTCAACGGTTTCTAACTCGTTTTGTCTTGCGGTTAATGACAAGCCGGTACCTTGATGAAGGGACGCCTCGGCTTGATCTGCGCCACCACGCTTTGCCACTTCTAAGGCGTACTCTGCCGCTTGTGTTAGGTTCAATGTGCTCATAGCTCAACACCTCCCACAGTTAGAGCATCCATCTTGAGTGTTGGTTGTCCAACGCCGACGGGAACACTTTGACCTTCTTTTCCACACACGCCGATACCGCTATCAAGTGCCATATCATTACCAACCATGCTGATAGTTTGCATAGCCTCTGGGCCATTGCCGATCAGTGTTGCGCCTTTGACGGGCTTAGTGACCTTACCGTTTTCGATCAAGTAGGCCTCGCTAGACGAAAACACAAACTTACCTGATGTGATGTCCACCTGCCCACCAGAAAAATTAACGGCGTAAAGGCCCTTCTTAACCGATGCGATAATCTCCTCTGGGACATAGTCGCCCGCATGCATATATGTGTTGGTCATGCGCGGCATTGGCAGATGCGCAAAGGATTCGCGTCGCCCGTTACCTGTAAGACCCATGCCCATGAGGCGCGCGTTTTGCTCGTCTTGCATATAGCCCGTTAAAATACCTTTATCAATTAGCACTGTGTTTTGGGTCGCATTACCCTCGTCGTCCGTTGTGAGCGAACCACGTCTGTCTTGCAACGTGCCATCGTCAACTACAGTGCAATGCTTTGATGCTACTTGCTCGCCGATTCGGCCACTGAATGCGGAAGTACCCTTACGATTAAAGTCCCCTTCTAATCCGTGACCCACGGCTTCGTGTAAAAGAATGCCAGGCCATCCTGAAGCCAACACAACCTCCATCGTTCCTGCGGGTGAATCAACGGCGTGTAAACTCACTAACGCCTGTCGTACCGCCTCATCGGAATACTCTTGGATTAGTTCTGGATCAAAATAGTCTAAACCCATGCGACCACCGCCACCCATACTGCCGCGTTCTCGCTTGCCATTTTCTTCAACGATGACGCTTACGTTAAAACGAATAAGTGGTCGAACATCAGGCACAAGTTTGCCGTCGCTGCGAGCCACCAAAATAACTTCGTAAACGCTCGATATATTAGCCATCACCTCTTTTACGCGAGTATCTTTACCACGTGCAAACTTATCGGCAAGGTGTAACATAGCCACTTTATCCGCATCAGCTTTTTGCTGAATCGGGTCAACACCTGAATACAGCGGCGTTCGGCTTTGTGCACGCTTTAGGCTGGGTATTGCTGAATCCTGTCCGCGTCGACCAATAGCTTCGACTACATCAGCGGCGGCTAAGATCGCTGCGTAGTTAAGGTCTTCACTGTACGCAAATGCGGTTTTTTCACCTGCGACCGAACGAAGCCCGCAGCCTTTATCGATACTAAAGCTACCGTTCTTAACCACGCCCTCGTCTAACGACCAGCTCTCATGTTTTGCGTATTGAAAATACAGATCGGCAAAATCACTACCTTGAACATCACACAATCGCCCTAGAAGTGTTTCGAGGTGGTGTGTCTCTAAACCCGTCGGTTCTAAAAGTACGCTTGCGGCGGTATCGAAAAAACTATTATCTTGCATTACTGTCTCTATGGTTGAGTGTAAGTTTGGCTAACTATTTATGGACGGGTTTGTCAGCGGATTTAGGCGCGAAGTTAAGGATCTTCTGGTCGAGCGCGTTAATAGCATGACCCAATAAGTTGATTTAGTGGGATCAAACTGAGCAGGCCATATCAGTTATAACCGCCTATGATCTATCACAGGGAATATCTGTCTTGTTATCTCTTGTTTAGTAAGGTCAATGTCGGCTATTAACAAGTCCTCTCCATGTTTTAAGGACGCAATTATCTCGCCATTTGGATCAATTACCATGGAATGCCCCCATGTTCGTCTAGGCCGTTGTGAATTCTTAGATCCATGCTCTCCGCATTGACCTGCGGCGATGACATAACACTGATTTTCGATAGCTCTGGCCTGTAACAACACCTGCCAATGTTGCCTACCTGTTTCGTAAGTAAACGCCGCTGGCACGATAAAAACTCTGACTCCCTCGCTCAATAGCTGACGATACATTTCAGGAAAACGAAGATCGTAGCAAATAGTTAAACCGAACAAACACGAAACGTCGGCCGTTTGCACGTTCACGACGTTTTGAGCAGGTGTCGACACCATTTGCTCTAGGGAGCCTATTTGAAAGTCATCAGACTCGCGATAGGTAAGGTGGCCGGTGCTGACATCAAATAAATGTAACTTATCGTAGCGCGCAGCAATCATTCCGTCGGCATTTATAACGATACAACGAGCGAACGGTTTGCTTTGTTCTGGCCGCAGTTTGATAGGCACCGAGCCGGCAATAATAGTCAGTTTATGACGCGCAGCAGCGTCGCTCAAAAAGCGCTGAACAGGCGCCTCTGTCTCAGGGTGGCTTGGTAGCCACAACTCAGAGTGGCGCTCATCAGATGACACCGGCATTTGCGCAAAATTTTCAGGCAGCAACACTACATCCACGTTGGCCGAATGGGCTAATTCTAGTTGCCGGTCGACCAATGCGAGATTGCGACGGACATCACTACTGGAGTTGAGCTGAACACAAGCAACACGCATCGTTTGCGGTGATGTTTTATTGTCGTCTGTCACTTTAATCTGCTCTATTTAGCTGGTTTTCGACGGTTTCGACTGGCAACAATTCTGTTAATTGTGGTCGTGAGATTGTGCGTAATTCTTCAAGCTCTGTTTCAATTTCTTGTTTGCTAGAATTGTCGAGTTCAGGGTAGTCACCGTCTATTTCCACAAACTCAAAATCCTGCCAATTGCCCTCCGCTCTATATGAGATAAAACTAGAATTGCGCATCTCGTCTTTAAACACGTTTTGCAAAACGAACATAAGCGCCCCTGCTGTGGGATTTGCCAACGCACTGAGCAAGGTCAAGTTACCACCTAATTCTGGCGCTACGTGCATTTCCATGTCGATAAGCTCTTCGTCTAGGTCTATCTTGCCCTCCATACGGACGAACACGGCTGGGGAAAGCAAGAAGGCTTCACTCATAATGGCCTCGCCTTCGGCTAAAACGCCAGTGTAGTGCATTTTGTCAAACTTAAGACCGCTAGCGAGAACATCACTAAAATCAAACGTAACGCGCCGCAGCAATGCATTAAAATTGAGCAAACCCAATAAGCGACCGGTTCCTGGCGCAACTTGAGTTAGCTCGCCGTCTTGAATACGCAGGTCGAAATCGCCGTTCAAACGCGAATAATCAAACTCATGGGGAGCCCCTTGCCATTCCAATCGACCCTTCGCATAGCCGTCACCTTTACGTAAAAAGCCTGCGAAATCGAGCGAATCAAGGGCATCATCAGCCGCCTCAATGTCGGTATCAAAATCTATATGGGTAAAACTGCCCAACTCTGAATTATTAACCCAACTTCCAGAACCCGTTGTTACAACGCCTTGATCCTCAAGAATAATAGTATCGATAAGCCATTCATCGCCCACAGTACCCGCCTTAAACACCAAACGACCTAGCGCCATTTCAACCACTTTAAAGTCTTCGATAGTAATATCGATCGATGGATAGTTACTGGTGCTGAGTGATCTATCAATAGGCAGTAGGTCAACAACCTCTTCAGGTACTTCATCTAAATGGAGCTTGTCTAGGTCAAAACGGAACTGACTTAAATCGGCACGTGGCTCCATTTGCAGGTTACCTGACACTCGATCGCCGTCAATGCGTCCGAACCAATACTTCCCATCTGAGGAGGTCGCCGACAACTCGAATTTTCCAAACTGACGACCTAATAAAATAGGGTTGTCAGAACGAACGTCTATCCGACGCATGGCGTCCAAAAAGTCGGTATTCTCGGTTTGCTCTACTGTTTCGAAACTCGCCAGGTCGATCACTGTTTCGATCCAATTATCTAGATCAACCCTAGACGAATCTATATTTAGGTTAACACCCTCTTTATCGTTATTGCCACGTAAGTGCCCCAGGCTTATCTCGGCCGCATCGAAAAAAGACCGTTCCTCATTATTACCGTTATCGGCGTTTTGCCGCATTTGTACTCTCGCTCTATCTGCAAACTTAATGTCAATGTTTTGCTCCATATCGGCATTGCCAAAACGCATCTCCAAGTTTAGTTCGCGTGCTTGATTTCGCCTTTTACCCAAGGGTCGAGGAGCATTGATTGCGAGCCCCAGCAGATCAGAACGGCCCAAGATCAATACCTCGGGCACATCAAAAATGATCTCTCCTTGCCAATCTGTTTGACCACTCAATCTAGATACCAGATGTTCGCCCAGCCATGGAGTAAGTGCTGGCGATTGCATTGTTCCCTGCGCCTTTAAACGCATTTTGGGTGGCTTGCCTGGCTCAATGGTTTCGAGCTGCGCTTGGGTTTCTCCGCCAAGGAATGCGACAGTCATTGGGTCGGACTCAACACGATCTTCTGAAAACCGCACATTAGTATTAATCTGCGATAGAGGCACGCCACCAGTCAAAATCATGGCAGCGTCGGTCACAACGGCCGAGCCTGTTAACGAGAAGCTATCGACATCCGCTAAAGGCAAAGACAGTGCAATGTCCACATCGACCGTACCCTTAGTTGCCGTAACCGGCAATACTTCAGGTCGATTCTCTGGCTCGAACAAAGGGCCTTGAAGTATCAATTTGGTGGCCTTTACAAACGTGCTGCTGACTTTGCCCGAGACCTCCAACTGTCGATCTAATCTAAATAAGTTGTCGATTCTAACAACGGGATCGAAAATTTTATCGCCGTCTAGATAGGCCTCTTGCGCATCTACGATCAAAGCACCCTCTTCAAGAGAAATGATCCCGCTAGCCCGCTCAACCATGGGCCATTGGCGCTGGTATCCATAATCTAGTACAACGTCTTCAAATTGAGCGGTTGCGCTCATGTCAACGGCCCCACTGCGAAACGATTCCTTGTCAAGCGAACCTGAAAAACCAAAAACACCTTCCTTAGCAGTTCCTTGTTTAAACGAGTTCACCCACCACGTTTTAAACTTCTGAGTCTGGTCAATAGTTGGAATATATCGATCTAATAAATCCACATTAAACACATCAAACTCTGCATTTGCATCTAAATGCATAGCCTTTGGTGAAAACCCATTCGAAGGAACAACAACACCGCCTTTTTCAAACTCGAGGTCTGATATCGAATCGACAGTAAACAACTCACCAAAGCTATCAATTCTCTCAGTCGAATTGCCGATGTGTGCGGTTGCTCCTATCTGCTTAATCCAAACGGCGTCATCTTTGAACTGAGCCTGATTCAGATTTACTTGGACTCGACCATCTGCCAGAGTCCGCCAATTGATCACGCCCTCGGCAAGAGCAATAGGGAACGGGTAATCAAAATAACGATCCCACTCAAAAGAAGCATCATCAGCAATAAAGCGTAATTCTCCATGGTCAGAGTAGGCCTCAACCGACCCGTTTAGACCTTGTAGGCGTGGAAAGCGGCCATCGCTCGCTACCGGCCGCAAAGCCAAGTCAACCACGGTTGCCTTTAGATTCCAAGATGCGAGATTGAGCAAAGGCCCTGAAAACACGAACCGCACGTCTTCTAACCGGCCACCAATATTTGGATCTACAAACAGGTCAGTCTGAGCGCCCATATCGAGCAATGCCAAGAAATCAGTTATACGCTCGACATCCAATGCTTTTAACTTAAGCTGACCGACCCCATCTATAACAGACACTTCAAGATCATCTTTTCCAAGTAATGGCTGATCGCCACCACCCAGTACTTCTAGTTCGGCATCCCAATCAGCTTGTTCGACGATGTCACCCGTCATTTTCAAGTTTATGGCTAGTGACCCTTTAACCGACGTCGCGCCGGCCGTAACAACACGCATTTCTTGTTGTCGATCGAAAACAAAATTCATGTTTGAATAACGTTGAATTTGTCCGTCTGCCTTACGCCAAACAACCGATCCGTTGTGTACTGCGGTATTTTTCTGGTCGAGCAACCACTGCAACATACGTCGTTTGTTTGATGGCTTAAGTCCGGACTTTCGCATTTCGATACCCGCTATACGAACCTTTCCTGGCTGCGTGGTGTCGATTTCTAGCTCCGGTGAATCAAGGGCTAATCCTTCTAGTTGCGGCCACAACAATAAGAATGACCATGGGTTTACTCTGGCGCTAAGTTTTTTAAACGACAGCGCCGGAACGTCAGTAAGGTCACCCGCCACTTTAAAATCTTCGACACGCACTTGTAACTGCCAGGCTCGCCACTTTACATCAGCCTTTGAAAAACTCACTTCGCGACCATCAAAACTCCCTTGAAGACTCTTTTCTAAACTCTCTTTATCGGCAAATGTAAGTGTAAAGTGAATGCCCACATAAACCCACGCCGCTATATAGAGCGATACGATCGTGAGTAGTATTCTAATGAGGGTCTTAGTCATTGAAAGCTAGGCGCTGCTGCGTGTCTATGTTTGCCTGATCCATCCGCTCGGTAAGACGATCAGATTATATCCAGCAGTTATGCCAGAACGATATCGTAATCTGACTGCAAATACTGTGTATCGGGGCTTAATGTTAGTTCACACTCGTAATCGTTTCCAAATTTACGTAATTCATCCGACAAATCCAGCTGCAAAACACTGATAACGGCCTGATGTGCTTTAATCGTGTAAGCCGCGACACTCTCATTCCGTGCCGAGCATACGAGTTCTCGGACTATCTGGTCTGCAACACCGACAGCCGTGGACATAAACCCTTTACCTTGACACAAAGAGCACTCTTCAAACAATAGGCTTTGTAGACCGTTGCCACTTCGACTTCGCTGCATTTCAAGTAAGCCGAATTGCGAAAAGCTACTGATTTTGGTGTGTGCCGAGTCTTTTTTTAAAGCTGATGACAGCGCATTAAATACTTTTTTCCGGTCCAGGTCTGACTTCATATTGATAAAGTCTATGACCAATAGCCCGCCTAGATCTCTTAAACGGGCTTGAGTCGCGAGCGCTTCACATGCTTCTAGATTTATTTGTAATGCCAGATCTCCATTTGAGCCTTGTATCGCCGCGCTCGAGTTAACATCAACAGTTGTCATCGCTTCGTTATGGTCAAAAACAAGGCTGCCACCGGAAGGTAGATTCACCATCTGTGCCCCCAGAGATCTAACTTGCTCGCCAACACTCCAAGCGTCGAACAATGAATCTTGTCCTTGATGAGCTTTAGAGAGCACTGCAACGCCTAATTCATTCGAGTCGTTAGAATGGGGATCGAAACCTTGAGAAGCCAACCATTGATCGTGCTCTAGCGCAGAGAAGACTATTTCTGCTTCTTGAGAATCGGCATGAGCAAACACTCTTTGTATTAAGTTAGGAGCACGAACTAAACACTGTGGCTTGGTCATTGTCGCCACAGACTTAAGCGAATCCTGCCATGCGGTCGCATGACGCTTCGCTTCAGCAAGAACACCGTTCTGGACTATCTCTTTTATTAAATCAGCCTCGTGATCTTCTGCATCAATTAACACTTCGCTGACGCTTGATCGAATAATAAAACCACCACCAACACTGTTATCAGCAAGCCACGCTAACAACTCATCGCGAAGAGCACGCTTAAGCCGTTTATCAGCAATACGGTTAGACACAGTAACCCCCGAACCATTCGGCCTATAAACTAACGCCGAGCCGGCCAAAGTAATATCTGTGCTAACGCGAGCCGCCTTTGTAGCACTTGCGAACCGCTTCAACTGCACAGCGATACGCTGGCCAGGAAAAATGCTTGGGCCAGAGTCTTTCGCGCTCCCTAATGGTAAAAACGCAGCTCGTTCTTCGCCTATATCAACGAACGCCGCATTTAGGCTTTCGATTACACGTTCAACATGCCCAAGATACACATCGCCGATACGACTGCCAGCGTGTTTTTCTTCGACCTCATAGTCCTCGAGTTCACCATCTGCAAGCCAAGCGACCTGCGTGAACGCACCGATGTCGTCAATAAGAATTGTTTTATCTGTGGGCATTTATTGCAATGGGCCTCAAAAGAAGAAAATTGTACTGAATAAGAAACAGTTCGAGTAGAGTCGCATCGCAAATTAATTTAACTCTTGCACAACTATCTTGCAGCTCGATTCCAAGGTAGTCAATGCTAGAGCCAGTTCAACTGATAGGGACGCAATAGATTATTAGTTTCGTACATGGGCAGACCAATTATGTTGCTAGAACTTCCAGAAATTGAGCGCACCCAAGCACTGGCCATTCCTTGCAGAGCATACCCACCCGCTTTGTCGTGTGGTTCGCCACTGCCCCAATAACGTTGCATCGACTCAGGCGTGATACTGGCCATTTTTACCGTGCTTTTAACGAGCTCGGTAACACTAGAGAATGGCGTATCAGGCTCGGATGCTAGGTTCACCGCGTTAACACAAACAGCGGTCATTACCACATGATCAGAACCACTTAGGCTCGACCACATTCGCTGGGCATCGGCAAAATCTTGTGGCTTCTCAAGCACCTCTGTCATATCAGCACCGTTAACTACTATGGTGTCTGCGGCAATGATAACGACTGAACTTGATGTCGCTGTATTTTGTCTTAACCGAACAGCACCGGCTTTCTCAGCAGCTAGTCGCTGTACGTACTGGTCTGGGTCTTCGTCGTGCCCTCGCTTTTCTTCAATATCAGCGACTTCGACCGTGAACGTTGCTTGCACTGAATTAAGCAGCTCTTGGCGGCGTGGCGATGCTGAAGCCAGCACTAGAGCAAAGGGCGGCGAAGCACTCATCAGTCTCCCCTGTGGTACGGGAGATTAGCATTAATACTCCACGCCCGATAAAGCTGTTCGGCAACCATTATCCTTACCAACGGGTGCGCAAACGTTAGCGCTGATAAAGACCAAGTACTAAACGCCTCGGATAATAAACTCTGGTCTATTCCTTCGGGCCCACCAATCACGATGGCTATATCTTGGCTCTCGTCGATCCAATTTTGCTGGCTCTGGGCTAAGCTGAGTGTGTCAATTGCTTTACCTTTTCGATCTAGCGCAATTATTTTGGTCTGTGGCGCCACTGCCTCGCGAATCGCTTGTGCTTCGTCTCGTAGGATTCTGGGGATATCGGCATTTTTACCGCGCTTTCCTGCTGGAATCTCAACCAAACTTAATTTACAGATAGGCGGCATACGTTTTGCATATTCGCTAAACGCAGTCTCAACCCAGTTGGGCATACGAGTTCCAACAGCAATTAAACTAATATTCATTACGTTGGCTTCTGCCTATGCCGAGCTTGGATTAAAGATAGTCGCAACTCTTAACTAGATTGGTCTGTACTGGCGTCACGATGCTTCTTAACGAGTTCTCGTACATCTTCATCCCACAATTTTTCGAGATCGTAATAGGCTCTAACTTCGGGACGCATAACGTGCAAAACCACGTCGCCAAAATCCACCAAGACCCATTCGCCAATATCGGCGCCATCTTCATTTAATGGGATTACTCCGAGTCGTCGCAGATCATCAGATGCCGAACGCGCCAACGCTTTAACGTGTGTATCTGACGTACCGCTGGCTACAATCATATAGTCAGCAAAATCCGAAATATCCTTGATGTCGATACAACGAATTTCTTGTGCCTTAACGTTTTCGAGAGCCTCAATAACGTGGTCCTTAATTTGTTCTGGTTTCATAATCGGTATAGTGAATGTGTGTGTATGTACTCTTGCACTTGTGGAGCAAGATATGAATCGAGCAATGCCTGCTGTTCCTGATTTATATGTGGCACAGCTTGCAAACAGCGTCTGAGTTCAGTACTGGATATCTGAAAGTCTGAACCCTCAAACACCCAAATTGCACCACCTTTCGACGCTTTTAATTCTTCGTAAGTGGCGACAACCCTGTCATGCAAAGGGTTCGCTATACCTACATCGTAGCCTGGCCTGGAAAGCACAATCCAATTGATATCATCAATCCATTGTTCGATCCGGTACCAAGTATGTAACTTGAGCAGACTGTCTGCGCCAATCACAATACTCAAATTTGAGTTGATAAAGCGCCTCTTAAAAGAACGCACTGTATCGATTGTATAAGAAATTGTCGGACGAATGATTTCTGTATCGTCCGCATAAAAATGCTCGTAGTCCGATAACGCCAATTCCAACATCGTATAGCGATCACGAACTGACGCGCTGACTTCATTCTTATGTGGGGGCCGTGCGCTTAAAACAAAGTGCACACTGTGAAATTTAAGCACATCATCCAATGCTTCCATGGCCCCCGTATGCCCTTTATGCAATGGATTAAAGGTACCGCCAAAAATGAGTCGTAATTTACCTTCGGGCATAGGGTCTATTGTCTAATATGCCCATCGCCAAAAACGATGTATTTCTGTGAGGTTAGCCCTTCTAGACCAACCGGACCGCGCGCATGGAGCTTATCAGTACTAATACCTATCTCTGCGCCAAGACCGTATTCAAACCCATCTGCAAACCGAGTGGATGCATTGATCATCACCGATGCCGAATCAATCGTTTTTAAAAACCGCATCGCTAAAGAATGACTTTCAGTAACAATGCAGTCTGTATGTTGCGAGCTATAGAGCGCAATATGGTCGATAGCTTGATCCGCACTATCGACTAACTTAATCGCCAAAATGGGCGCAAGGTATTCGGTTTGCCAGTCGTCATCGGTAGCCGTTGTAATCAAGTCTGTTTGCGATTGGAACCGTTGATGCGAATTCAAAAGATCTAAGCCTTGGTTGCACAAACGCAGTTCGACGCCTCTCGCCAAGTATTCGTCAGCAAGCTGCGGGAGAAGTTCCAGCGCAATATCGCTGTGTATTAGTAATGTTTCCAATGCATTGCACACGCCGTAGCGATGAGTTTTAGCATTTACAGCGATAGCCAAAGCCTTGTCTAAATCAGCCGCTTGGTCAATGTAGACGTGACATATTCCGTCCAAGTGTTTAATGGTTGGAACAGTTGCATCGCGCGCTATCCTTTCTATTAAACTTTTTCCACCACGCGGCACTATTACGTCAACGAACTCAGGCATGCTAATCAAATAGCCAACCGCTGCTCGATCACTCGTGGCGACAACTTGTACGGCGTCGATAGGCAGCCCAGAGGCCAACAACCCTTCGTGAATACAGACCGCAATTGCCTGATTAGAATACAAAGATTCCGACCCACCACGGAGTATGGTCGCATTACCAGACTTTAGCGCCAAAATTGCTGCATCGACAGTAACGTTAGGTCGTGATTCATAAATGATACCAATCACACCTAAGGCGACTCGCATTTTGCCAACTTGAATCCCGCTCGGTCGATACGCCATATCGCTTATCTGCCCAACAGGATCTGACAATGCAGCAACTTGCTCACAGCCAACAGCCATTGCTTCGACGACACTCACCGTTAAGGCGAGGCGATCAAGCAATGCTGGCTCTAAGCCGAGTCGTTGCGCTGCTTTCAAGTCTTTAGCATTGGCTTTAAGCAAATGCTCTTGGTTAGATCGTAACGAATTTGCTATCGCTCGCAGGGCAGAATCTTTCTGTGCGGTGGGAGCAGTCGCCATATGCTTTGCGGCGCCGCGCGCCCGAAGCCCGAGCTCGTGCATATACTCTTGTACAGATAGCGGGTCTTGTTGGTCCATAACGGGTTTTTGACGGCTCATAGTGTGCGCAAATGATCAGGTATTTAATCTTAACTGTTTAATCTTACTTATCTAACAGGCTTAAAGCGTTGGCTGTAGGGCATTAGAAAAACCCTTAGGGTCTCCGCCATTTGTGCTGCTTCTATAGTTGTTGTCAAAGCCACTGAGGCTCGAACACAAGCGGCTAATCTGAAACCAGATTGGGCCAACTTCAATTTGATCTCGCTGCCCTTTTATAGATTGGTCCAGCTTAGCGGATTCGGCAAGAAGAACATAACTGTCGTCTAAGGATATTCGTTGTAGTGCCGCTTTAAAAATTGGTTGACGCTTACCCCAAATTTGATTGGCTTGAAATACCGACCTTTGATCTTGTCCTTGGCTCAACGCGTGCTTAACTTTGCTGATCGCACGAATGTCTCTCACTAAGGCCCAGCTCATAATAACGGGTTCAACCCCTTCTGACTGAAGGCGTGCCAACATGCGAGCAGCACGCTGAAAGTCTCCGCCTAAACAAACATCACACACGTTATACACATCGAACCTTGCGTGGTCTGCCAAGCACTCGTTCAGCAGCTCTAAAGTAACTGCGCCTTGTGTAGCTAGCACCTGTAGCTTTTCTATCTCTTGCGCAGCAGCAAGTAAATTCCCTTCGGTCATCACTGCCAATTGCTCAATAACACCGGATTCCACACGCAAAGCTCTACTTTGCAAACGCTGCTTTATCCATCCGGCGAAATGCTCAGGCGCTATATCATAGACATCAACCACCAGTGCTCTAGCATCGACAGTCTTGTACCATTTTGCTTGCTTTTGACGCTTGTCCAGCAACGGCATTATGACTACCAACAAATCATCACTGCCCGACTCACAATACTCGGCAAGCTGTTTGCCGCCTTGTGCACCTAGTGATTTGGGAACGCGTAGCTCAAGAAGGCGGCGCTCTGAAAAAAGTGACATTGCTTGGCCTTGCCCAGTAATGGTACTCCAGTCAAAAGAGGGTTCTAGCTGGTAAGAGAGCCTTTCATCAAAACCCATTGGTTTTAGGCTTTTGCGAAGTTCATCCAAAGCTTCTTCTATCAATAGCAGTTCGTTGCCATTAATAAGAATCAACTTTGGGATTGATCCTTGTTCGGCCGAATTAGCCAAGGATGCACCCAATTGTGCTATTGGAATACTCATACAGTTATCGCAGTTTTAGCAGGTGAGATTAAGCATTCAGAGCCAAAGCGCGCCAGTCTAAAAGAGCTGTTTTCTGAACCCACCTACCGAGCAGGTCAGAAAAGATTTTTACATCGCGTCCTTTACCTAAAGTATCTTTTACCTAGAGTTCTGGGGTAATTTGTTTTCTCTATGCTTTTTTCTCGCTAGCTATTACCCTAGCTTTTGGATTCAGCTTCAACTTCAACTTCTAAATCAGCTTCTTCGGTATCTGGCGCAGCTGAACCAACAGGCTGTAAGCGCGTCATGGTCGACAACTGACGAACAATTTTTAAAGCAACGTCTTGCTCCATGTCTTCCTGAAGTTCGCGCTCTTCAGACTCAGTCTCAACGACAAGGTTTGGGTCAAAATCAAAACGGCGACGTTCTCTTACCGTTTTCGTTTCGCGTACAACTTCCCCGCCTTGGTCAACCATTTGGTAGCGCACAGTAAACGTTAGGTCGTAACTATTCGCCAAACCGCGCTCATCTAATGTACCAACATCACGTCGGGTATCGGCCGTCATAACAACCAAAATCACATCAGCGCCTTCTTGAGTAGTCGCCAATTCTGCACCGGCATTAGTCAGAACATCTTCTAAACCGTCCTTGAACGTACCTTCAGGTGCTTTTACAAACATGTTTTTGATGATTTCAGGTAACGGAATGTTTCCACGCAAATGAAATCCGCACGAACTCAATGACATAGACATCAATAGAATAATGAGTACGCGGCTTAAGCCTTTATAGTTTCTCATTGAGATGTTGCGTAAAGGGTTTGAAGAAACGCTATATTTTGTCAGTGTATTCATATCATAATCATCGTTTGTGTTTAACAAGAGCCATTTTAGCGCATCAAGCGGTTAATACTAGAGCCTGTTTGTGGTTATCTCCTAGAAGACCACAATTGTCGCCACTGACTCCCTATAGAGCATAACGCTTATAATTTCGTGTTAGATCTACTTAACAACGATATTCACAAGCTTTTTGGGAACTACTATTACTTTTACTACGCTCAAGTCCTGAGTAAACCTTTGAACGTTTTCATCCGCTAACGCGGCGGCTTCTATCTGTTCTTTTTGAGCATCGGCACTCATAGACACTTGCCCTCGAAGCTTGCCATTGACCTGTACTACATATGTAATTTCGTCTTGGATGAGAGCAGATTCGTCAACTGTTAACCATCCTACTGCAGCAGCAGAACGCGGCTGATCCAACTGGCTTAAAACATATTCACAAACATGTGGCGTAACAGGAAGCAAAAACCGCACAAGTGCGCTTAGAGCTTCGGCCAAAGTGAGCTCTGCGTGCTCACCTAGGCTCGACCACTTGGTTTTTTCGATCAGGTTGGTTAATTCCATGGCCGCGGCTACGACGGTATTAAACTGTTGGCGTTCGTAGTCTCGTAGCACACGACTCATTAAGGTATGTACATTCAAGCGGACGGCTTTGGTCTGTGAATTAATCGCTTGTGTTGGGGACTCAGAGCCGAAGACGGACGCAAAATCACTAAACCCATATTTGGAAATAACGTCAGCATTACTATCCAGCACATTCCAGACTCGGCGTAAAAACCGTGATGCGCCAGCAATTGCATCATCGTTCCACTCTAATGACTGGTCTGGTGGCGCAGCAAACATGGTGAAAAGTCGTACGGTATCAGCACCATACTTGTTGATCATTTGCTGAGGGTCAACGCCGTTATTTTTAGACTTTGACATTTTCTCAATCGGACCAATTTCGACAACACTGCCGTCACTCTTCAGTGTCGCCGACTCGGGCACACCGCGCTCACTAACAACGATATCCACCTCGGTCGCATTAAAGTACTCTCGCTTGGTGCCATCGGAATCGCGATAGAATGTTTCGGCCGTAACCATTCCTTGCGTTAGCAAATTAGTGAACGGCTCATCCGACTCAATCAAACCAACGTCGCGCATTAACTTATGAAAAAATCTCGCATACAGTAAATGCATAACCGCATGTTCAATACCACCAACATACTGATCCACCGGCAACCAATGATTGGCACGTTGATCCAGCATAGCTGTATCTAGGTCTGGACAACAGTAACGAGCGTAATACCAACTGGATTCAAAAAAGGTGTCAAATGTATCTGTTTCGCGACGGGCTGGAGTACCGTCAACGGGGTGAACAGTATCGATAAACGACGCCATAGATTTAATTGGTGAACCAACGCCATCCATAACGACGTCTGTAGGTAGCTCTACCGGAAACGTCTGGGCAGGTACAGGTTGATCGTTTTCGTCATAAACAAAAGGAATAGGACAACCCCAATAGCGCTGTCTAGAAACGCCCCAATCGCGTAATCTATAATTAATTTTCTCGGCGCCTAGATCACGTTCGCTCAACCATGCGGTAATCGCGGATTTTGCTTCCTCAGATGACAGACCATCAAATTCTCCAGAATCAATAAGGACGCCGTATTCAGTGAACGCCGCCTGGCTAATATCCAGGTCTTCATCAAGGGGCTTAACGACCGCTTTAATAGCAATTGAATACTTGCTAGCAAATTCGTAATCGCGCTGGTCATGCGCAGGAACAGCCATTACCGCGCCAGTGCCATAACTCATTAATACGAAGTTAGCGCTCCATATAGGGACTGACTCACCCGTTACAGGGTGTATCGCCGAAAAACCCAAAGGCACGCCTTTTTTCTCCATAGTTTCGAGATCAGCTTCCTGTGTCGACATTTGCTGACACTCTTCTCGAAATGCTTGTACAGCCGTATCGTGTTCGGCTGCCGCTTTTGTCAGCGGGTGGTCAGCGGCAACCGCTAGATAGGTCGCACCCATCAATGTGTCTGGCCTAGTGGTGAACACTCTCAATGGATCCGCTTCGGCTACAGTAAATTCAATTTCTGCGCCCACGGATTTACCGATCCAGTTGCGTTGCATTATTTTCACCGCATCCGGCCAGCCTTCCAAGTCGTCTAGACCCGCCAGCAATTCTTCGGCGTAATCAGTGATTTTAATAAACCACTGAGGAATTTTTTTCTTAACGACCAGGGCTCCAGAACGCCATCCACGCCCATCAATCACTTGCTCATTAGCCAATACGGTTTGATCAATTGGATCCCAGTTAACTTCGGCTTCTTTGTTATAAACCAACCCGCGCTCATAGAGTTGCGTAAAAAACCATTGCTCCCAGCGATAATAGTCGGGTTCGCAGGTTGCAAACTCCCTGTTCCAATCGTAACTAAAACCAAGTCTTTTGAGTTGCTCCCGCATGTGAGCAATATTGCTATGGGTCCAACTTGCCGGTGCCGTCTTGTTTTGAATTGCCGCATTTTCAGCAGGCAGACCAAACGCATCCCAACCCATTGGATGTAAAACACTCTTGCCTAGCTGGCGTTGGTAACGGCTGATGACATCGCCAATTGTGTAATTCCTAACATGTCCCATGTGGAGCTTGCCAGAGGGGTACGGAAACATTTCGAGACAATAAAACTTTTCGCGCTCATCACTTTCATCAGCACGGTAAGTTTGGTCGGCATCCCAGCGCGACTGCATTGTTTCTTCAATTAACTGTGGGTCGTACTGCTTATCCATCGTATATAAGTCGGTCTGGGGGTGAAGGGTATTTTGGCACTTAGCCCGCAATTGTACCGAGATGAACACCGTTTAGCTCTGCTTTATGCAGGCTGTTTACCCTAAAGACTGAATAATATGGGCGGGGAAAGCTATTTAGCTACCCATTCACTGCTGAATACTGCCCCGCACGCTGATAGATGGTGCGCAACATAGAGTGTAAGCCGTTACTTCGAGTCGGGCTTAGGTGGTCGGTAAATCCAATGTCGGCTATAAAGTCTGGCTTGGCGGCTAAAATATCTTCAGGTGTTTGACCGCTATAAACTCTCAAAACAATCGCAACAAGTCCCGACACGATAGCGGCATCACTACAGCCTTTAATATTCAATAGGCCATCAGTAAATTCCATATCCAGCCAAACTTGAGATTGGCATCCGCGAATACGGTTTTGCTCGGTTTTCAAATCATCTGGAAACTCAGGTAGCGTTTTACCTAAATCGATAACGTACTCATAGCGAGACATCCAATCATCAAACAAAGCGAACTCTTCAACTAGCTCAGCCTGCACTTGTGCAATAGTAGTCATAAAACTAACGGTCCAATTTCCATTTTGTGCCCTGAGCGCTATCTTCTAAGACAACCCCCATTGCGGTAAGCTCACCACGTATTCGATCTGCAACAGACCAGTCTTTGCTAGCCTTTGCGGTGTTACGTGATTCGATCATTTGTTCAATTTTACTCGCATCGACATCATTAGCATGTGTAACGCCTTGAAACCAATGCTCAGGGTCTTGTTGCAATATGCCTAACCACGAACCGCAGGCTAGCATTGATGCTTTCAGGGATCTTTTGTGCTCAATATCCGTGGCCGTATTCGCCTGTTTAGAAAGCGAGAACAGTTCGGCTAATGCCATCGGTGTGTTCAAATCGTCTAACATCGCGTTTTTAAAGCCAGCCGGAATCAAGGCGTCTCGTTCCGCATCGGTAGTGCGCTTGATCTCAACATTACCCAGTTGTCGTAAGGCTCCGTAGAGACGATCAAGACTGCTCTCTGCTTGTTGCAATACATCGTCGCTCCAATCCAGTGGCGCTCGATAATGTGCGGCCATCAAAACATAGCGAATGGCTTCTCCACGCGCTTGCTTAAGCAGATCCTTAACCAACAAAACGTTACCAATAGACTTAGACATTTTTTCGTGGTTTACGTTCACGAATCCATTGTGTAGCCAAAAACGCACATACTGCACACCGTGTGCACAAGCACTTTGAGCACGTTCATTTTCGTGGTGAGGAAAGACCAGGTCGTGTCCTCCGCCATGAATATCAATTGTTTCGCCTAAATGCTTAGCACTCATAGCCGAGCATTCGATGTGCCAACCAGGTCGACCGCGACCCCAAGGACTGTCCCATCCTGGCTGATCTTCACCAGACGGCTTCCACAACACAAAATCACCGGCGCTACGCTTATAGGCTGCCACATCAACACGGGCTCCCGCCAGTAGCTCTTCTGGATCGCGTTTACTCAACGCACCATAGTCTTTATAGGATTCAACGCTAAACAGAACATGGCCTTTGGCCGCGTAGGCATACCCTTGAACAATAAGAGACTCGATCATCTGATGAATTTCATCAATGTGATCGGTGACCTTGGGTTCGACATCTGTGGGTAAAACGCCTAATGCTTCTAGGTCAGCATGATAGGCTTGTGTAAAACGCTCTGATATAACATCGATACCCACTCCAGCTTTGGCTGCCGCGGCATTTATATTGTCGTCGATATCAGTAATATTGCGAGCATAGGTAACGCCTTTAAACTGGGTCCTGAGTACTCGAGCAAGAATATCGAACACCACCGCCGGGCGTGCGTTACCAATATGCGCATAACTGTAAACCGTTGGACCGCAGACGTACATAGTAACGTTTTCTGGGTTGGATGGTTGAAACTCGCGTTTTGTTTTGGATTCGGTATCGTAAAGAAACACAGTCGACTCTTGTCTTTTAGTTATGGTTTGATCGCTACTAGAAATTACACCGATGATGCTCGTGCGGTGGTAGCAAATTGTTAGAAAATTGCATACACGGTATACGACGCAACTGGGGCTATCATGTCCAGCGAATTGGGCGCAAAGTATACTTATGCAAACCGATCAAGACCAGCTCAAACGGCGCATGATGACCGCTTAAGTGCACAGGCTTGAGTGAACCAACCGACAACTAACCGACTGAATCCATCCAAGACCAGAACCTGAAGGAAGTTTAGCTCAAATGCGCAACTGTCCGAATCAAGGTTGATACTTAAGTGTAAACATCACGGTTAATTCATCATCTGCCGCAGTTGTATGATTTGGGTCATCGCGAAAAGTCAGGAATGCACCTAGCTCAAGTTTTTGATCAACTTTATTACGATAGTACATTTCAAAACGTTGCTCGCTTGAATCTGCTTCGCCTAAGTTAACGCGCTCAGTGTCAAATGCGATATCGCCAAATTGATCACGCTGAACAGGAATCGAATAATTTAACGAGCCTGATTGAACTTTTAAGGGCTGAGACACCGATATACCGAACTGATCGCTATGCGACCACACTTTATTAGTCACCAAGCCGACACTGTACCAGTCACTACTCAATGACGAAAAATCGCTGAGCAAGCTTGTCCTTGTTGCTTCAACTCGCGTTCTGCCGATTCCATAATTAGCAACTAGAGCCGTGTGCGCAGAAAACTTAATGTGCCCATTTAAGTTTATGGCATAGGTAGTCGCCTGTTCGACTCCAAAAATGCCTCCTGCTGCCCCACCAAACAAACTACCGCGTTCTTGCAACTGACCAAACTGAACCTTAAGACCGCCGTTATCTGCGAACTCGTAACCACCCTCTAGAATGCTTGAAAAAGATTGTTTTCCGTAACGCTCTGATTCATCAACCGACACTAATCCCATACTAGCGTTAAAACCCGATGGCTGCTTTGAGCGGTAGTTAAGCCCTACAGAGTTGGCTTGATTACTAAAGCCACTGAGTAAAGACCCAAACGACTGCCCCGTTAGAAACGATGCCCGACCGAAATCAGCGCTATCATTGAGGTCTCGTAATCCGCCGAAATACAAATTAGGATCCACTCGATGCCCCATAGACAAATTCACTGTTTGCGACAATTGGCTCGATAACGCAAACGCATATTGCATTTGACCGTCATTGATTACCTTGTCATCCGGCATTGCGAAGTAGGCAATCATGTCTGTGCGTGGGGTAGCCCGTCCTAGAGCAGAAACACCAATCTCGGTACGTAATCCCGGTAGATATATAGACTGATTAACTGATGTTTGTTCAAGGCTATTGAAGAACGTATCTAGGTCAAGAGTCTCATCATCTATCGCAACATGATCGCCAATATCTAACTGAAAGGTTCGACCGTAGGAATCAAGCACCAAAGTTTTTTCAAGTCTTTTAGATGGCTTACGCGCAAGTAAAAGCGCGCCAACAAGAGCGCCGCCTAACAAAAGACCGGCACCACCGCCACCGCCGCCACTACTTCCTCCGCTGCCGTTTTCATCGGGAACCGTCGGCACAGTAATCGGTCCAATTACATTATCCAACACTTGTGATGCACTTAAAATTACGCCTCGTCCATAGACAGCATCAGTACCTGGGTCACCACGATCTTCCGCCGAAGACAAAATAACATCGACAACTTCTTGCCCCGTTAGGTTTGGATTCTGAAGCAGCACCGCTCCAGCGATTCCTGCAATGCGCGCCGTAGCCCACGATGTTCCACCATCGCCACCGTCAGGCTCAGGGATCCCAATAGCGGCGACAAACTTATCTTGCGTTGTGCCTGCTCGATTGGAAAAAAACAACAAATCACCGTTGTAATCAGTACCACCCACAATGATAACGCCGGGCAGATTGAAACTCGTTGTCGCTAAGGCGTTTGGCTGATTCGCCCCATCATTGCCCGCAACGATCGCAACGACCTTGTTTGCATTGGAAAGCGAAGGCATTAGCGAAGCAGTAGTTCCTGTTACGCCTGGAGTTCCCCAGCTCAAACCTACAACTCTAATAGAGTTATTGCCCAATATATCGGACAGCGCACTGTCACGAGCCAGCGTTGACTGTGATTCACTATTGCCATCTGCCAGACCATCTGTAATGACAAAAGGTACTATCTCTCCGGAAAAAGCCTCGGACGCAACACGTGCCGAAACGGTTCCATGACCTTCACCTTCGCGCGGCGAAACATCGCTGGTATCTGGGTCGTTTAGAAAATAATTAAATCCGCCTGCGATGTTGAGCCCCGCATCAGGATCAACACCCGTATCTAGCAGCGCGATCTGCTGAGCACTCGCGTTTGGCACACTAAGCATTAGCGAACACGCCGTCAATACCGCCGTGCTGAGCTTAGACTTTATTTTGCTTGATCGAAAGCGCCCTGAAATGTGAGACTTTAAGTCCATATTCAGAGATAGTGATGTTTGAAATTCAGCGTCTAACCCGCTTGTTTTTATCATTGTAAACTCCTTACAAGTACTGCAATTCTTCTTATTCTAGTGGATCAATAACTTTGATGCGGGGCCGAAACAGGATAAATAACGCTCGCACTAAACGCGCTTTAAATTGTCTATCGACCAAAATTCCCTGAGAAATAACTCCTTTCTTTAAGGAACAAAAGTTTTAAACTCAATAGCGTCATTACAACGAAAATACCAACCATCCAAGTTGGCATACTCATGCCAAGCAATGTCCACTGAACTTCCGCACACTCACCACTGCCAGCTAGCACGGTCGTAATCATCTGTTGAAATGGAAAGGCTTCGAGCATAAATGCTAAATCAGGTCCGCACTCAGGCACTTGGTCTGCTGGTAAATGCTGTAACCAAACTTGCCTCCCTGCTATCGCCAATCCGAAAATTGAAGATAGAGTGACGCCAAAAGCCAATACTTTGGACCCAACCTTTTTGGGCGAAAACAATATGCCGAGCAAACAGAAGGCCGCCACTCCGACTAATGCACCGCGTTGAAACATACAGAGTGGGCACGGCGCTAATCCGAGCTCCAATTGAAAATAAAAATAGGCGATAGCGAGCAGTGCTAAACTACCTACAAATCCAAACCAGTACCATCGGGACAAAATCACGTGAGCCTCACTTAATTTAAAAGCATAATAAAAAGGTTGATCAAAAAATGATGATTGAGCAAACAATACTGCAATATCAGCAAAGCGGCAACTCAAAGGCGTAGACGTCGTACCTATAGAAAGTCGTCACTAACAATATTGGTACTCTTTTAATTGTTAACTGTTGCTTAGTGGCCAGTCAACAACGTGAGCTTCTAAATCATCAGAGTTGACGTCGCGCAAAAACTTAACCCGCATTGCAACGGAGTTACCTGAAGAGATAGTCGACTTTGGATCACCCGTCTTGAGTGGGTGCCATTCGGGCAGTGGTTCGCCGATTGCCAGTAAGCGGTATGCACAACTAGAGGGTGCGAATTCAGCTGCTTCGTTTACATTTTCTGGGGTAAGCGTCATGCATTCGGGCACTCGAATACTGCGATTGGAATAATCAGTGCATCGGCAAGTTCCCGAATCCAGAAGGTCACACGCAACATCTGTAAATACAAGCTGTTGAGTATCTTCGTCTTCTAATTGTACCAAGCAGCACTTTGCACAACCGTCGCACAAAGATTCCCATTCGTCATGGGACATTTCCTGCAGGGATTTAGTTTCCCAAAAAGGGGATTTTTCTTCGTTCATTATTTAGTATTAGTTATAGTCGATGAGCCTTCAGCTATAAAACGCCTTCAGCTATAAAACACCTTCAGGTAAAAGATACGTCTGAAAAATGCTCTACATGCTGTCCTAATGCCTTACTCCAGATTGTACTCTTTTGCGACGTCGACATAGCAGCATATGCAGGACTTGTAGAGGGCAAAACTGAAAAACAAGGACGCTTCTCTTTACTTAGGTGTTTAAAGCGACGATTGAATAAATGCTGAGCTTTTTGGCCATTAAAAAACACTCCAGTTAACGCAGGCAAACTTTTGACGACCTCATCCAATGGGTTAAATACTTCGCTACCTCGAACTATATTGCTATCGAGACTGCCTGATCGCTCACAATCGGCTAATACGTCCCACACACCAACTCGCAGCTTTACTAATGCCGCCAAACGCTCTGCGTAGGAATGGCTCAGGTCGCACGACGTTCCTTGCAAAATGATCGACCAGAAAGCATTCTGAGGGTGCGCATAGTATTGGTTTTGATCGAGTGACTTTTTGCCTGGCATTGAACCAAGGATCAACACTTGAGTCCTAGAGTCGAACACAGGAGGAAGTGCGCTCATTGGTTTGTTGTAAGCATCCTTAAAGCTTAAGTGTTTGATGCGCTAATAAACATCAAACACCGAATAATTTGGAAGGAGCGTTAACCTAAGTGCACGCTCTGCGTTCTAACACGTCAACAGCAGGCAGTTTCTTTCCTTCAAGAAACTCCAGAAATGCTCCGCCGCCTGTCGAAATATAAGATATTTGATCTTGCACTCCAAATTTTTCAATGGCGGCTACAGTATCGCCGCCGCCCGCAATTGAAAATGCATTTGATTTTGCGATGGCCTTAGCAACAACAGCCGTACCTTCAGAGAAGGCTTCAAACTCGAACACTCCTACCGGGCCGTTCCAAACAATAGTTCCGGCACTCTCCAAAATTTCAGCAAGCTCCTTAGCCGTCTCTGGCCCAATATCCAAAATCATTTCATTGTCCAACACGCCATTAACTTTACGTAAGTGCGCTGGCGCATTCGCAGAAAACTCTGCCGCACAAACAACATCAGTGGGCACGGGAATTCTTCCACCGTTAGCGACTGCCGCCCGCATTAAACGTTTGGCTTCATCAACCAAATCAGCCTCATAAAGCGACTTACCAACACTATGGCCATCGGCGGCTATAAAAGTATTGGCAATACCACCACCTACAATTAACTGATCCACTTGCTGGCTTAACGTTTCTAATACAGTAAGCTTCGTCGATACCTTTGAGCCACCGACAATAGCAACCACTGGCCTTGCTGGATTGTCTAGCGCGCGGGTGAGTGCATCAAGCTCGGCGACTAATAGCGGACCTGCACACGCAATTGGCGCTAGTTCTGCCACTCCGTGCGTTGATGCTTGGGCTCGATGCGCCGTGCCAAAAGCATCCATAACGTAGATATCACACAATTGCGCCATACGCTTGGACAGGTTTTCGTCGTTGGATTTTTCACCAACGTTAAACCGCACGTTCTCGCATAACACGACGTCTCCAGCTTTAGTATCAACACCTTCTAGCCAGTCGCCAACTAAGCGAACCGGAACCCCTAAGTGTTCAGCCAAACATTCTGCAACTGGAGCCAATGAATACTGCTCATCGAACTCGCCTTCTGTAGGTCGGCCCAAATGCGACATAACCATAACGTGGGCACCGCGCTCGAGAGCCATTTTTAACGTAGGCAGCGACGCAATGATACGGGCATCGTTGGCAACACGATCACCATCCATTGGTACATTTAGATCTTGTCGAATAAGCAAGCGCTTACCTTTCAGATCTTGCTCTTGCATTTTTAAAACTGGCATTTCAATCCCTACCCTTCAACCGTGTAAATAAACTAAACAAGACCGGCTGCCGTGCTCACCACGTTCTCTACAGTAAACCCAAAATGCACAAACAGTTGATCTGCCGGAGCAGATTCACCAAAACTTGTCATCCCAATTACCGCGCCTCTCAGCCCTACGTATTTGTACCAGTAATCGCTGGACCCTGCTTCTAAAGCAATACGTCGCTCACAACTAAGCGGCAGCACGTCGCTTTTATAAGCCGCATCCTGCGCATCAAAAAGATCAGTACAAGGCATAGATACAACGCGAACGCGCTCACCTTTATCTTCGAGCTTTGACACTGAGTCCATCGCTAACGCGACCTCAGAACCTGTCGCGATCAAGATAAGACTTGGCTCGCCTTCGCAATCGCGCAATATATAGCCGCCGCGTTCTATATCGGCAATCTGTCGATCGGTTCTTTCTTGATGCGGTAAGTTCTGACGTGAGAAAACCAGACTACTCGGTTGACTCTGGTTTTCGATCGCCACCTTCCACGAAACAACAGACTCAACTGCATCGCAGGGACGCCACAAACTCATGTTTGGAATCAAGCGTAGACTCGCACAGTGCTCTACCGGTTGGTGAGTCGGGCCGTCTTCGCCCAAACCTATTGAGTCGTGCGTCAAAACATAGATAACCGGCTGTTTCATCAACGCTGACATTCGCATTCCATTACGCATGTAATCAGAGAACACTAAGAAGGTTCCCGCATAAGGAATCAAACCGCCATACAATGAAAGTCCATTGCAGATTGCAGCCATTGCAAACTCGCGTACGCCAAAATAGACATAATTACCGCCTTTATTGTCGCGACTGATACCTTCTGAACCTGACCATATAGTGTAATTGGAACCAGCTAAGTCAGCTGAACCGCCGATCAATTCCTTTAATAATGGACCAAAATCGTTTAACGCATTCAGGCTAGATTTACGCGTTGCTAAAGTTGCCGCTGCCGTATTGGTATCGGCAACTATTTTTGCAGCATCCTTCGCCCAGTTTGCAGGCAGGTGCCCTTGTATGCGTCGCTCAAACTCCTTGGCATTGTCTGGGTGAGCGGCGGCATAAGCGTCGAACATCGCCTGCCATTCAGCTTGTTTAGTTTGGCCAGCGGTTTTGGCGTCCCACGCTTGATAAACATCAGCCGGAACATGAAATGGTTCGGCCGACCAATCAAGGCGTTCGCGCACAAGCGCAAGTTCATCTTGACCTAGTGGTGCACCATGGCAGCTTTCGCTACCTTCTTTGCTTGGCGAGCCTTTGCCAATTACTGTTTTACAACAAATAAGTGTTGGCCGCCTTTGATCTGCTCTGGCGGCTTTAACGGCGGCACTGATTGACGCTGCGTCATGACCATCAACATCAGCAATTACCTGCCAGCCGTATGCTTCAAAACGGCCTTGGGTATCGTCTGTAAACCAGCCGCCTACCTCACCATCAATAGAAATACCGTTGTCATCCCAGAAAGCAACCAACTTGCCCAGGCCTAATGTGCCAGCCAAGGAACACGCTTCGTGAGAAACACCTTCCATCATGCAACCGTCGCCCATAAACACATAAGTAAAATGATCAACTAAAGCATGCTCAGCAGTATTAAACTCCGCCGCGTATTTTTGCTCTGCAATCGCCATTCCTACCGCATTTGCGATGCCTTGACCTAAAGGACCAGTAGTCGTTTCAATGCCGGGGGTATAACCGTACTCTGGATGGCCCGGTGTTTTTGAGTGCAATTGACGAAAGTTTTTAACATCGTCCAGCGACACGTCATAACCGCTCAGGTGCAACAATGAATAAATCAACATGCTGCCATGACCATTAGATAAAATGAAACGATCGCGGTTTGGCCACTTAGGGTCGGCTGGGTTGTGGTTGAAAAAATCACTCCACAAGACTTCAGCGATGTCCGCCATACCCATAGGTGCACCTGGGTGGCCTGAGTTAGCTTGTTGTACTGCATCTGCGCTGAGGATTCGGATGGCATTAGCCATGATTTGACGATCAACTGAGGACATATGAGTTATTTGGTTGGCGTTAACGGTTAAGAATCGATTAATGGAGGGTGTTTTACTCACAACCATTCTTTCTTGAAAATGGGAAAGTAGCGGGATTCGGCTATTAAGAAATGAATACTGCACCCACCAGTAAGTGGGTCGATTATATCAAATGAGACACAAAGACTAAACGTGATATGTCTTCTTGCTCACACAAATATTGGCAATACTGTCAAGCAGGCAGCATTTGACTGAAAAGCGGGGCGAGTATAGAGGGTGGCGGGCCGGTTTAAGTTGAAGCACCAACTTACTTAATACCTAATATGCTGTCGCTACAGAATCGTTAGCTCTAATAGTAAGAGAACGCCACACCTAAAGCCGCAAGTCTCGGAACGATACAAATAGATCCATTGACTGCTAAAGCAGCTTCAACATGGCGTCGATCAATCTCTTGAGGGCTAGCCACATCTTCAACATCACTGGGTATTGTGATTTGTTGAACCTCACCAAAACTAAGCAATGCGCCATATGTCTTACGTGCCGCTTTGGGGATTGGGTTGAGTATAGTCACGATTAGGCGACCCTCGGGTCTCTCAAAATCTGCCACAAGTAAGTTCTCGAAACACAACAAAGGTATCTCTTGCGAATTCCAAGTTAGATAGCCCGCCATCCATGGAGCTTTTTGACTCGAGTCCGCAGTAATTATGGGCTCAGCAACAATTTCTGCAACACATTCCGATGGCAAAATTAATGAAAATGGTTCAGCATCAATTTTATAACAAGTAAGTGATGTATCTGACATATCCGTACTAAACCTCTTGCCCTTTACTTAACGTTTCTTCGAGCGGTAAGTATTCATTAAATAGATCGATCAGATCGTCCAACAAATAGGGTTTACTAAGAAAAGCATCCGCCCCTAAAGATTGAGCTTTATCCATATATTTAGCCGTCGAGCGCGAAGAAATCATAACGACAGGTAAGTCTTTTGCTTGGCTCTGTGTACGCAACCACGTTAGAAATTCGAAACCGTCCATTTCTGGCATCTCAATGTCGAGCAGCACCATATCGGGCTTGTTCTGCGCAACTTGCTGCTGCGCATCAACCCCATTTTTCGCCAAAACGCTATCGATACCCAGCGCCGTTAAGTCACGCTGAGCCGCCTTACGAATAGTGAGCGAGTCATCAACCACCATCACTAGCGGTAAGGCTCGCACACCACGGCGAGAACGATCGGGTAAGGCCACTGTTGACTCGTAGTACGAAATACCAACGAGATCTAGCACCAAGGCCACATTACCATTAGGTCGAATAGTTGCACCTTGATAAATAGGGATTCGAGCTAGATGCTCACCAAGATTCTTAACCACAATTTCCTGAGTATCCAGCAAATCATCAACAATTACCGCAATGTTCTGAACACCAGAATCCACCAAAATTACTGACCGCTTGCCTTTCATAGACGCAATTTTTGACTCGAACCCTAAGTAGTCCGCTAGATCGATCAACTTGTAGCGCTTACCGTCAATTTCAGTAATAGGATCTGCCGTCGCAAGTTGCTCAATCAGGTAATTCACATCTTGTGTAACCATACGCTCGATAACACGAGCGGGAATCGCAAATTCAGAACCACCTACTTCTATAAACATTGCGCTTGATACCGCCAGCGATATCGGTAAATTGATTACAAAATCAGAACCTGCATCTTTGTTTTCAAGGTCGTATTGAATAGACCCGCTGAGTCGTCGGAGACTGGTTTGAACCACATCCATTCCGATTCCTCGGCCCGAAATCTCGGTTAATCTGTCTGCCGTGCTAAATCCGCTTTGAGAAATATAGATCATCATGTCTTCAGGATTCAGATCTTGGTCGTCTTCAAGCAGTTTACCTTCGATAGCCTTAGTTCGAATTTTATCTAGATCGAGCCCCGCACCATCATCTTTTACCGAGATAATGATTTCGCGGGAAACCTGACGACAGCTGATCACTACTCTACCCGTGCCGGGCTTACCCGCTGCTCGGCGCACGTCAGGAAGCTCAATCCCATGGTCAATTGCATTTCGAAGCATATGCTCCAAGGCAGGTGTTACACCGTCTAAAATGGTTTTATCCAATTTAACGTCGCTGCCTACGATATCAAGCTCAACGTCTTTGCCTAATTCTCGCGCAGTACGTCTAGCTACTTGACGTAATTGTGGAGCAATACCACCAAAGGACACGAGTCGAACTTGCATGATCTCGTCTTGTAAGTCTCTATTGAGTCGACCTTGACGCTGTAAAGATGATTCAGTTTTGTGGACAAAATCATTTAGTGCATCTTGAATCTCACCCAACTCATCTAAGTTGTCGGTTAGACCACGCGACAACTGTTGCAACTTGGTGTATCTATCGAGTTCGAGCGGATCAAACTCCGCATCGACATCCACAACTTCTTGCTCTTTGGCTCTAGCCGTTATTCGCGTATCAGCTTCGATCTCGAGTTCGCGTAACTGTGTCCCAAATCGCTCGACGTTGCGAAACAATTCAGTGACGACGCCTTTTAAAGATGTGACGTCTTCACGCATCTGCGAGCGGTTCATACTCGCATCACCAACAAAGTTAGTTAAGCTATCGAGTGTATCCGAACGAATTCTTAGAGCCGCATCAATAACTTCACTGCGCATGTCTTGAGTGGACTCTTGCGCCTCATCAACCTCAGCTTGTGCGTTACTCTGCGCAACTTCTTGTTCGGCTATCGCTTGAGCGTCGCTCTCAATAAGTTTTTGCAATGAATCAATTTGTAACTCAAGCGCTTTTTGACTTGTGTCGCTATCTTGCTCGGAGTCGGCGCGCATAACGCCTAACAAGCCATTCATCATTTGCTTAATAGATGAACTGCGATCTTCGAACTGGTCGACTGAATTAAACTGAATCAACTTCAATACGTCGACTACACCATCCACAAATTGCGCATTTTTTTGAGCTGGCGTATAACGTTTTGCTAACTCAGAAAATTCTCTACTTTGCTTTACTAGCTGAGGTCTAACTTTCCACCAGCTACGCGCAGAGCGCCACTCGGTATAAACTTTTTCTATCTCAGCATCAATGCTATCAATACCCTCAATATAATCTGACGGGCCCATCATCAGCAAAACAGGCTCTGAAGCTTGTACCGCCAGGTCATCGTGCTCTTGATCTTGGCCAGATTCGACTAAGTCGCTACCGGCACCCGCCACGTTAGTCGTCGCGTCGGTAGATTGAGCCAAGTCTGTATCTAGCCTTTCTTTAAGTTCCGCACTCGGTTCAAAGTCTTTTCGCTTTTCGTAGCTGTCTACAGCCGCATCGAAATCATCAACAAAAAACTCTAAGGTGTTTTGAATATGCTTTAGATCATCAACATCGCGAATAAAACTTGATTCGATGAACGATTCTAGTGAGTGCGTTAAGCCGCCCAACACATTGGCCTCCGCCATTAAGGAGCTTCCTTTAATCGTGTGCAGGTAGCGCATTACGTTGGCCATTATTGGGGCAGATTGCTTTAGGTCGCTAAGCTGCGCAACATCGTGGTCTAGCTTATGGTGGATCTCGCGCATCTCTTCAACAAAAATCTGCTGAATCGCCTCGTCAACATCTTCGCTGGCTGAGTCAGAAGAAATCTCAATGTCTTCTGAAAAGCTTTGTGCTTCGATTTCGTCTTCGGTTTCGTCTTCGG
>DKML01000027.1 GCA_002470515.1 Proteobacteria bacterium UBA7415 | reverse complement strand
AACTCTCGACTGGCTGTTATGGGCCCAAAGCTGCCATTTAACTAGATTCGGCTCTGACCCTATTTCTTTCTAGAAAATCACATTTGAAACAAAGCTCTGAAATCGAAGGCTAGCAAAAGCGCTATCACGAGGCTCATAAAATAATATAGTCATATCAGATGGAACGAAGCAATTTTTCAGAAAAATTTCCACTGCCGGCAATAAATGATTAAACAGGCTTGCGTTCATGCAACCTCCGATAAAAGAGTTCTCACGTATAGGGCCCAAATCAAAAAAGAAATCGGTAGCCACCAGGCTATTATTCTGTGTAGCCATACAGCGTCAAACCGCAGGCCAATTACCACTATAACGATATAGTGTAATATGAACGGCAAGTAGTACCACGGCTCAAATAGCGAACCTCTTACGGCCGTCAACACACCATCTGCAATTAGCATTACGATGAAGGCCCAAAAGAAAGATTGCCTGCGGCGCTCAAAGGCTAATGATTTAGATATGGGAGGGTAAAGCGCGGCCACCATTACATAATGGACCATCGCCCATAGAACCAGTAGCAGAAAGGTGCCAAATTCCCATTTCTCAACAAGGTTAAATGAGAAGCTGACCCACCAGTCGATCACCAGTATTAACGTCAGGGTTAGGGTGTACAGAATCTGAATTTCGTTCAGCGTACCCTCGTAGAAGCTGCGCACGGCTCCAGACATAATTTGTGTCAACGCTACACCAAACACGATGGACACCAGCACAATTAAAAACTCGAACTCACTCAATTGAAACGTATCCTCTACTGGTTGAAGGTTATTCTGATAGAAAGAATGGTGTGTCTAAGGTTCCCGATCCTGCCAGTGCAGAAAAAATTGATAAACGAATATTAATCAAAATTATTGACGGCTTCTCCAACTTTCTGACGGCCTCTGAAAAAGGTTACGAAAAGTAGCTCCGAACCCCGTTCTCTTAAAAATGTACAGAGCCAAGTTGTTTGAGTATTCACTTAAACATCAAACGGGTGCGAACTAGGGTTTCCAAATCAATCTAAGAGTCAGATATGAATATATTTCCGACTGATTAGAAACTCAACACAACGAATGCTATGAGTATTTAAGACCCAGTTGATTATGTCAACGCGAGTGTGTCAAAGTTGCCCTAAGCGGTCATTTATATTAGGCATCTGCACTAGTTTAGTTTTCAGTAAAAGCTAAGATCGATGGGTTTTATATTGTGCTTCTACCCAATTCCAAAAGAGACGATCAACCATTTCTTCACTCTCTTGTTTTGCGCGAGGCGGGAGTGACATCAATTTTGAGCAGCTATATTCACTTGGTGTAACTAATGGTGCGAGCAAACTAGCTGCTGTAATGTCTGAACGTGAAAAAGTATTTCCAACCAAATAGGAGTTTCTGTCACCGATGAGAGACTCTAACCATTCTATTTCTTGTTTTATTATTTCTAGCGATTCAAGTCCCTGTTGATGACCGAGATCCATTCCTTGTGTCATTAGCCTGCATATAATAGGCCACTTCAATGTTAGTTTAAGCTTTTCCCATGCGGAAATACCATGCATAAATATGGGTTTAACTAACGCGGGAGCTTCCAGAATTGCTTCAGAATAAAACCAGCGACGAATATGCACTCCGAGCTTATCATCCAACCGTTTCTCAACGGCAATCACCTCAGGATTTAGTGAGCCCAATGTGGCGTTTGATTTGTTTTCTTGCTCAGCCCAATGGATGATTGCATCAGAACCTTGGATTACGATTTCGCCAACACGTAGGAACGGCACTGAGCCTCGCTTTAAACCTAATTTGTTAGCTATTTCAATATGCGTGCCTGGTGCCAGAATTTGAACATCGACATCAATACCTAGATAGTCCAATGCCCACCTCGCTTTTTCGCAATAATGTGAAATTGTAAATATGTAAAGCATCGGTCGGATCATAGTAAAGCTTTCAGTAGTGGAGGCAGTTAGTGTTCTTCTTTTTCATATTGAACGATCGTTCTGAGTATGTCAGAGCCTGTCATTTGCCGCAATCTTGCCCTAAAGAGACATTCCCAATCTTAATTAAGCGCTCGCGTCTATAATTGAGCTTATGAAGGCAGAAGAGTGGATGGCCGTTGCGGAAAACGAGATTGGGCTTAAAACCTTCCCTGAGGGCAAAAGTAATCCTCGTATCATCGAATATCACAATGGTACTAATATCGCTGAATATGATGATAAAGCCGCTTGGTGCCCGTCTTTTTTAAACTGGGTGCTCAGCGAATCCGGTCATATTGGAACAAATTCAGCCTTAGCTCGTTCTTGGTTGGATTGGGGCACACAACTTAGTGAGCCGTGCTTCGGTTGTATCACCATTTTAGAACGCGAACACCCTGATGGATGGCAAGGCCATGTTGGTTTCTTTTTAAAAATTGAGGGGGATAGAATCTTTCTTTTAGGGGGCAATCAACTGAATGAAGTCCGTGAACACCACTACCCAATTTCATCCGTTCTAGGCTACCGGTGGCCTAGAACGAAATTTGTTGATTCCAAAAAAAGGAATCTCAATTGATTTCAAAATAGTCAGTCTTTACGTAGTTTGGGAGACTAGACCATTAGCCGAACTTTGTTATGCCAAGGTTAGAGTGATTGTTAGCACTGAACTGCAAGAAACCTCTTATTCAGTCGAAAGTGCTTTGTTACGAATAGCCGCGGCCGTAAAAATCACATCTGTTGAGCTGTTTAGTGCTGTTTCGGCAGAGTCCTGAATTACACCAATTATGAAGCCTACAGCAACGACTTCCATTGCGTAGTCGTTAGGAATGCCGAACAAACCACAGGCGAGAGGTATTAGTAGTAACGATCCTCCAGCAACACCACTTGCGCCACAGGCTGAAACTGCAGCGATAACACACAGCAATATAGCGGTACCAATATCCACTTGAATGCCGAGCGTATGTACTGCCGCCAAGGTCATTACAGATATGGTAATTGCCGCGCCGCCCATATTAACCGTAGCACCTAGGGGAATAGACACGGAATAGGTGTTTTCATCCAGATCTAAATCCTTACAAAGTTGCATGTTAACAGGGATGTTGGCAGCAGAACTGCGCGTAAAGAACGCCGTAACACCGCTTTCTCGTAGGCATTTAAATACTAGCGGATACGGGTTTGCCCGTGTTAGCAAAAACACCAAGATAGGATTTATTATCAGAGCCACAATCAGCATTGATCCGATTAATAGAAAAAGGATGTGCGAATATTCGGCTAAGGCACTAAGACCCGTTGCCGCGACGGTGCTCGCTACCAAACCAAATATACCGATAGGGGCTAGTGCGATTACAAACTTAACAATAGCGGTAATAGCATCGCTTAGATCGCCAATAATATCGCGAGTGCTCTGTTGTGCATGGCGTAGCGACAAGCCTAAGCCTATGGCCCACGCTAGTATTCCGATGTAATTGCCCTCCATAAGCGCCGTTACAGGGTTTTGAACTATCTTGAACACTAGTGTGCTCAATACCTCTGATATGCCCTCAGGAGGACTCACATTAGGCACTTCAGTCATCAGCGTGAGCGTGGCAGGGTATAAAAAGCTCAATGACGCAGCCACCAAAGCAGCTAACAAAGTACCGATTAAGTAGAGGCCTATGATCGGCTTCATCGCGGTGTCGCCGAACGATTTCTGGTTAGCAATCGAAGCCATCACCAGTACGAAAACCAAAATAGGAGCCACTGCTTTTAATGCTGATACAAACAAATTGCCTAGAAAGGCCATCGAAGCTGCGGTAGACGGACTTATTAGCGCCAATGCGACGCCGATTACGATACCGATGAATATTTTTGAAACTAAGCTTATGTTATTGATTTTATTGAATAGTTCTTTCATTTTTGGCCGTCTATTTAGATGCTGTCTTCAATTTGAATGTAAAGTTCAATGCGGATCCTAACTGGTATATCTCTCGTACAACTTGCTAAGCTAGCTCTTTATTCCACAGTATGTCTGGGTTGCCAGTGCGTAAATTAATAATACGGGCGACCACAAACAGTAAGTCAGATAAGCGATTAAGGTACTGGCGAGTAGTGTCGCACACGGGCTCAGCTTGGTGCAATGTCACAACATCGCGCTCGGCTCGCCGTGCGATCGCGCGCGCCACGTGGCAAACTGCTGCGGCTTCGCTGCCGCCAGGCAAGATGAAGTCTTTGAGCGGTTCGACCAAGCCGTTGAACGCATCAATTTGGTTTTCAAGGCCGGCAATTTTATCAGCCTTGATAAAGGAGTGGCCGGGCATGCTTATTTCGCCGCCTATGTTAAACAAGTCGTGCTGAATAGCGGTCATGAGCGTGCTCAACTCTTCGTCGTCCAATTTTGAGATCATCATGCCAATGGTACTGTTAAGCTCATCAACCGTTCCCATCGCGTTCATGCGTTCATGGTTCTTTGCTATTCGCTGGCCGCCACTGAGACCAGATGTTCCATCGTCGCCAGTACGTGTATAGAGTTTGCTGAGTCTGTTGCCCATAATATTAGTCCGTAAAGTGTTATATGAGTTCTTGCTAAAGTGTATGTCTATCTTCTAATTATGCGTCAGGTACGCTGTAAAAAGTGTGTTTTCAGTAAGATACAGACCCCAATATTTCGCATCGGTATAGCTAAGTGCTTGTAATTCAGGGTCGACGTTAATTAAGTGAGCAATTATGCAAGAGTAGAGCTAAACAGATCGTGTATGGGGAGCTTAATGGTAAATGTAACGCCCTGCTTGTTTAGCATGTTGTGAGCCAAAACGTCGCCGCCATGAAAACTGGTGATGAGTTTAACCACATAGAGCCCCATTCCAAGGCGAGTTTTTTGCGCGTCTTTGCGGCCTAATGAAACTAGCGGCTCAAAAATTCGTTCTGCCATTCCATCAGGCAAACTAGATCCTTCATTGCTCACCTCTATTAATGCGACATTATTTGAGCGCAAGGCATGTATGACGATGGGTGTTTTCGGTGCTGCGAAATCCAAGGCATTATCAACCAGTTTATCGAGTGCTTGCGCGATATAGTCTGGTGCTACGTCCACCATTATTGGTTTATGGTCAGTAATCAGGCGGAATTTTTGAGAAGGGTTGCTAAACGCATAGCCATCGACATAACTTTCTAAAAGTTCAATTAAATCAATGGTTTCACGCTCTTCGTCTTGTAATGCTTGCTCAAGATTTGCGGCCTCTGTTAGGTTTTGAAGAATCGCTCCAATACGGTTCAGCCCATTCTTTGCGCGTTCCATATATTTACTCTTCGCGGCGTCAGAATTCTCTCTTGATAGATTGTGAAGGCTTGAGTTGACCACGTTCAAAGGGTTGCTCACTTCATGAGCAAGGGTGTCAGGTAGGCCTTTAAGGTAGGTCGTGTATTGCGACAGTCTGCCTAACATATTGCTCACACTGCGAGACAAATCTCCAATTTCATCGCCAGATTTTTCTTCTTTAGGAAGGCGTTGATTAAGAATGCGTCCTTCTCGGTCGATCGCGCTGTCGGCGGCATCCCGAAGTCGGCGAATTCGAAGTGTCAGCCTTGAGGCGAACAAGAGTAGGGCAGTTGCTACTGTAACGAGCACTAATAACGTAACACTAATAACGTTTTCGAGGGTTTCTTGTTGCCGTCGAAGTACTTGGTTAGTGCTCTGCTCAACAACCACGGCGCCAGGAATGGACTCCCCTAAGTAAATTGGGTGCGCCGACATAATGATCATGCCTTGACCATCGACTCCAGGCCTACGATCCGACGAAATTTTTCCAGCAAGAGCCTTATCAATAATCTCGTCGTTACGAGCGTCGTCATCTTCTAAATCGTTTTCGTTGCCACCTTCCACAATATAAGAGAAGACTGACTGCAGACCGTAGTTGTAGTAATAGTTTATATAACCAAGGAGTCGGTCAACCATGGGTTGGCCAGAGGTTGGTTTAGTCACTTGGTTCTCATCGTCTTCGAGAATGACGTTGCCGACGACAGTGCGAACCCGTTTGCCTTCGTCGATAACCCAAATACGAGTGTCGGTTCGATTTAGCGCACGCAAAATCTTAGCCAACTCAGGCGACTGAACCGTTAGCCTGGATAGATCGTCATTCTCACTCTGTGGCGTAGTTGGGACAATCGC
The DNA here is from genome assembly GCA_002470515.1 of Proteobacteria bacterium UBA7415. Lineage (GTDB taxonomy): Bacteria > Pseudomonadota > Gammaproteobacteria > Arenicellales > Arenicellaceae > Arenicella. The sequence goes on along the minus strand of DKML01000027.1, from coordinate 85,610 downwards.
TGAGATATCCAAAGTCTGGGTATCGTCAACGTCAACAACCGCGAGTCGAATGCGGGTGCTGGAAGGAAGCAGAAAGCGCGGTATTCGTATCTCGATCCTGTAGCCAGAGTCGCTAAGGGCCATTTCCGCTGCTAAATCGTAGATCGGTTCGCCTGTAATTGGGTATTGCCACTCTTCATCCATGGCGTAAATACTCATTCGGCCGGGTTCGCCAGCGATCAAGGTAAAGCGTTGCTCTCGTCCTGCTGTGTCTTGTAGGGTCAGGCGAAGGTGATCTGCCGCATCTACGCGCAATATCTCTTTTTTACGAAACACCACGTTGTTGTCACTTACATCAAATAGTGCGTAAATGAAATTGCCGCGATAACCCAGTACATGGCGAACGGATATGTCTTCTTCAGTAGGGCTAATTAACGTGTTGCTCCCCTCCGTTTGCTCTTGCTGCATTTCCAGTACCGAGATCGCTTGGTTGGTGAACTCGTCGTCGCTCTCCTCACCATCAACGGTCGGAATAGGGTCATTGCTCGATGGTGGACGGTAAATTACGGCCTGATTAGCTTGTTCGCCCCAGTCGCTAAATTCGCCATTTAGATTGATGTAATTAGGTAAGGGGAAGGCGTAAATCTCATTCTCTTCGCTACTAACGGCAATTTCTTCTTCCTCCGGATCAAACAGTTCTGGTCGGTCATGTAAAACAGTGGCAACGGCTCGAGCTAATAAATTTAGGGCGTCTTCTTGGCCTGAAAGCAAGAATGCTTTCATGTCTCGTACATAGATGTAAGACATCCAGGGAATTAGCAATAGCAGTAGCGCTACGAGGAGTAGTTTTGATCGAATCGAAAAGCGCGTTAACATGATTTTCGAGAGCTAGTAGGTTCGTTGTTGCGTACTAATATCAACCAATGGGCTGAGTAATGACGATGATCGTACTGTTGTGCAAGTCTGGACTGGAGGATTGAGTGCTAGCAGTTTAAACATAAATAGACGTCGAATTATGAACTCTGTGAAAAGCATGGTGAGATAGTTTGAAAGATTAGGAATGTTCCGCGTTTTTCCATTTGTATCCCACACCAAAGACCGTTTGAATGTGTTTGAATGACGGATCTATCTCTTTGAATTTATTGCGTATTCTTCGTATATACCCATTGATGGTATTACGTTCTACATAGCTTTGTTTGGTGATCTGCATCATGTTTTCATAAGTCTTAACATGGCCTGGATGACGCGCCATTGACTCGATTAACCAAAACTCGGTAAGCGTTAGGCTGAGTTCGTGCTCCTGCCAGCTTATGGACATGCTGTCTTCATCAATTGCTAGATCGCCAATTCGAAGAACTTCCGATTTCTGGCTGCCGTCACCCACGTTTGCCAGGCTATCAACAATTCTGAACAGTGAGTTTATACGAACGCTTAGAAATTGCATGTTGAGTGGCTTAGTGAGGTAGTCCCAAGCATCTAAGCGTAGTCCAGATACTCGGTCTATGTCGCTGTCTCTGGCGGTGAGAAATATGATTGGAAGTGTTGGTGACATATTACGGAGGTCGCGACATAGGTCGAAACCGCCATCCATTTCGTTCTCCAACATAATGTCCAAAATAGCCAAGTCAGGCATGTTGCTTCGCATGCCTGCTAAAGCCTCTCGGCGATTAGCATAGGTTGCCACTTCATAACCCGAGCTTATTAGTGCATCGGCGAAATTCTCGCGTTGATCATAGTCATCCTCAACAATTGCTACTTTTCTTGCCATTTGTTTTTTAATATCAGCCAGTTAGGGTTGGTGTTGCGGGTGTGTGAGGATGAATTAGACGATATTTTGCCTCAAAAATACTGGTTTCTCATTAATTGGTCATAAAACCATTTTAATACCATTAGTTTCACCGTTATTCGTCATTTGGTGAGAGTTTAATAGCTTTGAACCAAAAAGATCTTCGAGCTCCTAAGGCACAATTGGCGTTTGCCATTTTAAAGCAAAACAGTGACGGAGTTTGACAAGTTTTGGAACACGACTTTTGGAAGACAAGAAGCTCAAACTAAACAGTACTATGAAGGATATGAAGATGTTTAACAGCGAATGGAATTGCCCAGATAATCAAGTTTTTGTTCCGGTAAGCGATGAGCTTATTTTTGACAGCCCAGAGCTGATCGAAGGGCCGTTGGTGCCGTATAGCAGTGGCATGGCGTGTCATGGTTGGTTATCAATTGAGTTAAACCCAGCTGACCAAGCTCCTTTGAAGATGGCTAAAACGGCTAAACAAGTTAACAACAAAGGCTTGCTGCACAAAGTAGGGCTGCGCGGTCGAATCGTGAAGGATAAAACATCGACTCTTGAAACAGCTCGTCATTTGAAATTAGTCTTCGGGGGCTAAATAAACAGAACAGCCGCTGTTTTAGTTTCGTTTTTGGCGAGGCGGGCTAGCGCGCTTATCGTGCAACCGTTGCATTGATCAATCATTCGAAGGTCTCAATAAAACCGTATTTAAAATACTAGCCTATCAATCCTGCTAGTTCTGACTCCCAGTCTAAGCGATAGCTTGTGTGCTTAAACGACCCATCTGTAAGCGCTTCATAGTGCGACGTATACTCTTCTTGCTTTTTATCTATATCAGCCAATGCGGCTATTAAAGAATCAATATCTGCCTCAGTAGTGTAATGACTAATGCTGGCACGCACCATTCCTCTGTTTTGCGCCACCAGTGTGGCTATTTGCGCATCATCTAAACCGTCTAAATCCATTTCCCAAAGGTCTTCTTTCAAAAGCTCGCTCACGTAAGGGTGCGCGCAGAAGCACTCGTTACGTACGGCTATGCCGTAGTAGTCGTTTAAGATAGCAGCCAATAGGCTTTGAGGAATGTGTTTGTGATTAAACGACACGGCTCCAAGTCGAGGTTCTTTTAAGTCGCCGTAGACCTCAATGGATGGCAAGTCGCAAAGCTGGGTGATTAGCTTTGTCATTAAATCTTGCTCGCGTTTCCGAACCTTCTTCAATCCCTCGGACTTTAAGGCTTTCATAACCGACGCCAATGCAAATGCCCCAATAATATTGGGTGTACCAGACTGTTCGCGATCAGGAAGAGTATCGAGCAGCTCATAATCGTGCAGGCTGACATCTGCAACAGAGCCACCTCCGACATTCTGCCCCGCTAATTTTCTAATCTCTGAGCGCTTTGCCACCAACACTCCAGGTGCCATAGGGGCATAGAGTTTGTGTCCAGAAAAGACCAAGAAGTCAGGGCGTTGTGTAGGTTCTAAGCTAGAAAAATCGCACTCTTGATGCGCCACAGACTGTGCGGCATCTACCAAGATCAGCGCATCCTGAGCATGGACTAAGGCGGCTAATTCAGGCCAATTATTACTAATGCCTGTCACGTTGCTGATGCTCGAGCATGCGAGGTAATTTAAACGATCTCCAGTGTTGGTAATCATTTGCTTGGTGGACTCCAAATCAATGGCGCCCATGTCACGTCCATGACCAGCTAGATCAAGATAATGCACGTCATTGCCAGGCAGTCTGTGCGGTAAGTCATTCGCGTGATGCTCCATCGACGATACTAAAACAACTGGACGTTCGTTTGCGCGACCATTCAGCCCTCTAGCTAAACGATTAACATGCGCGGTGGTGCCACTGCCCATAAAGATGGCGGTATATTCTTGTTTATCAGCACCTAAGTAATCCAGGACTGTATCTTCGGCCCACGCAAATGCTCGTGTACTTATTTGCGCTGAGTTATGCACATAAGAGTGACTATTAGAATAGTGAGGCAGAAGTGCAGATGCCGCATCTACTGCAACTTTAGAAGCCAAAGGGGATGCCGCTCCATCTAAATGTATACGCGTGCGCTCCATTCCATCGGCGCATGCGTAGTGTGTATCTATACCGATAAAGTTCATTCTAATAACTCACTGGCGAACAACAGCGCGTTTTATTTTATTAAGCGCAGAAAATACTGTAAAGCGGCCACGTTGTCGCGGTAGAAAATTCGGAAGTGATATTTTTTCTAGATTTACAAGGTCAATGAACTTGAGGGCATCATTATTCTTGTTACTATTATCCTCCGCTAAACTAACGTTAGCGGTTTTGGTAACATAACTTCCAGCCGAAAAGTCATACGATTGCCAGCTCACTTCAATCGTACCATTTGGATTTAATACAGCTGCGGGTGTTAGGTCGGGCACTTCATTTGGTGCATGCAATGGGCGTGGGGTAGACCAGCCGTCATCTTCAACAGTATAAACAATATCAGCGAGTCTGTTTATGTCTGAACTTGACCAGAATACCAAAGTGTTTCCGAGCAGGTCGCTTATAACAAACGGCGCAAAATTATTGGTGCCACCGCCGTAAAATTGAGTGGCGGGTTGCCATTTGTTTCGATCAAGTCGGCGCATTTGCATAAGCACAGTCTTAGTACCGCGTTGTTCAGTCCATACAGCAAAATCAGCTTTTTTTGATTGGTCATTCAACTGGGCGAGAGTAGGGCCGCTAATTGGGTTGTTACCCGAGTAAATAGTCGTGGCTTGCGACCATTGCTCGGCTTGATACTGAGAATGCAGAAGTAAATGATCTGCACCATCAAACTCTGTCCAAATAAGTTCTGCCTGAACTGCTTCGTCTTGAACGGCGAGGTCCCGTGAAGAGGAGGCGTCTTGACTTAACTCATCTTGGGCAAAGCTGGTATGGACAAACATAATACTCACGATCGACGAACATAAGATTAGTGAAATTTTTTTCAAGTTTAAGTGTGTGATCATTGCTGTAACGAACGAGTATGTTTGTATAAGGTTAAGTTTGATTTTTGATGATGCTGGAACGCGAAGTAATCTAATTAAGAAAACGTTTAGCGCGCAATTGACGCTCGCCGCTGATTTTTTTAATTACAGCAACATATTCATCTTAAAAAAGCGCCAAATACGTTATCTTGATGCTCTAAAGGCATTCTAGAGTATTGGTTCGACGTGCGCTTAAAAAGAGGGCGAAACCGTGATGCTAAAGAAGATCGAAACTATCATGCTAAAGAAGACCGAAACTATCATGATATTGAATCCGTTTACAGTATGGCTGACGCAAGTTTAACAATTCAAATAGCGGCTTTGTTTGCCCATGTCTACGTGATTTAAAGGCTTAGAATTTAGTATGACGTTGATTAGCGGTTGAACTAAGTCTAACTATCAGTTTAAAGTTCACTGATAGTGTCTAAATCACCCTGTAAAGCTGGTTTTGTAGACAATTGAGGCCCTTGCTGTCTTGCCAAAGGGCAGGCTCACCACAAAATTTTAAAAATGAGGATATCTACCGTATGAAACGCGACAAAAAATCTATCTCCATTGCACTCGTTATTACCATCGCTTTAGGGGTTCTTATGGCCTGGGCTGGTGGGCAGAACAGCGTGCAGGCTATGAATATTGCCGTATTCTCATTGTGCTGTTATTTCGCATTTGCTCTCAACTGGCTGGTGTTCATTCCGTCCAATATGGCGCAGACGGAGCATTATTATGACCTAACAGGTAGCATTACCTATATCAGCATGATCCTATTGGCGGTGGTTCTTAGCCCAGGTTTAGATCCACGCGGAAAAATTGTAGCGTTAATGGTGTTAGTTTGGGCTGTGAGATTAGGTAGCTTTCTGTTTGTGCGTATAAAGCAAGATGGCCGAGATGATCGTTTCGACGAGATTAAGGTCAACCCAGTTAGGTTTTTCTTTGCTTGGACGGTCCAAGCTCTATGGACCATAATGACCGCCGCGTGTGCATTGGTAATTCTTACCGCAGACAAACAAGCACCTTTAGAAGCTATTGGACGGATAGGGATATTGTTGTGGATCGTTGGCTTTCTTATTGAAGTGATCGCTGATGCGCAGAAACGCGCATTCAAAAAGGATTCTCGTCATAAAGGCCGGTTCATTCAAACTGGGCTTTGGTCTTGGTCACAGCATCCAAACTATTTTGGTGAAATAACACTGTGGACGGGCGTTGCATTAATGGCGTTACCTATCATGCAGGGTTGGCAGCACTTAGCACTAATTTCACCCTTATTTGTGGTGTTATTGCTCACGCGTTTGAGCGGTATTCCAATGCTGCGTCATAAGGCTGAAGCACGCTGGGGAGATGACGTGGACTACAAGAAATACAGAGCAAACACCTCTACCTTGTTCCCTATGCCTCCTAAGAAACAATAGGGCTAACATAGGTTTTACTAGCGGGTTAGATGGTTTTGCTTATCTAATCCGCTTTTTCCAGAGCAGACTGCTTTATACTATTGTGGTCGAATAACGATCCGTTTCTGTAAAGGACGCGACAGTCCTATTCGCATTTACACTCAATTCTAAGCTGACATCTCGAGTCGTAAAACTATGCGGCTAAATGAAAATGACCAATCCAGAATCTAAACAAGCGCAAACCTATTTTCACGTTGGTTACGCAAGAGCCGCATCTACGTTCCTGCAGAAGAATTTGTTTCCCGCTCTGCGAGGAATCCAATATATTCCGCGTAACCGGTTTCGAGTGCGAGAAAGCGAAAAGCGCCGATTTAAGGGTTCAAAAATTCTTATGTCGCGAGAGGCAGGGCGCTATATTTACGAACGAACCGACGACGTAAAAAGGGTTTTTGGCAGTAAGGTTATGGTTTCATTGCGCCGGCACGACTCTCTAGTTGCCAGTACTTACCGCCTACAAGCCAAAAATGGTCACACCATTCGGCTCCCGCAGTTTCTTGATCTTGATAACGACCAAGGTGTTTGGAAGCAAACTGATTTCGATTTTATGAAGTACATTAAGTACGCTGAAGAAAGCACGGGTGAAAAACCATTGGTATTGTTGTTTGAAGACTACAAAGCCGATCGAAAATTCTACATAGACTCTTTATGTGCATGGCTCGGATGTGACATTGACTTGTTAGCATTGAGCGACAAAGAAGTGCATAAGTCGTATTCAGATAAACAATTGCGGCTGCGTAGACAGTTTTCTGATCGTTTTCTTGACCCTCAAATGGACCTTGATAGCTACCGGTCTGAAACGCTGGCTGACCACACACGCTGGCGTCGTATTAGGCATCGTCTAGTGCTTTGGTTTACCGGCATTTTTATGCGTCTTGCTCGTTTCGCACCAGACTCTTGGTTGAACGATGAGCCCTTGATCGAATCTAAAGACTTAGCGCGTGTGCGTGATTTTTATGCAGATGATTGGGCTGCTTGCCAAGCGTATGTAGAAGAGCAAAGTGTTCGTCTTGGCGTAAAGCGCAATATTGCTTAGGCTTAATTGAACATTGGCGGACTTCGGTTGAAGAGTTACCTCTTTGCCTGTCTAAAAATGCCACATCACTACAGCCGTAACGGTTTAGTTGATCATCATCGCCATAATGCAACATTAAAGTTTTGTATGGCTTTTGCTTGGTTAAATGAACTTTAGTATTCACTAAAGTCAGCTTTGCAGTAGCCTCCCGCTTGTCTCTCGCTAGGGTGGGCGCAGATGTCACCTCGCAAATTATTCCGTCTTCTTTAGTTTCTAACCTAACCGTTACATTAACTGCGTCTAAAAGCGCGGTAATCTTATTCTTGCCGAGTTTCACAAATGTCTAGAATGGCGTCACTAGAAAAGAAGCTTGATTGATGCAACCTTTTACATCTTAGGTTCGTCTTACTCATTAAGCGCTGTTCAACAAAGCGAAATGAATCACGCAATAATTATAAGAGAGAGGATCGCAGTGGAGATCACACGTTTATTTATTCGTAACCCAGCTATTACCGCTGCGCTAATTAGCCTTGTCTTGCTGCTCGGCATTGTGTCGGTACAGCAATTGCCTACACAGTTGTTCCCATCCATCGATCGTCCCGTGTTGGCCGTGCAGGTGTCATGGAGAGCGGCCAGTCCTCGTGAGATTGAAAGCGAGATTGTTGAACCAATCGAACGTGAGTTGCGTGGTATTAGTGGTATGACCCGCTTACGCTCTTTTTCAAACGCAGGCGGCGCCTACATCAACATGGAGTATGAGCTTGGCACCGACATGGATCAAACCTTTACCGAGGTTTCCAGTCGCTTACAACGCGTACGTGGGCTGCCCTCTGACGCCGAGCGTCCTCAGATTCTACGTAATGGAGGAGGAGATTCTGGCGAAACTCTCATATTTCTTTTCGTACAACGCTCGCTTGATTCGCCAATTCCACAGAGCGAGCTGCATGAATATGTACAAGAGAATATTGCTAGCGAGTTTGAGAATATCGACGGCGTTGGCAGTGTTGACGTAAACAGCGACAGCGGCGAACACATTGTTCGAGTGGAGTTTGATCCATTTTTGACCGCACAGCTCGGCATAACTATCGATGATATTGCCAACAATATTAATCGATCAAGTGATGTCAGTGGCGGTACGGTTGAAGTAGGGCGACGAGATTTTACTCTGCGTTTTGAAGGCCGCTACCAAGCGGATCAACTTAAAGAGACCATCATTATCTGGCGCGACGGCGCTCCGGTCACTCTGGGTGATATAGCTACTGTCTATGTCGGCCCAGATAAGGCGCGCGGAATTACGTATCAAAACGGTAAACCAGCGCTTGGTATGCGCGTTTTACGCCAACCGGGAAGTAACACTCTGACGGCTATAGACTCTGTGCTTGAGCGTATGGACGAGCTAAACGAGACACTTCCAGAGCTTTATGGTCTGACCATAGAAAAAAGCTTTGACCCTTCGGTGTTTATTCGCCGTGCGGTTGCTCTGCTCACAGAGAATATGGGTATAGGTATAGTGCTTGCGGTGGGCTCATTGTGGTTGTTTGTGCGCCGTTTGAGAGCCACTTTACTCATTGCAGCGACTATTCCGCTCAGTTTGTTCGCCACATTTATTGTACTGAATATCTTTGGCCGCTCGATCAATGTTATTTCTTTGGCAGGCCTAGCGTTTGCCACCGGGATGGTTTTGGATGCCGCCATTGTTATGTTGGAGCATTACGTCAAGCAAATTGACAAAGGTATAGAGAGCGTTAAGGCCGCATTGAACTCAGTGAAGAGCGTGGGAGGCGCACTACTGGCGTCAACTATTACCACCATAGTGATCTTTGTGCCCATTGTCTTTTTTGAGGACGTAGAAGGGCAGCTATTTGCCGATCTGGCACTCACTATCGCGATTGCCGTGGCCTTTAGCTTGCTTATAGCGTTGTTTATTTTGCCAGTCGGTGCGGCGTACTTTTTGACTGAAAAAAATGAACAAGCGCAAGAACAAACGGCGATCTGGGAAAGATTGGTTGCGCGTTTGATGCGATTAACCGATTCGGTAAGAAAACGCCGAACCTGGATTGCCGGATTAACCGTCGTGCCGTTATTGGTGGGGTGGATGTTGTGGCCGCAACTCAATTACCTACCACCGGTTAAGCGAGATGCAGTCGATGCGTTTATTTCCTTTCCATCTGGTGCAAGCACCGATGTTGTGAGACGTGAATTTGCTGAAGTCGTGTTGGAACGGCTTGACCCTTATATGACGGGTGAAAAGGAGCCTAGGCTTAAAAATTACTATCTTTTTTCTGGCTCATTCGGCGGCAACATTGGCATTCGTGTGGAAGATCAGTCTCGTGTGAGCGAGATGGTCAAAATAACCAACGAAGAAATTCTCTCTGGATTTCCAGATACGCAGGCGTTTGCTCAACAGGGATCCCTTTTTGGCAACTTCGGTGGTGGCGCCAGTATTAGCGTGGATTTACAATCTGCGAACTTTGAAGAACTCAATAATTCGGCGCTGGTTGTCAGCGACCTTATTCAAGAAAAACTCACTGGATCTCGCGTAAACCTTTTCCCTGACCCTCAGATTGTTTCACCAGAACTCCGCTTAATACCCGATGATCGTCGTCTTGCGGAAGTGGGACTTACCCGTCAGGCGTTAGCGCGAACGCTAAGAACTTTTGGTGATGGTTTGTGGTTAGGTGAGTTTTTTCACCAAGAATCACGACTCGATATCTACCTGAAAACTCAGGAGTGGACAACTCCAGAACAAATTGAAAACATTCCGGTGGTAACTCCATCAGGCGCATTGATTCCATTTGGAGAGCTCGCGCAAATATCGCATGGTGTCGGCCCAAATCGAATATATCGATCCAATGCGCGTCGCACTATATCGGTCAATATAACGCCGCCTGATGATGTGCCCTTAGGCGAGACCATGGCCATTCTTACAGGTCTTGAGAGCCAAATTCGCACATTACTTCCTCATGATGCAGCCATCGCCTATGGTGGTGACGCCGATGCCTTATCCAAAGCAATCGATAATTTGTCAGGCAATTTCGCATTGGCAATCGTCTTATTGTTTTTAGTGATGGCTGCTTTGTTTAAATCGGTCTTCGATTCGGCTCTAGTCATGATTTCATTACCAATGGCCGCTGTTGGTGGAGTAGTGGGCGTTAGATTGGTTGACTTGATAACTCCGACGCCTCTTGATTTGCTCGGCATGATTGGCTTTATCATCTTGCTTGGATTAGTGGTCAACAATGCGATTCTACTCGTGTCTGAGACGCGCCATGCCCAGCTCACTGCCAAAGATCAGCATGAGGCTGTAAGGGTAGCGCTGGAGAATCGAATCCGCCCCATTCTCATGTCTACTTTAACCTCATTGATGGGTATGTTACCGCTGGTTCTTGCGCCAGGCGCAGGCAGTGCTATCTATAAGGGCTTGGCCACAGTGATTGTAGGCGGCATGGCCGTTTCAACCTTGTTTACTCTGGTTCTATTACCCTGCTTACTTCGACTTGAGCCGATCTCTCTGTCGATGATCAGAAATAAAATCACCGGATCGCCTCCCGCAAAAACATTGAGGAGCGGTTCCTCGTAACGTCCTAATTGAGTTAAGAGATAGGACAAACACACATTAAATGAACTCTCTACGAGAAACAGTGAATCGTATGAAACCACAATTACTTACAGTCACCACCGTCGTGCTGACGGGGCTTTTAATTAGCTATTCAATGGGGTGGTTTGATAGCCAAGCCATCACAAACTCTGCGCCAAGTGGACCACCGCCTGCAAACGTAGAAATTGCCAAAGCGGCTGCTATGGAAATGAAGCCACACACTGTGTTACCAGGCACTGTGGTTAGTATGCGCGACGCCGTTATTGCTGCAGAAACATCCGGTAAAATATTAAGTGTGGTGGATATTGGCGATGAGGTAGGTACTGAGGATAATCTTGCGGTGATCGATGACACTGACGCTAAACAAGTGCTAAACCAACGCAAGGCAGAACTTCAAGGTTTACGTTCATTGCACAAGTACCACTCAGATTACTTTAAGCGTATTGAAGAATACGATCATAAGCTTGGTTTATCGGCTATTGCGATCGCAGAGCTTAGATCTAACTTAGATACGGCGGCGGCTGATGTTGCGCGCGGGGTTGCGGCGCTAAACGGCGCGCAAATCGCTTTAGACAGAACTCAAATAAAAGCGCCGTTTGCGGGTAGTGTTGTGAGCCAAGCGATTCAAACAGGCGAGTATGCGCAAACGGGCACGGCAATTGTTAGGCTGGTTGATACCATAAATTTGGAAGTCAGCGCTCAGGTACCAGCAAGTTTAGTGCAACCGATTAAGAAGGGCACTTTGATCGAAGTATCTGGAATGGGACGTTCTGTGATGGCCCCTGTACGAGCTTTAGTACCTGTTGGCGATTCTATTAATCGCACTATGGAACTGCGTATTTCCTTAAAAGATACCGGCTTTCTTGTAGGTACTCCGGTACGGGTTACTTTGGCTACAGCACAGCCTAAAGAGGTAGTGGCAGTGCCACGTGACGCTCTGATATTGCGCAGTAACTCGCAGTACATTTTTGTGGTTGATGAAGACAACGTTGCGCACAAGCAAGATGTCTTACTCGGCTACGCTGAAGGCGAAATGATCGAAGTAATCGGTGATGTCAGTTCTAATGCCACCGTTATAATTCGTGGCGGTGAGCGTCTACGCGATGGTCAATCGGTAAGCTGGGGTGAAGCAGAACCAAAAACAACCTCTGAAGCTGGGTAGTCGTGTTGGTATGTCGCACGAGGCATCAGCCTCTAGCGACACTTATTTTTCTAATTGGCTTATGAAGATTTTAATTCTTTCGCAAGCGTCTATAAGAGCTGTCTCGCCATTAGTGAAAGAGAGCCGTACAAACCCTTCGAGCGCTGGGCTAAAGGCCGCTCCGTCCAACACTGATACCTTGTATTGCTCGTAAAGTCCTTTAACAAAGTCTTGGCTACTTAACCCTGTGTCTCTTATGTCCATTAAGAGAAACATTCCTGCTTGGGGTATCAATAGACTCACGTTGCTCAAACCTTGCAATTGACTAACCAATAAATCTCTTCTAGTGCAATAAGTCGTACGCATCTGTTGCACGTCTAGTTCGCCATGCGTTATCGCCTGAGCGCCCGCTTTTTGAATAAACTCAGGCAAACCGTATAACATGCACAGGCTTAGGTTTTCTACGTGGCCTATTAGTTCAGCGGGGCCCGCAATCCAACCAACACGCCATCCGGTCATTGCGTGAGATTTTGATAAGCTTCCTATGCAAATTGCACGGTCGTTCATCTGATCGAAATGGCTTATAGATTGATGTTGGTGTTCAAAGACTAGATCGGCATAAACCTCGTCTGACCAGACCCACAAATCGTATTTGATCGCCAATGCATTGATACGTTCAAACTCGCCAGCCGTAAACGCAGTTCCAGTAGGGTTGTTCGGGTTGGAGAATGCAATAGCGCGAGTCTTGGCTGTAATCGCTTTCTCAAGAGCGTCGATGTTAGGGCGAAAGCCATTGCCAGCATCGCCAGTAACACGAATTAGTTTTGCACCAGCCGCGCCTACTGTCGCTTCGTACGTCACATAGGCGGGATCAAAGGTAATTACTTCATCGCCTAATTCAAGGGTACATTGTGCTGCCGCGAATAAGGCATTTTGAGCGCCAGCAACAATGGCTATGTTCTCCCGCTGTATATGAACTGCACCCTGTGATCTAAGTTTTTGAGCAACAGCATCGCGAAGTTCATCAATACCAAGTATTGGGGTGTAATGGGTATCACCTGCTTGAGCAGATTCTGATAGCGCATTAACAATATGAGAGGGCGTTGAGAAATCAGGGTCGCCCACGCTCAAAACAATGACATCAGGGTCGGTTTGAACAGCCGCTAGCGCGGCGTAGTGAATGTCCCATGCGCTTGAGCCTTCATCGGCAATTCGGTGGACTCGATCTGAGAAATTAGGCATAAAATAGTGTGTAAATTAGAACAAGGTTGATCGCAGCGCGTTTAAGCTCTTGATTGTCCTCTTGACCACCAATAAATAGGCAGCCCAGCAAGCATCAATAATACTCCCCAGCTGATGACTTCCCAGCCCGAACCAATAACCGCAAAGAGTGAATAGAGTAGGGCTATTAAGGCAACCCCCGCCCAACCTCTGCTCGAGCGCCATGAATGCTTCAGTTCGGCTAATGAGCAAACGACTAGCGGCAGCAAAAAGGCGAGAGTACTCATGGTTATAATCAGTCTGTACGCACTGATCAATCCTTTTGAGTAGTTGCCGATCAATAGCAGGCTCGCTAAAACTCCGACCACTAAAAGTGCTGTAAAAGGCGCGCCACCGCTGTTTTTACGCGCAAAGGTTTTAGGTGCAAACCGGTCTACCGCCAAAGCCATGGGCATTTGGCCTGCAACGTAGATAATCCCGTGCATCGAACCATATGTCGCAAATAGTGCTCCAATGGCAATTACTGTAGGACCCCATGCTCCTAGCGAAGCAGCCGCATCTGCGAAAGGAGCTGTTGAGTTAACTAAAACTTCCGCTGGCACAAGGGACATAACCGCAGCGGTAGAACCAATGTAAATGAAGGCCACGGTGAGCGTGCCAAAAACGATAGCTCTCGGCACGGTTTTCTCAGGGTTTTGCACATCGCCTGCCGAAATTGCTCCGGCCTCCATTCCTGAAAACGCCCAGAGTGTCAGCAGTACCGTTGTTGCTAGAGCCTCGAACACAGGTAGCTCTTTGGGGTTAAAATCAGGAAAATTATCAGTTGAGCCCGAAGCAACGCCAACGACAATGATTAAAGCTAACGGCAGAAGCTTTAGTACCGTCAGTACGAGTTGCACGAAGGTGGCTTCTTTCACGCCCTTAATATTAAGCAGAATCGAAGTCCAAATGACGACCAATCCGATGCCTAATTGCATTAGGCGACTATCGCTTAGATCTGGATGGAAGACGCTTAGATAGCCAACAAAGGCGATGGCGCCACCGGGGATAGCCACCCAGTAGGATGTCCAATAGCTCCATGCGATTAAAAAGCCTGGTAAATCGCCAAAAGCATCACGTGAATACACGTAAACACTGCCGCTTTTGGTGATGCGGGAAGACAATCGAGCAAATACGAGGGCTATCAAAATGGAGCCGCCGGCAGTGACCACCCAGCCTAGAAAACTTAAGGTTCCAAAAGGGGCGAGAACACTAGGCAGTAAGAAAATACCAGAGCCGACCATAACGCCTACGGTTAAAGACCAGCATGCCCAAAATCCTAGAGGTTTATTAGTCATTTATTCGTGTCTTAGTTAGTCGGCGTTTAGATTAGCAAGCATCATAGTCGAGACACGCAATCTATGCCAAAACTCTTACACACCTCCTAGCCGCCTCTTGCATACCCGAAAGACGTGCCAGAGTGCTTATGCAGCGCCAATTATGACGGTTACCATGATTTATTTATTGTCATCGCAAACACCTCTATACTGTTGCGCTTTAACTTTTAATTTTTAACTTTAACCGAATAAAAATAAACACATCTATGTCGAACTTAGTCTGGTTAGCGTCATATCCAAAGTCAGGAAACACGTGGTTACGCGCGTTTATTGTTAATCTCATTGCAAGGCCCGAATCTCCGGCCACACTAGATCAAATTACGGCGTTCTTTCAATCTGAGGCGAATCCTAAGTTCTATCAGCGCTTTTTAACCAAACCTGTCTCAGAGGCTAGCTTTGAAGAGTTAATCGCTTTGAGGCCCAAAGTTCAGCAAGACATTATGTCTTCGCAAGCTCAGGGCAGCATTATGCTTAAGAGCCATAATCAACTTACGGTGTTTGATGGCACGCCCTTACATAACCTCGATGCAACGGCTGCGGCTATCTATGTGCTGCGCAACCCTTTAGATGTTGTGCTGTCTGTTGCAGACCATTTCAACTTGTCTATAGATCAAGCGATTGACTTTATATCTGATCCCAACACAGGCACCGCAACGGATGAGCAGGGTGTGGCGGGCTTTCTAGGCAGCTGGTCTCAACACGTAGAGAGTTGGACACGAGCCAACAGCCCCCAGTTTTTAACACTGCGCTATGAAGACATGCTCGATAAGCCGTTACCGACCTTTACCAAAGTTGCAAAACTCTTCGGTATCCAAGCCAGCCGTCAGGAGTTGCTGCAAGCGGTAGATTTTGCGTCGTTTAAGCGACTGCTAGAGAACGAAAATAAAAATGGTTTTGCCGAAAAATCCTCACACGCTAAGCGTTTCTTTAGAGACGGTCGTAAAAACCAATGGATTGAGAAGCTGACTGAAGAACAAATACGGCGTGTAGTTAGCGCGCATCGTGAGCAAATGGCGAAGCACAACTACTTGCCGCCCAAATTCCGTTAACAAAAGCTCCGTTAACAAAAGCTCTGTTAATGAAAGTATCGAACCAATTCGCATAAATAAAACAACAGGTGGGCTAAGATCCTGCCACAAAATCACTCAAAGGAGACCTTCCATGATTCGCAGTCTTTTCAATCAAGCCCCAAAATCAGCAGTTTCATCAAGCACGAGCCGCAACATAGGTATTAAACAAGCCTTAGTCGCTTTATTTGTGACTCTAGCTACACCAATGTCAGTCCTTGCGGCACATCATTCTGATGATGATAAAGCGCAGGCAGAGGCGACTCAGCCCGTTAAAGCCGTTCTTATTACAGGGGCGACGTCTGGTTTGGGCCTTAAGATGACCGAAGTCTTGTCAAAAAATGGCTTTTTGGTCTATGCAGGTGGTCGAGCCCAAGATGATTTAGATCGTCTTGAAGCAATGGAAAACGTTGAGGCTATTAAACTCGACGTCACTAGCGCAGAAGATATGGCTGCGGCCGTTGCTACGGTAAAGGCCAAGGGCCGTGGACTTTATGGCTTAATTAATAACGCAGGTCTGTCTATCTTTGGTCCGATGACGGAAGTACCTCACGAGCAGGTCGAATTTTTATTCGACGTAAATGTGTTAGGCCCGTATCGCGTTACTCAAGCGTTTGCACCGATGTTAATTGAGAGCAAAGGCCGACTGTTTACAACCGGAAGCGTCGCAGGTTCAGGAACTAGCCCGATGATGGGGCAATATTCTATGAGCAAGCATGCTGTAGAAGCAATGGTAGACGGGTGGAATAACGAGCTTGCACACCACGGTATTAAAGTGGGGGTTGTAGAGCCTGGTAATTATGCGTCAAATATCGGTAATGCCGCGTTAGCAAGACTAAATAGCATTGGCTACTGGAGCGAGGACACGGCTTACCCAGAACAGCGTGAAGGATATTTTCAAGGTTTGTCGCAAGTCGATAAAGGCGCAGATCCACTGCCCGTTGCAGAAGCGGCATTAGATTTTATGAGTTCAGACACGCCAAAAGTACGCTATATGGTAACTCCGAATCCAGAGCAAGCTGAACGCATCATACGTAAGCTTATTAGCCGAGTCGCTCAGCAAAACAATGATCACGAGCACGCTTTAAACCGTGAAACGCTAATAAAGCTGTTAGACGAAGAATTAGCCAAACAACGCTAGCGAAAAATGTGGCGATACGCACTTATTGCGTGTGTCGCCACCGACGTTGATAACAATCGACAAGACTATTCACCACTTGAATAGCGCGAAAATAGTGTGGGGGCTAACATCAGTAGTGTTAATTACTATAATGTCGCCCGCACACACGCTACATAGGAGAGCTTAATGTTTAAAGGAAAAGCGATTTCGGTATCCATGCACGACGCAGGTATAGCCGAACTACGATTCGACCTCGAGGGCGAATCGGTTAATAAATTTAACGCTCTGACCGTACAAGAACTCGGTCAAGCGGTTGAAGTCTTAGAAAAGGCCGATGGCCTTAAAGGCGTTTTAGTTACTAGTGGTAAGCCAGTATTTATCGTTGGCGCGGACATCACAGAGTTTGGCTCGCAATTTGGACCGAATGCAACAGGCACTTTCGACAAAACTAAAGATCCTGCCAATATCGCTTTCAATAGGCTTGAGGATCTCCATGTGCCTACCGTAGCGCTTATAAACGGCTATGCGATGGGGGGTGGGCTAGAGCTGACTCTTACATGCGATTTTCGCGTAATGAGCACGGTTGCTAAGATCGGCTTACCAGAAACTAAGCTAGGCATTATTCCAGGTTGGGGTGGAACAGTACGTCTCCCGCGTATTGCAGGTGCTGATACAGCAATCGATTGGATTGCATCGGGTAAAGAACAACGCGCTGATGTGGCTCTAAAAGCCGGAGTGGTTGATGGGGTAGTTGCTCCAGACCAACTCCAGGCAGCAGGTCTAAAAGTTCTTGAGCAAGCAATTGCCGGAACCATGCCTTATGCAGAGCGACGTGCGACCAAGAAAGGCCCACTAAAGCTAAACCAAACAGAAGCCATGATGGCATTCGAAACCTCTAAGGCATTCGTGGCTGGAATGGCTGGGCCTAATTACCCTGCGCCGATTGTTGCTATTGAATGCATGCAAAAAGCAGCGGGCATGACGCGTGACGACGCGCTACAAGTTGAAGCAGAAGGTTTCATTAAGGTAGCGAACACGCCAGTTGCGACGTCTTTGATCGGTATTTTCATGAGCGATCAATTGATCGCGAAGAAGGCCAAAGGATGGGAAAAACGCGCTGACAAGAAAGTGAAGTCGGCTGCCGTGCTGGGCGCTGGCATTATGGGCGGCGGTATCGCCTACCAATCGGCGCTTAAGGGCGTGCCGATTAAAATGAAGGACATCAACCAAGCTGGCCTAGATCTAGGCTTAAGCGAGGCTACTAAGCTGTTGTCTAAAGCCGTTAATCGCGGTCGGATGACAGTAGAGAAAATGGGCGGAATACTATCAACAATTGACGCGACATTGTCTTATGACAGCTTTACTGAGCTGGATATTATTGTTGAAGCGGTTGTTGAAAACCCTAAAGTTAAACACAGCGTACTTGCTGAAGTAGAAAAGTCTGTTAGTGACGACACTATTATCGCGTCTAACACATCAACTATTTCGATTACTCATCTTGCCGAAGCATTGCAGCGTCCAGAGAACTTCTGCGGCATGCATTTCTTTAACCCAGTACACGCAATGCCATTGGTTGAAGTGATTCGAGGCGAGAAATCGTCTGATACGGCAATCGCAAGAACGGTTGCCTACGCCAATACTTTAGGCAAGAAAGCGATCGTTGTTAAAGATTGCCCGGGATTCTTGGTGAATCGCGTTCTATTCCCATATTTTGCTGGCTTTATGGGCTTGCTCAAAGATGGTGCAGACTTTACGGCCGTCGACAAGACTATGGAACGTTGGGGTTGGCCTATGGGCCCAGCGTATTTGATGGATGTTGTTGGTATTGATACTGGCGAGCATGCTCAAGCGGTTATGGCCGATGGTTTTCCTGAGCGCATGAGCAAAACCTTTAAGACAGCTGGCGATGTGATGTACGAGAACACACGTTACGGCCAAAAGAACGGTAAAGGCTTTTACGTCTATGAGCTGGATAAACGCGGTAAGCCTAAAAAGGTAGTAGATCCTGCTGTTTATGAACTGCTTGCGCCACACGTTGATGAGCGTAAAGAGTTTGATAAAGAAGAGATGGTTACGCGCATGATGTTGCCCATGGCAACCGAATTGGCGAGATGCTTGGAAGAGGGCATTGTTGAGTCTGCGGCGGAAGCCGACATGGCGCTTATCTACGGCGTAGGTTTTCCTCCTTTTCGAGGCGGTGTATTCCGCTGGATGGACAGCATAGGTTTAGACAAGTTTGTGGCTTTGTCAGATAAGTACAAATACTTGGGCAAGCTTTATGAGGCGACCGACAAGCAGCGTGCAATGGCGGCTGCTGGCGAAAGCTACTACGCCTAATTCAAGCGTAGGTCACCTCACACACTATAAAAGATAGGAAAAAATTATGACTATTAATCCAAGAGACGCGGTCGTTGTAGATTTTGCACGTAGCGCAATGGGACGCAGTAAAGGCGGGTGTTTCCGCAATACGCGCGCTGACGAACTCAGCGCAAGTGTAATCAACGGTTTGCTGGCACGTAATTCAGCGCTAGACCCAGCTGAGATTGACGACCTGATATGGGGTTGCGTTATGCAACGTGATGAACAGGGCGCTAACTTGGCTCGTTTTGTAGGACTCTTAGCAGGCCTTCCGCATACTGTTCCAGCTCAAACTGTAAATCGTTTGTGCGGATCTTCAATGTCAGCAATGCATACTGCTGCGGCTAATATTCGCGCTGGTTTAGGCGATGTTTACCTAGTGGGTGGTGTTGAGCATATGGGGCACATTGATATGAACTCTGGCGTTAATCCAAACCCTGAACTGGGTCTTACGGTTGCCAAAGCAGCCGGCAGTATGGGTATGACAGCCGAATTACTGGCGACCATGCACGGCATTAAACGCGAAGATATGGACAAGTTTGCTGTTCGTTCACACGTTTTAGCCGATAAAGCACGAGCTGCCGGTAAGTTTGCTGGCGAGATTATTCCAATCATGGGCCATGACGAAAACGGCATTCCTATGATGATAGAGCATGACGAAACTATTCGTCCCGACACTACGCTTGAGGGCTTAGCAGCGCTACGCCCTGTCTTTAACCCCAAAGGCGGTACAGTCACAGCTGGGACGTCGTCACAGGTAACAGATGGTGCATCAGCAATGTTGATTATGTCGGCAGAGCGCGCCAATGCATTGGGCCTAACACCTAAAGCACGCATAACGTCTATGACGCTTGCTGGAGTTGATCCGTCAATTATGGGTTACGGGCCAGTACCTTCAACAAAGAAAGCCCTTAAGCAACTGGGCCTTACTATGCAAGACATCGATTATGTTGAGCTGAATGAGGCGTTTGCTGCGCAGTCACTGCCTGTATTAAAAGACCTTGATTTGCTTGAAACCATGGACGACAAGGTCAATGTACACGGTGGTGCGATTGCCTTAGGACATCCGTTTGGCTGTTCAGGCACGCGTATTTCTGGTTCTTTGCTTACTGTGATGCAGGATCGCGATATGAGCATGGGTATTTCGACCATGTGTATTGGTCTAGGTCAGGGCATCACTACGGTGATGGAACGTCTGAACTAGTAAAGATGTATTCGAACAAAGCTCGGCAGGATGCCGAGCTTTGTAGCCTACAACTAACCCTGCTGTTAAAGTAATTACTTAAAGTATATTTAAAACAAAAGATTAGGACATAAACTTAATCTTAATTATTTGATTTTTGATTATGATTTTTTACGATTGTCTAACCGCTCCGAGCCCTCGCAGAGCACGCATATTTCTAGCCGAGAAGAACGCTGAATACGAATCGGTACTCATTGATCTCTCAAAAGCAGAGCAACTGGGTGATGCCTATAGGGCCATCAATCCTCGCTGTACCGTGCCAGCGTTAAAGTTGGACGACGACACAGTCTTGACTGAGAACGCGGGTATAGCAGCGTATTTAGAGGCGGCTTATCCAGACAAACCTCTATTGGGGGCGACGGCAACTGAGAAAGGGCTTATAGCGGCTTGGAATAGCTCAATAGAGTTTGACGGTCTTTACCCGATTGCTGAGGCACTTAGAAACGCCTCGCCAGGGTTGAAGGATAGAGCGATTACGGGCCCAGACAATCATGCACAAATACCCGAACTTGCGGCACGTGGAAGGCGCAGAGTTGAGCTGTTTTTCGATCGCCTGAATGAGCATTTAAAGGATCGTGAATTCATTATTACTGACGCCTTTAGTCAGGCGGATATTTCTGCGGCTGTAGCGGTCGACTTTGCCAGAATTGTTAAAGTTAAAGCCCAAGAGCACCATGTTGATCTAATTCGCTGGAGAGCCGGCCTAGCTCAGCGACCAAGTTTTTCTCTTTAGGGCTACTTCACAACCGGTTAACACTCAATTGGCTAACATTCAGTGGCCACCATTAGGACTACACTATGGGAATTGCCGTTACCGTCGCACAACTGCTGGGTTTGATTGCCTACGCCTTATCCAAACTTGTTGATCCTAGTCTTGTTGGCTCTAACAAAGCGACAATGTTTAAAAACAGGCTGGTAGTGCCCTTATTGGCAGGCTTAGGCTTGTGGAATATTGCTTGGTATGGAATGCGTAATATTGAAACGTTCTGGGGACAGGCGGCTATTATCACAGGGGTTGCCATGTTGATGGCTAGCTTGGACCTCACAGGCCGTCGAGTCTTACTGCCGCGTCCAATGGTGGTTATCGCCTTATTGGCTAGTTTTAGTCTTTATGCAATTACTCTAGTTCGATTAAACCTAGGGTTACCGATTATCGGCTAATCCGCTTATTTAGTTTTCACTCTCTAATCTAAAAAAGGTCAATTTTATGCAAGCTTCTTCAAGGTCACGTTTGGCGCTCGTTCCATTTGTTGCACTAATGTTTACGGTACTGCTCTCGTTGAGCGTTCACGCTGAGTCAAATAATACTGAAGCGAGTAGGGGCTTGCAGATGAGCGTTTATAAAACGCCCACATGCGGCTGTTGTCAAAAGTGGGTCGATTATATGGCTGCCAATGGGTTTACCAACAAGGTTATTGAACTCGATAACCTTAATCCGCTCAAGACGCAGAAGGGAATCGCTGGGCGCTACCGTTCTTGTCATACGGGTGTAATAACAACAACTCATGGAGAGTATGTATTCGAAGGCCATGTTCCTGCAGAGTACGTGAAACAATTTCTTGAGAACCCACCAGCAGGTGCCATTGGCCTCTCGGTACCTGGGATGCCGGTCGGCAGCCCAGGTATGGAGGTAGGCGAGCGCAAAGACTATTACCAGGTTTTACTGCTTAATGACGATGGAACGGATACAATTTTTGCGCACGTAAACGCACCGTAGCAATAGCGAAATTGGTTGAGCAGCTAAACCTGACTCGGTAACAGCTGCTCACTCATCGCCTGTATGTTCTCGGCAATTTCTTCGTCTTCTTCAGAGAAGTAGGCGATATAAAACATTGCATCGCCTTTTTGAACTAGAGGGATGTTTTGTTTGCCAATAACGATGCCGCCTCGGCGTGCTTTAACAACGCCAAGCGTTTCGCCCATAGGGCTACCGATTTCGGCAAGTGCATCGCCTTTCTCAACGTAATCGCCCATCTTTCTTAAGTTTCTTACAAAACCACTATGGTGCGCGCGAACCCATGAGCTGGTGTTCGCAATGTATGGCGTGGCTACCTGTCTGCGCCGTGGCTTATTGATCATTCCAAGCGTGGACAGCACGTTCAAAATTCCACGCTGACCCGCTCTAATCGATAATTCGTCAAACCGTAATGCCTCACCAGCCTCGTAAAGCAAGATACGTGTATTGCTGTCTGAAGCCGCTTCGCGAAGTGAACCGTCGCGCAGGTTGGAATTCATTAATACTGACACGCCAAAGGCTTTTGCCAGTTCAGTTGTTTCATCGTCTTCGAGATTGGCACGAATTTGAGGAAGGTTTGAGCGATGAATCGCTCCTGTGTGAAGATCAATGCCGTAATCGCAGTGTTGCACGACTTCGGTAAGAAAACGATGCGCAACTACGGCAGCCAAAGAACCGTTCTCTGACCCTGGAAATGAGCGGTTCAGGTCTCTGCGATCTGGCATATAGCGGCTCTTGTTAAGAACGCCATACACATTGACCATAGGAGCTAAAATAAGCGTTCCTGACGTTAATTTGAGCGTTTTGAGGCGCATGATTCGGCGAATTATTTCGATCCCGTTAATCTCGTCGCCGTGCACGGCCGCCGAAACAAAAAGTGTCGGGCCATCTTTACGAGCCCGTCTAACGTGAATAGGCATGTTGATTTCGGTATCGGTGTATAGCCGTACCAATGGCATGTCAATGTTCACTGAGGTGCCGCGTTTAATTTCCGTTCCGGCAATTATGAGTGGCTCTGTTGTGTTTCTCTTCTTGTCGTCCAAGCTAGTTTCCTTTTCTTATTCGTGTGACCCTCTATTTAGATCACCTAAATCATGATGGCACGCATTTAACCATGTTTTTCAAAAATTAGAATGATAATTGGCCTCGCGGTGCATGAATAAGCACACGCTTGTTAAAGCAGTTGTATGGGTAAAACTTATACGTCGTGGCTATTAAGGACAACGGACTATGTTTTGAGCATCGCTATAGTAGTAGAAGTGTTGCTAAGCCTAGAAAACTCATAAATCCAACTACATCCGTAACCGTCGTCAGCACCACTGATCCTGACAGCGCTGGATCCAGGTCTAGGCGCTCTAGAACAACCGGAATTATCATTCCTGCCAGAGCAGCAGCTAACAAGTTAATAAGTATTGCAGCAGCAATAACGACACCAAGCATTAGGTTGTCGAACCACAGAAAGGCGAGTGCTCCTACGACTGAAGCCCACAAAATTCCGTTCAGCACACCAACGCCCAGCTCTTTGAACAAGAGTGTTCGAGTGTTTTTTGAATTGAGTCGTCCAAGCGCGATACCCCTAATAACTATGGTGAGCGTTTGGCTGCCCGCAATACCCCCCATGCTCGCTACAATAGGCATTAATACAGCCAGTGCGACTAACTGCTGTACGCTGCCTTCAAATAATCCAATAACGTAAGACGCAAGGAGAGCCGTAAGAAGGTTAATGCCTAGCCAGAGCGCACGACGTTTAGCTGAGCTGAGTACAGGCGAAAAAAGGTCGTCTTCCTCATCTAGGCCAGCCATGCTCATTAACTGATGGTCAGCTGAGTCTTGCAATATGGTCGCCGCGTCCTCTGCTGTAATTCGGCCTAGATAAAACCCTTGTTGATCAACGACAGCGGCAGAAATAAAGTGAACTTTGCGAAATTCTGCGGTGACATCCGAGATATTGGCATTCGGGTCAAACGTATGGTCATTTGAAATGAGCTGTAACTCTTTGAGTTGCACTTCGTCATTTGCTTCTAGGATGCTCGACATTGCGATAGCACCACGGTAGCGGTCGTCTCTAGATATGACAAATACTCTGTCAGTGTAGGCGGGAAAGCCCTTACGTTTAATATTGTCTAATACTTGTCTAACCGTTCGAGTAGCTGAGTAACGGTATCCGTCGTGACGCAACCAACGACCCACTTGGTCATCTTCAAAGCTCAGGGATTCCCTGACTTGCTCTTGAAATTCCTCGGAAAGGTTGTCGACTACATCTTGGGCAATATCAACACTGACTAGATCAAGTACATCAGCGACATCGCCCGCCGCCATGTTTTCGGTTAGATCTTGAAGTTCTTCCAGAGAAGCTTCTTCGAGTAGCGCTGCTTTTATTTCGTCATGTAAATAGGGGATTGCTGCGCCACGGTCTTCAACCGAAATACTGGCCCACAGCTCAGCTCGTTCCGTTTGAGGGAGGCTTTCGAGTTGATGTGCTAACTCACCAGGGTGGTTGAACTCAGATTCGTTTGGTATTTGCGCAGGATCCATCGTTTCTCAATGATTTGTATCTATTCTTTGTGTTAGAAAATCAGGCTTGGAAAAGTTGAAGAGCCGAGTTAAGTGAGTCTGACCCAGTTTTTAACTGTTGTTGCGGTTATTTGAGTAGCATCATCATTAAGTATGTCACCCAAAGGTCCAATTTATACTGGTGATAAACAGCAAATAGTAAGTTTAACGCATACCCGGTCTAAGCTATAGCTAGCGCTCTGCATGACGTATAAATACATACCCCCAAACGTGCGTAAACCCGTATTTTTCTAGTAAGACTGGCAGAAAAGCCTGAATCGTTATACTGAAACCACTTGGCATAGGCCTACACGACGCATATCCTTGCATAAGAAGCGGCTTGCTTCGGTCATGGCGTATGGCTAAAAAATCTATGATGTTGCAGTTTAAAGCGCAAACATGCCGAGAGCTTAAGAACTAGGGGCATATCCGCTGGACCTAAATCGTTGATCGTTGTTAAGGCGGCTTCGAAGAAGTAAAATTTAATGTGAGGGTTGAGAAATGACTGGATTAAGATTGATAGCTTTATGTTTTGTGCTTGGGTTGTCTACAACGGCTGCCTTTGCAGGCGACTTAAAAGCGATGCCGGACGCACCGGCCTTGTTTGAGAAAGCGCAAAACTTAGGGAGCGTAAGGGTAATCCTTAAGCTTGATACTGAATTCGTGGTTGAAGGCTCGTTATCTGGCTCTGCGGCCGTTGCAAATCAACGAAGCCAAATCAATCGTGTCCAATCAGATATTGCGTCGACTCTAAACGCGTCCCAGTTAGGCTCACTAAAGCGTTTTGAAACCGTTCCCTATATTGGACTCGAGCTTGATAAAGCGGGTCTAGAAAACTTACTCAATAACCCTTTAGTGATCGGTGTTGAGGAAGATGGCCTGTCGAGAGCGACGCTGTTACAGAGCGTGCCATTTATCAATGGTGACGATGTTATAAATTCTGGAAGCAATGGCAGTGGATGGACCGTTGCAATTTTAGATACGGGGGTTCGCAAGACCCATGTTGATCTAGATAGTGGTAAAGTTGTATCTGAAGCTTGCTACAGCTCAACAGTGGGATCTCTAAATTCATTCACGGTCTGTCCAAATGGCGGTCAGTCGCAGACTAGTAGTGGAGCAGGTGTAAATTGTGGTACCGCTATAGATGGCTGTAATCATGGTACCCATGTTGCTGGAATTGCAGCGGGTACATATGGTGGAGTCGCGCCGGGTGCCAACTTAATGGCGGTTCAGGTATTTAGTCGATTCACTAGCTCAACTCAGTGTGGCGCTGGTTCAACGCCCTGTGTTTTATCTTACTCGACAGACCAAATGTTGGGTCTTGAACGTGTGTTGAGCGTGCATAATGCCAGCAATGGGATTTCGATAGCCTCTGCCAACATGAGTTTGGGCGGGGGTCAATTTTTTAGTGCCTGTGATGGAAATTCACTGAAAAGTGTGATCGACAACCTTCGTTCGGCTGGCATAGCCACAGTGATCGCTTCGGGTAACGACGGTTTCAATGGATCGATTGGTTCGCCTGGTTGCATATCAAGCGCGATTACTGTGGGTGCTACGTTAGACAACTCAAATTCGATTTCGTCTTATTCCAACCATGCGAGCATGATTGATGTGTTAGCGCCTGGTAGCAACATTACGTCTAGTATTGCCACGAGTAACAGCGCACGAGATATTTACAATGGAACGTCTATGGCAACGCCACATATCGCTGGAGCGTTTGCTGTGTATCGCCATTTAAAGCCCAGTGCCACGGTGTCTCAGATTGAAAGTGCCATGGAGTCAACTGGTGTCAATATTTCTCGATCGGGTGTCACCAAGCCGCGTATCGACATGTTGGCTGCAGCAAATGTTATAGAAGGCTCTGACTTAACGATATCGGCGTTCACCGTTCCTAATGTTATACCTAATACAAATCAGACGCTTAATGTGACCGCAACAGTTAAGAATATAGGTTCCGATGCTTCGGATGCGTCAATCGTGAGTTTTTACAGATCAGCTGATAATAAAATCACGACCTCAGATATTCTAGTGGGTAATGAGTCGGTCCCCAGTCTTAGCTCAGAAGAACAATCAGTAAAAGCAAGATCCTTTTCGGCGCCATCATCTATCGGTGTCAATTACCTAGGAGCGTGTGTGGGCATCACAAATATTAAGTGTTCTGCTGCTACTAGAATAGTCGTTTCTGATGGCCCAGTAGAGGATGCCTTTGAAAACGATGATACCGGCCCTGCAGCGACTCCAGTTAATCACGGTGACGTTCAATTTCACAGCATTTCGCCGGTAGGCGATAAAGACTGGGTCACTTTTACTTTAAGGGAAGACAAGAATAGAGTAGTCATAAGAACAAATTCAGCTGGTTTTGCTGGATCTACGGAAGTTACGGTACGTGATTCCGGTCTAAATGTGATTGCTACTGCTAGCTCTGGTTTTGCGGATACGCCTGTACTCAGCGATTTGGCAGCAGGTACTTACTACGTAGAAGTAGAAGAAGCAGGCAACAACGCTCAAATCGAAGGCTACTTTTTAGAGGCTGAAATTGTGGAAGATGATGGCTTCTTGCTTATGGTGGTTCCTGCCATTATCGCGAGTCTTTCAGAGCCAATCCCACCTCAGTGGGGTGTCGGTAGCAATCTCTGTTGTACTGTCGGTTCAATGACATTTAGCGCAACAATTGGCGGTTCTACCCGAAGTTCGACGTTAGCAAGTTGTAACTCAGCAGGCACCTTCAGCGGATACGTCAATATTTCAAGCGGCACTAAGTCAATAAGTTCACGTTATTCAGGACCTTCCTGCGGAACGGCCTCGTTTGGAACCATAACCACTCCGTTTGACAATAATTACTATTATTTGGTTAGAGCTGAGTTTGATGGATCGCCTCTTGTAAGAATCTATCGGGGGGCGCTAAATAAGCAATCATCCAAAGCCAAAGCTCTTGATCAATCTGCGCAGGCAGCAGACGAGCTAGAGCTTGTAGAGACCCTGCAGCTGGATAACTTGAGCAGTGAAGGAAGCCTTCGTAGCGTTGAAGGTAAACCGCGAGCAGCAGACTAACTCGTTATTGCTAGTGGCGTTGTCGAACTGAGTCGATGGTGCATTAAAGCGTATAGGATGGCGATAGCGAATGGTCGAGCGAAGACCTCCTCAAGCAGAGGAGGTCTTTTTAAATTGATAAATGTTAATTGACGACATTTGTTCAATCACTGTACTGGCATAAAAAACTATGCAGAGACCATTTGTCGTAATACATAGTGGAGAATGCCGCCGTGCTGGTAGTACTCCAACTCTTTGGGTGTATCTAAGCGAACCCTAGCTTTGAACTCGGTCTTTTTGCCTTCGTCTGATTCGGCAACGACGCTAACGGTTTTAAGGGATGAGTCATTTCGTGATTTTGATTTAAACAAGTCATCTAAGCCATTGATTTCAAAAGATTCAAAACCCGTTAGGCCAAGTGAAGATACTGATTCTTCTGGCAAGAAATTGAGTGGCAAAACACCCATGCCTACTAAATTTGAGCGGTGAATGCGCTCAAAGCTCTCAGTTAGTACGGCTTTAACCCCCAACAGCAAGGTTCCTTTAGCCGCCCAGTCTCGTGATGATCCCGTGCCGTACTCTTTGCCTGCCAGAACAACCAGAGGTGTTTGTTCTTCATGGTAGCGCTCAGCCGCCGCATATATCGACAGCGAGTCCATGCTAGGAACATGTACGGTCCAACCACCTTCAGTTCCAGGTGCCAATTGGTTCTTAAGGCGCACATTGGCAAAGGTTCCGCGCATCATCACCTCGTGATTGCCGCGTCTTGAGCCATAGGAGTTAAAGTCTGCGACTCTAATACCGTTTTCTTGTAGGTACTGTCCCGCAGGGCCGTCAGGTTCTATCGCACCAGCGGGTGAGATGTGATCTGTTGTTACTGAGTCGCCGAGCTTGGCTAAACAACGAGCCCCCTTGATATCGCTCACAGTCGGTACAGTCGCCGACATGCCTACAAAGTAGGGCGGAAGCTTTATATATGATGAGTCGTCGGACCAGGCGTAACTGTCGCCCTGTGGAGTGCTAATCGCATTCCATGTGGTGTTGCCGTTAAACACGCTCGCATAGTTGTCTTTAAACATTTGCGCATCAATATTATTGGCAATAAAGTCTTGAATCTCAGAATTAGATGGCCAAACATCTTTCAGGAACACCTCCTTACCTTCGCTATCTGTGCCTAAAGGTTGAGTATAAAGATCAACATCCATGCGACCGGTTAGCGCGTATGCAACGACAAGAGGCGGGGATGCGAGATAGTTGGTCTTAATATCTGAATGAATACGACCTTCGAAATTACGATTACCCGACAGCACAGAAGCGACGACTAAGTCATTTGACCGGATCGCTTTACCAATGGCATCGGGCAAAGGCCCTGAGTTGCCGATGCACGTTGTACAGCCATATCCCACAACGTGAAAACCTAGGCTTTCAAGATCTTCAAGCAAGCCAGCACGTTGTAAATAGTCTGTAACGACTTGTGATCCTGGCGCGAGTGACGTCTTTACCCATGGCTTTACTTGTAGGCCACGTTTAACTGCGTTTCGAGCCAACAGACCGGCACCCAGCATAACCGCAGGGTTTGAAGTGTTGGTGCAAGAGGTGATAGCGGCCAGCACCACAGCATGAGGTTGCCACCTTTTGACGGACGATTTAATTAAAGTGTCCCCAGTAGATTTAGCCAGATTTGGTATTAACAACTAAGGGATATTGTATCGCACTGTATTTCGGATTTGACTACGCAAACGTCATGACTCAATGACCCCCCATCAACAACATTGGGTTGCGTACAATGATCGCTCAACGCACTCAGTAGCCCATAGCCTTAAACCTGCAGTAAAACTGATCACTGCAAGGAATAGGGCCTTTAGGCGTACGCTAGGTATTACTGATTAAATAGTCCAAAGCGCCGGTAACGGCGGCCACTTGGGCCAAAATACAGTTTTCGTCATCGACTCTGGGGCTATCTGGGTAGACTTCGGTGGTGCAGACGTAATCTGCATCAGTAAAGCCAGCGCAAAGTCCCAATTCTTTGGTCGCATAGTTTATTACGCCATGTTGCTCAATATCGGTGCCGATAAGCTTTCCTTGATCATCCGCTTCCGCAATATGGGTAACCCTAGCAACAGACTCAATAATTGCCGTTTGAAAGTCAGGCACAGGCTTCAGAGTATCGCCAACACCATAGAAACCATCCGGAATTTGCCACTCCGTTTGTTCGACAGCATTTCTTGCCTCTAGCGCAGGTCGAAACTCTGAGTTGTCGGTATCCGTTGTTTCGTGGAGATCAATGTGCGCTAAAAAAGAAATGTTCAGACTTTTTGCATAAGTCATGATCGCTTCAGACTCAGGTGACGGATTGTCACTATAAAATGAGCGGTTTGGATCGACGCTGCTGGGGTTCCAGCGGTTAATCGTCTCGTAGCCCCAAGGGCTAATGCACGGGGCAACGATCATGTTAAACGAGGTTGCGTAGTTACGCAGCTCTTCTTGTGCAAAACGCAGGGCGCCATGTACACCACTGGTCTCGTAACCGTGTACGCCGCCAGTAACCAATATCGTCGGTCGCTCTGAGTGCCACTCGATAGAACGTAAAGCAAAAAGAGGGTAAGTGTTACCAGTAGGGCTATTGGAGTAATCCAATTCACCGTACTGTTCAACTTGAATGACGTCGCGATGTGTCGAACGTAGCGTATCAATAACGCACACGACATCCGTGGCATAGGATCTATGGGTAACTTGAGCTTCTAGCCATTGTTGCTTTTCAGAGTCCCCCCAAGGGGTGCCCGGAGTGCCAATTGGATAATTTTTTTTTGTGGTCATAGTGTTGTAATCGTGTCTTTGATTGAAAGTTGAGATTGCTATATCTATTATCGATCTGCAAGGCTAAAAGTCGTAGCCTGTGTAGATATAGAATATCTCACTACGGGGAATATTCGGACAAGAATCTACAAAGTTCCCAATTCAAATATCCAATCTCATTTAAACTATTCAGGCTATGACTCTACTTACTTATCTTATTGATTGGGTGCGGCGGTTACTTCCAAGTTTCAGTCAGACTGTGCCGCATATAGCGACCTACACACGAGAGCTACCGGTCAGTTTGACTCGAATGTACGAGAACGCGATAGATGGAGAGCATCTACCCTGGTTACACAGTAGCTCATTTTCACACCTTGAAATTTTAGAGCAGGGTAATTGGGGGTGGCGAGCTAATGCTAATTTGGTGCCCAAATCGTATTTCAATGCCATGGAATTGGAGCTGCGCTTAGACCGCGATAAGAATCGGTGGATTACGCGCACCTTGAGCGGCTTGGGGAAGGGCACAGAGATTTGGACTCACGCTATTCCTATCAGCGAACACCAGATAAAGGTAATTGTCGATTTTTATATTCCAAAGCTCCCGCGGTTTTTGCATGCACTTTACCGCCAACAGTTACTAACAACGTACAGCAGGCTCTACGACGAAGATGTGTGGATGATGGTGACGCGGCAAAACCAACTTAATCGTAAAGCTGCTGGCAAGCTCGATCAAAACGACGAGCCTCTTATATTGGGGATTGCCAATGACATCGAACAGCGTCTACCACTTGATTTCGATTTTAATAACCACCCATACCAGCTTGTGAAAATTGTGGACGAATGGATTGCTTACTCAAGAGTTTGCCCTCATTCGCTGGGCCCTCTCGACAGGCCAAAAATTGGAGATGATGGAACTAGTGTTATTGTCCAGTGCCCGTGGCATGGGTTTAGGTTTGATATAAAGACTCGTAATTGTACGAGTGGCGCCCATTGTCGCTTGGCACCTGCCCCGGTTATTTTTGACGATAAGGCCTCTGGTGAACTATGGGCAACTAGGTCAGAATCTTAGCCACTATATCTCCATAATTTGTTCAGCGTTTAAAAGTCCCACAGTAGACTAGCTGAGTGCTTAATGTCTTTATCTAGAAAGGTTAACGCGTCTTAACCCTTGTTTGCTTCAAATTGGTAGTTTCGATAGAAAAATAGATTGATAATGATGACGTTATCGAGGCAAGCGCGCCTCTTCAAATAACATGGTCTACAGGAGACTCTCTATGTTAATAAGGAATACTCAAAAGCTAGTTTTAATCAGTACTGTGTTTATCCTTGGGTTAGCCTCTCTTACGAGCTGCACATGGGTTAAAAATGCGCCCAATTCACAGGCGGTTAGAATAGTCCCTGCGGATCGAATGATGGGGTGTCGTCTGTTGAGTAAGGCAACCACCTATACGGCCGATAACATTACGCTAATTAAGCGAAGCGCCAAGAAAGTTCAAGAAGAGTTGGATGCTTTGGCAAAAAATGAAGCTGTTGAGCGAGGAGCCGACACCATCGTGCGCACTTCTAAGGTCATCGAGGGCAAACAGAGCTTTGATCTGTATCGCTGTTTAAAATAGCGGATTAAAAGTAGTTATTGTACCGCGGTCATTGTTCTCTATTTTTGCCTGTGAATTCCTCTCTAAGATCCCTCATGAGCCTTTGAAATTCTGGGTTATTGAGTAGTAGGCTTCGGCCTGCATTGATCAGTGAGTCAATTTCGGAATTATCAAGATACATGCTAGTTGAAATTTGGTTTAAACGATGTCTAACCTTAAGGTTTTTGACGCCGGTTAAATCTAGCTGAATGAAATAGGTTGAAACCGAATGGCTGGGCTTAGAGACAGCCTTGGCCCATTCTTTTTGTTTAGCGCGAGCTAATGCGACGGACGTTACATTGTAGTGATGAAGTTGTGCACTACTAGCTGCTGATATAACGGTCGAAATCGACGGCGCGCGCGAACTTTCACCTATATGAGTGGTTGGCTTTGTTGAAGCATCAACCGAGATAATAATCGACCGTTCGGTAGGTCTTAGCTTTAAACTACGAATAAGCGGTCTGGCACCTCCCGATATTTCGACCAAGTCTACTATCGTGCGCAGTCCGAGGTTATCGGTAATACCTCCATCGACCAGATGCACATACTTTTTAGAACTTTTATCTGTAAAGGTCATTAAACTTCTAGAGGTAAGCTCCAACTCTGGATTACTTCTGCTTTTTTCGGCAGCCTCTCGTAAGTAGGGCTCTGCTTCGTTGATGCAGCCATCATAATTTTCTAAGGTGACTGGAGAAAAGAGTACAGGGACCGCTGCTGACGCGGCCACTGCTTTGGCTACAGAGAAGCTGCTGATATCAGAACACAAGAGATCAAAATATTCTTGAATGAAGGCAAACCTAGACCCATAGGCGAGGTCTGACGCGTTGATAATAATAAAGGGCGAATTAGGCTTTATAAAATCGCGAAAGACTGCACCCCAAAAATATCTCTGTCGTAGATGTCTATTGCTCTATCGGTTCGTCCTTTTCTGCTAAACCAGTTCAATGGGTTTGTGAGAATCCTAAACAGTTCTGTTTCGATATTTCTGCGTAGGAAAGCGCCTTCATAATCCTTAAAAATTTTCTTGCCAAACAATCCGTAGTAAGCAGCTGTAAAACTACCGCCTGAAACGGCGCTAATTGTATCTACTTCATCGAGCAGTGTTACTTGAGATTCTGAAGTATCTGTTAAGGCTGGAAGTTGACTACTTTCAAGGGCCTTTAAAACGCCGTAGGATAGCGCGGCCGCGCGCATTCCGCCTCCGGAGAAAGCGAGGGTTATCGAATTTTCGTTATCCTCAAAGCGCTCCGAAAACGCGCTCATTCCATAATAGTCTGAGTCAACGATCTCAGTTTTAGGAATATTTGTTATGATCGTGGTGCTGATACAGCCATTAAGGCAAGCCAGTATGGCAATAAGAAAAACGACTTTCTTAAAACGAAAGTTTGATTGATGAGTAGTAGTCACTAATACGGCGTCTTTAAGCTTGTTGTCAGTTGTATGCGCTTACCTTACACGTAAAATTTGGTGGCATCTAGCCGTGCTAAACACTTAATGTTCATCTCATATGTAGCAAATCCGCCTAACCGCCACGCGCTCGGGTGGCTGCGGGTAATTCCGCTTCCAACTGTCGAGTGACATCCTCAGGTGAGCCTGTATTGCGCGCTAACAATGTATAGAGCAGAGGCACTAGAAATATTGTTAGCAGAGTCGACGCGAGAACGCCAAAGAAGATAACGGTGCCAATAACTAAGCGAGTCTCAGCCCCAGCGCCGCTGGCCAAAATTAGCGGAATGCTGCCTGCAATTGTGGTTAAGCCTGTCATGACGATAGGACGCAAGCGAATAACTGACGCCGACAAGATCGCGCGATTAAAACGATAGCCTACGTCGCGCAATTGATTGGCAAACTCGACTATCAAAATGCCATTTTTAGCCGCTAACCCCACCAGCATTATCAGCCCGATTTGCGAATAAATGTTCAACGACTGACCGGTAATCATTAACCCAAACAAGCCGCCGCCAATAGTCAGTGGAACGGTTGCTAAAATAATGAACGGATGTACAAAGCTTTCGAATTGTGCCGCAAGCACTAGGAACACTACGGCTAAACCCAGTAGAAATACAAAAAGAATGGAGTCTCCTGATGACATAAAGTTCCGACTTTCGCCTTTATAGTCAACTATGGCTTCGTCTGGGAGGTGCTCGTCTACAAGGCCATTTAGATAAGTGAGCGCTTCGCCTAAGCTGTAGCCATCTGCAAGGCTTGCGTCAATGGTGATAGCGCGCACTCGGTTGAAGCGAGACAGTTGGTCAGCGGCGCCGTATTCCGTGATAGAGAGTAAATTGGATATAGGTATTAACTCACCACTTCGGTCAGAACGAACATAGATGTTTTGAATATCGTCAAAGGACGTTTGTTCTGAACGTTCGCCTTCAACAATGACGTCGTATTCTTCTCCTTTATCTAAGAATGTGGTTACTCGTCGACCGCCCATCATGGTCTCAAGCGTACGGCCGATTTCGGAAATAGTGACACCTAAATCAGCGGCTCGATCGTAGTCAACAACAAAGTCGATTTGTGGTCTGGTTTGTTTGTAGTCGGTATCAACCCCAACAAGTCCGGGGTTATCTTCGTTAATTTTGGCGAGTAATGTTTCGGACCATTGTGCAAGTTCTTCGTAGGTTGAGCCGCCCAATACAAACTGAACAGGTTTACCCGTGCCGCCGCCTAAGCCTTGTCGCATAACAGGAAATGAGCGAACCCCGGGAAGATCAGACAGTTTTTTACTGACGTCTCCCATAATGTCCCACGCGGAGCGTCGTTCTGACCAGTCGGTCAAAATGACAATTGCAATACCACTATTAAATTGCTCAATAGAACCAAATGCTCTAGGTGCGCGAACCAACAAGCGGTTGATCTCGCCAGCCTCAACAAAAGGCATTAGCCGAGATTCGATCTCGGTCATGTATTCGCTGATGTATTCAAAGCTTGCGCCTTCAGGACCATTTACGATTAAGAAGAATGCTCCGCGGTCTTCCGAAGGTGCGAACTCTTGATTGATGTTGACGAAAAAAACAGCCGAAAGCGCCACTAACGCGGCAAATGCTAACAACACTTTTTTCGGTGCTCGTACCGCTTTCACCAAGTTCTTTCTATAGCGTTTACGGGCGGATCGAAACACGTTGTTAACTGTTTCGACCAGTCGAGTAGGACGACTTGTGCTCGGAGTGAGCATTTTAGACGCCAGCATGGTTGATAAAGTCAGTGCAACCAGTGAGGAAAATGCTACAGCCGCGGCAATGGTTAGCGCAAATTCAGTAAAGAGTCGGCCTAAGTCGCCTTCTAAAAAGGTAATGGGCACGAATACCGCTATCAGAACTAGGGTAGTCGCAATAACCGCAAAACCTACTTGGCGTGCACCCCGGTATGCTGCGACTAGGGGTGTTTCTCCTTTTTCTTGAATTCTGCGAACAATGTTCTCGAGAACGACGATAGCATCATCAACAACCAAGCCGATGGCGAGGACTAGAGCTAATAGTGTCAGCAAGTTTACCGAAAAACCAAACGCATACATGGCGATAAATGTTGCCGTAAGCGATACAGGAACTGTCACCGCTGGAATAATCATTACTCGGAAACTGCCTAAGAACATGTAGATAACGAATACTACGCAGACAATGGAAACGAATAGTGTGGTGTACACCTCGTTGATTGACGCTTGTACGAAGACCGACGCATCATAGCTTTCCTTAATAGCCATGCCGTCGGGTAAGCCTGGGTTGATCTTGGCGGTAAGGGCTTTAACACGGTCCGCTACATCGATGGTATTGGATGTGGATTGACGAATGACACCAATACCTACCATGGGTTCTTGGTTACCTCTAAAAAAAGTACGATCTTCAACCAGCCCTAACTCGATTCGAGCTACGTCACCTAAACGAACCAGGTAACCGTCATCGCCTCGATCTAAAACCAGTTTATTGAAGTCTGAAGGCTTCTTAAAAGTGCGATCTACTCGAGCTTTAAAAATCATTTCGTCTGACTCGATAGAGCCAGCAGGTAATTCTATATTTTCTGCGCGTAAGGCGCTCTCAATGTTAGTCACACTCAAACCGCGTGCGGCAAGAGCTTTACGGTCTACCCAAACGCGAATAGCATAGCTTTGTCGTCCACCAATAAGGACTCGCGCGACGCCATCCAGCGCAGCATATTGATCGACCAGAAAACGTTGAGCGTAATCACTCAACTCAGGGACAGTCATGTCCTGACTCACTAGATTACGCCAGATAATGACGTCGTCGTTGCTGTCGACCTTTTGTACTTCAGGTGGATCAGCTTCTACCGGCAGGTTATCGGCTACGCCAGAAATCCGATCACGTACGTCGTTAGCCGCGGAATCTACATCGCGATTAACCGAGAACTCAATAACGACGCTAGACCGACCATCTCTGGAATTTGATTGAATGAACTCGATTCCTGCGACGCCAGCGACTCGTTCCTCAATTACTTGCGTTATCCGAGTTTCGACAATGTTGGCTGGAGCGCCAGGGTAGTCAACTTGAACGGTAACAATAGGTGGGTCAATGTCAGGGTATTCACGCAACGAAAGGCGATCGAAGGAGACTATACCGAACGCGATCAATAAAATAGAAATAACTGACGCGAATACCGGCCGCTTGACCGATACGTCTGACACCATCATAGCAATGCCTCCGCCTTTCTCGCGGCTGATGCGTTTGCTTGAGTGTCATCTGTAACCTCATGAAGTTCAATTAACTCGACTAGAGTCTCATTGTTTTCTTCAACAGCGAGGACGTTGAGGGCGGAGCCATCGCGAGCCTTCAATGTGCCGTGAGTGACAACTAAGTCGCCGCTTACTAGTCCTTCAAGAATTTCAACTTCGCCTTTACGTCGGGCACCAATCTGCACTTCTCTGCGCTCAGCTATTATTTGGCCATCTTTCTCAACTGCAACAAGAACAAAATTACGTCTACCATCAGCAATAATGCCTTCCTCTTGTAAAACATTGGCTTGGCGTGGACTTCTCTTTAACGTTACACGCATCAATAACCCAGGCTTGAGCGACCGATCAGCATTATCGATGCGCGCTCTAACCACAATAGACCGAGTTATAGGATCAACACGCGTGCTCACACTGGCCACTTCGCCGATATAAGTTCTGTCTGGAAAAGCGCTAGTAGTGGCACTTATCTTAAGTCCTGGCACTAGCGACTGAAGAAAGACCTCAGGGACAGCAAAATCCAAATTCATGACTGAGTCATCATCGATTGTTGTGACTACTGATCCAGGCTGAAGCAGGGCACCAACACTAGTGTTGCGAAGTCCGACCACGCCATCAAAGGGGGCCACTATCTTGCGTTGGTCAATTCGTGACTGTACGGCTCTTAGGCGAGCCTTGGCGGCGCTCAGCGCACCTACGCTTTGGTCATAGGTTAGTTCCGAGACAGAACCTCTACTGATAAGAGGCTTAAAGCGATCTACCTGTCGTTGGGCTTCGTCTACGCGCGATTGTTCTTCTTCAAGCAATGCGATTTCTTCGGTGTCGTCCATTTGAATTAACACGTCACCCGTAATCACTCTTTGCCCATCAGTGAAATTGACAGCAGTAACCAGTTCGGTAACCGTCGCAGCAAGAGATACGTTTTCGTTGGCTTTGAGTGTTCCTAGTGCCTCTACAGTGTCAACAAATTCACTTTGAACTACAGGAGCCACGTAAACAGGCACTTCAGCTTGTTGGTTTTGCTGAGCATTTGCGCTGAGTGTCGTCGCATAGACGAGCATCGAGATGGCTATTAACGGCAAACTTTTCATATCGCGTATCTAGTTGTTAGGTATGGATTAGTTCGAAAATAATTTCGCGGAAGTTACCACTCATTTTGTAAAGTAAAGTGACAATCTAACGGGTTTGTGTCGATTTGACCCTTTTAATAAGGAATTCTAAAGTGGTGAACTTCATTCTAACTGATTGAAATTTGGATTATTGTTTCAACAATTCCTTTTTTGTTATGCGAGATCCAAACAAGTGTCAGTTAATATTTTAACGTAATAGGTAATTAATCAATGAAAATCTCCCATCTACTTCGACCCCTGTCATTAAGTTTAACTCTGACATTGCTGATGATGAGCGCGGCGCACGCTTCCAAAGTCAAAGTTATTAAGGCCGCTGGCTACGTGGATGTTGTCGAAGGTAAGATGGTTTCCCCCGCCCTAATTGTGGTCGCAGGTGAGAAAATTACCGCGATAAACCCTAGTAAGCTGCCAGAACAAGCCGAATTTATAGATCTTGGCGACAGGACGGTATTGCCGGGTGCTATTGATGTACACAGTCACATCACGTTGGATTACTTTACGGGAAATCACTGGACTACGGCCCCAGTGATGGAAACTCCTGCAGATTGGGCATTGCACGGTGCGAAGTTTGGCAAAGACATGCTCGAAGCTGGTTTTACTACAGTCAGAGATGCGGGCTCATTCCCAGGATTTGCTGATGTGGCCGTTATGCGCGCGATTAATCGTGGCGACATTGTTGGTCCTAGTGTCTATCCAGCGGGTCACTATATCTCGATCACGGGTGGCCGCTGTGACATTACTGGTTTTGCTCCAGGCATTATGGAAATAGGTCCAAAACAGGGTATCGCTGATGGCAAAGATGAGATATTAAAGGCCGTACGCTATCAAGCCAAGCACGGTGTGAAAGTGATAAAAGTGTGTGCTACTGCTGGCGTGTTTTCCAAAGGCGATAGCCCTGGCGCTCAACAATATTCCAGTGAAGAGCTCGAAACTATTGTCGAAGAGGCGAATCGCCACGGTCTAAAAGTAATGGCCCATGCCCATGGGAGCGAGGGAATAATGGCTGCTGTCAAAGCAGGGGTTGCTTCGATAGAGCATGGTTCAATGCTGACGCCAGAAATCATTAAGGAAATGAAACGCAGAGGAACTTATTACGTTCCCACCATTCACCTGAACGACGTACCTTTGCCTCCTGAGACCCCAGAATGGACTGTCAAGAAAAGCGAATTTCTAGAACCATACATTGAAAACAGTTTCAAGATGGCAGTAAAGGAGGGAGTTAATATTGCATTAGGCAGTGATGCAGGTGTAATGGCGCACGCTGATGCTCGTTTTGAATTCTACGCAATGGTTAAACGAGGTATGTCTAACGCGCACGCGCTTAGAACTGCAACGGTCAATGCGGCTGATTTGATCGGCGTGCATGATAGAGGCGAGATCAAGGAAGGCATGCTGGCCGATATCATTGCTGTTGATGGCAACCCGCTGGAAGACATACGCCTGATGGAAAACGTGTCGTTTGTGATGAAGGGTGGCGAGATTTTTAGGTAAAAAAAATAGTGCGTGTGCCTAACCACTAGTCTTAAAACTAGAGTCTAAGCCGCACGCACATCTTGGTTAAAAGACCTACTGGTATTGGTTCCTAAAAACTAGCGTCAGCCCACAACCACAATTTGTCTGTACTCACTTTGTTGCTGCGTGCATCGCCTGCTGAGTAATCAGCGTACTTGGCACCCAAACTAAGGTGGTCATTGATCTTTTTGGTTGCAGAGACATTAAGCTCGTTACCAAAGTCTATGCTTTGCGTATCACTGTCAAAGGTGTGATAAACGGCTTGAAGGTTTATGTCTGCAAGCTTGCCCGCAACTTTTACGTATGTGTCTTGTAACCCTTGTGTAGGGGTTGCCAAAAACACATCAGCCCAACCATTAAACTTGTGTAGGGTTGCTAAAGGCGTTGCAAAGCTAGTTGTTTTATCGTTGCCTAAGGTCTCCATGCCGGCGGTAAGCGCAACTCCAGCAAAACCGTAAGTACCTTCTAATAAGGTGTAATGAGGTGTTTCTCCAGCTTGATTGTCTTGCTGAGCGTATTCAACTATATATCCAAATTTATTGAGTTTGCCTGTTAAGCGAGCTCCAAAGTTCTGCCATTGGGTAGTCGTGTTATCCACTTGAATGTCGTAGTAGTACGCTGACAGAACTGCAGAATCAAAGCCTTTGTATTCAACATCGAATAGCGTTGTGTCTTGATCGATATCGGTAAACGTTATGGTGTGTCGTTTAGTTAGATAAGCAGCAAAAATCGAGAAGTCCTCAATAATGTCGCTTTTTATCGAAATACCTTCATACGTTTGCTCATGTTGTCTCCAACCTACATTTCCCACAAAACGCGAATTGGCTCTGATGATCCGCTGGCGGCCAATGGTTGCGGTTGTCTTCTCGCCTGTATATGAAACGTATAGTTCATTAAGGTCGCTTTCCAAAGGGTCAGCGATGACCGGGTGTCCAGCGTTTTTAGGCCCTATGGGTGTTCCCACTGGTCCACTACTCGGCGTTAAGTAATTTGCGTTACCAATGCTGGTTACATCATCTATGCCCACAAAAAAGCTGACGCCTTTATATGCCTTAGTTTTATAGCCTAGGCGCGTTCGCAAGGTAGAAGCAAAACTATCCTCGCTCAGATTGGCCTGATCGACATCCTCTATACGATACCTGACATTGGCACTCGCAGTACCCGACACCAGAGCTTCACCCAGGGACTCAGCATGACTCACATAAATTGGTGAAACTACAGCTAGCGAAAATCCAATAATTAACGCGCGATTTTTAGTATGTGCTTTCATTTGGTCCCTCTCTTAGTTATCGATCGCTTGGTAAATTGTTTTGGTTAAAGCCCTAGTTAGAACTATCACCGAGGCAAGAATAGTGAGAAAAATTAATGCGTTCATTGATAAGGATCAATGTTGCCAATTATCGATCATGAGATACCAATACCTAGAAGCCCAACACACTTGAGATCCACAAGGGGATATTGACGTGATGAATAAAAACAAAGCTCAACCTATCGCGCTTTTTGAGATTGGATTTAGGCCTTTCTTCATGGGCGCTGGGGTTTTCGCTGTAGCATCCATCGGTCTGTGGTCACTGGTCTATCTGTTCCAATTTAACGTTGTGACTGAACCACTCTCGATCTTTCAGTGGCATGCGCATGAAATGATCTTCGGTTACGCATTAGCGGTAGTGGCTGGGTTTTTGCTCACCGCGGTGGCCAATTGGACGGGACTGCCTACCAGCATCGGTAAGCCTCTTATGCTGATGTTTGTGTTTTGGTGCGCAGCGCGGGTTTTGTACATATTTGGCTCTGAGTTTTTAATCGTGGCGGGCCTATGTGATTTGCTATTTATTCTGCAATTGCTTGTTTCAATAACCATTCCAATAATACGAAAGCGCTTGTGGCCTCGGATGGCGGTGATTTCAAAGGTGATATTACTGATGGTCTTCAATAGTGTGTTTTTGTTAGGCGCTTTGGGCTACGTGGAAGAGGGCGCACGTATAGGTATATATGGAGGACTGTTTCTAATCATTGGACTGATTTTGACCATTGGTAAAAATCTAGTTCCGTTTTTTATCGCTCGTGGTGTTGGTTACCAAGTGACCATTGCTAGTTTTCGGTGGCTAGATATTGCGAGTCTTGTCTTGTTTTTATTGTTTTTTGTACTTGAACTAACAGCGACATATTCGAGTACATCTGGCGTACTTGCCTTGGCCTTGTTCGTTGTAAACACAGTTAGACTGGGGCAATGGCACACCAAAGGAATATGGACAAAACCGTTGTTGTGGGGACTTTACCTCTCCTACGCATTCATTTGCTTAGCTTTCTTGTTAATGGGGCTGCACTATTTTATAGGCGTTTCAAAGTATCTTGCTATCCATGCGTTCGCGGTAGGTGGAGTGGCGCTGATAACACTATCTATGATGTCGCGGGTCGCAATTGGCCACACAGGAAGAGATATATCCAAACCCCATACGCTCGTTAAGGTGGCTTTTATGCTGCTTATACTATGCGCAATTGCGCGAGTGCTACTGCCACTCGCCATACCGAGCCTAACATTTGACTGGATGCGGCTTTCTTTCGTACTGTGGATCGGAGCATTTTCGAGTTTTTTATGGATCTATTTACCGATACTTTTGATGCCCCGTGTAGATCATTAAGGTGTTTCGGTTAGCCCTCAAGTTTTCTTGACGCTTATCAAGGGAGAGATCGAAGCGCTCGTCTAAGATAGTCGTGATATTGAGCGTGCCCCGTACTTTGCCTTTCGGATTAGTGGTTACTTAGGCGTTAGAGTAAATACGAGTTCTTGCACATAATTTTAGTCCAATAACAACTCTATTAAAGCCATGTCAAAATACAATACTCTCTTTACCATTAAACGCTTATGGGTCGTACTAACCGTATCCATGGTCGTAATGTTCTCCATCTTGTTGTACTTCGGTAGCGAGATCTATCATCAAGCTCCCCCAATACCGAGTGTGGTTCAATCTGAAGATGGCACCGTTGTGTATACATCTGAGGACATTATGCAGGGTCAAAAGGTATGGCAGTCCATTGGGGGCATGCAGCGTGGTTCAATTTGGGGGCACGGTAGTTATTTGGCTCCTGACTGGAGTGCGGACTGGTTGCACAGAGAAGCGGTGGCATTGTTGAATATCGCCGCGCAACGGCAACACCAAATGGACAGTACCGAGCTGAGTCAGCAAGAACAAGACGTTCTGGCTGTTGCGCTAAGGCATGAAATGAAGCGCAACACATATGTAGCGGATACTGAAATCATTACCGTGTCGAACGATCGA
This sequence comes from Proteobacteria bacterium UBA7415, assembly GCA_002470515.1. Lineage (GTDB taxonomy): Bacteria > Pseudomonadota > Gammaproteobacteria > Arenicellales > Arenicellaceae > Arenicella. Next base: position 42,913 of record DKML01000027.1, on the reverse strand, counting down.
GCGATGGCCGTAGAAACGGTAAAACAGCACTACGGGTCTGTTTTTCAAACGGCGGTTACTGAAGAAGGTCAAGAACTTAAAGAACAGTACGCGTTCGCAAAATCCCTATCGCTTTCTGATGAAAATTTGCATGCATTTACAGGCTTTGTGTTTTGGACATCGTGGAGCGCTGTTACCCTTCGACCTGAAGGCGAAGTGTCTTATACCAGTAATTGGCCACACGATCCGCTAGTTGGCAATACACCAGCAGCGCCTCTATTTGTTTGGACCTTTGTTAGTGTGTTACTACTGCTAGGTGGTATCGGAGTATTGGTTTGGTTTTATGTTGGTCAATATGACGCATGGCGAGACGACATGGAGCCTGAAAATGGTGTAGCAACGCAAGACATGTTGGCTGATGTTGAGATAACACCTTCAATGCGTGCTACCGAAAAGTATTTTTGGACCGTTATTGCGCTAATAGGATTGCAGATATTTCTTGGAATCGTCACGGCTCACTACGCTGTAGAAGGCCAAGATTTTTATGGATTTCCTTTGGCTGAATACCTGCCTTATGCCGTATCCAGAACATGGCACACCCAGCTCGCTGTGTTGTGGATTGCAACAGCCTGGTTGGCTACGGGGTTGTATTTTGCGCCGATGATTTCAGGCAAAGAGCCACGTTTTCAACGATTCGGAGTTAACTTTCTGTTTATCTGCCTCTTGATCATTGTGGTCGGATCTATGACCGGTGAGTGGTTAGGTATCAAACAGTGGTTCACGTCGTTGACCTATAGTTTTTGGTTTGGCCACCAAGGTTATGAATACATTGACCTTGGACGTTTTTGGCAGATATTCCTGTTTATCGGGTTACTGTTATGGCTAACGTTAATGGTTCGGGCTCTATGGCCAGCATTGCGTACGGGCAATAATAAGTCCTTGATGTTTCTTCTTGTTGTCGCATCAACAGCCATTGGCTTGTTGTACGGCGCAGGTTTAATGTATGGGCAAGAAACGCACATCAGTGTTATGGAGTACTGGCGCTGGTGGGTTGTGCATCTTTGGGTAGAGGGCGTTTTCGAAGTGTTCGCAACCACCATTATCGCAGTATTGTTTGTGCGCTTAGGATTGTTGCGCTACAGCACGGCGGTGATTTCGGTCTTGTTCGCGACGATTATTTTCCTCAACGCTGGCGTGCTGGGCACATTCCATCACTTGTATTTCAGTGGTACACCAATCGCTATTTTGGCGATCGGCGGTGTGATGTCAGCCTTTGAAGTAGTGCCCTTAGTTGTGATTGGATTTGAGGCATACAATCACGCTAAGATTGAGTCGAAAGCGCCATGGCTGGAATATTATAAGTGGCCACTCATGTTTTTCTCGGCGGTCCTATTTTGGAATTTCATTGGTGCTGGCTTACTTGGGTTCTTGATTAACCCACCGCTTGCTCTGTATTACATGCAAGGTCTGAATACGACCGCATCGCACGGACATGCTGCATTGTTTGGCGTGTATGGAATGCTAGGTATTGGCTTAATGCTGTTTTGTCTGCGAGGCCTCACTGCGCACAAAGTGTGGGACGAAAAATGGCTGAAGTGGTCGTTCTGGAGCTTTAATATTGGCTTGGCGATGATGGTGTTTATGTCATTAGTGCCAGCCGGTATCTGGCAAACGATTAATGCCTACAAACATGGGTATTGGTACGCGCGTTCAGCCGACTTTATTCACAGTAATGTGATGGAGTCTTTGGTCTGGGCTCGGGTTCCAGGCGACACTGTATTCGCGTTTGGCGCATTTGCCTTAGTTATGTTTCTAATCAAGTTAATGCGTACTAAAAACACTCTCTGAAACAGAGTAATAGGTAACCCTCAACTTGGTTTATCTACTATCTAGGTCTACCTACCATTTAGGCCTACTTAGTAAGCGGTATCTCGCTATCGTTTGGAGCTTAGCTTCCTGAGTTACGCTTCACTCGCATAGCGGCGGTATTTGCTTATATCCCGTATCAATATTTTTCGGCCGTTGATTCCTAGAATCTCATCTATTGTGAGCTTGTGTAATATTCTTGAAAATGTCTCTGGCGTGATCGAGAGCCTAGAGGCTAGATTTTTTTTAGACGTATCTAAAACGAGGTTGGCTTGGTTGCTACCGTCTTCTGTTATCTGTGAGCTCAGGTAATTGAGTACTCTGCAGGTTGAATTCTGAGTTGACAGTGTTTCTATTTCGTTAACATGACGATGCAATCTCACGCTCAGCATCGACAGCATATTTAGGCAGAGGTCTGGTGATTCGCGTAGAAAACTAATGAGGAGCTTTGCGTCGAAACCAATCACCTCACTGGGCTGTAGAGCAATGGCGTTGACCGGAAACTGGTGTTTTTCCATAAACATAACGGCCTCTGCAAAAAGCTCGTAAGGACGCACTATCATCAATACTTTCTCGATGCCTTGAGGCGAATCCATTGACAGCTTGATAGCACCTTCGGTCAACACATAGAACGATGACGCATCGTCGCCCCTACGAAACAATGGCTGAGATTTATCCAGTGAGGAAGGTCTGGTTTTCGCCGTTAACGCATCAAATTGCTCGTCAGAAAGGGCTGCAAAAAGATGTAGGCTTCGAATACGCTCTAGTTTCTCGTTCATTATTGTTTTTATTGTGAAAGAAATCGGTGTTAGTACGCCGTAAGAACCAGGGTGTTAATGCAAAAAAGAGCAAACATTCTGATTGACGAAGGCCACCATCTTACATTCAGCGTATGCAAACCTCCATGCTCTCTGAGGGTATACAACAAGGTAAAGTCGCTTATTCAGGTGGGTCAACTCGCGAGGCAATACTGGTGTTAGTACTAAACCAGCCAGCAATTGAATAGCGGTCTCTATTTGTGCGCAATACTTCATGTGGATACTCTGAACTTAAGAACACAACGACTGTAGCGTAACTAGGCATTACTTTTAGGCCTTTCTTGTCGTCATCACCATTGTAGATAACCAGTTCGCCGCCATCCGTTGGCAACCAATTAGTATTTAGGTAAACGACTATCGATACAGTCCGGCCGACTTTGCCACGAAACGCATCATAATGACGCTTGTAAAAGTCGCCTGGCTGGTAATGTGCGTAATGACTCTCAAATGAGAACAAACCTAAGAATAAGCTTCGATTTAGATGAACCTGCAAGCGTTCAGCCCAACTCAACCATTGGATGCTTGCGTCGGAGTCGCCCGTTATCCACTTTAGCTTTTGGCTGCGGACAAAGTTATTTTGCATTGTGTTTTGAGCTGGACCTATCGCTGCCGTCTGAAATGACGAATCTGATATTGAAACGACTCGCTCGTTTAATAAGTCAGCGAGAGAATGCGGTAAAGAGTTCACTCTGACGCTATATCCCTTACCTAAAAGATCATTTCCTATTAGGCTGAAAGCAGCATCTTCGGCGGCTTTCGCTATCTCGGCATCTAGGTCAATAATTGCTTCCATAAGGCAAGGGTGTAGTTTTTTAGTGGTTAGTCGACAGACTCGACAGCGTCGGTTTAAGCCTCAAGTCTGCTAGAAGCTCGCGTTTAGGTTCTATTTTTTACTCGAACTGAATAAGCTGTAAGAACTACAAGCATAACAACTAACCCGCTTAATACGAGAACCAGCAAGCGCATACCCTGTACATCTCTGAAACCATTAATGAACACTTGAACAATCTGTACGTATTCAGCCGAAACGGGTAACACGCCATTTTTTTGGACGTAGTCATCGTAAAGACCAAGCATCGACTCAAAACGCTCGGGCATGTCTTCTGCCAAATTAACCGTCTCGCCCGGATCAAGAGCAATATTAAAAAGTTGCCATTGATCACCGCCCATAGGCCCACGATTTTTCATGATCTTGTAATCATCTTGGAAAAGGGCGGCATTGCCACCGATTTCATACGCAACTGTGTCGGATTCGTTATACACACGTTCCGCATTGCCATTGAGTAACGGGATCAGGCTCTTACCAATAATGGGTTCTATCGTCCGGCCACCGTAGCGTGATTCAGGTCTCGTAATATTGCTGAGTTCCAATATTGTGGGCGTAATATCGGTGACAAAGGTAAATGCTCTAGAGTGCGCGTTGTTTGCAGCTATTGGGTCTCCTGCAATTATTAGTGGCACTCGCAAGCCGCCTTCACCGGAATAGAATTTGTAGAAGGAAAGGGGCGATGCGGCAGCACTTGCAAAACTTGGACCTATGGCGTTAAAACTACCTTTTAGCCCCAGATTATCCAAATCTAGGCTGTACCCCATATACCATTGAAGGAGTCTATTTCTCAAATTCAGTTGGTCATTCCAACCGTTGTATTCTGCACCATTGTCGGAAGTGAAAATGAATACTGTGTTGTCATATTGGCCCGACTGTTTGAGGTGTTCGACCAAGCGACCAATATGATGATCCATCGCCTCGACCATGCCGGCGTAGACGGCCATACGCTTGGATTGATACCGCTTTTCTTCTTCATCTAAAGACTGCCAATCTGCGGTAGATTGCATTTTTACCATTTGGCTGTCGGCAGGCACATGCCCCAAAGCAACTGCTTTGCTCTGACGTTGTTTTCGCAAAGCGTCCCAGCCATCGCTGTAGGTATCCAAGTATTTATCGGTAAAATGTTTTGGAGATTGAACTGGAATGTGTACCGCCTGAAAGGGGATGTACGCGAAAAATGGCTGTTTGTCTTGTTTTTCTTCAATAAACTCGATGGTTTTGTCTACCAAAAGCTCAGAAGAGTAAAAGTCATCGGGTAGGGTGGTTTCTTTACCATCAGCAAACCAATTAGCCTTCTTGTATATCGGTAGATAAGGCCTCTGCTCCCAATTGTCTGCACCCGTATCGGCCATAGTAATTGTACGTTTGAACCCACGGCTACTCGGCAATTGATCAGGCTCCATGCCAAGATGCCATTTTCCAGCCATAACCGTGTGATAGCCTTGATCCTCAAGAAGCGTCGCAACTGTCACCACGTTTTTACTCAATACGCCTTGGTAATTTGTCTGCGTGATCTGCTCAGGTGGTATCGCTTCGGGAATATTAGGTACTCCAGCGCGGTGACTATCGACCCCCGTTAACAACATCGAGCGCGAAGGGGCGCAACTTGCCGCCGTGTGGTAATTACTAAAGCGAATGCCATTTTCGGCAAGGGCAGACAGATTCGGCGTGTTTATCTCACTGCCAAAAGGTCCTATATCTGAGTAGCCTAGGTCATCTGCCAAAATTAGAACGATGTTAGGTCGTGATGGCTCAGAGACTGGTGCATTAATTTGAGCTGAAGCAGTCCCAAACATTGCGAAGCTCATCAGCATTAATACAGCCAATTTAATCATCGTCATGTAATTTCTCTAGTCGTTCTTAATGCGCGCTGCTGCAATGATCAGCAGGGTAGAAACAATGATTTCTACTGCCAATTCTTGGTAAGCAAAAGCGGCACCATGAACCAGCCAGGCTATTAACCTAAAGCTGGCCACCATTAGCAGCATCATGGCAGGAGCATAAAACCAGATGGGTTGACGACTGACCAGAGCCAACAGCATCATTACCCCCATGCTCAAGAAGAGGGCGCCAACATCACCGATTTGCGAGCTTAAACCTAAACCACTCAACAAAGACATGCCGAGCATGTCAGCTGCACCACTAGGGTCAACAGCCCAACGAACGCCAATAAAGATGAAAAATAGGGCGGGGATGCCGATAGCAACCTTAAATAGAGTATTCATAGCATTACCTAGAATGAAAAAATGACTGTTGTGCTCGTTACTGTGGAACTTGACAGGTAAGCCGACACAGAAAAAAACATTCTGATGCAAGTGGGCATAAGTGTCCAATATTGTTTGGATTAGTGTTAAGAAAATGTTCGGAATTGAAATGTTTAACATTTCTACATTTAGTCTACTTTCGCCTTACTCTAAATTTTGGGTAAGTTTCTTGAAGGGAGTTAGAGGCCAAGAGCTAACCTGATTTGAAACCATTAAGAGCTAAAACTAATGAAAAATATCCTATCCAGTATTCTTTCGTTGCTGCTTAAGGCCGCATCTATCGCATCGCTCCTAATAGCGTGCTAGCAAAAGCCGATACGGCCACTATCTTCAACCCTGGTGAAATGGCCGAAGGAGCTCCAGCTGAGCTTCAACATTGGGGCAAAATGGCTGGTCGTTGGTCAACCACTGAAGAAGGTCTAAAGCCCGATGGATTGGGATGGCAAGCAAGTACAGGCGCCGACTGGGATTTCTTTTGGGCGTTTGATGGTTGGGGTATTCAAGATAATTACACCTCCCCACCCGTATCAGAACCACTTGAGGACGAAAGTAGCCGTCAACGCGGAATTAACTTAAGAATATATAATCCACTAGAGAAAAAGTGGGTTTTGACATGGCTAACTACTGCATCCAAAAAGCCTATGAATCTTACAGCTGTCTCAAACGACGCAGAAATAGTTATGTTGCGGGACGACAAAGACCCGAAAGGAAACTACAGCCTGATCAAGTTTTTTGATATTACCGACAATACATTCGAGTGGAAGCTCGAGTGGTCTGCTGATAGGGAGTCTTGGCGCGAAGTGTATCGAATTCACGGCACTCGAAAACCCAAATGAGACAACTGTATCGGTAGTGTTCGCGAGTGTTATTGTGTGGGTCACCTTGGTTGTGACCCACTACTAAAGCTGATTCGTTGCTATAAGGCTTAGCCTGTCCCGCGAGTTTGGGTTTTAAAAGGCTTCGCATTTTTTTCGATATGCTCGTAAATCATGCCTGCGATATCCTTTTTGGTCGCAACTTCAATACCTTCTAAGCCGGGGCTTGAATTGACTTCCATAACAACTGGACCATGGTTAGATTGCAGTATATCCACTCCGCACAGACCTAGTCCCATAGCCTTTGCCGCGGCAACAGCGGTCGCTCTTTCTTCCGGACTTAGCTTGATGAGTTTGGCTGAGCCGCCTCGGTGCAGATTTGATCTAAACTCACCCTCAGCACCTTGTCGTCTCATCGCTGCAACTACGCGGTTACCAACCACAAAGCAACGAATGTCAACGCCACTGGCTTCCTTAATAAATTCTTGGACAAGGATGTTGGCTTTTAGCCCCATAAACGCCTCGATAACGGCTTCGGCTGTCTTATTGTTTTCGGCCAATACCACGCCAATACCTTGAGTACCCTCAATGAGCTTAATAACTAACGGCGCGCCGCCGACAGTCTTGATTAAATCCTTGGTGTTGGATGCTTTGTTTGCAAAGCCAGTCCGAGGAAGGCCGATACCTTTACGTGATAGTAATTGCAAAGATCGAAGTTTGTCGCGAGACCGGCTGATAGCCACAGATTCGTTGACTGAAAAAGTCCCCATCATTTCAAATTGTCTTACAACGGCCGTTCCGTAAAAAGTAACAGACGCACCGATACGAGGAATAACAGCATCGTATTTTGGTAGCTCCTCGCCTTTGTATCGGACTACAGGTCTACTCTTAGTGATGTCCATGTAACACTGCAAGGTATCAATAATGTCTACCTCATGGCCACGAGCTCTACCCACTTCTAGTAAACGCTTAGTTGAATAAAGTTTTTTGTTTCTGGATAAAATCGCGATACGCATGCTGGTATTCCTAATAAGGCGAAATGTTGAATAGACCTAATCTAAAAGTCAATATTGATAATACTTTCAAGCAATACGCTTGATGGACACTACAGAGCAGCCATATAGATATCAATGAAAAAGTAAAAGCTAGTTACGGCACTGAATGCGGACGCGCAAGTGAGGGGCTTTTAATGGCCTGAATGCCGAGAGCAAGATGTTTGCCAACGGCGGTGTCTCAATGGCCTAAATTATGGCATACATATTGGCTGTGAACACAATGTTCTATCGGTGAATATAAATGTTGGATTATGGTTATAACAGTACCTCACATTTATGGCCGCAATCTATGGGATGAACTTCCAGAACATGCCAGAGCTTTCAAGCCAGAACGGTTATTTTGCATTGGTGGGCTCATGTTAGTGATTGCGGTCTTGCAGATTGTTTATTTTTGTCGTAAACGATGGCTATAAAGAAAGTTGGTCGATAGCTGATAGAGGTGTTTGCCGATGCAAGCTTTTGGTCTGGATACTGGCCTCAAGCTCAGTGCTGATTTAATCCTACACTTGCATCCGGGATACTCTGAATCAGGTAGACGCCAGGTTGGTTGCCGCTGCCTCCGCGGAGCGGCCATCGTCTCTAGTTTTCGTAGCAGCTTGGCTTGACGAGCTGCGTGGTGTGTGTCAATCACTATGGTTTGAACAGCTTAGATTCGCGTGCGACAAGCTATGCACAAAGATCGGGTAATATGCGGGGTGTATTTGTAGGGTTTTGCGACTTAGAATAGGCCATTGAATTAACAATAGAGAATTAGACAAATGCCCAATAAAAACGATCATATAACTCGACGTGATTTTCTAAACGGTACCCAGATCGCAATAGGTTCAGCGCTTATAAGTCCTTGGGCTTCGGTGTTTGGTACAGAGCAACCAAAGCTCTCCCATTCGAGCTCCACTGTTCCTAAATTCTCCTTAGACGCCGATTATTACCCGCCGGCTAAGACTGGCTTAAGGGGCAGTCATGTAGGTTCTTGGGAAACCATGCACGCAAGAGTCATGGGTCAAGAATGGGGCGTGGATGAGACCAGCGAACACTATGATTTAGTTGTTATTGGCGCGGGTTTAAGTGGTCTCTCTGCTGCCTATTTTTATCGGCAGCAACACCCTGATGCTCGAATCTTAATCTTAGACAATCATGATGATTTTGGTGGTCACGCGAAGCGCAATGAATTTGAGCATGAAGGCGAAACTCGCATAGGATATGGCGGTACAGAAGCCATCGATACTCCGTCATCGTATTCTCCTCAAGCATCTCAATTGCTAAAAGATATTGGTATCGATGTTCAAAAATTTTATACCAACTTCGACCAAGAACTCTATCCATCACTTAAGTTGGCGAAAGGCATATTGTTTGGCGCTGAGTCATTCGGTAAAGATACATTAGTGAGGGGCTATGGACAAAAAGAGTGGGCAGAGTTCGCGGAACAAACGCCTATGAGCGACAAAGCCAAAAAAGACTTTGTGCGCGTACAGACCGAACAAGTGGACTATCTGCCAGGGATGAGTCAACAAGAAAAAAACGCATTGCTTGAAAAAACCAGTTACGAGGACTTCCTACGTAATTATGCAAAAGTCGACGAAGAAGTCATCGCTATCTACAAACGCTGGGGGATGAGCTTTTGGTGTGTTGGAATTGATGAGATTCCTACCACGTTAATTCTAGATTACGATGGTGGAATGCCTGGAGTGGAGCACACGTTGCCACGAACCGGTTATAGAGGCGATGAGCCTTATATATTCCACTTTCCAGACGGAAATGCATCAATTGCTCGATTACTGGTCCGAGCGCTTATTCCTGCCGCTGTACCCGGCAGCACCATGGAAGACGTTGTAACCACGCGAGTTAACTATGCTAAATTGGACAAAAAGGCGCAATCAATAAATATTCGTTTAAACAGCACTGCCGTTGCCGCAAAGAACACCACTGAAGGAGTAGAAGTTACTTATGTACGCGATGGAAAGGCGTATAAAGTGAGCGCAAAGAAAACCGTATTGGCATGCTACAACGCGGCGATTCCTTATCTATGTCCAGAAATGTCTGATTCGCAAAAAGAGGCGTTGGCGTATAACGTTAAGATACCGCTGGTTTACACCAAAGTTCTAGTGCCCAATTGGCAGGCGTTTACTGATCTCGGCATGGATTTCGTTTATTACACAGATGGTTTTTATAAGCAGGTTGAACTCGCATACCCAGTTTCGGTTGGCGAATACAAACATGCTAAAAAGCCAACTGACCCCATGGTTCTGCACATGTGCCATGTGCCCTGGGTACCCGACGTACAGGGACCAGAGCAATGGAGAGAGGGTAGACGGAGGATACTTTCAACCTCATTCGAAACCTTTGAGCAGCAGGTCTATACGCAATTAAACCAAGCTCTCTCGAGTACCGGCTTCAAGGCCGAGAGAGATGTCAGTGCGATAACGGTTAATCGTTGGCCACATGGATACGCATATAGTCCGGATCTATTGTGGGAGCCTGATCGAGAAAATGAGAGCGATCTGCCGTGGGTTATAGGCCGACAAGCGTTTGGTAATATTCATATCGCCAATTCGGATGCAGCGGCTGGTGCAAACACTAACGCAGCGATCACTCAAGCTTATCGAGCAATTAGTGAGATTGGTTGACTGCGTTGCAGCAATGCCGCGATAATCACCGACTCAAATAGAAAACCAGCTCGAGCGGTAATTTAATGAAAAGAAGAGTTCTTACCATTGTTGTGCCTGTATTGCTTGTTCTTGCGTCTGGGTATTGGGCCAAGGCCAGATTAGAAGCGGCAGGCCAAGCCTACATTTACGCATACCCATTGCTTTTAATGGAAGCGACCAAGAATAAAATGCTCAGTGATTACTCTGCGCAGGTTAACCAATTTATACATGTTCAGTATTTCCCTGATCACACTTATCGCAACGTTGTTCGGCCAAACAACGATACGTTTTACAGCACAGCTTGGCTAGATCTGAGCAATGAACCAATTGTTCTAAGCGTACCTGATTCTGATGGACGCTATTACTTAATGCCGTTTATGGATGCCTCTACTAACGTCTTCGCTAGTGTTGGTAAGCTCGCAACGGGCACGCAAGAAGGGCACTACGTTATCTCGGGACCAGATTGGTTAGGCTCAGACCTATCGGGCTTACTACCATCGTCCGTAAAGCACATTGTTGCTCCCACTAATACGGTTTTTCTGATCGGGCGAATCCAAGCGAATGATGCCCAAGATGTAGATGCCGCAATTGAATTGCAGGAAAAGTTTAGTCTGTCTTCGCTATCAGGTTTTCTTAAAAGTGAAAGCAAAGAATCGGTGATTATAGATGAGGTGCAAGAGGTAACCGGGATTTATCCTAGTTTAGAAATTGAAAGTCTGTCGGCGAATGATTTTCTTCAACGCTTTGAAACGTTGCTCAAAAAGACGCACTTACCAAGTCGAGACAACGACGCACTGACTAATTTTGCGTCGCTTGGCATTAGCCTAGAGAAGGGCTTTGATTATAGAAAGCTTAACTCTCTTGATCTATGGCTTGTTGAAAAGGGTTTTACGATTGCCTATAAAAGATTAGTTGCGGCAATCAGCGAAGGTAAGCCTGCAGAAAATGGTTGGACAATTTTCAGAGAAGGGTTGGGACGTTATGGCACGAACTACGGACTAAGAGCGGGTATATCTAAAATCGGTTTGGGTGCATTACCGCCTGAAGAAGCAATCTATGCCAACAGTGAAAACGACGATGAGGGTAGGGCGCTCGATAGTGAAGGAAGACTGCTCAATGGAGCGCATTCCTACACACTACATTTCGAAGCGGATAAGTTACCACCTGCCGATGCGTTTTGGTCTTTAGCGATGTATGACGGGGACGGATACTTTATTGATAATCCTATTCAGCGTTACTCAATCGGCAGTCGCAACAACCTTAGCTTTAACGCCGATGGTTCGTTGACGCTATTGGTCCAGAGAGCGCAGCCGAATTTGGGTGTTCAGAATTGGTTGCCTAGTCCAGAGGGTGAGTTTTCTCTTACTTTGAGGCTTTACCTTCCCAATGAAAAATTCTCGACTGAACACTGGATTCCACCACTAATAAATCGAGTAGCTCTCTAAGCTTTGTACTCATCATGAATGCGATAAAACGGTTTTCTCAATACGCTTTTTTTCCTTTGGTCGTTATTGGAACTCCATCGGCCATTTACGTGCTCGCACAAAATGGTGTTTCTGTACCCATCGCAACGTATCTAGTGATCGTTGTGCTAGGGCTCTTGTTTTGGCTTGCAGAATGGCTAATGCCTTATCGAACAGAGTGGAATCAGCCCCAAGGCGATTTGTCTAACGATGTAATCAGCGGCACAGTAGCCTATATCATCATGCCTATATTTTTAAAGCCGCTGTATATCGCGATGCTTGCTTGGGCTACTGCATGGCTGGCAATTGCCGCAGGAGGGTCACTATGGCCTAGTGATTGGCCGCTTGTCGCTCAAGTTGTGCTAATGCTGTTATTGGGCGACGCAGGCCGTTACTGGGGACACAGACTTGCACATGAAATACCCGCTTTGTGGCGTTTTCACGCGGTACATCATTCCGCGAAACGATTATGGTGGTGGAACGCAACACGCCAGCACCCTGTTGACAAAGCCTGGTTCACGTTCACCGAAATGCTGTTTCCTGTACTGCTTGGTGCTGATGGATTAGTTTTAGCTTTGTATTTAGGCGTGACGGCGACCTGCGGCTTTGCACAACACTGCAACATTAATTTAAAGCTCGGGCGGTTGTATTGGTTCTTCAACGTTGTTGAGTTGCATCGCTGGCACCATTCAAAGAATGTGCAAGAGTCAGATAACAACTATGGCAATAACTTGATTGTTTATGACAGGTTATTTGGAACCTACTACCACCCGGAACGGCAGAGCTCATCAAATCGTAAGGTTGGGGATATTGGGCTATTGAATACAGATTACCCGCAGAACTATTTAGGCCAATTAACGGCGCCTCTACATAAGGGATTGGACAAACAAAAACCTAAAGTATAGAAAAGTCCAAGACTAGCGACTTGTGTATGTCCTATACCTAGCCCAACCTAACCGAACTCAAGACAGAGTTCATTAGATAAGCCTGTGTTGCTATCTTTCATTATTTTTTGGCGGCGCCCATTTTGAAACACCACTTTTAATGAGTGCTTTAGCATCATGAGATACAACAACGCTGATATTTTTCTGTGCATCTAATGCAGCTAACCAGACCCTGAGTTGCTCTTGTCTCTTTACATTTTCAGGAACAATAACGTAGCTATAGATAAGTCCCTTAGCGTTGTTCTCTACCAAGTCTTTTTTAGTATTGGTAATGTCACCAGACAGCAGCCATAACTTGTTTTCGATAGGAATGGCGAATAAAGTACTGCCTGGAGTATGTCCACCTAACGGATAGACTCCTAGTCCCGGGAACTGTAGTGATGAGTGAACGCTGTCCGCGAGCTCAATTTGTTGGACGCATGCACTGTTTTTTAGCAATTCACTTTGATCCGCTGTATGTAGGTTATGGATGCCGAATTGATCAGAAGTATGGAGCGCAATAAGGCGTTTAGTATCTGACGCCTTCGACTCACAAACAGCTTGAATGCCCTGTACGTGATCTACATGAAGGTGAGTAAAGCCTAGACCTGAAACACGTTCGATTTGTTGTCCCATTAATGAAGGTACTGTGCCATGAGATACAGCAGTTTCCGCATCACCTAACTAGGTTCGACCGTCTTTGTTGGACATTTCGAGCGCGGAGGCGAACAGGTTTATAAAGGCGAGGTTGATTTCTTGGAGCCAGTTTATATTCGTTCATTGGCTGAATTGGAATTGACAACTAGTGCTGCAAGCTTTGAGCATATCTGGGTTGGTGAAGACAGCCATTTAGTCGTTCATCATATAGCGCCCAAGCCTTCGTTTGATGCGGTAGCTTGGCTGACTAGCACCGAAGGTGTATCAGCAAGCAGTGTTCCATCAGGTACTGTAAGCGAATGTAAAAACGTTAGAATGCATCCTAGACATGATTCTGACATTGCGGATTTGTTGCGAAACTGTTTCAGCGCTGACCCGGTGTATTCTGAACTCAAGGATTTTCAATAAGAAAAATTATGAAAGGAAGAAATTATCATGGAAAACGCTAACGATTCATCTGGTGGTGGCAAGCTCGGTTATCCGGTGATATACCCTTTAGGGGCACTACTATTTGTAGGTGTGTGCTTGGCATTTGAACACTTTGATGGCGGTGTGGTTAGTCACCATTTGCTCAATAGTTCAGACATGCCCGCTTTTTCAAATTGGTGGGGTATGTTGACTCTGCCATTGTTGGGGGTGCTCTTCGCGAACCGTGCAGCTGCGACTCAGTCAGAGAGTCGATTACTGAACGCTCCAACCAATATGTTGGTGGGTTTTATGGGCGCATTGATTTATGGGGCCATGATGGCGACAACATTTTCACTGGGAGCGGAAAGCCTAACGGGTATCTTTTTCATGGGATTGATAATGATCGCCTTGGTGCTGCCTGTATACCGAGTTGAATATGTGTTTGGATTTGTGGTCGGAATGACTTATACGTTTGGTGGCGTTCTACCTGTTTTGGTCTCTATTGTGTTTGGCAGCGTGTCCTTGGTTACACGCTGGATTTTTAGAGCAGTTAAGGCAAAATTTACAAGTAGCACCGACAATACGTGAACACGGGCCACGTCAAAAACAACATGAGTAGAAATTTGACTGGCCTAAAGGTGCGAATTGAGACACCTTTGTTCGAAGAATGTATAAAGTTTTATGGCGAAACCCTCGGTTTGACGATAGTCGAACAGTGGAATAAGCACGATGACCGTGGCGTCATTTTCGGTTTGGATTTGAACAAGAATTCAAAAGCGTTTCTTGAGCTGGGATACATCCAAGAGACAAAAGACTGTTCTGGTTTGAGTATTCAAATTCGAGTAGACAGCCTCTTAGTAGCCATAGATAAACTTAGCGGTGCAGTAAAGTTCAACGGGCCTGTTGGGTCTATAGAAGAGCGGCCGTGGGGCAGTAAGTATTTACGCTTAACTGATCCTGCGGGTGTATCAGTTATATTATACGAAGGAACGCTCTAATGTTCCCCAGCCACACAACCAATCACGCCTTTATATTATGAGTCTAGCTCTATCAGTTTTAGATCAGTCCTTTACTAAGGCGCCTGACCAAGCTCCGCAAGCACTGCAAGAAACACTGCAGATGGCTCAGTGGACAGAAGAGTTGGGCTATAAACGCTTTTGGGTCTCAGAACATCATGCCTTTGCCACTCTTTCGGGCAGCGCTCCAGAGGTGTTGATCGCGGCGTTAGGTGCAGCGACGAAAACGATCCGCTTGGGCTCAGGCGGCATTATGCTACCGCACTATAGCGCTTACAAAATCGCTGAAGTATTTTCGTTGTTGGCCAACCTTTATCCGGGTCGAATAGACCTTGGAATAGGGCGCGCTCCTGGTGCTGATATGTCTACAGCTATGGCGCTGGCGACAGATGGAAAGCCTAAATTTGAGCGTTTTCCCAAGCTGGTTGAGGAGCTTACGTCGTACCTGCGCGACGAAAAAACAACACCATTGGTAAGCCCAAAGCCACCTAAGGATTTACCCATCTGGATGCTAGGTTCAAGTCCAGATAGCGCTCAATTGGCCGCTCAAAGAGGTCTGCCCTATAACTTAGCGCTCTTCATCAACCCGCAAGCTCCTCAAGAATTAGTACGCCTGTACAAACGTTATTTCAACACCAGTGCGGATGGCGAAGCAAAGCCTTATGGCACGGTTACGATGAGTGTGTTCTGTGCGGAGACGCTTGAGGAAGCACAGCTTCAACAGCACGCATTTGATGTTAACTTCTATCGCTTTGTGACAGGCCAACGCAGTGCCGATGGAGCAGGGCTTCTTTCAATTGAACAAGCCCAAGACTTTCCTCTGACGGATCAGTTAAAAGGGTTTATTGCTCAAAGAAGTGAAAATCGAGCGGTAGGCACGCCTGGACAAGTCAACACAACCGTTCGCAAGATCGCTAAAAATTTTGGCGCTGACGAAGTGATGGTTGTGACCAATATGATGGAGTTTGAAGACCGTAAGCGCTCATACCAATTGTTAAAGCGCGCTTTCGATGCGTGATTAGAAAACTCTTCAACTAACGAGGTCTGCGTGCACTAGGTTACTGGCTTGGCAGCAGCTCAACTTTATGTTTGCTGTGTTGTTCAATTTTTGATTTGTCGAACCACCAAGGAACCCACTCTTGATTTAACCACCCCGTTAACTGTGACTTGAAGTAGGGATGAAACTGTCTAGACGCATTACCTCCTGATATTGACCCCATTACTTTTTGGTCGTCGCTCATATCCGCAACCATTCTCAAGCTACTAAACCACTGACTTTGATAAGGTCCTTCGTTTAACGAATACTGTCCTCGGTTTAGCGTTTCACCCGAACCAGAGACCTCGTGAGTTCCTCCACCCAGCAGATCTTTGCCTATGCCATTCATACGCAGTGGACTAACAAAACTGACTTTATGAAATTTACCCCAACGCCAATCATTTTGGTCGTGTCCCAATTTCTCTTTTAATGCTGCTTGAGACTTTAAGGCCGCCATCACAATTAGATCATTCAGAGTTTCTTGTCTTTGAGTGCTCTGCATGTCAAACCATTCGGACTCTCCAGATACGATCATGTCGTCTGTACGCTGTAGCCAGTAGTAACGCGACTTTAAAATTTCACTTAGAAGTTCCTCTGACACGTCGTCATCGAACATCATTCGAATTAGGTATTCGTGAGTTAGATGAAACATAGTTGCCGCAACTGAATCAACCTGATCCTCGAAGTTCCAGCTTGATAGTTCGTGATACATACTGGCTAATGAGTCATAATTCTCGATTGCGGCCAAAAAGATCGGGGTGATTCTTTGCGCGTGTTTGTTCTTAACATCCTTGAGCATCGTCCAATGATCCTCAGCGCTTATCAATTTGTTATCGCTGAGCAGCTCCTTGGTTCGTAAATATCGGTAGTTAGGACTAAAATGCGTTGAGTAATAGTAAGGGTAGTTGTCGGGTATGACGTCGTGGTTTGACGTACCAAGCCAGTCTTTTTCTGGGTTGATCTGGCCAGGCATTTCGCCTTTTGGAATGTAACCATTCCAGTCATCGGCGGGTGATGCAATTTTTGCTGTCTCGCCATTTACCCTTAACGGGATTAGTCCTGTTGACCTGTGGCCGATCCCGCCTGATGCGTCTGCAAATACGTAGTTAATATAAAGTAAATCGATTTTCGAAAAGGATTCATCGAGTTCCGTAACAGTCTTAGCGGTTAGTGATTGGATAATACCTAACGAATCTCTTTCGACCTCAGCAGCAGCCATACGAAGCACAACCACATCATTTGATTTGATTCCAAACACTTGGTGGTCTGATATCACTGGGCCGCGCTTTGTATATCTAATAGCGATACTTTCTTGACGGCTACCGTTCTCGGTAGAGTCATCCTTAACAGTTATGGTTTTGTACTCAACTTGAAAAGGTCTGCTTGTAAGTCCGTCCATGTAGTTTTTGGCATTATTGGGATCAAGCTTCTCAATATACAAGTCCTGGCTGTCTCCGTAGGCATTAGTTACGCCGAATGAAACATGTTGAGTACGACCTAAAAGTAAACCTGGAACCCCTGGTAGATTGGCGCCAATGGCCTGTATTTGGGGAGTGAAAATCCCTATTGGGTACCAAGGCCCAGGTAGCACTGTTGCATCAAGATGCGGGTCATTAACTAAGATGGGCAAACCACCGGTCGACTTAGAACTGCCGGTTACCCAGTTATTTGAACCTGACGCGGGCAGTGCAACGGGCATGTTGATGTCAGCGACGTCGCGATATTTTTGCTTCGCTGACATGTTGGGCACATTCATTGTTCTAATTTCATTTACCAGAACAGGGACCTTTCGATCAGGGTTAATATTAAGAGGCGTGAGTGATCTGGCTTTCTCCAGACCAAGCTCAACGGCCATATTGATGCTCAAGATCTCATCTTCGTAGTTGCGGCCTTGGAGAAAACCTGCAAAATGCTGAATAGCGAGAAGATCAACTAGTTCCATTTTCTTGGGATTAATGCCCAACAGTCCAAGTTCTAGAGGGTATTCGTCTGTACGTTCATTCACAAAAGAGTTATAGCCCTGCGCGTACCACGCTAAATGACTTTTACTTTCGTCACTAAGGAAACTGAGATGTCGTTCGGCATTCCTGCGGATACCAATTACCCGCATTTTTATATCCGAATTCAGTCCTGCCTCTCCAATGATGCTTGCAAGCCTGCCGTCTATGAGCGCTCGATACATTTCGATCTGCAGTATGCGATCTTGCGCAATAACAAATCCTTGTGCGCGTATTGCGTCCGCTACGTTACCGGCGAAAACATAGGGGATGCCGTATTGATCTCTATGAATAGTGACAGGCTCATTTAGAGCCTTGATGCTTATTTGACCGTCCACTTGATAACTGTTTGAGTGCACAAGAATGATGTAACTTGCTGTAAGACCGATGAATATTAAGCCTATTAGAAAGGCCGCTAAAAATTTTTTCATTTTGATTTTTATGTTTTTGATAAAAAGTTTCTTAATAGAGCCACCATTGCCGATACCAAACCTAGCGTCATAACAACAACGCCAAATATGTTGATACCGACAGCAACAACAAGAGGGATAAGGAGTGTTGAGCCGATTTGGTGAGCGCTTGCCAATACGTGAGGCACAATCCCGCCGAAGAGCAACGGTGGAATGAGCATTAGATTGCAAACGGCAAATGTCTTTACAAAACCAAAGAGCCCAGCGCTTGCTGCTCCAGCGATGCAGGCCATTACTAATATTCCGATTGCCGGATTGGTTTGCGTTAAGGGTGTATCACCGATGGCTATTCTAACTAGACTAATAAAATTGAATAGAGAGCCAGTGCCAGCGTAGATAAGCTGTAAAAGCAAAAGGTTTCGGTACCTTTGACCTAACGCAATCATCTTTTTGTAGCCTGATTGGTTTTAACATAGGCCTGCATTTTCAATAGCAGAATTCCCACCAAGTAATCTAATTGGGTTGATACGTCACTACCCGTTGGGCTTGTTCGACGTATTAATGAGATTCCACGTAAATGTGAGCTAACGAATTGCGTTAATTCCTTTGCATCTTTGGGCGATAGTGACAGATCCGAAAAAACCTTCATAGCCTGTTTCTCAGCGTCTAATTCTGCATTCCCATAAAAGCTATTGATCTGTTTTAAAAGAGGAGCGTTGTGTCGAACGCCAAGAAGAATCTCCCAAACAATAGGGTAGTGTTGGTGTCCGTAGTACTGCCACATAACGTCTACTACCTGTTTGCAACGCACCTGAAGCGGAAGGCCTAGATCAATATTCAATTGCGGTAGATTCGGAGCACCGAAGATATGTTCGGTAATGACGGCGAACAGTAGATCGTCCTTGGACCTAAAGTGGTATTGAATTGCACCAGCCGAAAAGGGATTGTTTTTGGCAATAGAGGCAATCGAGCAAGCACTATAACCATCATCAACCATAAGTTGAATTGCGGAAAGCAAGATGGCTTCACGGGTCGCTTTTCGTTTTTCTTCTTGCCTACTTAGCATCGTAATCAAAAAAGGACAGATTAATAAAAACATTATGGCTGTAATGTTTTTATTAATCAATAGCACATAGGACGAAAGAGCAATTCAGTATTGCCGTGCAGGTTTGAGGAGTAGGGTGCGGATAATTCCCCAGATGTATCGAGCCTTTAGCTTTGTAAATTTTTTACTGAGGAAATATTATCTAACCCAACTCTGAAAGAAACGTAAACCATTACGACGAATGATTACCGACCAAGAAATGCAAACACCTTCATTAATCGAACTTGGTCTTCGACCTTTTTTCCAACAACAGCTTAGTCTTGACGAGAAAAGCAGCTTGAGTGTCGGCAGGATCGTCGAACAGCATCGAAGCCAAGTTATCGCTTTGAGCGATCAAGGAGCTTTGTCACTCGTTCTATCTCCAAATAGCGAGCGGGTCTGTGTTGGTGATTGGGTATTATTCGATGAGTCTCTACGCATCGTGCGCGTACTTGAGCGCCGGTCTCTACTGCAACGTAAAGCCGCCGGCACAAAGGTGGATTCACAGTTGATCGCGGCCAATATCGATAGCGTTTTTATTGTGTGTTCGCTAAATGACGATTTTAATCTTAATCGGATTGAACGTTATTTAGCTATTACCAACGAGGCACGCGTTGAGCCTGTTGTAGTTCTTACAAAGCTAGATCAATGTGATGATGCTGATCAGAAACGGCAACAAGTACAGTCTCTAGATCCTCTGCTATTGGTGCATGCGATTAATGCTCTGGATCAATCCCATGTCCAAGAGTTGCATAAGTACTGCTCAGAGGGTAATACACTTGCATTTCTCGGTTCTTCTGGGGTTGGCAAATCGACTTTAGTAAACGCATTGCTAGGCCAAGAAATAATGCAGACTGCCGCCATACGTGATGCAGATAGTAAGGGTCGTCACACCACGACTCATCGAGCATTAAAATGGTTACCACAAGGAGGGATGTTAATGGACACCCCTGGGATGCGCGAGCTCAAACTGAGTGATTGCGAGAGTGGTATTAGCGAAACATTTAGTGAGATCGAAGCGTTAGCTCAAGAATGTCGCTTTAACGACTGTGGACATGAGCAAGAGCCGGGCTGTGCGGTACAAGCGGCGATAGCCAATGATTCTCTAGACCAGAGACGCTTTGATAACTACCAGAAGCTGATGAAAGAGCAGGCGTTTAATAGTGCGACGTTGGCCGAAAAAAGGTCCAAGGATAAAGCGTTTGGCAAGATGGTAAGTGGGGCTCAAAAAGAATCTCTCTCTCGCAAAAAAGGACGTTGAACGAGTTTTTTTAATTCTTAAATCCGCTCTACCAAAAATTGAGTTGATGAACGCGCTAATGGGTTAACTACTGAGCAAGCAGATTTACAAACCACTCTACATTCGACTTGTCAGTGTGCTGCGTTAGATTTTCTAACAGTGATTCTGTAGTGGAGGTACGACTCGTCATGTAGGCCGTCACAAAGCGATCAAACGGTTCGCTGCCTATTCTTTTTTCTAGCTCTTGTAGAACCAATGGAGCTTTGCGATAGGAGACTAGGTAATCCGGGCGGGCTGTCAATTCTGGAGTCCAAATGGGCCCCAGCGATTTACCTTCAATTTGTGCTCTAAATTGTTCTAGTCGGGCCTTAAATGCGTCGTCACCAAAACGCTTACGCAACATCATTAGGCCAACGTATTCTGCAAACCCTTCGTTAAGCCAGTTCTCTTCGGTGTCAAATTTTCCGTAGCCACTCCAATTGTGAGCAATCTCATGGCAAACATATTGGGTTAAGTTTTCAGGCTGTGCCTCACTTATATCGGTCAGTGCAATATAGTTGCCGCGTGCGTACCCGCTTTCGGGCCGATCGTTAATCGTAAAACTAATATCGCTTAAAGAACCAGATTGTCCGTACCGTTGGTTAAGCTCAGTAACGCAGAAATCGGCGGCCGAAGACAGTTTATCAATGCCAAATTTGTTTTGCCGAACGTCGTATAAAGTAAATCCTGATAACTTGGTTACCACAAAATTTTTAGCTAAGGCAAAGGCTATATCGATGCTGGGTTTGGTGTTGGTTAATTGATAACCATTTTCTGTGGTGGCAATATCACCGGCTCCAACGGCCTGCCAGTCAGAAGAGATACCAATCTGGAGGTCGACGGTTAGAAGTTGATTGAACCGTGAATCCATCGGAAGCCAAAAACTATCAACATTCAGTTCGATGGAGTCTTTGCTTATCTGATTGATACGATTTCCCATAGGGGTAGGGAGCAAAACACCTGAATAGGAAAGGTCAAACGACCGCAGTTCATTCTTTGTCGAGGGCTTTAGTGTGATTGCAATTTGTTGGAAGTCGTCGCCCAATTCACTTGCCCCAACTGCAACCGAATCAATTGCATCTCCTGTAGCTTGAACCTTACCTAACGAGCTACGCAGTACATAGGTTAAATGAGTTGCTTTAGGATCGTGTACTGAAATTGTCCACTGCACATCAATATTTCCGTGCTCAGGCTCAAAATTGATCTCACCAGAATAATGATAAGCAGCATCAGTACTCGCCATAACGATCGACGTCGTGCTGATGGAAAGGAACAGACTGAATAAGAGACAAAAGGGTAATGAGAGGTACGTTTTATTATTCATGTCGATAAGTGATTTACAAAATTTCATGGGGCTCCCAGCTGCTAAAGAAACGCGATTTAATAGTGCTTATGATTCTCGTTTTATAAAGACGCTCACGGTTCATCAGAACTTAACAGTAATAGCTTTAGGTCTTAAGTGTCCTCTTCCTTATCGCGCCATTTACCCCATGGATCAGCAGGCTCGCTTGAAGGGCTCTCACTGCTGTCATCATTATTCTGTGACCTTCTTACGGCGCGCCTAGGTGATGATGGGGGTGATGCTTTGGGTCTAGGGCCAGCGTTTTTCTTGAAACTTGTCTCTTTGCTTTTCTTCTTCACTGGCCCAGAGGCGGGATCATCAAAAAATTCTTTATCGCCCTTCCTGATTTGCGCAGGGTTGCCTGGCACTTGCTCTAGGGGCACCGCTCGCTCTCCAGGCTGCAACTTATGTTGATCATCACTGGGGCGCGGCAATTGTTTAAATTTATAAAGATAGAATGCTTCTACTTTATTTCTCGCCCACGGGGCTCTTCTCAAAAACTTTAAGCTAGACTTAATGCTGGGGTTGCTCTTAAAGCAGTTAATGTTGATCTGTTCTGCCAATATGTCAAAGCCATAGTAGGTGACCAACTCTGTGAGCAGTGTTTCTAG
This sequence comes from Proteobacteria bacterium UBA7415, assembly GCA_002470515.1. GTDB lineage: Bacteria > Pseudomonadota > Gammaproteobacteria > Arenicellales > Arenicellaceae > Arenicella. The sequence continues at coordinate 20,416 of DKML01000027.1, read as the reverse complement.
CTTTACGCCATGTAGAGGATTGTTTATTTGTTCTTCTCGCATTGGCTGATTCTAACCGATTGTTTTATAGATTTGGGCTGTAATCGTATCTCGCTAGTGTGTTTCAGAGCGTTTGTATTACCCACAACTTGCGAATTGTAGAATAACGTCATGAACAAGATAACTAAATAACAGCCTAATCGCTGATCTTGCATGCAATGTCTCATTGCGCTAACGTAAAACCTTTCAATTCTCTAAAGGTCATCCTCATGAAATTATCTCGTCGCAATCTGTTAAAAGCTTCTGCTGCAATGGCATCGACAGCGTTGGCAGTACCTGCCTGCACTGAATCTACACCAAGTGACTCATCATCTGATATTTCAGTACCAGGGGGGCAACCTCGCAACTCCGAAGTGGATATTTTGCTAAGCGATGCGACTAACTTAATTCTAGACGCTTACCCCGAGAGTGCGTCCAGTGCAGGGATCGACACGGGGCCGTATGCGGCGCATAAGTCCAAGCTGACTGATCGTTCGCCTGCTGGTCAGGCAAAGATAGCGGCTGATGTTAAAACCATGTTGGCTAGGCTAAACGCTGTTGATGAGAATGCTTTGCAGCCAGACGATGCGCTAAATGTCGATGTTGTTCGAGCTGTGTTTGAGATGAGCGATAAGGGATTTGACCAGCCGTATGGTGACATGGCACTGCTTAATAGCAACTGGTCTTATCGTAACAGTCCGTACGCGGTAGCTCAGAACACAGGCTCCTTTATTGAAATCCCAAGTTTTCTTGATGCTAGCCATCTAATCGAAACCGCGGAAGATTCAGAAGCCTATTTAGCCCGAATGGAGGCGTATGTAGGACAGCTAGATGGCGAAAGCGAGCGGGTACAGATTGATGGAGAACAGGGTGTTGTTTTACCTGATTTTCTGATGCAAAAAACCCTAGGCCAGTTACGTAGTGCGCGCGAGCGTTCGCCTGAGGAATGGGGCATTGTTAAGTCGCTTAGCGCTAAAGCTGTTGCACTGGGCGATGGTTTCTCTAGCAGAGCCAAGGCAATTGCCACCGAAAAAATTGGTCCCGCTATCGACAGACAAATTGCTGTGCTTGAAGGCTTTGCGCCAAATGCAACGAGTGATGCTGGAATCTGGGCGAAACCAAACGGTGACGCATACTATGAGTGGGCGCTACAAGCGGGCACGACAACAACGATGTCGCCTGATGAGGTTCACCAAATGGGTCTAGACGAAGTGGCTAGCCTACATGGACGCATGGATCCAATTTTACGTTCTATTGGCTATACGCAGGGGTCCGTAGGCAGTCGAATGACGGCTCTTGGTAGAGATCCTCTCTACCACTTTTCTCCTGGAGATAAGGGCCGCGCAGAGATAATGACTTTTATAGAGGATGCATTAGCTGAAATTCGTGGCCTAATGCCGCAAGCATTTGCGACTCAAGTTCCCGGCTTTTTGGAAGTAACTCGTATTTCTCCAGAAGTTGAAGCGGGCGCACCTGGTGCGTATGGCGGCGCTGGTTCGATTGATGGCAAACTTCCGGGCCATTTCTGGATTAACCTGCGTGATACAGCTTTGCATACCAAATTTAATCTCAAAGATCTTACCTACCACGAAGCCATCCCCGGTCATGTTTGGCAGGGCGAGTATACGTTTAAGCAGCCATTGATCCGTTCTCTTCTAGCGTTTAACGCTTATTCCGAAGGGTGGGCGCTTTACGCTGAACAAATAGCCGATGAGCTGGGTGTTTATAAAGAATCACCTGCCGGCAGACTGGGCTATTTACAGTCTCTGGCCTTTAGAGCGTGTCGTTTGGTGGTCGATACCGGTCTGCACGCTAAGCGATGGACGCGTGAAGAGGCCAATGCTTGGTTTGTGAATACGAACGGATCTAATCCGATAGAGGTTCGCGGAGAAGTAGATCGTTACTGCGCATGGCCCGGGCAAGCGTGCGGGTACAAAGTAGGCCATGGCGCTATTAATCAATTGCGAAACAAAGCCGAGAGCGCATTGGGCGAGAACTTCGATTATAGGCAGTTTAATGATGCCATTGTACTGGGAGGTGCAGTACCTATGACCGTTCTGGAGAAAGTAATAGACGGTTATATTGGGAGAGTTAAAAGCGCTTAAGAGTCTAAGTTTTTGACGATGACCGTGCATAGCCGTGTTGGACTTTGATCTAGGCACGCAGTTATTTTGTCGTATGGCAGACTGGACTCATACGCGGACAATTCATAGATTGTGTAGATGGTGTGGAGTTTTGCGTCAACGCTACACAATCTATGAGTGAGCGTTATACTCCGTCACAATGAAGTCTATTTCCTCAAAACTGTTTCTTTCCATGATTGGCCTAACCAGCATCGTGCTAATTGCCACGTTGCTGCTGGCTCGATGGAGTTTTGAAACGGGCTTCATAGATTATGTTACTGCGTTAGAACAGCGCCGACTCCGTAGTATGGCGGACGAGCTTGCTGAGCATTATGTAAGCAATGACCGAAATTGGAACAATATGACCTCGGAAGTATTTGAAGGCGTAATAGAAAAGTGGAATCCACGACCAGGGCCGCCTGGAAGTTTTGGCCCCAAGCCCTTTGATCAAGCTCGGCTCGGAGACAGACCGCCACCTAGGCGCGAAGACCATCTCAGACAAGGGTTTGATGGTCAGCCACCCCCTAATCATGATGCACGTAGGCCACCGCCTAGACGCGATGCAGGAAATCCGCCAACTAGACGCTTTGGACGCTCACCTAAAGATATCGCACCTGAAGATAGAGCTCACCCAGACATTGAACATCTTCCTGAAGGCCGTTTACCGCTACCTTCAAATAAAAGAGGAGGGTCAGGTGAGCCACCTGATCGTCATCCGACCATGCTGGTTGACTCTCAAGGCAAACATGTCGCAGGACAAGTGAATTTGCCGCGCGACGATTACGTAGTACGCGTTCCGGTTACAGCAGGCGACGAAAACATTGGAGAGCTGAGAACAGTGGCCAAGGTTCGTACCGACAGCTCCCTAGAAACAGAGTTCTCTAAACAGCAAACGCGCGCTAGTATGTTCATAAGTTTGGTGTCTCTAATACTGGCTGGATTAGCGTCATGGGGTTTAGTGCGCTTATTGGTCGCCCCCGTTCTACAGATTAAACAAGGTGTCGTAAGACTTGCGAGCGGCGACTATTCGTCCAGACTCTCTGTTGAGCGTGACGATGAATTAGGAACTCTGATGTCTGACCTTGATCGGTTGGCAGTCACCTTGGAACAGAATCGCAGCTCACGCAAGCGCTGGCTGGCGGACATTTCGCACGAGTTGCGTACGCCGGTCACCATTCTTGCCGGCGAGATCGAAGCGATCAAAGACGGTCTAAGGCCTATGGATATGAACCAGATGGAATCCTTAGATCATGAAGTGGCGCGCCTTCGACATTTGATCAATGACCTGTACGAGCTTTCGCTGTCTGACATTGGTGGCCTACGTTACGAATTTGCTAACGTGGACCCAGTGCAATTGTTGGAAAGTGTCTTAGATCAAAACCAAATTCGTCTTGAGCAAGCTCAAATTACTGCATCTTTGACAGTAGGCGCTCGTGCAACCATGCAGGCAGATGTAAACCGTTTAGAACAACTTTTCACCAATCTGCTCAACAACTCTATTGCCTACACCGACAAAGGTGGCGAAATACGCATAGTGGTTCGAACCGAGGGCACATTGCTTATTATTGAGTTTGATGACAGCGCACCGGGGGTAAGCAACAAAGCCTTTGAGCAGATGTTTGAACCTTTGTATCGTGAAGACGAGTCAAGGAGCCGAAGAGTGGCCGGCGCCGGGCTTGGCTTAACCATCGCGAAGAATATTGTTCTTGCTCATCACGGCCAAATCAGTGCTAGCGCGTCGGCACTGGGTGGGGTCAGTATCAAGCTTGAGTTTCCAATCGGTGACAAGCAATGACAGCCAAGCTACGCCAACAAATAGTCATCGTTGAGGACGAAGTGAAAATCGCTCAACTGTTACGAGATTATTTAAATGACGCAGGTTATGCAGTCACAATGCTCCATGAAGGAACCAATGCTGTGGAGACTATCGCGCAGAAGGATCCTGCGTGTGTGATTCTAGATTTAATGCTGCCAGGTAAAGACGGCTTGCATATATGCAAAGAGCTCCGCCAAACGTCCGACGTGCCGATTGTAATGATTACAGCTCGAATTGATGAGATAGACAGACTGCTAGGGCTAGAACTTGGTGCGGATGATTATGTCTGTAAGCCGTTTAGCCCGCGTGAAGTGGTGGTCCGAATTCGCAATATATTGCGTAGGGTTGGTCGAATCGCTAATCAACAAGCTCTCAGCGAGAGCACTACGCTTGAGTATGGCTCGCTCGTACTCGATAAAGACAGACTCTATTGCCAGATCGAGGGCTCTGCAGTGACCCTAACGGCGGTAGAGTTCCGTATGCTCTTCGCTCTAGCTAAGCGCGCTGGGCGTATCTTTAGTCGAGATAAGTTGATGGCCGCTGCCTACACAGACGGACGCATAGTAAGCGACCGAACCATTGATACTCACATAAAGAATGTTCGTAAAAAGCTAAACGACGTAGCCAAAGAAGAGATCATTCACTCTGTTTACGGTGTCGGCTATAAGGTCGAGTAGAGTCTCAAAACTTCATAATTACTCCTAATTCAAACCATTTTTACTGCATGTTCATTGAATAGAATTGAGTCTCTTAAAATAGTTGGTATTCACTCTTGGGAGTTATTCATGGTTTTAAAATCTAATCATATTAAATGTTACGTTCGTAAAGGCGTGTTAGGCGTCAGCATCGCGCTATTCCTTTCTGGTGCTAGTTTTGCTGGAGATGATGAAGGTAAGCCGGATTGCAAGAAGGGTCACCGCGGTCCTCCACCCGCAGCTATCGAAGCGTGTGACGAGCTTGCTGTTGACCAAGCTTGCGAGTTTGTGTCGCCACGTGGAGACAGCTTGCCCGGAGTTTGCGCGGCATCTGCTCGCAACGAAGATGCCCCTTTAGCGTGTCGGCCAGACCATCGACCACGCCATTCTAAACATGATGAAAAAGATGAAAAGGACACTTAAGACTTCTTTTTCGATTATCTATCAACCCGCTTAGACCCAACCCCTAAGCGGGGTTTTTTATTTCTGCACGTTTACTCCTTATTCAAAGGAGTCATCTCCTTAATCTCCACACTATTTCCTCATTGACGATTATAAGTCTCCGTAATATGTAGACATGGCATGCGGCTATTCGATTTCGGTCTTCGAAGAGCACTTTTTCGAGCACAACTTAGAGGATGACGACAATGAGCAATCTCACATATTTGATTGGTAAGGTGGTGGTTAGTACAGCAATCATCGTAATGTTGTTGCTTGCGTTTTTGTTATTGGGATCAGATTTATCGGGAAGTTCGCTACAAATTTCACTCATGGCCCCTAGCTCAACGTCATAAGCTACCCGAATAGCACTACTCAAATGGCTGCTTCCTAAATGATGCCTACGCAAATCTTCGATTCTAGTCATAGTTATTTTTGCTCTGTGGTTCAGCGGCGCGGTATACAATTATGTGTGCGAACAGATGGTATCCGAGTATTTAGATGCACGACTTATATGAAAAAATGAGCAAGCGGGTGCTAGCAGTTTGGTAGACCGAAGAGCATAATTAATCGCTCATAAATCTTAATACGGCTATGCTCTATCGATTCTGCATTGTCGTTTAACCCAAGATTAGTCTGCAAACACTAGCGATAACAATATGAATGATTTGGCCGATACCAATTCCAAAGTCTGTAAATCCAACCCCATTGCAGAGCCTATTGAATTGCAGCGCGGGGCAGCGATAAAAAATCGGCTTATGAAGTCAGCTATGTCTGAGGCGTTGGGCACTACCGATAATATGGCGACTAAGGCTTATCCGGTGCTTTATCGGGCATGGGCAAACGGCGGTATTGGCCTATTGATAACGGGCAATGTAATGATTGATCGTCGTGCACTGGGGGAGCCTAATAATGTGGCCATTGAAGATGACCGCGATATGACTTTGCTAAAAGAGTGGGCCGCTGCAGCAACTGAAAACGATACCCAATGTTGGGTACAGCTTAATCATCCAGGCAAGCAATCCCCTAAAGGCCTTAATGAAGAAAACCTTTCTCCTTCTGCTGTTCCGTTTGCAAAAAGCATGCAAAGCTTTTTTGATACGCCACGTGCGTTTGAGGCTAAGGAAATCGACGATGTCATTCTACGGTTTGGCCGTAGTGCAGGTCTAGTTAAAGAAGCAGGGTTCAGTGGTGTGCAAATTCATGGGGCTCACGGCTACTTAGTCAGTCAGTTCTTATCACCACACACTAACCAACGAACCGATAAATGGGGCGGGTCTGCTGAGCATAGGCGGGAGTTTGTGCTGGCTGTATATCGTGAAATTCGTCGCCAAGTAGGCGATGACTTTCCCATAGGTATTAAGCTCAATTCAGCAGACTTCCAAAAAGGTGGCTTTACCGAAGAGGAATCTTTAGAGGTCATTAAACAATTAGAGAAAGAAGGCATAGACCACGTAGAAATTTCAGGTGGAACCTACGAGCAACCGTCGATGAGCGGTAAGGATATTCGCGATTCTACTAAACAAAGGGAAGCTTATTTTTTACAGTTTGCCGAAAAGATCAGAAGCGAAGTTAAGGTGCCATTGGCCGTTACAGGTGGCTTTAGAACGGCAAAGGCGATGAACGCTGCATTGAGCAGTGGAAGCCTTGATATGGTGGGTTTGGCTAGGCCGTTAGCGGTCGACACGCAATACCCTAACAAACTTCTCGCCGGCAAGATAATCGACATTAATGTTAATCCAATCAAAACGGGAATTAAGGCCATAGACAAAATGGCCTTAATGGAAGTGGCTTGGTACGGACGTCAGCTACACCGAATCTCAAAAGGGCGAGACCCCAAGCCTAATGAAAATGCGCTTCTGTCTTTCTTTAAAGTTGTAGCCTCGTCCGGTTTCAATACGTTTAAGACCAAGCGGCTAAGAGCTAAAACAGAAGAGTTAAAAACATAAAGAGTTACTAAATTGATCATACTTTCTTTTAACGACATAGACCGGTTGTCGCAGTGGAAAGAAATATTTCCAGTGCTAGAAGCTGGACTTATTAGTCTTGAGAAAGGCCATTCGATTCAACCCGTTCGGCAAGGTCTTGATATTGGTGAGCATGGCATGTTTTTAAGTATGCCAGCCGTGCTTGATAGTGAATTTGCGATTGTTAAATCCCTTGCGACTAGCGAGCGCTACACTCCAAGCATACAAGGTACCTGCATTCTCTATGATCTCTCAACAGGGGCGCCTGTGGCGTTACTTGATGCGCAAAGTATCACCCTGTGGCGAACCGCGGCGGTAAGTGCTATCGCGACCAATGTTTTAGCACGCAAAGACGCGCACCGTTTGGGGATAGTGGGTACAGGCAATCAAGCAATCCCTCATATCTCTGCAATTTCTCAAGTTAGGCCGTTAAGTTGCGTTAGTGTTTGGGGGCGGGATTCAGCGAAGTTGCAAACCATATGTTCTGAAATTGAGGAGCAATTCAATGTGAGGGTAATCGCTTGTAAAACCCCTGATGAGGTTGCGGCTTCAAGCGACATAATATCGACACTGACCCCCGGCATAGAACCGTTATTGATGCGTAATGCGGTTAAGGCAGGCACTCATATTAATGCGGTAGGAGCACATGCTGCAAATAGGAGTGAACTTGATGTAGAGCTAGTCGCTATCGCGCGCTGTTACATTGACTTTAAGGATGCGGCTACCACAGAAGCAGGCGAGTATGTTTCAGCACAGGAGGCCGGTTTAATTCAGCCAGACCACGTTATTGGATCGTTGGCTGAAATACTGCAGAAGCTGGTTGAAGGGCGAAAAGCAGACGACGATATCACTCTGTTTAAGTCGCTGGGTGGTGCGATTGAAGACGTCTCAATGGCTAGCTATTTGTATAAAAAAGCCTTGGACTTAAAAGTCGGGAAGGTGACCGATCTATAGAAATACACGGTTAAGCACTAGTGCTTTGATTATGATAATCTAGCCATGCTAAAGAGGTTTTCGCTTGCTGAAAAGCTCATTGAACTTAATCACACTTTATTTCTTAAGAGTACACCTCTATGGCGATTCACACGGCAAAAAGAACAATTAAACTGTGGGCTGGGTTATTGGTTCTTTTGGTATGTTCGCTTTCTTCATTAGCAAAGAATACAGTTGTGGTAATTCCGCTTGGCGAATCGCCAACAACGCCTTCTAAAACTGTATTCATCACTACAGGAACACACACGGGTAATTTTGGCGGTCCGATCGGTGCCGATGCAATCTGTCAGTCAGAAGCAGATGCCGTGGGCTCAAAAGCAACAGGTACTTATAGGGCATGGCTTGATACAGGTATTGTGGCTGGCTTGGGAAATGAACGATCGTTCAACAAAAGCGTAGACCCTTATAGAAGAGTCGACGGACAATTAGTCGCTAATGATTTTACCGACCTGCTGAACAATCAACTTAAAGCGCCGATCAACGTTACCGCCCAGGGCGTAACGATTGCCACCGAACTAGTTACAGTTTGGACGGATGTTAAAGCTGACGGTAGTCCATTTGGACCTACATGCGATGGCTGGGCAAATATTGAAGCCGACGGCAGAGTAGGGAATGGAAGAGTAGGGAATGGCAATGCCATTGGCAATGAGTGGACTGGGGATGTCGATAGTATTCCATGCGAAGCATCTGTGCATTTATACTGCTTTGAACAGTAGTTGCGCGTAGCCCAATCTAAACCGTTGTTATTCTTGCAAAAAGTAGATTATGGATATTCATTCAGCTGTCTCGAAATTTAGTATCTAGTACGTCTTGAGCTTTGCGGGTATCAGCGAAATCCTTTGGTTCAAGCATTTCGCACTCATCATTGATCATGTCACTGACCAGAGCAGGGTAAACGCGGCAGTCTTCTGGACGATCGAAATAGATCGCGCAATTAAAACTGGTTTGATTGGGTTCTTTACGCAACCAAGGGCAGAGTTCAATTTGATTTCCAGTCTCCGGATCCATCCAAATTTTGTCGTCACGGACATATCGATAGATATCGGGGCGCAGGCTTTCCCATAGTTCAATATCGGCATCTGACGCCGATAGGGCACCGTTACTGTACTTGATACAACATTTGCCGCATGAGTTGCACGCTTTCATCGATAGAGCATACAGGGTGTGGATAAAAACATGAACTTATAGACCATTAAGTGTGTATGTCCTGATAAGCTAACGCCAGCTAATCGTAAATATCTCAGCGCTAACTAGTAGACATTATGAACTCTCAAGAAAACCAGCAGCACCACTCTATCGTTCCAGGCATTCTCTTGGCACTACTAGGATATGCCATTTATTCAACCCATGATGCCTTAGTTAAATCTCTCCATGACTACAATGTCTTTCAGATTGTGTTTTTCGCAACTCTGTTTGGATACGTGCCATTTTCGATTGCGCGCATTATTGAAGGCAAACCTGTTTCGCTCAAGCCAAATAATCCTGGGCTATTAACGTTCAGGGCATTGCTGCATGTGGCAGGATTGAGTTTGGGTTTTTTCGCCTTTGCTAAATTACCCATGGTCGAAGCTTATGTATTGCTTTTTTGCTCGCCACTAATTATTTCAGTTTTAGCTGTTTGGTTTCTTGACGAGCATATCGCGTTGGTACGGTGGCTTGCGATTATTATGGGCTTAGCTGGCGTAATAGTTGTACTAAGGCCAACACCCGACTCAATTACGATTGGTCATGTGGCGGCGTTCGCAGCCGCTTTTTGTGGCGCTGGATCAGCTGTTATATCGCGTAAGATAAGTGCGACTGAAAATATGGCAACGATGATATTGTTCCCGTTGTTGGCGAACATAATTGTTACCGGCGGTGCGCTCTATTTCGTTTATGTTGCCATGCCTTTCAGTGACCTGGCGACAATGTTTCTGATCGGCGTGCTTGGGTTAATCGGCCAGTATTTTGTATTGAGAGGTTTTCGAAGTGCGCCAGCGGCTTTCGTTGGTCCCATGCAATACAGCCAAATAGTCTGGGCGATTTTGTTCGGTTATGTGTTCTTTGGAGAAACCATAGACCGATGGGTGTTGGTGGGGTCGGGGATAACCATACTTTCTGGGGTCATCATTATTTGGCGCGAACGCACTACGTCTAAGGTTCAAGCGAATCTAAAGACCAGAAATTCAAGAATGGTGGGCGCGGCGCTGATCCAGTCATCAGAAGAGGATTCACGATCTTAGCTTTAACTGACTAACGAATCAGGGCTTATGAAACGAACCCTAATACAAGCCGTTCTATTAGTGGCGGTACTAGTGATAGCGCTAGTACTCGCAGCCAACGTCTATGTAAACGATCGTAGCGTTCCGGTCACACGAATTGCAGGTCAAAATGATCGAGTCTTGGCGGTTTTTGCTCATCCTGATGACGAAATCATGGTCGCAGGCACTTTCGCAAAATTTCACGCTAACAATATTCCAACAGGTTTGGTTTATCTGACTCGTGGCGAAGCTGGGCCTACAGGAGGACTTGTATCACAACATGAGCTAGGGCAGGCGAGAACTAAGGAAGTGCATGCAATAAAGGATATCTTGGGCGTGGACTACATGCGGGTCTTGGATTTTCCAGACAGCGGTGTCGCTGAGAGTTCATCAGAAGCAATTAAGACGGCGATGCTTGATGCAATCGAAGAATTCAAACCCACTGTAATTATCGGGTTTGATAAAGATATTGGATTGTACGGTCACGAAGATCATCGTTTGGCCGGCTTATATTTGCATCAACTACTCGACGAAACTAACCCGGTGTTTGTCAAAAAACACTACATGGTGACACTGCCGCCATCCTTGATCGAGTTGGCTTTGAAGATGTCCACCAATTTTAAAGAACGGTACTCTAAAGGCCCAAGTAGGGGGTTGCCAAAAGCTGATGTGGCGGTAAATATTTGGCGGTTTAGCTCGACCAAAAAGAGCGTTCTTCTTGCGCACAAAACCCAATGGGAAGTCATTGATGATGTCCAGCCTTTCGGCATGGTTACACCTGCATATTTGTATTACGGAATCTTTGATCGTGAGTACTTTCATCACGTTTTACATTAGGCTAAAACGTGATCGGAGTCATTCCATAGAACCCAGCTTGATGCGCTATTTAACGTAGCCTTCAGGTTTGGAAATGTCACGCTTGGCAAAGGGTGCCTTTAGTTGGCCCAGATATCCTTTTGGGTAGTCTGTATTGAGCAAGCCTATATCGTCTACTTCTCGATTTTTCGGGTTGAAGTAAGTGCCAAAAACAAGATCCCAGATAATTAGATTGTTACCGAAGTTGCGGTCTGACTCTTCAATGTTCTTAGAGTGATGCCATCGATGTAGTTCAGGCAGAGAAAACACATAATTTAACCAGCCCAAACGCTGCTGAATGTTTGAGTGCTGAAAAAAACCGTGGATCGCATTAAACGTTGCATACAGTGCAATGGTTTCGATGTTAGTGCCCAATAATATGAAGGGAACCACCTCAGGCAGCTGAAATATGACCTTTTCTAATGGGTGAAAACGACCCGCGTTTAGGAAGTAAAGGCGGTTAGGGCTGTGGTGTATCGCGTGTAAGCGCCATAACCACGGTATTTTATGCGCAGCAAAATGCACCCAATACCGTCCGAATTCTGCAATCAACAGCATTAGCAATAATTGGGCTAGTAATGGCCACGTGTCAGGCCATAAACCACTGCCAAAAGTAGCGGCGAGCCATGCGGTAGCGCCTACGAACACAGCAACTAGTATCGGCTTTTCAAGGTTTACCACTATGCCATTGGCAATAATCATGTGAAGCCAGTCGGTGCCAACGTCGCCATCGCTGTGACTCCAATCTTGTCGAAAGGGAAGACGGCGCTCGAGAACCGGAATCACAATAAAGCCAAAGATCACAATTGATAATGTCGCCATCAATACATGGTGAACATCAAGAACTGCAAACCCATACCACGTAACAAACAAGGCACAGCTCATCGTTAAGGGAAATGCCAACGATGCAACAATATTGCTTTTTAGCGCGCTGTTAGGCTTTAGAGATTTATTTTTCATAATAGGCTTGTGTAAAGGTAGTGATCTCACATAATCAATAGAGCCTTATAACAATCTCTGCCCCCTTAGGTCTTCGCATTCAACGCTTAGTGTATCAAAATACAATCGACAGGCTCAAACGGGTAGGGCATTTGTGCTGATCAAAATTCATAAACATTTTCGACAACGGATCTCGCAATGGTGTGTCGAACTTTTTCAAATTTATTGTAAAGTACATGCTACTGTCATGAATACCACATCAGCTAATCCATTCACACTAACGCAAAACTCACGCTATGACCGAAGAGACTAAGAAAATTCTGTATCCCGAACAAGTCAGAGTCCTTGCATGCTTAATGGAAAAGCATCTTGCCACGCCTAAGAACTATCCATTAACGCCCAACTCATTGACGCTTGCGGTAAATCAAAAGTCTAATCGGCACCCTGTAGTGGCGTGGGACGAAGGTTTAGTGGTGAGAACCGCGCGAATGCTTAAAGAAATGGGCTACGTAAGCATTGATCACTCTGAGAGAATTGATAAGTTCTCACACCGCGCGCCGGGTGTGTTTAAAATATCTCGCGAGGAGCAGGCAATACTGGCGATGTTGATGTTGCGAGAACCTTTAACGTTAAACGACTTGAAAGCGCGTACCGAGAAAATGATCGGTTTCGATTCAATTGAACAAGTCGAAGAGAGCGTTCTAGAGCTTATGTCGCTAGATCCACCACTTGTTATGGCCCTACCTGTCGCGGTTGGGCAGCGAGAGCAGCGCTATACGCATTTACTGGGCGGCGAGCCGGACTTGTCGGCTATTGAAGTTAAGGCGAAAGAATCAAAGCCAGCTAGCCACACGGCGCAAAAGATTGCCGAACTGGAAGCGAGAATTGAGCGTCTTGAGAAAGCGCTTGATATCTGAATAATTATATCGGGATTCATTACGGGCAATGCAGGCAAGACTTTGCTTCAAGCGTCAAAACTAATCTCAATCGTTTGTTTAATTGATCTAGATCAAAGCATCGAAGCTGTTAATAAATAATCATGAATTGTACAAATCTGATTTCCCAGTTCTGACTGGGGGACACCGCTTACAACTATAAAAATAGGGAAAGATCTGTGAAATTAGAGGATATTCAAGAAATCGAAAATGCTACTCGATTTGGTCGCCGCGAGATGTTCCATTTTGGAACTTGCATGTTGTTCATTGTTTTAATTATCCTCTACGTTTCTACAATTGACGTTCTGGGTCGGCCGTTCAGCATTGAATTAATTGTTGCAGCCATGATTGGCGGCTACATGGCAATGAATATTGGTGCTAACGATGTCGCCAATAATGTCGGGCCAGCCGTTGGCTCAAGCGCTTTGACACTCACTGGCGCGATTATTATTGCTGGAATATTTGAGGCTTCGGGAGCCCTTATTGCTGGTGGCGACGTCGTCAGCACCATTAAGAAAGGCATTATCGACCCGGCCCTGATTACCGATGGGCAGGTGTTTGTTTGGGTGATGATAGCCGCTCTTTTAGCCGGTGCCGTGTGGCTTAATTTAGCCACTGCAATTGGTGCGCCGGTATCAACAACGCACTCAATTGTTGGCGGAGTACTCGGTGCTGGAATGGCGGCCGGTGGTATGGAAATCGTTAATTGGCCAACCTTAGGTACCATTGCGGCCAGCTGGGTGATATCGCCCGTGCTGGGCGGGGTCATTGCCGCGCTGTTCTTATATTGGATAAAGCACACGATTACCTATAAGAAAGACATGGTTAAGGCGGCTAGGCGCATGATGCCCATTTTGCTGTCGTTGATGGTTATGGCATTTGCCACCTACCTTGCAATGAAAGGGCTTTCAAAAATTTGGAAAATCGAATTTAAAGTGGCGTTAGGAATTGGCGCGACGTGTGCGGTAGTTGCCTATTTTTTATTGATTCCAGCAATAGCCAAGCAATCTAAGAAGCTGACGAATGATAAGCCTAGTATTAATACTCTTTTTACTCTCCCTCTGATCTTTGCAGCAGCACTACTAAGTTTTGCGCATGGCGCCAATGATGTCGCCAATGCCGTAGGTCCACTCGCGGCGATTCATGATTCTGTAACTAATGGTGGCGTTGTTACCAAAGCGGCTATTCCGATATGGGTCATGATGATTGGAGCAATTGGAATAGTATTAGGGCTAGCCATGTTCGGTCCAAAGTTAATCCGAACGGTAGGCAGCGAGATAACGCAACTTGATCAAATGCGCGCGTTTTGCGTAGCTATGGCCGCAGCTGTGACTGTGATTATTGCCTCGCAATTAGGCTTGCCTGTCAGTTCAACCCATATTGCTGTAGGTGGTGTATTCGGTATTGGTTTTTTACGCGAGTATATTAAATCCAATTATGCCGTCATTATTCACGAGATAGAGCACCACCACGAAGGCCGCGATCAAGAGCAGGTTGAAGAATTTTTAGAAACGTTCAACCAAGCTTCAGTGCAGCAAAAGGGTCAATTGCTCCAGCAACTCAAAAAGAACACAGCAAAGGCGGAGCTAACCAAGGAAGAGCGTAAGATGTTGACGAAGACCTATCGTCAGGATTTAGTGAAACGCTCAGCCCTCGTCAAGATAGCCGCTGCTTGGTTAATTACTGTTCCAGCATCAGCAGTCATGGCCGGAATGACTTTTTTCACCATACGCGGAATGATGTTGCCTTAAGTTGCTAAGCGCGCATCAATTATCATGTCTGAATAGAGAGGCTAGGTGATGGAAAAAAATAGTGTCGCCAATTCAGAACGCAGGCTGCGCAGCTAGGATTACCTATAATGATGCGTAAGATATTGCTGCCTACTATTTTTGCACTTCTCGCGTACGGCTTCTGGCTGAGCCCAAATTTTAAGGAAATCGCATCTGGTGTCGCCATATTCCTATTCGGGATGCTGAGCCTAGAAGAGGGCTTTAAGGCCTTTACGGGCGGCGTTTTAGAGAACTGGTTGCGCCGCAGTACCAACAGTCTTTCCAAGAGCCTTTGCTTTGGCTTTTTCTCAACAAGCGTAATGCAATCCAGCTCGCTGGTTTCTGTCATCGCCATATCTTTTCTGTCAGCGGGCTTGATTTCATTGTCGGCAGGTATAGGCATTATCTTTGGTGCCAATCTTGGTACCACCACTGGTGCATGGCTGGTGGCTGGGTTCGGTCTAAAAGTAAATATATCCGCCTACGCGATGCCTATGATCGTGTTTGGGGTAATCCTACTGTTTCAAAAAAGCAAAGAACTCCGTGGTATTGGTTATGTGTTAACGGGGCTCGGGTTTCTGTTCCTGGGTATTCATTACATGAAAGAGGGCTTTGAGGCATTCAGTGGCTCCATTGACCTCAAAGCCCACGCGGTAGAGGGTTATGCGGGTATTTTTCTATTTGTGCTAATCGGCTTAGTTGCGACCGTTGTAATGCAGTCAAGCCATGCAACGTTGGTGCTTATTATCACTGCCCTGGCGGCAAATCAGATCACCTATGAGAATGCGCTAGCGTTGGCTATAGGTGCCAACGTGGGTACGACCGTCACGGCGATTCTAGGCGCAATGAGCGCGAATGTCGAAGGCCGTCGATTGGCGGTTGCTCACCTTGTTTTCAATCTAGTGACAGCGGCTATCGCAATTAGTTTGATTTATCAACTGACGAACATTGTTGATGTTATCAGCCAAAATATTGGTATTGCTGAGCAAAACTATATGCTCAAACTGGCGGTGTTTCATACCATCTTTAATACGATTGGGATCATCGTAATGACGCCGTTTATAGTTCCGCTCGTCGGCGTTCTTGAAAAAGTTGTTAAGCCAATAAATTTTCTGGCAACGCAGTCAAAATATTTAAAGGAATCCGCATTAGACTATCCTGAAACAGCGGTTGCAGCCATTCGCAATGAAATGCTGCGGTTGTACGATCAGGCGCTAGACATTATTGCGCTAGGTTTGCGAATTAAGCCAACGAAAATTAGAGCACAAAGCCCCATAGACGAAGTGGTTGCTCGCGCTGATTTTGCCCCGCGTGTTGACATCGACGAATTATATAGAGAGTCAATAAAAGACCTCTACAGCATGATTGTAGACTTTGGTAGTAAGGCACAAGCTAGAAATTACGAGGTACCTAATGGTGAGCTTTTTGTATTGCGAACTGCAGGTAAATATATGATTGAGGCGATTAAGGATACCAAGCACCTACAAAAAAACCTTAATCAGTATCTGGATGCCGAGAATCAACGGATTCAAGAGCAGTACAATACGATCAGAATTAAATTGGTTTCGCTTCTCGTCGCCTTAGAGCGGGTACGTAGTGATAGTGATGATTCGGCTATTATATTGTCTCTAGATCACCTAAAAATCGAGGCTCATGAACAAGATAAGCAGTTTGATGAGGTATTGGACAAATTGATACGCGAGCACAAGATCACACCGCAAATGGCCACATCTTTGATGAATGATAAAAGTTATGCAGACAACATAGCGGATAAGTTAATTGCGATGGCTAGAGTTCTTTTTTCAACCGGTGATAGTATGACTAGAGCAGCAGAGCGGAGCATGTCTATGGGGGAGTATGAACTAGGTGCTGCGGTCGAAGATTTTGAGGGCTCTGTACGGACAGAAAAAAGTAATGCGACATCAAATCAAGGGGGTAAAGAATGAAAGTCAAAAAGTTAATTGCTAAGGCTCATGAAATTTTTGATGGCGAGCACCGCGCGCGTAAAACCAAAAAAAAGCATATCGAGAAGGTAGTTAAAAAATTACGCAGTTATGAGAAGAAACTTACTGCGATGCTGGATAGTGAAACAGAACAAGCCGAAATAGAAAAGTTGGAACGCAAGATAGCTTTGGTGCACGATCAACGTAAACATGGACTCGCCTTGATGCAGGAATTCAGCCGAAAGAAAAAAACAGAAGTTTAATAATATTTCAGCTTTTCAGTGTCAGGGATTCACTCGGTCATTCCCGCGCAGGTAGTCAGATCTAGGTTAGCACTCAGGATGGATGTTGTTATCCGTTTCTGTTGTTCTAACCTTCTTCAGCTTTTCTAAAGGTCATGCGTTAAAAGAGACAACGGTTCGTAGCGCCGAGATACCCGCTGACACCCACCGCTTTAAATTATCAAATTACCCTCTTGGAATTTACACGGCGTACTCTGTGTTATAAAAGGAATATGAGCGAGACGACGAATTCAAATTATCTCACAGCAGTTTTTCTGGGAAGTACCGCGTTCGTATTCCTCAATTTTGGCCTACCCATCAGAGCTGATGATTTAGGCATTACCGCCTTTGGTATTGGCGGGATGTACGCAGTTTTCACAGGCACGATGTTGCTGGTTCGCCCCGTTGTAGGCTTCTGTCTTGATCGTTTTGGGCGGCGCTGGTTCTTTACCTTTGCATTTGTGTTCTACACCGTATCAATGTTTGTTATGGCGTATAGCACAAGCATTGTCGATTTTTACCTTGCGCGGTTTCTGCTGGGAATAGGGGCATCGTTGATGTGGGTCTCGGCGCGTACAATCGTTGTTGA
Source organism: Proteobacteria bacterium UBA7415 (assembly GCA_002470515.1). Taxonomy (GTDB): domain Bacteria; phylum Pseudomonadota; class Gammaproteobacteria; order Arenicellales; family Arenicellaceae; genus Arenicella. Next base: position 2,815 of record DKML01000027.1, on the reverse strand, counting down.
TCTTAATCAAAAGAATGGCCGTGGTATGGCGATGGGTAAACTGACCACAACATCAGTTCGGGGCGCAATGATCGGCGGCATGTTCGGGTTTACCTTGCTTGGATTTATGCCAATGCAGCAGGCTTGGGTAATTGCTTTTCTTGGTTATTCGTTCATGGCGTTACTTGCATTGGTTTGGTCGATACTTAAGATTGAGGAAACGTCGCCAGTTCAATTGGCACCTTCGGATACGTTACCCCGACCAAAGCTAGAATGGACTCCAGAGCTTCGCAAAGTCCTTTTTGTGGTGTTTCTTTCTGCATTCGCTAGTGCGCTTATAGAACCTATTTATTTGTTGTTTTTGAAAAACAAGTTTGACCTCAATGTGCTTACTTTGGCGGTGGCTTTTCTGCCCGCTGGTTTGGTCCATGCCATATTGCCTAAGTATTCAGGCCAGTGGTCGGATAAATGGGGCAGGGCTCCAATAATTGCTATTGGGGTCGCCTTCGCAGGCATAATCTCCATATCTTTACCCTTCTTTACAAGTATCATCTTTGTCGCGACGGCTTATATCTTCTTTGCAATGGGTTGGGCAATGGCTAGCCCCGCAGAAGACGCGCTAGTAGCCGATATGGCGCCTGATGCCTTGCGTGGCACGATTATCGGCGCCCAAGAGGCAGCAGCCGGTATTGGGGCCGCTTGCGGACCATTGTTAGGCGGATATATCTATGATAACTGGGAGCACCATGTCGTGTTTATCGTCAATGGCATCCTACTCATTATCGCGGCGATACTAGCTTATTGGTGGTTTGCAGATTACCAGGCACCAGAACATGCTTAATTAAACGCGACCTCAAGAACTGAGCCATATTCTTGATAGAGACTGTTTTTAAAAGGACTTACATTAATCCAGGAAGGAACATCACTAGCCCCGGCGCATAGGTAACGATAAGCAAAGCGATGAGTAGGGCGATTATGAATGGCCAGATCTCACGCATAAAGTCACCAACAGGTACTTTGGTTACCGAGCAGGTGGTAAACATCATTGAGCCAAAGGGTGGCGTTACTCCGCCAATCATTATGTTAACAATCATGATCATGCCGAAATGAATGGGGTCAATGCCCAGTTCAATCACAACAGGAACTAGCAATGGCGCAATTATTATTAACGCGGCGCCGCCTTCTAAAAACATGCCAATGATCAACAGAAATACATTGATTACCGCGAGCATTACGTACTTATTTGATGTGAACTCTAACAGCGTTGCCGTAAGTTCTTGAGGAATACGCTCCCAGTTTAGGTAATAACCAAACACCGACGCTGATACGATTATGAGAACCACCGTTCCTGTGCCGTAAATGGTGTCGAGCAAGATCGATTTGATGTGTGCGACTTCAAGCTCCTTATACACAAAAATACCAATCAGAACGGACGCTAGAACAGCCATGGCGCCAGCCTCGGTGGGCGTAAATAAGCCAAAACGCAGCCCAAGAATAATGCCGAACGGCAGAGACAACGACCAAATAGACTCTCTAAACTGAGCGGCCATTTCACTGCCCGTAGCGCGTTTGTCTCGGGAAGGTTTGTACTGACGTTTACGCGAGATCAGCGTTACGGTAAACATTAATGCCCCAGCCATAATCAAACCAGGCACGTAGCCTGCTGCAAAGATCTTTGCCACTGACACCTGTGCTATAAGCGCATAGATGATCATGACTATGCCCGGTGGAATCACGGGTGAGATGGCCGATGAGGCTGCGGTAATAGCGGCCGAAAACTCTCGGCTGTAGCCGCGTTTTTCCATTTGAGGCACAAGAATCTTACTCTGCATGGCCGCGTCTGCATTGGCAGACCCTGAAACGCCGCCCATAAAGGTACTGAGCACAACATTTACCTGCGCTAAACCGCCAACCAGATGACCCGTTAGCACCTCAGCCATTTGCATAAGCTTTTTGCTTATACCTGAGTAGTTCATCACCGAGCCCGCCATTACGAAGAACGGGATTGCCAGTAATGGGAACGACGCGGTTGCGGTAATGAACTTCTGTAACACTAAGTCCGGCGGCATGCCAGCATCGAAAAACGTGAAATAAACAATAGATGCGCCAAACAGGGCATAGGCTATAGGTATGCCAGAAAAATAAAGTACAAACACCAGCAGGATAGGTAAGTAAATCATTAGATTTTCTCCCTATTCAAGTACTCAACAATATCGCGGTGCAGAAACCTAATGGTATGGAACGTGATGAGTCCAAAACCAACAATTAGAGCTGAATTAATCGCTGCAGAGCTAATGCCTAAAACCGCAGTGGGTTTAATCCAAGCGATCTTGGTGAAGACAATGGCCATATAAAAAATGTAGCCATTTAGAACTAGTAAAATAAGGCTTACGGCAAAACGAATGGATTTTTCTATGTGTTGCGGGGTTTTTGTTATTAGAACGTCAATGCCCATATCCATTTTATGTTTATAGGTAGCGCTTGCACCCACAAACACCAACCAAACGAAACATATCGTCGCGACTTCCTCAGCCCAAAAAATTGAATAATTAAAAAGGTATCGCAAGAAAACATTAACGATAACCAGCGCAATCATGGTGATTAAGAAGACGCTGCACAGAATCTCTTCAAAATTCTTAAAAAAGTATTTCGCTGCTGAACTCCTAGAACTCTTTGGACTGATTGAACTCATTGTATTGACCCCGCCGTATTCTTGGCTTGCGCTCGCGCCCGAATCTGTTTGAGCTCAGCTTGTATTTGGTCGTACATTTCAACTGTTACGCCCGGTAGTTCTCCGTCGTACAGTTCAAGGGTTCGTTTTTCAAAGGCCTCGCGG
>DKML01000005.1:195712-263941 GCA_002470515.1 Proteobacteria bacterium UBA7415 | reverse complement strand
GGAGTTTTTACACAGTCTGAGTATATCACTGCCTGTTCGGTCCTAACCTAAACAGACTAACTTAAAAACCTAATCCATTAGGAGTGATATTTTAGAATACTACTCTTCGTTTTTGCGAAGCCCTCGGTAAAGAGTTAGCTCGCGTTCTTCTAGGGTCGTGATTTTAGATTACGCTCTTGTACGGCAAAATCGCGCAAAGAAATTGATTGGTGTCACAAATTTGAAAATTACTCCTTCTTAAACTCAGTCCCTGCTTCGGTCAATGTGGGCTCGCAGGTCATCGGCAATATCTCGCCATCGACTAGATGCTGCAGCTGCATCATGCCAAGTCCACCGCCTTTGCCTACATCGCTGTGCGCAACAATCACCACATGACCCTCTATACACAGAGTCGCAGCTCGCAAGTCGTGACGTTTGTATTCACCCATCAAAATTGGGTCGTCAGCATAGGCCAAACTACATAAAGCCAAGAAAATCGTCAACGAATAAATAATTACCTTTCTCATCATTCCCTCCAATGTAAATCAATTTTTAAGGGTGAGGTCGAGACTATTAATTAAGTATAATCAAGCACTTATAACGCTGATTTAATATAACAGCTTACTTAACAATATCAGTAATTTAGGGCAACTTATTAAAGTTAAGGCAAACTGAGCACTGTACCGTGAGTGTACCGCACGGGCGAATGGAGCCGCTGCAATCCCCTTCTCGAAATCACAATCTACCTAACTATCAAGAGAAAGAGCCTTACTCAGACTGAGTTGTTGCATTTTACTTATTCGTCTCACCAAAATCACTTACGACGCCTTAACATTGACACCTCTATAGGCGATGGGCGTCTTCCCAGACCAGCGCCTAAACGCTCGGGAAAAGGCACTCACGTGAGCGTATCCGAGTAAAAATGCGATCTCTGTCAAAGGGAGTACTGAGTTCTCAACATATTGAAACGCGAGCTTTTTCCGAATCTCGTCGGCCATTTCATTATATAAATAACCTTCTGCACTTAATCGTCTCTGAAGTGTTCGTTTGGTCATAAACAAAGAGCTGGCCACTTCTTCGATATTGGGAACACCACTACTCAGTGAGGAAACGATACGATTAGAGACAATAGAAACCAGGTCATCGTTCTCTGCAATGCTTTCGATAGCTTGGCTCAAGTGTTCTTCCAATAAATCGTATAGCCTCGGCTCTGCTTTAATGATTGGCATTGCTAAATATTTACTGTCAAAAATAAAATTATTTGACTCCGTATTGAAAAACATTGGTGCTTTAAAGAATCTTTTAAGTTCTGAGGTTTCTTCAGGCTTTGGGTGTTCAAAATTAACTTCATCTAAAACCCAAGTGGAGTTAGAAAGTGTTTCAATTACATGTTTCACCATTGCCATAGTGCATTCAGCTTCCTGAACACGCTCGACTACCGTGGGATCAGTCAGGCTATAGGTGTATGAAAACGTGCATTTTGAACCGGATACATTCAAGTCCATATCGCATCCCCGCGCATACACATGCAGATACCGCACAAAGTTATTAAGCGCGACAGCGACAGTCGGCGAATTAATAATTGCATAACCGAGAACTCCCATTTCTCTTGCATGAACTTTACTGCCTATATGAAGCCCCAAATTCCTGTTACCCGTTTTCTGGGCAGCAAGTTCTAACAGCTTGCAATGCCGAGCCAGAGACACTTGTACGTCATGACTTGCAAATACCTCAGACGATATTCCCGCCTCTTGAAGAGAAGGTTCTAAAAGGCTCCTAAATTTTTTATATAAGCCTTCTGAAGCAAAAGACGGACCTTGCACTTTATTTTTTTCTACTTCGCTCATATTTCACGATCTAGAGTGCTTAGGCACTCGTTAACTCGAGACAAATTCTGTAGATGCCGACTATTCATAATAACAAGAGACTCACTAGTTTACTCAGAACTAACATACCCTAACTTCTTAATGAAAGATTAAAACACACTCAAACTAAATCTCCAAAGAACCATTTAATAGGTCATTAATGTTATTACTAATAGCCTATTTGCTTATTGAAACATAAATAGGGTAATATAATAGGTCAAACATACAATTATTGCTTAAGAGGCTTAAAATGACGATTAAACTGAACACCCCGCTTAGACTTGATCATCTAGCAGTGTGGGTTGCAGACATGGATAAAACGACTGAATTTCTGACTGACATCGTAGGACTAAGAAAGCATCCGATGGAAGTAGTCGTAAGTGCAGACGATCCAACCGTTGGGGGCATGCTGGCCTATTTTGTTGATGGCAACGGCTTATGGCTTGAAATGATTCTGCCGACATCTGAAGGCCCAGGAATGGAAATGCTAAAAGAATTCGGTGATGGCGCTATTGTTGAAGTCAATTTTGAAGCTGTTGGTGAAGACTACATCAACACAATTGATGCTCAAGCAGCAAAGGGCGTTCAAATGCTTGCAATGGACGGGTCACCGCTGGTCGATGGTGGCCGAATTGATGAGGGTGTAACGGGGAATCATGATTCTCACGAAACTGGCCAACGCATTGCGTACTGGCCAACCGATGTAAGCTGCGGAACGACCATTGAAATATACGAGTTACTTGAGGAAGATGAGACCAACCTACTTAACATTCGAGAAAGTCAATGGTCTGACATAGCTAGAGATCCAGATGCCCCCCGAATAGACGGGGTAAGCATTCTAACCAGTGATATTGAAAAAACAGCTGGCTTCTACAACAACGTAATGGGACTAGATCGAGCACCTCAGGTTTTTGAAACAACTCTCGGCGGCGCTACTAGTCAAGAAATGAAAGTCACATATATTAAGGCAAGCCATACAGACAACGTCTGGGTAAGGCTGGTACAACCTACCTCACCAGGCCATCTCTCAGACTTGCTGAAAGAAAAAGGCGACGGATACGCGATGGAAGCGATCATTGAAGTAAATTATATTGATGAATTCTATGATCGTATGAAAGCGAAAGGCATCACCATGGTCAATTTTGATGGCAGCGACCTTGCTGCAGGTGAGAAATCATCTACTTTCGCTAACTCAGATGACCGATGCAGTTATTTCCCCTTAGATGTGAGCCGTGGTTTGCGTATGCAAATTGTTCAACGAGGAAACTCGGCAAGCATACTGAGCGCGCGTGACTCAGCCTAGGAGTATACCTCTCTCCAGGGTTACCTTTTACAAGTCAGCCCTGGAGCTGTAGCATTACATTAGTTTCAAACATTCATATTCCAGATCATAGCGATCGTTACACGCAATCATTCATCTATCGTGGCAAGGCCAAATGAATTCACCTAACAACGTCGCCACCCGTTCTCGTGGACAACGCAGGCGGCAAGAGATAATAGAATCGGCAATCTACTTGATCCAAGAGAATGGCTACCAAGGCGTGACCCTGAGAGAAGTAGCGAAAAGAATCAATATCCGAATAGGAAACCTACAATACTATTTTCGAACTAAACAGGATTTGCTCTTAGCCATTTTTGAACACCAGAGGAGCATTCATTCCGATAACTTTCAACAATCTATTTTGGAGGCATCGAGTAAATCTGCTCAATTGTTAATGCTCATTGATAGGTGCCTTATCTCTATCAAAAATTCTAATGTTCAACTATGGAGATTATTGGTGGCACTCGCCCAACATGATGAAGACGCAGCTAAGGTTCTTAGGAAAGAACAGCAGCACTTGCATTCACAGACCAGCCAAACCTTGATGTTGATCGATGATAGATTCAACCATCAGCATGCAGAGCACCTAGCTCGTTGTTTATGGGTGCTCATAGATGGTCTTACGCTGCAACTTCTAGACACCCAAGATCTCCCCGACGAAGTCAAGGCCATAGAATATGAGGCACGAGTTGTACTTCTAGATATTATCAACAGAGCAATCGAAAAAATTGAATAAGGCCGGCGACAGCAAATCAGATCAAGGCACATTGGATAAAATTGCTAGGCAAGATCGAGGACAACGACGAAGACAGGAAATCATCGACTGCGCTACCCGCCTACTATTGGAAAGTGGCTTCGATGGGGTAGTATTGCGAGATGTTGCAAGTTCAGTAGGAGTCCAACTAAGTAGTCTCCACTACTATTTCCCAACTCGAAGTGATTTGGTGCTCGCAATATTCGATCGTGAGAGCACAGCCTATGAGGAAGAGCTATTAGCCAGCATTAGTCATCACAAGAACATCGATGGGAAAGTAGCAGCTATTGTTGATACAGCTTTGAATGTAATTAAGGGCCCCGAGGCTAAACTCTGGCGATTGCTCACCGCGTACGCGCAACACAATCACAACGCAGCAGAACTATTCTTTCGTGAAAACAAACTGTTCCACACCGTAACAGCTAGAGCTCTGCGCAATATCGAACCGACTTTAACGGGCAAGCGATCTATGCACATTGCTCAGTTGTTCTGGGCAATGATAGACGGCTTAGCACTACAAACTACTGACGCCAAGAATTTGGACACCGTGTCGCTGGTTGAGACGGAAATCAAAACCACCTTCAACGCGATGATTCATTCAGCCAAAAATATTTAGCTTTTGAGAATACAGTAGAAACTTCGCCACACTATTTTTTTAACAGAAAGCTCACATACTCTTCTCTGAGCTCTTGTTTTAAAACTTTTCCTGTAGCGCCATAGGGCAAGGTAGAACGCACAATGATTGCATCAGGGAGATTCATTTTGGTTAGTTTCTGACTAACATAATTCGCAACATCAATTTTTTCAAAGCCTTTTTTGAGCGTCACAATAAGGAGTGGTCGCTCCCCCCACTTAGGATGATCCGCGGCAATCACTGCAGCTTCCCTAACACCGTCATAACTCTCCACTAGATTCTCAATATCGATAGAGCTAATCCATTCTCCACCAGATTTTATTAGATCCTTCGCACGATCAACGATTTGCATATAGCCATATTGATCAATGGTTGCAATATCACCAGTATCAAACCAACCATCATCCGTAAACGCCGATCTATCATTACTTTTATAGTAAGACTTAGCCACCCATCGGCCCTTAACTTGCAAGTACCCGCGGTTAACTCCGTCAAAAGGCTGGTTTTCTCCTGCATCATTTACAATCCTCATGGTAAGACCCAGAAGTGGTTTACCCTGCTTTAACTGCAATTGATATTGCTTGTCGCGAGAAAGCTCCATCATTTCAGGGGTCTTGTAGTTAACCGTTCCAACCGGCGAAACTTCGGTCATTCCCCAGCCATGCATGACAAAAACATTATGTTTCTGGTCAAATTCCTTGATCATCGACAGCGGCACAGCAGCACCACCAACAATGGTTCTCTCCACTGTCGCTAGTGTTAGCCTATTTTGGTTTAGATAGTCCAACAAAAGTTGCCATATGGTCGGAACCCCACACATCCCATCTACATTTTCTTGCGAAATCAACTCATACAACGAAGCGCCGTCAAGCTTTGAACCTGGTAGCACCAATTTACATCCAGCCATGGTGGCAGCGTATGGAATACCCCAGGCTGATGCATGAAACATCGGCACCACCGGCATAACTGAAGAAAATCGGTTCAAGCTCCAACCTTAGCCACCGCCTATAGCTTTTGCATGCTCTATTGTTGAAGCGTGGGAGTACAGCACCCCTTTGGGTTTGCCAGTTGTGCCCGACGTATAGCAAAGACTTGCCGCCGTCTCAGAGTCAAACCGTTGCCAGGAATAATCGCTATCGAAATCATTTATAAGATCTTCGTAACAAAGGATATTATCAATCGTTGAATCAGGAAAATTCGCCTCTGAACAAAGAACAATCACCTTTTCTAAATCTGGCAACTGGTTTTGCAACTTTTCTATGAGTCCTACAAACTCAAGATCGATGAACAACAGCCTATTCTCTGCATGCCCGATGATATATAAAATACTCTCTTCGGAAAGCCTAGGGTTGACTGTGTGAACAATTCCGCCAGAACCAGAAATGCCATAGTACAACTCAAAATGTCGATGGTCGTTCCATGCCAAAGTGGCTACTCTATCGCCCTCTCGCATATCCAATGATGCCAATGCATTGGCAAGCTTCTTGACGCGACCATACGCTTGCCGATATGAATACCTATGAACAGACCCATCGATTTCACGGCTGACTATCTCAGCGCCGCCGTGATACCTAGCCGCATGCTCTAAGGTATCTTGTATGAGCAAGCACTCATCCATCATTTGCCCATACATAACTTAACTGCCTCAGAACACAAGCTTCGTTAGAAAAGCTATCTTACTCAGCTTCGGGAGCTACGAAGATACCATCAGCAAACGCCTGTGTTATCTCGCCGTAAGGCACTGTCACCGACATTTTTAGTGGATTATCTTGAGAACAGTTATAGACCGTCTTAGAGTGTGAATAATTCAAAAATCCTTGCTGTCCACCATGAGCACCAATACCACTGCCGCCAGTACCACCAAATGGCGCTGTGGGTTCTGCCGCTTGGAAACCAAACACGTTGATCCCAGCGCCTCCAGAAGTGATATTCGTTTTGAACTTCTGAACGTCTTCATCATTGCGTGCCATTGTCACGAGATACGAAGCAAGTGGACGATCACGCTGATTAATATAAGCATAGGCGTCGTCAACTGACTTATAAGTTTTCACTGGTGTCACCGGTCCAAAAGTTTCCTCTCTCATCACTTCCAAATCATCTCCTGGGTTTACTACCAAGTACATTGGCAATTGCCGGCTCGCTCTGTCTGGCTCCGCATTACTTAAGGCAATAACCCGAACACCAGCCGCCTCAGCCTCTTGTACCGAACCTAATATACGGTCGTAATGTCGTTCGTTAATTATCCCTGTCACGTCTGGGTGACCAATGTATTGCGGATAGGTTTCCAACCATACTTTTTGTGCAATCGAAAGCCACTCTTCCAATAGATGTTCTGGCACAAGTGCATAATCAGGCGACGTACAGATTTGTCCGCTTTTACAAAACTTAAAACTTAAATATTCTCTAATAAGCTGCTCATCCACCCCATCTTCCAAAAAGATAGTTGGATTCTTTCCACCTAGTTCCAGAGTTATGGGCGTGAGGTTTTTAGCCGCCTCTTGCATAATCATACGCCCAACATTACCGTTGCCAGTGTAAGTTAAGTGGTCCCATTTCAGGCTAGAAAAATATTGTGAAAATTCCACGCCACCAACAACAATCGCTAGAACATCTTCAGAAAAGTATTTACCTACGTGCTCGCGTAGTACGCAAGAGGTAGCTGGAGAAAGTTCAGACGCTTTTACTATCACCCGATTGCCTGCTGCAAACATATCGCAAACCATGACCAATGAGCACTCGATTGGAAAATTCCAAGGCGAAATATTGCCCATAACACCCTGTGGCTGAACCATAACTTCACACTCAGAGGATCCATGCACAAGATCAAGCAGAGCGCTTGGCTTCGGCGCCATCCATTCGGCCAACTGCATTTGCGTATTTCGACACCGACCAAGAACACCACCGGTCTCAAACATGTCTGTAATCAATGGCGGGTGGTTGCCAAAATCTTGCTCCATCGCATCGCGCAGAGGTTGTCTTAAATCAACCATCATTTTCTCAAGAGATTGCAACCAACCCAAACGCTCTTCGTAGGACGGATATTGGTTCGCTAGGAACGCCTTTTTTTGATTCACGAACAGTGCATCTAATTCATTATTTGTATTTTCAATCATAATTTCCTCTAGCTGGTGGCAAACCCAAGCATCTAATTACTATGGGTGGTGTAAATTAATTTACTAAAATCCTATTTTGACTGAGCGACATTTCTAGCTAATCGCAAGGTCATCGAAACCGTATTTATCGAGCACCTTCTCCACCTTTGATTCGATTAAATCAATGTGTTTATCCTCATGCGCGAACGACATATAAATATGATTTGAGGTGGGTAAAGACAGGAGAACTCCCTCATTAATCATGCCAGTGTAGAAAAGCTCTACCGGAACATAATCCACTCCTCCGGCAGATTCAAAATCGACCGTAACGGGGTTTATGTATAGCTGAAGCATGGACGCGACGCGGTTTGCCTGACAATTTAGGCCTCTGGTTGTAAATGCTGATTCGATAAACTTTTGTAGTCTTTCCGTCCGGTCAAACAAGTGCTCATACTCGCCCTGTTTTTCAAGTTCTGTGTAGACTCGCATGGCTGCAACGCAAGCAGCTAGTGCTGGTGCTCCATCATTAACAGTTCCTGATTGGAATACTCTCGGCGTGCCGGCCGGCGCATTCGGATCAAGCACACTCATCACTTCACGGCTACCAGCAACTATCGCGATTTTTTCACCTGCGCCAAGAGCCTTTGCCATTGTTACAAGATCAGGTGTAACATCGAAATAGGCTTGCGCCCCTCCCGTTCCGAGTCGAAAGCCTGTTATTACTTCATCAAAGATCAGTAAAACGCCATGTTTACTAGTCAGCGCCCTGATCTTCTCTAAAAACTCTTTGCTGCTGCCCCAAAGTCCGCCTGCGTGCATTGCGGGGTCAAGAATAACGGCAGCGACCTCGTCGTCACTTTCTAACGTACTACGTACCGCATCAATATCGTTGTAACGATGTATAAGCGTAGTACTAACCGCATCCCTCGGGACCCCATCCGAAAACATTGCATCCGTTGTATCCATACCAAATAAAAATTGGTCCTGCTGCCCATGATAGTGACCATGAAACTTAATGATCTTGTCCTTATTCTTAAAACCCCGTGCAATTCTTATAGCCGTCATCACAGCTTCTGTGCCGGTATTCAAAAATCGGACTTGTTCAGCGCAGGGCACGAGCTCCGTTAAGAGCTCTGCGCACTCAATCATTACTTCTGGGTTTAAAGGCAAAGATCCTAACGTCTGTGTAGACGAAATTGCCTCAACCACTTCAGGATGATTGTGACCAAGTAACATAGGCCCGTTAGCACTGAAGCAGTCAATGTAGTCGTTAGCATCGACATCAGTGACTATGCAACCACTGCCACTACTCATGTACAACGGATAAGGAGGGAAAAATCGCAGGTTACCGGAAACACCACCGGGTAAAACACTATTCGCGCGCGCGTACAATTCCTTAGAAGCAGGCGTCTTCTGTATGAAGTCTCTGTGAATTTGATCCCGAATTCGACTAAGTATTTCCATTGGCTGCGCGTTTAATTTGTGGGGGTTGGTGACATTCAATGCTGCCTCTAAGTTTCTGTCTGAGAGCTTCGTCGCAGTCAATGTTTGATAATTTCTCTATACTTCAATTATGTATCCTGAATGCGAACGCACGCTTACCATCCAATGCCAAGGGTTTATCGAAGTGCGACAGAATAAAAAAACCCAGAAAACCTTACGGCTTTCTGGGTCAAGAGAAGTATCTATGCCCAAATCGAGGAGGAGTGAGGCATGGAAGGCTCAGATAGACAAACCTTTCCAATTATCATTCTATACTCAGGCCAATACTAATTTAGTCGTTGTTATTTCCAAGTTACTCATCTCACACTGAGTTGGTTGTAAATAACCCTATAAACGATCGGGCATTACCAGTTATATCGGAAACTGGCCCCGAACCAACGTTCAACGCCACGAATGTCTTCTTGTGAGCCGAAGAATAGACTGCCGTCGACGGCAAAAGTTCGATACTCTTCATCAGCCAAGTTATTTACAAATACCGCAGCGGTCCAGTTTTCATCGGCGCTTGTAAATGCAAGTCTTGCGTTGAATACAGCGTACGCATCTTCCAGAACTGGCTCACTAACCGCAAGGTTAAATTTGTGATCGTCTCTCCAGTTAAAATCGGTTTGAACGGCGAGGTTTCCTCCAAAGGCAGCCCATGAATAACGAACCAAACCATTCAAGGTGAACTTAGGCGCTAACGGCGCTTCTTCGGTTCCCGTTGGGAAACTCTGGGCCGCAGCGAACGTTACAGGATCTAATGTATTGAAGTCCAATGGCAAACCAGTGACTTCAGTATCAATATAAGAGGCACCCAGCAATATATCGAGGCCATCCGTAGGGTTCATCACCAGCTCAATTTCAGCGCCTTTATTCTTTGCATCAGCATTAAACAACAACGTATTAAAAGCTCCGTCAATGTTGTAGGCCTGATAGTTCTCGTAGTCATAATAATAGACAGAACCATTTAGCCTTGTTTTGTTGCTCAGAGACGATTTAAAGCCAACTTCAAACGAAGTGAGTACTTCGCCTTCGTAAGGAACAGGAACGCCATCAATCGGAGTAAGCGGTAAGTTAAAACCACCGGATTTAACGCCACGGTTAACACCCGCATACCATAACAATTCATCACTAGCCTGATAGTCCAATTGGATCTTTCCAGAGAACTCGTCATCATCTATTGATCCAGTAAAACCAGAAAAGCCGAGGTCTGGCGCGCGCAAGTCATAATCTTTTTCGTCGTTGGTATATCGCAAACCTAGGGTTAGCGCTAATTTTTCACTAAGATCGATTTCAGTTTGTCCAAAAACGGCTAGAGTCTTAGTCGCTTGGGTCGCATTTGTCGGAAAGGTTAAGCCAAAAAAGTAGACGTCTCCTGATTGCTCGACAAGAAATTCTCCATCAACATCAAGGTAATAGATACCTGCAACTGATCGATGACTTTCTCCTTCCCAATTTACTCTCAACTCTTGTGAAATCTGTTCAATTTGCACATCTTGAAGATAATTAAAGGCCGACGTTGGAGACACATCGGCATCTTCGGCATAGACCGAGTCTATATCTTGATAATTTGTAACCGACGTTATTTGAAAATTATCTAGAGACCATGTTGCGGTAGCACCGAGCTCAGTAATCTCAGCTATTTGGCGAGACTCAAAGTCTTGTGACACCGTAAATGGATCACCATCAACATCTGTATTGCCAAAAAAGTCAGTAGGGCTAAATGACGGCAGACCAAAATTATAACCACCTGGCGAGCCATCTTCTTCCGCGCGCTGAGCCTTCAGTAACAAACTAAATTTGTCGGATGGTTCAATCAACAATTGCCCCCGAACAGAAAAATCGTCTGCTCGGCGAGTATTTGGACCGATGTCATTTTCGATCAACCCATCATCCTCATTAGAGATTATAGATAAGCGCCCAGAGGTCGAGGTTGATATCGCACCACCTATTGCTCCTTCCAATCGTTGACGACCATCCTCACCGATCTGAAGGTCAATGAACCCTTCTGCTTCCTGCGAGGGTTTCCTAGTAACGTAATGTACTAAGCCGCCAGTCGAATTACGCCCAAATAGAGTCCCTTGCGGACCACGCAACACCTCAGCTCGCTCTATATCGAACAAACTGAACCGTGTTGCTAAATTGGTACTTACATACGCTTCATCAATATAAACTGCGATTGGAGCTTCTTGATTCGGGGCAAAATCATTTTGGCCAACACCGCGAATGCTGAAGGTCTGAATTGCACCACCGCCGAAACCATTAGCTTCTAATCCTGGCGTTTGTGCAATGAGATCTATCGAGTCTGTAAACCCTAAGGCCGTCATCTGGTCACCAGTATAAGCAGTGACTGAAATACCAACATCTTGTAATGACTGAGATCTCTTTTGAGCCGTAACTACAATCTCTTCAAGCACACTTTGTGCGTTCACACCTACTGAAGTAGCTGCACATCCAAATCCAACTGAAAGCAATATAGCCTTAGTCGCAATTCGCTTGTTACGCAATCTCTTTTCAAAATAACTCATTGTCAATTTCTCCTCATCACTCTAGCTGTTTGTGAATTATCAGCGGCTAACTCAATTAGCGCCACCACTACTATCATTGTGATCTTATTATTATCTTTCTAACCTAGCTAGCTCTTTTCATCAGATGACAATTGCTTAACAAGTCGTGACAAAAGGGCGGTAAAGTAAACTGCGTGATAGACGGTATTGTTACCTCACATGCTCTAGAAACAGTTGGCTTTTGTTACTTGTAGCACACAGCTGAACGGGCACCTTAACTACAAGCCACACCAATCCAGCGTCACCAACAAGTTTAATATTTCGACTCGCTCAACGCTCTGATCTTTGCGCACTCAAGCAAACAAAAATCATCGATGCGGCTACGGTTATTAGACACATGATCTGCAGAGAATTAGTTGACCCGCCAGACAACATAAACCCAGCTAGTCCTGGGCCAATCATAGAGCCAATTCCAACCGCAGGCACTGATAGCGCGATGTGCTTACCATCGGGATCTACACTAGCTATGATTGCAAACAAATAGGCAAACGCAGCTGCCCAACCAAACATAAATAGGCACGCGCCAGCGGCATAAATATTTAAGTTCTTCGTCAATGCAATAGCCATAATTCCTACAACCAAGATAATACAACTGAGCGCATACGGCCACCGGTTACCAAAGCGGTCACCAATCGCACCTGCCACCAATGACCCGATGACAGAAAAGAACAATGAATAACCTAACAAACGACCGACAGCTTCTGAATCAAACGCGTTGATGGCAGCGATCCTCTCAACAAATGCCCAAACCGCAGCAGAACCGATGAATAAAAAGGTCATGGCAATTAACGCCTTCCATGCATTAATCTTTGACTTATTTTCGAGTGTACTCTCATCTATAGAAGCCAAATCGGCTTGTGTCGCTGGGAGTGGTTTTTTCGTCAAATAGAAGCACACGGGTAGAAGCAATAGGATCATAATAATCATGCCGTATATGAGTCCGGCGAAACCATACTCAGGGATTAACGTGACTGGCAGAATAAATAATAAAATCACACCCGCGAGCGCCGCTACTGCCACTTGTATTCCATACCAACGCGTACAGTTTTTGGCATCACCTGCAATAGTCACACCAATAGAACCCACTGCACCTGAGATGCCGCCAATGGCACCAGCAATTAGCAACTGGTACACAAGGCTATTTGAATAATCTGCAAACCATAAACCTGCGATCATCACCAGTGTTCCCGTAAGTGCAGCTTGAAACGGCGGCACTGTCCTAACCCAATAGTAAGAAGAAAAGCTAGTCACGTTAAAGCCAAAAAAGAAAGCGCTAGCAACCAGCCCTATCTGCGAACTGGATAGACCTGTAGCTTCCTGAAGTAATCCCAAATACAATGGCATTACATTATAGAAAATGAACCCAATGGTGGCTGTTGCCACAGAGGCCCATAACAACGATGTCTTTACAGTATTATGCTCCACGCCTTTCTCCTTCAACTGTTAGTAGCCATAATAGCTATGGATAAGTTTGCTCTGGAGGTGGAAAGCTACCGCCCTCTTCCACCTTAAAGATTTCAGCTATTACTGGTAGGTGGCCACGCGTATCAAAGTTTGTGAATTTAACCCCCTGCCAATCTCCACTATTGTAGATTCCAACACCCTTTTCTCTCATATCGACAACCGTTTGATCATAGTCGGCAACATCAAAAACAATGTTGTGAACGCCCTCTCCCTTCGCTTGAAGAGTTTGGTAATAGGTACTTTTCTTATCTAACGGTTGCACTAACTCCCAATAGGTATTGCCGATCTTGGTATAGGCAATTCGAATTGCAAAATCCGCCGCCTCTCCTTGTTGAGTCATGCCTTTGACGTTTTTGGAATCAAGTGTCCATATTTCCCATGGACCAATTCCAAAGGTGTCCCACTGCTTCTTAACAGAGGCATCAAGGTCTTCTACCACCATGATGATTTCCGAAATACCAGTAAACGTTTTTTTAACTTCGACAGGTGCTTTACCTAAAGCTAACGGACTCTCTGCTCCTGCAGTTAAAGTAATCATGGCCAATGCAATTGCCAAAAAAGGACCAGAACGACGAACGAACAAAAGAATTAACTTAGCCATACGAATTAGTTTCCAATAGTTAAAATGACATTTGGCTTAGAGACAAAATAATGGTTGTCTAAAGGTTAAATGGAAGCGGTTGCGTGACGCTAGGTTGAAACGAAAACTCATCGTGAACTACGCGCATCTTTGCAGCCACAATCTTGGCTAACGACACATCAAAGCAACTTGACTCATGATCCATTATTACTGTGCGATAATCTTCTTGTTGGAAGAACTGCTCGGCTGATTCAACGTCATCGAACCAAAACTCGAAAACCACATCAACGTCCGATAGCTCAATCCCCTCAGGATGAGGTGGAATTAAAGCGTGACTAATTGCGACCTTTCGTAGATACGCTTTAAGCGTAGGCTGCGCGAGAATCAATCTTCCATGCTCAGATGCACCAGCATGAAGCGATTGGTACGAGCTTTCAGCCTTGCCTTTCAATAGGAGATAAACTTTAGTTTTGAGGTTTTCGTCCATATCTATATCGGGCTCATACAGGCGCTCTTCGCGAGTTAACATAAATGCCCCCTCACCTTCTTGCGAGAGAAAACGTTGCTCATCATGATGTATGAGATCTTCATAGATTGGCTGCCCGAACCACTTCTCTAGTTCTTCGAGGCCATCTAACCACAACTCCGAAGCACCTTCATATGACGTCTCCTGGATATAACGATCAGGTAGCTGCTCAAGTGGTCTATTTTGCGCATGCCCACTGTTATATTTTCGAATAAACTGAGCAAACGAAGTGAGGTTCATCACATGTGGCGAATGATGCTTTTGCCAATACAGGTGAAATGCTCGACGTGACATCTTTGGATTTCTGACAGGAAATTCAATTAACTTGATAATTCCAAGCTGCGATTTCCATACTTCAGCCTCAACTGCTTCGTAATCTACCCATGGGCCCGGATTTACTATTGTCATTACTCTACCTTTAATTTGTTTGAGTTTTAAATGAAGTAGGAAAACGAATCACATTATCAGTTGTTTAAAACTTGACCATGATCTTGCCGTTGCTTTTACCATTAAATAGAGCAACCAAGGCACCGCGCGCAGAATCAATTCCTTCAAATATTTGAACCTTTTGATGCAAGCTACCTTCTGAGCGCCACCGAATCATGTCACGAACAAATTGATTATATGAATCTAGATAGTCCATGAATAAATGGGCCTTTACCGTTAGAAAGTTATCTATAACGTACTCAAAATTGTCTATGTTTTTGACTACACCACCGGTGTCATAAATACCAACCATGCCGGCAATAAGAATCTGTTTACTGAAATTCATCAATGGTAAGCAAGCTGAAAAATGTTCTGGACTCGCATTTTCAAGGACTTGGTCGATTCCGTTAGGGCACCCATCCTTCAAACCCTGGGATATTGAAACCTTCTTGTAATTGAAAGCGTAATCAACTCCCAGTTCATCTTTAAGCCAAGAAACTTTTGCATCTGACCCGGCTGATGCTACAACACGGAGGCCATGGATCTTTGCTATCTGGCACGCCAACGAGCCAACCGAACCTGCGGCGCTTGAGATAACTATTGTTTCACCCTCTATCAAGGTGGTAGCACACATCAACGCAAAGTAAGCTGTCTGACTTGCGATGCCCAACAAGCCCAAATAATCAGATTCCGTTAGATCTCCTTTTACTTCCCTTATGGCAAGAGCATCGTTAGCTGAAACATAAGGAACAAAGTCTTCTGCATTAGAGATAAAGTGCTGTTGCCAGCCCGACATGCTTTCAACACAGTCGCCAACTGAGTAGTTGGAATTTCTAGTTTCGATGACTCGACCAATAGACGGGCCGTCTAGGGGGCCATTAATAGGCCAAGGATCAAGGTCTTTCCCATCATCATCCATCGAGCGACGCATGTACGGGTCTATAGACATGTACAGATTTTCTACTAACACTTGACCTTCCTTAAGGGCTGGTAATTCAACATCTACTACAACAAAATCGTCGACTGAAATGTGCTCCGGTCGTCGCACAATATGTACTTGTTTAGTAAGCAAGGTAACTCCTATCGCTTTGTGGGGCTATATCTGTCATCGCACGCTAAATAATTGAACAGGATGACTACACACTATGCTTTTCAGTAAGAAAATTTAGTTTCCCTAAACTGAAGAAAACAGTTCGTTCTGACAGGCATGTTAAGAATCAAGAACGATAGCCCTATATTGAATGGACATCTCGTAGCGATCTTCCGTTCAACCATCCAACACGCACATAGAACATTGCACAGATTTTGGCCAGTAGGCTCTCTCTTAACTAGGCCAGGTAGTCTTTAATAGTTTCACCGTATGGGAGATCCGCGGTCATTCGCATATACTTCGCATCAACAACCTGAATCACTGGAAGGCTTACGTCCGAAACATTGTCCACTTCAAGCGTGGCACTACCGGTATACAACTCATCTTTTCCGTCGGCTCCTTTGTGTGGAACACCTTTAAAAAGAACTGAATTTAGTTGTAAAACGTCTGGGCTTTGCCCATCAACACCAGGAATAACCTTGAGTACGGCGAGTGGCATGTCTTCTAGAATTGACGCTGGCTGATTTACTTCGGGCTTCATCAAACAATGAACGTTTGTAGTTCCTTCGTGAACTTCAACTTTAGCCTCGATCTCACCAGTGCCAAGCTGTTTAACCGAAATATTATGGGCCATTTTTTTACCAAAACCCCATATTTCCCGACCTGGCAATAGAGCGTTTTCAGTGGTTACATAAACACCATTTGTGTAGCCATACATTTGCCCTTCGTGCATGCACAAAACACCTGTATAAACTTCGCCATAGGGGCCACCACTGGTTGTGAAGTGATTAAACTCAATCACCATAAAAGCCATGGCAGGCTGCACAAGCTCTAGGTCTGAGGGTAGAAGATCAAGCGCTTTATCCTCGTCTGTTAGATAAGTAATCATCACCACTTCAGTATCACGGTAATACCATGGCCCTTTTATGTATGCTGGGTTGTGGGCTGGCATCGCATGGCCAAAATTTTCTGGGGTTAACCGCCCAAATTTTTTCTCGTCAGACATCGTATTCTCCTATTTATAGTGTTTGTTAGTGCTCGCAGATCTTCGTTGCCGAGACAACGGGGTTCATCTAAAAGTGTGACTCAAATGTCCCCGCTTCTAAGTATTCTTATTACAAGAATATTAGACATGGAGCGCTTGCGCGTCTTAACTTCGCGTGACAATGCATTTACTGATGATGACAAATGGTTCTTTCTTATCGATCTTCAAAACGTGAATCAAAGAAAATAAAGGTTGCCCGTAACTTTCAACTGACGTCAAAGAAAACCATCTAAGACTAAACAATACCCAGTACACTAATGGCTCCGTCCACTGGCAAAACTACTCCATTGATAAATGAACCAGCATCGCTCGCCAGTAGAATCACCGCACCTAAGAGCTCTTCAGGATTCCCTAGACGGCGTGCAGGCATCCTTTCAACGTAGGCTTTTCCATCGGGAGAGTTGAAATAGTGTTCGTTCATCTCAGTTTTAAACCAACCCGGCGCGATTGCATTAACGCTTATCTGATGACGCATCAAATCTATCGACATAGCTTTTGTTAAATGTACAACCGCGGCCTTAGAGGCACAGTATGCAGTCTGCCCAGGATGAGCAGTGAGCCCTAGTACAGATCCTATATTTATAATAGACCCCGGTTTTCCGGCAGAGACCAATCGGTCAGCTACTTCCTGAGCGACATTCCAAACCCCGTTAAAATTTACGCCCATCACATAATCACGGCTAGATTCAGTTATTTTTAAGAAGTTCTTTGTATCGGCTACACCAGCATTATTTACTAAGACTTCGATGGTTCCGCAGCTTGCTTCGGCCATATCAATAGCATTGTTAACACTCTCTCGCTGCGCAACATCCATTTCCACAGCAATTGCTCTTCCTCCCTCAGCAACAATCTCGTCCACAAGGACATCGAGGCGCTCTGCTCTTCGAGCTGCTGCGACGATGATTGCTCCCTGCTTCGACAGGCCCTTCGCGATCGTATGTCCTAACCCGGAAGACGCCCCGGTAACCATTACAACTTTTTCATCAAGAGAAAACATATTCTGACTCATCTATTTCACCTTTCATATCACAACAATGAGCCCCCAATTCGGACGAACTCTTCAATAGATTGAAAGTACCAAGACCATGAGTAGTATGTCTTTACAAAGCGTGACAATTAGTTATCGACCAACGCCAGGCTTGCACTTTCCAAACAACCATTTAGTTCTCGTACCAATGCCGTGGGCACTAATCCGATTCCACAAACCGCTCGATCATACCGATCATTTGTTTTGTTCGGGTTAGAGCAAAAAGATGGCCGCAATCCAAAACCTCTATTTGACTATTCGTAATTGCTTTCGCGGTTAATTGTGCATTCACCAATGGTATTAGTGGGTCGTCAATGCCATGAAGAACAAGAGTGGGTTGTTTGATCTGGCACAGCAGTGGTAAATTTGACCATCCCAATAGAGCTGAAGCCTGAAATCGATACCCCTTATTGGAGGGCTGCACTTGCTGCAACGAGTTCAACTTTTGTAAAGCCGAATCACCAACTCTAAAATCGCCCCCGTAGATATCACCCGCGATCGAGTTCTCGTCATACTTACATAAGCGCCAAACAAAAAACCCCTAGCACATTCGTGCTAGGGGTTCGTTGTTTGGCGCGCATGGAAGGATTATTCGGCGCGTCCTTGCGCCTCTCCCCTTACGGGGCGGCCTGCGGCCGTTCAAAATTGCTCCTGGCAATTTTGTCGAACAGAGGTTCTCTTCATACTTTCATACATACCAAATAAAAAACCCCCGCCATCTTCGATGACAAGGGTTTTGTATTTGGCGCGCATGGAAGGATTCGAACCTCCGACCACCTGGTTCGTAGCCAGGTACTCTATCCAGCTGAGCTACATGCGCGTATCTCTTCTAAAATCTGTCAACGCTGTTTTCTTAAGAGCAAATGCTCTGTTTGATCACTACGTTTGTACTGCGGAGCGCAATGTAATAAAACTAACGCTAAACCGCAAGTGTTTACGCCCATTTTCTGAAGTCTTTTATGAGATCCGTAATTACCGAAACTCTCTAAAACTTTAAAAAATGGCGGAGAAGGAGGGATTCGAACCCTCGATAGAGCTATAAACCCTATACTCCCTTAGCAGGGGAGCGCCTTCAGCCACTCGGCCACTTCTCCGTCGACGCTATTAAAAGCTCAAAAAAACTTAGCTTCTAATGTGTTACTTGTTACCTAGTGAATCTTCATCGCTGAAATAATCTACTCCGCGACGATCGTGATCACTATCGTAAGAATCCGGTTCGTCTAACTCAACTTCCTTTGTGATCTGCTCTTCTTGTGCAGCTACTACTTCGGTCGTTTCGCTTTCAACGGCGTTCTTAGGCGCTACGTCAGAACCATCTTCTTGCAAAATCTTTTGGTAAATCTCCTCGCGATGAACAGGGACGTCGCGTGGGGCGTTAATACCAATTCTTACCTGATTACCTTTAATACCCAACACAGTGACTTGAATATCATCACCGATATTTAGGGTTTCGTTAATACGACGAGTTAAAATCAACATCAGGCTCTCCAAACTTTTAGACCACTATTTTACGCATCATCGACTTTACTTCTCAAGTCGACGTAGCTCGAAAGCTTACAGTCGTAATTGCGGTCAACCTTCCCTGTAGCAAGAGGGCGTATTATAGGGAACTCATTTCAGAATTCCAGCTTTTGATGCCCTCTGGAAGGCTAAAAATACCAATAAATTCGTATGACCGTGCTTAAAACTTGTGAAGCTCGAACGCGCGGTGCAAAGATTGCACGGCAAGGTCGTGTTGCTCTTCGCTAATTATTACCGAAACTTTGATTTCAGACGTCGAAATCATCAAGATATTAATGTCGTTTTCAGCCAATGTTTGAAACATTAAATGAGCCACACCTGTGTGCGAGCGCATCCCTACTCCTACAATCGACACCTTAGCAATTTCTTCGTCGGTACGAATATCTTGTGCGCCCAGATCAATCACCAACTGTTCAAGAATTTTCTTACACGCCTTAAAGTCAGGGCGCGGTACGGTAAACGTAAGGTCAGTAAAACCCTTTTCACTGGCGTTCTGAATGATCACATCAACGTTAATGTGCGCTGCCGATACTGGTCCGAGCACTTTATGGGCTACGCCCGGTTGATCTGGTATACGGCGAATCGTTAGTTTGGCCTCATCGCGCTGCGATGCAATGCCAGAGATTAATGGCGCTTCCATTGGATCACCCTCTTGGTCGTAATGGATCAATGTGCCCGGACCATCTTCAAAAGAAGACAACACTCTTAACGGCACTTTATATTTATTAGCGAACTCTACAGAGCGAGTCTGCAAGACCTTTGCGCCCAAGCTCGCCATTTCTAGCATTTCTTCAGCTGTGATTCGATCTAATCTGCGGGCCTCTGGTACTACTCTAGGGTCGGTAGTATAGATACCATCCACATCAGTATAGATACGACACTCATCGGCTTTTATGGCCGCTGCTAGGGCCACAGCAGTGGTGTCTGAGCCCCCTCTTCCAAGTGTTGTGATTTCGCCTTTCTCATTGCTGCCCTGAAACCCAGCAACGACGACCACCGTGTCGTCATTAAGATCGTCGACAATACGTTGGCCATCGATATCAACAATTCTTGCTTTAGAATAAACATTGTCAGTGCGGATACTCACCTGAGAGCCTGTATATGACTTAGCTTTAACGCCGTATTCATGCAAGGCCATCGCCAGTAAGGCAATCGTTACTTGTTCGCCGGTGGAAATAAGCACGTCCATTTCACGCGGACTTGGTGATTCAGATAAATCATGCGCAAGTGCAATTAAGCGATTAGTCTCGCCACTCATAGCCGACACGACCACCACAATACGCTCGCCTAACGCGCGTTTTTTGGCAATGTGCTCAGCAACGGCTTTAATACGCTCAACCGAGCCTACCGAGGTACCACCAAACTTCTCGACAATGGTCAGCACAGGCTTCCCCACAAAAAGTGAGAAACAAGTCTCTGCTGCGTTGTTGCTTGAGCATCAACGCTGATGTTGGCAATTACCTGCATCAGCCCTATCCCTGCTCTTCTATCCAAGTATTGACCTGAGCGAGGCACGTATCAAGGTCCGCCACAGTAGGCACGCCACCTTCAGCCATATCAGGGCGACCACCACCACGACCGCCCACTAACCCAGTTAAGTGTTGAATGAGCTTTCCGGCTTGGTATTGTTTAGTTAAACCTTTAGACACACCGGCGACTAGCTTAGGCTTACCGTCAATTTCTGCTGCTAATACGACTACACCGTTTTCGTGCTTGTCCTTAAACTGATCAATCGTTTGTCTTAACAAATCTTTGTCGGCGCCTTCCATTTTTAACGCTAATACGGCAACGCCGTTAACCTCTACTGTAGACGCATTAATATCTGCACCACCTTGCCCACTGGTTAACAATTTTTGTAATTGTTTCTTGTCGGCTTCAAGCGACTTAACATTATGGAGTACTTGGCCAATGCGCTCTACAAGCTTTACGGGCGCTGTTCTCAGCTCGTCTGCGGCAGCACGAATTAAAGCTTGTTGTTCGTTAACCCACTTAAAGGCACCCTCTTGCGTCACCGCTTCGAGTCGACGAACGCCAGCCGCAATACCCGACTCAGCAATTATCTTAAACAAGCCGATTTCCGACGTGTTGCTTACGTGCGTTCCGCCACACAACTCTAATGAGTAATCACCCATGGAGATGACTCTAACTTCTTCGCCATACTTCTCATCAAACAACGCTTCCGCACCAGCCGCTTTGGCTTCGGCGATCGGCATTGATGCTGACGTTACTGGTAACTTCAGAAATATATTTTGATTGACCTTACGCTCAACCTCAGCAATTTGCGCTGCGCTTACGGGCCCTTCGTTAGAAAAGTCGAACCTTAAGCGTTCTTGATTAACCATAGAACCGCGTTGTTGTACATGATCGCCCAGCACTTCTTTTAACGCTGCATGCATTAAGTGAGTTGCCGAGTGATTTGCGGCTGTTGCATAACGAGCCACAGAATCAACCGCCACATCAACGCTTTCGCCTACAGTCAGCGAGCCTGATTGCATCCGACCGAGGTGCAAAAATGCACCATTGGGTAACTTGCGGCAATCATCAACAATCATCTTAGCGCTTGCAGTACTAATCACACCACGATCGCCTACCTGACCACCGCCTTCTGCATAAAACGGAGTAGTGTCTAACGCGACTGCAATCCGACCTTCGTCTAGTGCGGTAAAAGCTAGTATCTTGGCCGTTGCGCTTAATTGCGAATAACCAATAAAGTTCGTCTCGACCGACACGTCAATATCTATTTCGTCTGACGCTGCAAACTGGCTCTTAGATTTAGCCTGCTCGCGCTGTTGCTGCATGCGCGTTTCATAGCCCTTCATATCAAGAGTTAGTTTACGCTCACGCGCTACATCAGCGGTTAGATCAACTGGAAATCCATAGGTGTCGTACAACAAGAACACTAAGTCACCCGGCACTTCGTCGCCTTTTACTTCGGTCATCTTTTGCTCAAATATCTTGAGGCCTTGATCCAAAGTCTCGGCGAAACGCAATTCTTCTTTCTGGAGTCCTTGTTCAATTTTTTCTTGCGCGTCCTTTAGCTC
Source organism: Proteobacteria bacterium UBA7415 (assembly GCA_002470515.1). Lineage (GTDB taxonomy): Bacteria > Pseudomonadota > Gammaproteobacteria > Arenicellales > Arenicellaceae > Arenicella. The sequence continues at coordinate 241,527 of DKML01000005.1, read as the reverse complement.
TGGATACGCTTCACCCATTTCAGCGACCAAGGCTGGGACTAACTTGTGGAAGAATGGCGAGCTGGCACCAAGCTGATAACCATGGCGAACAGCTCGGCGAATAATGCGGCGCAGTACATAACCGCGCCCTTCGTTCGACGGTGTTACGCCATCAACCAGCATGAATGAGCAAGAACGAATGTGGTCGGCAATGACGCGCACTGAATGATGCTTACGGTCAGTAACGCCTACTACATCGCAGATACTGGTAATTAGATGGTCGAATAAATCGATTTCATAGTTATTGTTTACATGTTGCATAACCGCCGCTATGCGCTCCAAACCCATTCCCGTATCCACGGATGGTTTAGGAAGATCTACCAATTCACCGTCCTTACCACGGTTGTATTGCATGAAAACGAGGTTCCATATCTCGATAAAGCGATCGCCGTCTTCGTCAGGGGTTCCTGGAGGGCCTCCCCAATACTGTTCGCCATGATCAAAAAAGATCTCACTGCATGGGCCGCAGGGGCCAACATCGCCCATTGACCAAAAATTATCTTTCTCGCCAATACGTGCAAACTGTTTTGGGTCAATACCAATTTCGTCTAACCAGATTGATGCCGCTTCGTCATCTTTCTCATAAACGGTAATCCATAGCTTGTCTTTAGGCAGCTTTAACTCTTCAGTTAAAAAAGACCACGCAAATTGAATCGCCTCGCGCTTAAAATAATCGCCAAAACTAAAATTGCCCAGCATTTCAAAAAAGGTGTGGTGGCGAGCGGTATAACCAACGTTTTCGAGGTCGTTGTGCTTGCCCCCTGCTCTTACACAGCGTTGAGATGTAACAGCACGACTGTAGCTCGTTTGGTCGTTACCTAGAAATACATCCTTAAATTGCACCATTCCCGCATTGGTAAACAACAAGGTATTGTCATTACCAGGCACCAGCGAGCTACTAGGCATCACTCGATGCCCTTCTTGCTCGAAAAAGGATAAGAATTTGCTGCGTATCTCTGCGGTTTTCATGGGTCTCAAACGACTCTTAAGTACTCTTCTTGTAGTGGAGTGGATTATTACAAATGATGGTTGAGGGTGGAACCGATACTTACAACTAAAGTGCGTATTAAGGCCATTCTCTGGCATTGTTTGCCTTAGAAAGATGAAAAAGTGCTAATTTCCGATTTTAAACCCCAAACCTATGCGCTCTGTCTTGCGGTCATAGTCGATTAAGCTCTCTCCATAGCCATTAAAGTATTGGAGGTACAGGCGCAAATCTTCTCGAGCACCCAGGTTTCGACTAACACCAAGCTCTATAGCCCCGCGACTCTCACTTTTAAGATTGTGTCGCAACATTAAGTGCAGTTGGTGCTTGCCGATCTTGCGCAATGCTTCGAGCTGGAAATTACCCATGTAGTCATCAATGTCAGGGTTATCTTCGTCAGTAGAAACCTGCCACCACGTTTTAAAGCCCACTTCGCTGTATTTAGTCGACAGTAACAACTCAGCATACGTGCGGTTCCAACTGCGCGAGATAACACCAGAGCGGCCATTGGACTGGTGATTTAAACCAAAACGTAATGTATTGAGTTTTACGCCACGCCACTTTCGATCCAATGGTATATCAACAAATATTTCAGGTTGATGGTTGGTTTCTCTGAATGGCCGTGAATCATCTGTGTTGTACGCCTGCCAATGTGATTGATTGGTATAGGCTGCAAACAGCTGCGCATCAAACGGTAAGTTGTTTAATAACAAAGATTTGAGGCTTATTTGAAACTTAATTTCTTCGGCATCTATCTCGCGAGCTTCACCGAATTCATCCAGCGCTCTACCCGGCTTGCGATTGTGGGTTACGGGTAGTAAATAATTATCTCGGTGTAGCAAAATGCTGAACTTATCGCCAAACAATGTGCGTTCGCGTTCATTGCGCTGCTCGACCAGAGTGACATCTTCCTTAGGCTTGCAGCGATCTCGAACCTCGCCAATTGACATCGTCACGTCGGCTTCCTGAACCAATTTCAAAACACATACTGAATCGAACTCTTCTATAGCTGGTTCTTGGGCTTGGGCTTGGGGTAAACAGGAAAAGCAGACAACGCAAAAACTAGCGGACACTCTTTTTCTTAATGAGCTAAGGGCTATCATTATTTCTCTCAAATAGGCCTACGCCAACACAAAGAAAAGACATGTGGGCTTAGACTAAATAAATAGAGCCGGATTGTACTAGAGGGGAGTCACAATAGTTACTGTTGCAAACCGAAACACTCTGATTTATGAAATGCTTCGCCATAATAAGCAGATTGCAAAAAAAGGAATCGATTGAAGTTTTCCTTCAACCTTTAAAAAGGCGTTCTTAAACCGCGCTCTACTCTATAAGAAGCTTTAGTTGAGCCATCAATTCCTCGGTTTTTGGAATCACGGATGCAAGTTCTTGTTCATTCATTTTCCACTTGCCAGGGTTTGGTGCGGTGTGTGTATATTTTGAGGGTCTTAAAGGCTCCGATGCCATTTTGTGCAAGCGTGGGCCAAATATCACTTGAGAAAAGTGGCTCAAGCGTTGTAGCTCTTGGGGAGTATTGGCTAATAGAGAATCATAATCAATTGCACACCAACGCTCCTTAGGTAGGTCTTTGAGGTCGTTCATTATTGTCTGATTTGTGGTCAACCACTGGTGCGCAACAACTTCGGCTAACGGAGCACCTGCCAGTTCTTGCCAACCTGGCGTCAATAAATGCGACCACTTCTGTGGTGCAGACCAACCTGGCAAGGTTGGATAAGTTACAAACTTCTGAGACTTCCACGACTCGAGCAAACTGCTCATGTTTTGTTTTGGGTCTCTAAACAAAAAGATAAATCTAGCATCTGGAAAAACCTCAAGTAGAAACGGAATGCGTAATGCATTTTTTGGGGTCTTTTCCAAAAACCTGATTTCGCTGGGTTTTGATAATGCCGTCATGTCTTTAAAGAGCTTACCGTCACAATTTCTTAAGTCTTCTACGAAGGAATCCAGCAAAGTGTCCTTTACGTCCGCATTGGCAAGATCGGCGCTTAAACGGTTGCTCGGGTTTTTACCACTGGGTCTAAGCGACGCGATACGTTCGAAGTGCTTGTGAGACTCGTCTCCAATAGACCAAAGCTCACGGTTCACCGCCAACGTTTCAAATAATAAGGTACTGCCTGAACGTGGTGCGGCTACAATAAAGACCGGTCGGTCAAACTTTGGTCTATTACTAATAGTCGATTGACCAGTTGATGATGCTACAAACCTATCCGGAACCAATGCAGCATCCAATGTGAACGTCGCCGCTTCATTGAAAGCTTCTTGGTTGCTCGTCAAACGAACTCCATCTGGTACTTCACTTATCTCCTTGCGAAAAGCTTCCAGCAGACTCTTAAAGGCCGCAAAACCTTCGATGTTCGGTCCATCAATCATCCATTGCGAGTACCAGTCGCGCACAAAATCATCAACTTTAGACCCGAGCTGACGTTTAGTATTGAGCAAATGGTCGTTACTGGCTTCAATGTCGTCAACTAATTCTGCTAAGTCAGCACGGAGTTCTTGAGCCGGCATTACAGGAAGCCCCATGTAAGTTTCAAAGCGTAAGTCTGTGGAACGGCGTGTCGCAAATTCTATGTGCTCTGTCTTCGCACCTTCTTCGTTAATCATTTTCCACAAAGCAGCCGAACCAACCGTATCGATAATGAGATGGATTCGGTCCTGGTCTGACCTATTAGACACAGAGTGAGGCAACCAGTTATTAAACGTCCAAGACTCGCCTGCGGCCATATGAACTTCTTCTGGCCCACAACGAAAGGCAACTTCCTCTGTCGTTTTAATCGGGATGTGAATGCGCAGGTGGTTGCGCCAAAAGTAATGCGAGTCTGTGTGTTTGTCCACGGAGGCTCCGGGCGCCAAGCGCATTAAGCGAGTACGACCTACAACAGTGCTGAAACTGTCCATTACTTGCTGAATGTAGGGTGTTTTACTCAGTCTCGGCGACGGTTGCATAGACCCCGTTAGGTCATAATTCTCTTCGCCATTTGCGGACACGAAAATGAGTGAAGAATTACCTAGAAAACCCTGTGGATGCGGTCGCCAATCATCCTCGCTAAACTGCTCAATTTCTTCTGCCAACTTGGCATAGTCAAAGCTGAGAGGTAATTTAATAAATGGATGGGGTGTTCGCATCTTTCTAAGTCCAAGTAGTCATACGCCACAAAATCATTAGTTTGTGTCAATAAAGCAGGGGTTGGGCTTTTAGATTGTATGCGCAACAGAGGCGTGCCTGCAAAGATTACGAAAACAATAATTCATTTATTGAATCAGAATTGAGCCCGTCGAATAACTCAAACCATCATTAATTAGGGTAACAAGACCTCAACTGGTGATTCTTCATACGCTCTGAGTAAACATTGGATTGTTCGACTAGAAGCAAGCTGAAAGCGGAACGCGGTATAACTAATCAAACTCAATAGAGGGACAAACGTTTTGAATAATACTTGAACTAAACCCACGTCCTTGTAGAAACCGAGCTCGCTTAGTCCATTCGGCGTAAGTCGTCGGTGCGCCCTCTCCAAACTTCTTAACATAGGCATTCAGGGCCAAATCCAACCAATGTGGCGAAGAAGCATCCAAATATTCTTCAATGAGCAAACCACTGACGCCTTTCGAATTGAGCTCTGTTGCGATTTTGTTTGGCCCAAAACCTCGCATTGTTCGGTGTCTTACGTAGGCTTCGGTGAAACGTTCGTCGCACACAAGACCATCTCGTACAAGCTGCTCCAACGCCTGCTGTATTTTTTCTTCTGAGTATTCACGAGTTTTGAGTTTCTGCTTGAGTTCGACGACGCTGTGTTCGCGACGTGCAAGTAACTCAATAGACTTGTGAATAATGTCGACGTCTTTCTTTACTTTCTCACGGTCTTTGCCGCGTGAGCGATGCCCCAATGGGTTTAGATCGTCTGCGCTTTCTAGATCAAAAGATGGGGTTGATTTGAGAGCTGAGTAATCCCCCGATACAGAGGAACGTCGCTCTGAATATCCACTTGCATCGCTTTCCTTGCGAATCTTCGTGGCATTTTGAGCTGGCGGGACATTACGTGGAGCGATACGAGGAGCAGTAAGCGGCTTAGATGACTTCGCCTCAGACTTCTCTTTTGAAGTGCTGCGTTTACGGGGTGCCTGAATAATCCTCATTGCTGCCCCATATAAACTAACGGGACCGCTGTTATCAAAACAACAATGCACCCACTCGCAACAGGCTCTTTGACAATGTGCTTTTTATGACTGTGCTCATGATTTTCCTCATGAGTTTGCCCTAAACGTTGTTTCTTTGAGTAAGAATGCATTGTTTAACTTGGGGCACGGTTCTAAAACATGTAACTAAATTAGAACCTGCCCCATTTCTTCAAATCGAGCTAGGCGCCAGCTTTGCTTTCTTTTGTAGCTTCGCCTTCACTGCTCGCTTTTTCAGCGTTCTTTGCCGCTCGATCTTCCTTTCTTTTTACTTCCGCTTTAGCAACAGATTCGTCGTCTATGCCAAGCGCAATACGTATCTTACCTTCAATTTCTTGAGCTGTGTCTGTGTGCTCTTTTAAATAGTCGCGAACATTGTCTTTACCTTGTCCGATTCGAGTGCCGTCATAGCTATACCAGGCGCCTGATTTCTCTACAATCTCATGCTCGACGCCTAACGTAATAAGCTCACTTTCGCGCGAAATACCTTCGTTGTATAAAATATCAAATTCAGTTTGTTTGAACGGAGGTGCCACCTTGTTCTTAACCACTTTTACGCGTGTTTGGTTGCCGTAAATCTCATCACCTTTCTTGATTGCACCGATCCGACGAATATCGAGCCGAACTGATGAGTAAAACTTAAGCGCGTTACCACCTGTAGTGGTTTCTGGGTTACCAAACATTACGCCAATCTTCATACGAATCTGATTAATAAAGATAACCAAAGTATTGGCTTTCTGAATGTTTGCTGTCAGTTTACGCAAGGCTTGTGACATTAAACGAGCCTGTAAGCCCATGTGATGGTCTCCCATATCGCCTTCGATCTCGGCTTTTGGCGTTAACGCCGCTACCGAGTCAATAACAACAATATCTACAGCTGCTGAACGAACCAGCATGTCGGTAATTTCTAGCGCTTGCTCACCCGTATCTGGCTGAGACACTAATAAGGCATCAATATCTACGCCTAACCGTTCTGCGTATTTTGGGTCTAGTGCGTGTTCGGCATCTATAAACGCTGCAGTACCACCTAGTTTTTGTGCTTCAGCGATAACCTGAAGCGTTAGAGTCGTTTTACCCGATGATTCTGGACCATAGATTTCTACTACTCGACCGCGCGGTAAGCCCCCTATTCCAAGTGCTATATCTAGGCCAAGCGAACCGGTTGGAATTGCATCGATGCCAGATCCGATATCAGCATCACCCATACGCATAACGGAACCTTTTCCGTATTGACGTTCAATTTGAGTTAATGCGGCTTGTAATGCTTTAGTTTTGTTGTCATCCATGAGGATCTCCAAATTCTGTGTTGCGGGTAAGCTGTTAATTTATACAGTATTACTGTATAGGTCAACAGTATTGCAATAATATTTTCTAGAATCGTATCAAAACAGCTCAAGAGTCAGCAAGTCCAGGCTTCTTCGCCTAATTTATTGAGCGTTTTAGGCTCCAAAATCTACTATTCGACCTACTTTTCTCTGTAATGTTACGATTTTTCATACAGTACTTTGTCGTTTTATACAGTACTTAGTGATTTTCACAGTGGTTGTCGCTCTCTTATTGGAGCGCTCTCAATGTCTCTAATAATGCGGCGGTCTATCCGACTCTCCTGAGTCGAGCACTTCTGAACCGCTCTGCATAGTTTGCATCTTACTCTTTAACTGTTGGTTCAAGAGTTTCAGCCCTTGCATCTCTTTCTGCAAGAGTAAAAACTCGTCACTGATTTGCTGAAGCGTATCCTCAAGAAACGACACTTTAACTTCCAGCGAGATAAGCCGTGATGAATCAGACATCTGCTTCTACCCATTCCTTACTGCGTTCAACTGCTTTATGCCAACGCGCGATCATTCGTTCCGCAATTTCTGGCTGCATGGCTGGTTTGAATTCGCGTTCAACTTCACGCACTTTCGTTAGGTCTTTCATAGTCCAGTAGCCGACTCTAAGCCCAGCTAAGTAAGCCGCTCCTAGTGCGGTAGACTCCAACACCTTAGGTCTGACCACTGGGGTTTGCAGAATATCCGCCTGAAACTGCGCTAAAAAGTTGTTGGCAATCGCCCCGCCATCAACGTTAAGCTGGCTCAAATTAATGCCACTGTCTTTTTGCATTGCATGTAGTACGTCGTAGATTTGATACGCCAATGATTCGAGCGTGGCCTTAGTGATTTCCGCTTGGCCCGAGTCCCGTGTTAAACCAAATATAGCGCCGCGTGCATACATGTCCCAATGGGGCGCACCTAAGCCAGCAAATGCGGGCACCACTACTAAGCGACTGTCTGGGTGGGCTTTAAGAGCAAGCGCTTCGGACTCACTCGCATCGTCAATAAACTTTAACTCATCGCGCAACCACTGGATGGCCGCACCTCCAATAAACACACTGCCTTCTAAGGCATAGGTGATTTTTCCATCGATCGACCAAGCGATTGTACTTAACAAACCACATTCACTATTAATTCGCTGCGACCCTGTATTCATCAGCATAAAGCAGCCTGTACCGTAGGTATTTTTAGCCATACCCTTTTCAAAACAAGTCTGACCAAATAGCGCGGCTTGTTGGTCACCAGCCACACCCGCAATAGGAACCTCTTTACCTTGAAAACTAAAATGCCCAAAATCATCAGAGCTGTCCTTAATCTCAGGAAGCATGGATGTAGGAATATTAAACAGTTCTAACAAATCCTTGTCCCACTCTCCCGTGTTGATGTTCATCAACATAGTACGCGCGGCATTACTTGGTTCAGTGGCGTGTACCCGGCCTTCTGTTAGATTCCAAATAACCCAGGTGTCGATAGTGCCAAACAAAAGGTCTCCCGTTTCGGCCGCGTCTCGCGCTCCTTCTACATTGTTAAGGATCCACTCGATTTTTGTTCCTGAAAAATAAGCATCGATCACTAACCCCGTTTTTTCTTGAACACGCTCAGCCCACCCTAGCTCTGTAATTTCATCACAGCGAGCGGCTGTTCTGCGGTCTTGCCAAACAATCGCGTTGTAAACTGGCTTACCCGTGCGCCTATTCCAAACGACGGTGGTTTCTCGTTGATTGGTGATCCCGACGGCCGCAATATCTTCAGGGGTTAGTTGGTTGTTAGCAACTAGACGCTGTAAAACCGAAAACTGGCTATCCCATATTTCATTGGCATCGTGCTCCACCCAACCCGGTTTAGGAAAATATTGCTTGAACTCAAGCTGCGACACATCAACGATATCGGCCTTGTGGTCAAATAGAACAGCACGCGAACTGGTTGTACCTTGGTCTAAAGCGATAACAAATTGATCGGGATTTGATGGCGTAGATTGTGTTGGTGCAGACAAGATGAAACTCCTATTCTAAAGACGGTTGCTTAATAAATCAGGGTATCTAAACAGCGATTAAAATGAATAAACGCATACGGTTTATACCACCACTTTAAGCAAACGACTAGAGCGCATACCCATTACTCTGGGACAATGCAATTTATGCTGATATTCCTTAGCCGCCAACCTATTTAGCCACACTCTCTACAAGCGTTATACTAACAATGGTCGCGGCCAGTTCAATGCTGAATTTATATGACTAGCTGAATAATTAATGCCAAATCGTTCAAAAAACAATTCATTATCCAGATTATGCCTAAGATAGTATTTTTAGACCGTGATGGTCTAGCGTCACACATTAAATTGTCTGAGATTACAGCGCCCGCTGGCTCCACAGTCACGTTTAAAGAACACGCAACCACAACAGCCCAACAAACTGTTAAACGGCTGTCTGGCGCTCAGGTTGCGATAACCAACAAGGTTGTTATCGACCAGAACGTATTAGATTCTTGTCCAGACCTCAAACACATCGCTGTCGCTGCCACCGGCTACAACATTATTGACACCAAGGCGTGTCGCGCTAGAGGTGTCAGCGTAAGCAACATTCCTTCCTATGCGACTACCAGCGTTCCAGAACACGCCATTATGCTGATGCTAAATTTACGCCGGCAGCTACTTCCCTACCGGCAACATGTGGCCAATGGTGAATGGAGCAAAAGTTCTGCTTTTTGTTTATTTAAAGAACCTATCAAGGACCTTAGTGACTCAGTATTAGGGATCGTTGGATTTGGAGCGTTAGGTCAAGCAACCGCCCAACTTGCCCACGGCTTAGGCATGCAGGTTATTTATACGGCGCGCAGTGACAAAAAGTCTACCTATGCTCAGCATTTGCCGTTAAACGACGTTTTGCAAAAGGCTGACGTAATCAGCCTGCACTGTGATCTAAACGACAGCACCGCAAACCTAATAAGCACATCGCAATTTAAACTGATGCAGCCGCACGCCATTGTGATTAACACGGCTAGAGGCGGCATTGTGGATGAAAGCGCGGCAGTCTACGCCATAGAGTCGGGTCTGATTGGGGGCCTAGGTATCGATGTGTTGGCTCAAGAGCCACCTAAAGCCGACCACCCTCTAATAGAGTTAGCGAAAAGACCAAATGTGATTGTTACTCCTCATATCGCTTGGGCGAGTGATGCTGCAATGCAACGGCTGGTTGATATCTTGGTGGACAACATTCAAAACCACTTACAAGGGAAGGCACTGAACCTAGTTAATTAGTCACTAAGAACCAATTAAAGGGGTGTACTGCAAGGCTTCAGCACAATTTTGGAGATGTCATTTTCGTCACCCACTATACGGTATTTGTAAGGCAAAACAGTGTTTTAGATGATAGCATCCGCGTGTTAATAAGACCTTTTAATACGACGACCAAATCGTGATTAACTCGCGAGTCTTTAGTTAGATTGAACAGTAAGTTGAACAGTAGATTGAGCTAACCGCAAAAGTTACACTCTCAATACAAAATAAAAAATAAGAGCATTCCATGCAACTGTCCAAATTCGGATCAAAATTTTATCGCCCCACTGGCATTAATCAACTAATGGCGGACCTAGGCGACGCATTCGTCAAAGGTCATCCCGACTTATGCATGTTAGGTGGTGGTAACCCCGCTTTTATCCCTGAAGCTCAGGAGCTATTCGCACGCGAAATGCAAAAGCTCGTGAGCAGTAAAGATTTTGCACAAGCGATAGGCACGTATGACGGCCCGCACGGTAACCAACGATTTAGAGAGGTGCTTGCTGATTACCTAAACGATCAATACGGTTGGGGCTTAAGCGCTAACAATATTGCGCTTACAAACGGCAGCCAAAACAGTTTTTTCTATCTATTCAACGCACTCGCCGGTGCAATGCCAGACGGGAGCAGCAAGAAAATTTTGTTTCCTTTGGCGCCAGAATACATTGGGTATGCAGACGCAGGGATAACCGAGCAAATGTTCTCGGCTAATTTGCCTACGATTCAAGAACTTGACGATAAAATGTTTAAGTATCGAATCGACTTCGACAGCTTACACATCGGCGACGATGTGGCGGCCATTTGCCTGTCTAGACCAACCAATCCTACTGGCAACGTCGTGACTAACTCAGAGTTAGCTAAACTGAATGAGCTTGCTCTTAAACACAATATCCCGTTAATTGTGGACAATGCCTATGGTCAACCATTCCCTAACGTAATTTACGAGGATGTATCTCCGTTTTGGAACGAAAACACCATTCTATGTATGTCACTTTCAAAGCTTGGCTTGCCGGGTGCACGAACTGGAATCGTGGTCGCTAACGAAGACATTATCGCGCTGTTTGGTCGCATCAGCAGCATTGTGACATTGGCCCCGCACAGTATGGGGGCCGCGTTAATGACCAGCATGATCGAAGATCGCGAAATTAAAAACCTTTGCGAGAACGTTCTAAAGCCGTTCTATCAAGAAAAAATCGAATTTGCTAAAGCTTGTTTTTACAAACACTTTGCAGACTTACCGGTTAAGTTCCACAAGCCTGAAGGCGCATTTTTTATGTGGCTATGGGTCGAAGGAATGCCTATCACCAGCAAGGAGCTGTACCAGCGACTTAAGACGCGTCATGTTCTGGTTATTCCTGGCGAAGACTTCTTTATTGAGATCGATTCTAGCTGGCGTCACCGCCAAGAGTGCTTGCGATTGAATTACGCGCAGCCTGCTGACAAAATTGAACGCGGCTTCGCACTTATAGCCGAAGAAATTCGTCGCTCATTTGGCGGATAAGCGATCTGAAAACAGAGTATTAATTTAAACAACCAAACAAAGGTATCGTTATGCAAGGCAAACTATCAACTGCATTGTTCCTGATTAGAATTAGTGTCGCGCTGGTATTGATCATGTGGACTGTCGACAAATTTGTTAACCCATCACATGCAATTAACGTTTTTGACCATTTTTACTTTATCAGCGGCATCAGCACGCAAATCATGACAGGTATCGCCGTTGCTGAATTAATCTTAATCGCCCTATTCTTGATCGGTCGTTTTAAGGACATAACTTATCTCATCGTGCTTATTATTCACGGCGTTTCAACCGTTACGCCGATCAGCAATTATCTAAATGCGTTCGAGAGCCCTAACCTTTTGTTTTTCGCTGCATGGCCTATGTTAGCGGCTTGTTACGCGCTTTATAGCCTGCGACATTACGACAATAAGTTTAATCTTTAGTTCGGCGCTTAATTAGCCAGTTAGTATTTGGGCCAATCTACTTTCGCGGCCCTTGACCTAAATAAGCTCCTCAAGAGGAAGCACTCATCGTTATATTGTGTGCTTCTTCTACAACGATTGCGTGACGACGGGCTAACGCTCTTTGATCAATGTCGTATCCCCCGCCAATCACCGTAGCCACAGGGATTTGCGCAGATCTCAACGTCTCTAAAACGAGTCTATCTCTTACGCGTAAGCCCTCTAGACTCACTTTGAGCAGGCCTAGCGGGTCTTCAGAATATACATCTACCCCTGCATCGTAAATAACCAGGTCTGGTGACACTCTCGCGAGAACATCATCAAGAGTGGTCTGTACTATGTTTAGGTACTCGTCATCACTCGCCCCTTTAGGAACATTCACATCAAGGTCGCTTTTTGCTTTTCGTTGAGGAAAGTTCTTTTCACAATGGATTGAACAAGTAAACGCTCGGGGTTCATTGGCCAAAATAGTGGCTGTTCCATCACCTTGGTGTACGTCGCAATCAAATATCAGTACCGAGTTCACCTTACCTTGCTCAAGCAGGCATTTCGCTGTAATTGCCAAGTCATTGAGGATGCAATACCCGGAAGCAAAGTCGTAATGCGCATGATGCGTGCCGCCTGCTAAATGACATGCTAGTCCCGTTTTAAGCGCAAGTTGTGCGGTTAAGAAGGTCCCGTTTGGCGAGATTAAAGTCCGCTTTACCAACGCCTTACTCCACGGCAAGCCCATTCGGCGTATCTTCGCGGCGCTCATAGCTCCTGACACAAACCGTTCTAAGTATTGTGGACAATGTGCTTGCTCAAGAACCTCTACGCGCGCTTCACCTGGTCGAATTAAATTGGCTGGCGTTGCGATACCCTGTTCTACCAAGTAGTCACGCAGTAAGCCGAACTTCGCCATTGGAAAGCGATGCTTGCTCGGAAAATCAAAACTGTAACTGGGGTGTGTAACTAGCGGAAGATTTGACATCAATTAGGACGTTAGTATGGGTTAGCAGAGTGATCGCTATTAAGTAGCGTATTCGATTGTTTATGTATGCGAGTGCTCCAATAGGTAGGCTATACTAGCGCCATTCAAATTGTTGTTAACATTTAGCATGAACGCTGCGCCAAAAATAGGATTTATTAGTCTCGGTTGCCCTAAAGCATTAGTGGACTCCGAACGCATTTTGACTCAACTCCGTACCGACGGTTACGACATTGTACCGACCTACGAAGACGCTGACATGGTGGTTGTAAACACCTGTGGCTTTATCGACGCCGCCAAACAAGAGTCGCTCGATACCATTGGCGAAGCATTGCGCGAAAACGGCAAAGTGATTGTTACGGGCTGCATGGGAGCAACCGAGAGCGATATTCTTGATGTACACCCTAAGGTGCTAGACGTATCTGGCCCTCACGCCTACGAGCAAGTTGTTGGTGCCGTTAAGCAACACGCGCCGTACGTTAAAGAACACAACCCGCATTTAGATCTAGTACCACCCCAGGGTATAAAACTAACGCCACGCCACTATGCCTATTTAAAAATATCAGAAGGCTGCAACCACCGTTGTACATTTTGCATTATTCCCTCAATGCGTGGAGATTTAGTAAGTAGGCCCGCCAACGAGGTAGTCGCTGAAGCCGCCGGTCTGGTTAAGTCTGGTGTTAAAGAACTGCTAGTGATCTCACAAGATACTAGCGCTTATGGTGTAGATACCAAGTATGCAACCAGTTTTCATCAAGGCATGCCGGTTAAAGCAAAGATGTTAGATCTATGCAATGCGCTCTCAACATTGCGCGACGATCAAGGTGATGCGCCATGGGTACGCTTGCACTATGTATACCCCTACCCGCATGTAGACCATATTATTCCCTTAATGGCTGAAGGTAAGCTGTTGCCTTACTTGGACATTCCTTTTCAGCACGGCTCGCCTCGCGTGCTTAAAGCGATGAAAAGACCTGGCGCTATCGACAACACTCTTAAGCGGGTTAAAGCTTGGCGCGATGTGTGTTCAGACATTACCATTCGCAGCACATTCATTGTGGGCTTTCCGGGTGAAACCGAAGATGAATTCAAAGAACTATTAGACTTTGTCAACGACGCGCAACTTGATCGTGTTGGTGCGTTTAAGTACTCACCTGTTGCGGGTGCTGCAGCCAACGCGCTGGGTAACCCCATTGATGAAGAAACCAAAGAACGTCGCTTAGAAGAGTTTATGACGCTACAGGCCGGCATTAGTTCCGACAAGCTCGCCAAAAAAGTTGGTCAGCAGCTGACCGTTTTAATTGACGAAGTGGATGATGAAGGCGCTATTGGGCGCAGTAAAGCAGATGCACCAGAAATAGACGGTGTGGTGTATTTAAATGACGTGCAGAACGTTAAGGCTGGCCAAAGAGTCGAAGTTAAAATCACCAATAGCGACGAACATGACCTTTGGGGCGAACTGGTTTAATCTGGCGATTTTAGTCGTCGTAAAACAAACGGCTTAACGAATAAGAATTTCCCATTGAGTGCCTGCGCCAGCATGGGTACTCAAACTCAGTTCTGCGCCGTAGGCAGTTACAATCCCCTTTACAATATTCAGTCCGAGCCCATGACCAGGCGTCTGTGTGTCTAGCCTAACGCCGCGTTCAGTAATTCGCTCAGTATCTTGCGCACTCAAGCCTGGGCCGTCATCAGCAACACTTAGGCGCAGGCCTGGTCTCTGTGCATCGTCTCCTTGCACAGACTCTAACGTCACCCACACACCTTTGTGTGCCCATTTAAAAGCGTTATCTAATAGGTTACCCAGTAGTTCATGCCAATCGCCTTCATCACCAAAAAAGAGTACGTGCTCACCAATATCAGTGGTTACGCTAAGGGCTCTGGACTTATGTAGCTTAGTCAGAGATTCAATGATTTTTTGGGAAACAGCGCTTACATCAATCGGTCGAGAGAAACGTCGCGGTCCAATGGTCGAAGCACTATTTAATTGATAATCAATTATCGCTTGCATTTGCTCAAGTTGATCACGCGCGTCGCCTTCCGACTCAGAATCAAATTTCAATCCTGCCATTATGGCGATAGGTGTTTTTAAACTATGTGCAAGATTGCCAAGAACTTCCTTGTGGCGTTCGATTCGGCGGTCTTCGTGTTCTAGTAGTTGATTTAAATTATGGGTGAGCTGATTCAACTCTTTTGGATAGTCTTCGTTGAATTCTCGACGCTTGCCAGACTCAACTTCGGAGACCTCTTCTGCGATTCGGTTTAATGGCCCCAAAAACCAATAGAACAATAGCGCCAACGCCGCCAGTATCAATACACCTAAAGATGCCAGCAGTGTTAGCACCTGCCTATTGTATTCAGCTAGTCTTTGAAGATAACCTCGTTGTAGTTCAGCAACCTGAACAGTAAAAGGCACTACGCCATCAGCAGTTTCCCACTCTACTTTGAGGTCAGTAACGTAAATCTTTTGAGAGCCGCTTAGGCGCGCTTGTGGATGAAACGTGATCTCGCTGGTGGCTGGTTCATCAACCACAATCTCGTCATCTAACAGCGAAGCCGAACGCCATAAAACACGATTGTCGTCGTTTCTGATTTGGGCAAACAAACTAGAGTTGGTCTGACTCAGACGTGGATCTGGCATGACGAGTGGCATCTCGATCTCACCATTTACTACGTTCATACTCGCTAACAGCAGTAGCACTTGGTTGCGCAGTGAATCTTGTGCATTGGCCATTACGCTGTCGTGAAATGCGCGGCTAATACCAATACTGACGACACTCAGTAAAACAAACAACAAAACGCAGCCGAGTAAAATCAGGCGCGTTCGCAGAGCGATTTGTCTAAGAGCACTCATACACCTAGCGTCTGAAGCTTATTTGGCTTGCACACATTATTTGGCTTGCGCATACAGGAGGCTAGATTATTAATCTCTAGGAATTGAAAAACGATATCCCTGCCCTCGTTGTGTTTCTATTGGCTTTAGAGTCTCATCTGGATCAAGTTTTTTACGTAAACGGCGAATAAATACCTCGATAGTATTGCTGTCACGGTCATCGTCTTCTTCATATATATGGTCCACCAACTCGCGCTTCGAGATTACCTTACCCGTATGCAACATTAGGTAAGACAATAAGCGATATTCATATGCAGTTACCGTAACTTGAACGTCTTTCATAAATACTTGTTGAGATGACGTATCCAGTTTTATAGGCCCACAAACCAATACGTTATCGGCTAAACCCACGGATCGTCGCAACAATACTTTCAGCCTTGCCAATAGTTCTTCCGGCTGAAAAGGTTTAGCTAAGTAGTCGTCTGCACCGGCCTCTAAACCTTCTACCTTCTCTTGCCAGCGACTACGTGCAGTAAGAATAAGAATTGGACAGCTCGAACCAGACTTACGCAGCGCCTTGATTAACTCAACACCGTCGAGCTTGGGTAAACCCAAATCTACTATTGCTAGATCAATGGGGTACTCTTGGGCGAAATATAAGCCCTCTTCGCCGTCAACGGCAACATCTACTACGTAATCATTAGCTCTTAGAGTAGCCGCTAACTGCTCTCGCAATAATTGATCGTCTTCTACTATTAGAACTCTCATATAGGCACTCTTATTCCAATGTTATTACAGAAACCTGCGGACGACAGATTATCGGTAGGCAGAAACGCGTATCGTACGAACCCGCCCATCACTTTGTAATATGCGCACCACGTATACGCCTGCGCCCTGATCTAGACTTACTTTTAACACTTTTGCATTATAAGAACGCTCGACCTCATCAATCACCTGCCGTCGAGATTTCTGCTGGTTGGCTTGAACCCTCTGAGCAAAGCTGTTGGGTAGCATTAGATCTTTACGCTCACTTATCGCCGTCTTAAAGGCACGCATTTGATCCGTGCGTTTAAAATTTGACGCTAGTACATTGCGAACTGATGCGGGTGCACTCTGACTTGAGTCGGGTTGAATAACTATACTAGAGCGTTGCGAATCAGCAAAGACGGTGCCACTAAGAACCGCGTATAGAACCAACACAGCCAATACGCGCCGAGTAGTAGTTGCTAGCACGGTACCCAAGGGCCGTAAAAATTGAATGTAATGTTTTTGCATGACTTAATAAGGTTTTTGAGTTTTCCTAAACGTTACTCGCTTAATTTCTTACAACGCTATTTTATACTGGCTGAACAGTGACTTTTACTTTAATTTTCTTACCCGGATCATAAGGCATGCGAGTCTGGTAAACATGGCCGTTATATTTGTAGCTCACGTCATATCCAATAATCTGTTCTTCATTTCGATATTCTTGAGTTACTTCACAGCGAGACACCGTTTCGTAGCGTCCATAACCACCGCCAGCGCCTAGATAACCGCCTTCATAAGCTTGGTCGGAATCATTGCCATATCTTTGGTCTCGTTGACGGGCATTATTTTTAACATCTCGCCCAATCGAACCACCTAGTACGGCCCCTGCTATGGTAGCGATATCTTTTCCTTTACCGCCACCAAATTGGTGACCTACTGCCGCGCCAATTAATGCGCCTACAATTTCAGGCGTGCGGCTTTGCTTGCCTCGATAGTTTGCATGTCGATCTCGGGGTACGCGTTCCTGGTAACACTGTTCAACCGGCACACTGACCTGGTAGACATCGATTATAGGCTGAACGCCAACCACACGAGCGTAGTCATGCTCAGTATTACTGCTATGCTCATAACCCCGACCGTACTGGTTTGAGCCGTTAGCAACTGCAGTAGTAGATAGGCATACAGCGGTTATCAAACTCAATTGAAAGCTAAATTTGGCTGTTTTCTGTCTAATTTTCTTCATATTAACCTCTGTATTTAGTCACTTAGCTTTGCCGTATTATTTTAAGTCTTTCGATTAAATGGCAACTCTGCGATCAAATGTAAGTGCAATTAAATAAAGGCGAATTGCAAGTCACCCTAAAAGAGATTTCTTATCTCAAGGATGATTCTATGCGCCATTAGCTGAACTCAAACTGAACCTACAAAACACGGCTAGACCTGATTCATGTACCCGAATAACGTAGAGATAGAGCCAATAAACGTTTTATTTTGACAATTCTGAGGCAATTGTATCCCAACACCTTAAAATCAACTGAGACCCTCGTGCTAGTATTAGCGGCTGATTTAAACCAAGAACGGCTTATTTTTTCGCGCCAAAAAGTGAATAGAACACGTCGTCTCGAACAGGGGATAGAAAATGATTAAACGACTCGCTCTCGCGGGATTTACGCTCGCTTATGTAGGCCTGATTGCCGCTGCTGATGACTCACAGCCTTCGGCCGAAGAACTATCAGCCTCGGAACTAACTAATAAATCTGGCGTACGTAAAGACAGCTCAAATGTTGTTGCATCTGCGCGACAGGCAGAGATTGATCCGAAAACAGGACAGTTAACAAGCGACGTACAACGGCAAAACTTACCATCATCGAGCGTTGTTCAAAATGATATAGCTTTGCCACCGGTGGAGATCAAGACCCTAAGCGATGGCACTGTACAGGCAAAACTCAACGGTCGATTCAGAACACCTTTGCGAGCCACCATCGGCTGTAATGGGAGCATTACGACAGGCCACTCAGATAAACCTTTAGAAAGCAGCGCTCAGTGTGCAGAGGATAACTAAGATGATTATTCACGCACTTTTGTCGATCTTTAAGAAGGGCTGTATGGCCCTACTTTTTATTGGTGTCGCCATTTCCACGGCTCACGCAACCAATATTATCCTCGTCAACCAGGACAGCGCTAATGAGGGCTTTAATAGCAATGCGGCACCCTTTGCAGGACAAACGGGCAATCCAGGCACGACTCTCGGGGGGCAACGTCTAGCGGTGTTTCAAGCCGCCGCTGATTATTGGGAGGGAAAACTGGTCAGTAACGTTACTATTAGAATAGAAATAGAATTTAACCCGCTCGCTTGCGATGCGTTTGGTGCGGTTTTAGGCTCTGCAGGACCAAACTCAGCCTTTAGAGACTTTGCGAATGCGCCTACGGCGAATACGTGGTTCGTCGAAGCAATCGCAAATTCTAGAGCGGGTTCAGACCTTGATGGTGGTAGCAACGACGTCGGAGCTGAGTTTAATAGCGGCATCGACAATAACGATGGTTGCTTGAACAACACTAATTGGTGGTACGGCATTAACAGCCCCGCGCCTGGCGGCACTATTAGCCTTTACGATACAGTACTGCATGAAATCGGCCATGGTATAGGGTTTCTTAGCTTGGTGAACAGTTCGACTGGCACCAAATTTCTAGGTCGAGATGACGCCTATATGCGTCAACTATATGACGCTTCGACCGGAACAGCATGGCCAAACATGAACGACAGCCAACGTGCAGCTTCGGCAATCAACACCGGCAATCTTGTTTGGGACGGCACTAATGCTAACTCTAACTCAAGCCATTTAACCGCCGGCAAGAACGCGGGTCGAATTCGAATGTTTGCCCCAAACCCAATTCGAGGTGGCTCGTCTGTATCGCACTGGGATACCGCTTTATCGCCGGACGAATTGATGGAGCCTTTTGCTACAACAACCTCAGACGATACTTCGACGATTCAACTGCTTAAAGACGTTGGGTGGCAAATTGTTGAAGGACCAGGCGAAGTTGGATTTTCGAAGGCAACATATGCGGTGTTTGAGGATAAATCGACTGTACGAGTTACCGTAAACCGGGTTAATGGTGGCGAAGGCCCTGTGTCCCTTAACGTTTCCACTATTGATGGCACTGCCTTAGCCGGTTTAGATTACACGGCAACCAATGTGAGTTTAAATTGGGCAGATGGGGATAGTGAATCAAAATTTGTATTTATATCTGTTACTGAAGATATGCTAGAGGAACCTGGCGGAGAGTCATTTACTGTGCAAATCACCGGCATAACAGGTGGTGCCACAAGTTCCCGCTTATCTGCGACAGTAAAAATCCGGGACCCGGACACAGAGGATTTTCTCTTAATGATAGTTCCTGCAATCCTTGCAGCAACAAAGTAGCCCGATGAACCTGTTGTCCCACCGCCTCCCCCACCAACGGTATTTCCCCGTTGGAGTGTAGCGAATGACGTATGTTGCGGAACATCTTCAGCGAATTTCACTGTCGTAAGAGGCTCTGATCGAAGAGATTCGCTCAGCCCTTCATGCTCGGTACAATCACGTCAAAGCAGCGAAGCTAATGGGTCGATTGGCAGCAACAGTTTTAGTTGGGCGATGAATTCATCTGGTTGTGGACCTGTAAATGGTGGTTTCTCAACGACCTTTAGAGAATCTACTCGTTACTTGTTCGTTGCCGTTTTCAACGGATCTAGTATTGGGGTTGACTTATACTCTGCACCGTTCAGCGTAGCTGAACTGGAAAATGAAATAGCAGCGCCACAAGGTACACAAGGCATGACCCTCGAAGAAAGTGTGAGCATACCTATAGACAGTACCCAATCGTACCAATCTAGATCAGCTACTATTCGAAACGCGGATTGATTAAATAGGTTGGCAATTGATCTCAGGTTTAACACTAAAGTGTGGAGCCTGAGTTCTGCTTGGCCACACCCTGTTTTGTTGTTAATGCGTCTTAATATGAGGTGTCAAGAACCCTTTCGCAGCAGTCTACACTCTTTAGTTTCGCTAACTGCTTAGTAGTTCTAACAGTGGTTCGCCGATAACACTCTGGCGCCAGCCATTGATTAGTTTTTTAGATTGCCTGTGGCGATATAAATGTTCTATATCTTTACGGGTTCCCAGCAACGCTTGCGCAACCCCTTGCTCTTTAGCAATGGCGGTCGTTGCCTGCATTAGCTTTTGGCATTCGCGCTTATCCGCCTTAGACAAAGGCTCTACGGCCCTCCAGATTGGATTATCTTCCGTCTTAGCAGCTCGAATCAGATTTACAATTTGGGGAGCGAAGCGGGAACCAGACTTTTTACCTAACACGTCCATGTCAAGTAACGCCTTTGGTGTCTTGGGATTTTGCACTGCAATATCGTAAAGAGCTGGATCTTTAATTACCCAGGTGCGTGGAATATTACGTTCTTGCGCATAAGACTCTCGCCATTCTGCAAGCGCCTTTAAGCGATACTGGGCTGACCGTTTAAGGTTTCCGCCTGACAGCCTTAAATAGGCTTGAGCTGGATCGCTCTTGTAATTATCTTCATTACTAAGAACCGCGATTTCGTCTTCAAGCCATTCAAGCCGGCCTTGTTCAGCGATCTGCTCCCGCGTGTTCTCATAAACAGCCCAAAGATATTCAACGTCTTCTCCAGCGTATCGGATCTGCGCGGTTGATAGCGGACGCACCGTCCAATCTGTTCGAGACTGACCTTTATCTAAAACCACCTGGGTAACCTGCTCAACCAAACCGGCATAGCCTATTTGCAAATCTGCGCCACAGAACGCGGCCGCGAGCTGAGTGTCAAAAATTGGGTTAGGTACACTGCCAAAGGTTTGATACAGGACTTCCAAATCCTGCGATGCCGCATGAAACACTTTTAAGGTATTGGGGTTAATCAGTAAATTAGCCAGCGCTGTTAAATCTGGAATCAGCAGAACGTCTATACAGTATTGATTGTCGCCTATGCCTAACTGAACCAAGCAAAGCTTTGCACTATAGGTTTTTTCGCGCAAAAATTCGGTATCGATTGCCACCCATTCCAGTTTTTCGAGCGTAGGAGCGAGTTCATCGAGTTGATGTTGCTGATCTATAAGATAATTCATCAATGCCGTCATCATGATTCAGTATAATTGGATGATGCTATCACGCTCATAGTCAGCTACCTAACCACTAATCGATTAGTCAATCAATCAATTAATCATTCACCCGCGGCAGACAATTGCCGCTTTGCCAAATACGTTATGGACACTATCCGACAACTCTTTGAAATAATCACCCTACGCCGAAAAGTTGGAGACCTAGACTACAACCCTAGCGTCGCGCTTATCGCTGGCGCAGTCTTAGTCTCGCTAGGTGCATACATCAACTCGCTCACCCCTGAATTAAGCCAACCATTCGCCATCAGTCTTGTGCAATATATTGTCCAAGCAGCATTGCTCTATGGGTTGCTGTCCATGCTGTCAAAAAGCAGTCGCTTTGTGCAAACCGCGTCGGCCATTTTTGGTACTACTGCGCTTCTACAAATAATGGCGTTAATACTTATTGTTACGACTGGGTTCGCCGCAATGGGATTTAGCTTCACAATTTGGAATTTTTATATCAGCATCATAATTCTTCGAGACTCATTAGAAATAACGACCCTTGTATCTCTGTTGTGGACTCTGGCATTGCAAGCGTTAACGGCCGTAATAGTGATGATGCTCTTCCCTGACTTTTTAGCGATGATTCAAAGCGTTGCTGAGCAAATCAACTCTGCCCAGCTGCAAAACTAATCTAGGTTTTCGAATATGCACTTACATATTATTGGCATTTGCGGAACCTTTATGGGCGGCGTAGCTCGAATTGCGAAAGAGCTTGGTCACACTGTTAGTGGTTCCGACGCCAATACCTATCCACCAATGAGCACGCAGCTCGAATCTCTTGGCGTTGAATTATTTGAAGGTTATAGCGCACAAAATATACCCGCCACCGCCGACATGGTGGTAGTAGGAAACACCATCTCACGCGGTAATCCAGAACTCGAGTCCGTGTTAGATAAGGGCTTGCACTACACCTCTGGGGCGCAATGGTTGAGCGAGAACGTGTTGAATTCTCGATGGGTACTTGCCGTTTCTGGAACCCATGGAAAAACCACAACCGCCAGCATGCTAGCTTGGATTCTTGAGGATTGCGGTTACACGCCTGGTTTTTTGATTGGAGGCGTTCCCGCCAATTTCAATGAATCCGCCCGGTTAGGGCAAAGCGACTTTTTTGTAATTGAGGCCGATGAGTACGACACGGCATTCTGCGATAAACGTTCAAAGTTTGTTCATTACCGTCCAAAAACACTAGTAATCAATAATCTCGAGTTTGATCACGCCGATATCTTCGACACGATCGAAGATATCAAAAAACAGTTCAACCACTTGTTAAAAACCGTTCCGTCTCTTGGCCTGGTGGTACACAACGAATCAGAAGAGCACGTAAAGGCCGTTCTTGAAATGGGTTGTTGGTCGGAACAACAAAGTTTTGGCCAAAACCAAGATTGTTCATGGCTTTGTAAGCCGATAACCCCCGACTGCCATCAATTTGAGGTTGCGCATGGTGCACAAACCAGTCAAGTAAATTGGCTGCTAATTGGCGAACACAATATGCTCAATGCGGTTGCGGCCATCGCCGCAGCACATCACGTGGGCGTGCAACTCAATGACGCTACCAGCGCCCTCTCTCGCTTTAAATCAGTTAAACGTCGACTAGAGACTATTTACGATGCACACGGCATTGTCGTATACGATGACTTTGCACACCACCCAACGGCGATTCAAGGAACACTAAATGGGCTGCGTAATAAAGTGGGAGACCAGCATATTATTGCTGTTCTAGAACCACGCTCTAACACCATGAAACGTGGTGTACACAAAGACCTTTTAGCACAAGCACTAAGCGATGCAGATGAGACCTACATCTACGCGGACAAAAACGTGCAATGGGATATCAAACAACTTCAATCACAGACTATTTCAGATTATTCTAGTATAGATTCACTATTGAACGATCTTTTAGTGCAAGCGCAAGAAAAAGCTAAGGCAGGCACACCATTACACATACTCATCATGAGCAATGGTGGCTTTGATGGTCTACATAAGAAATTGGTAGCGTCATTAAAAAATTGCAAGTTTACATGAGCTTTACCAGATTGAAGTATGATCTAGGCAGTCAAATACCTTACGCTTACGTTATAGAATAAAATCTAAGCTCTTATCCATTACTTTTACATTTATCCAAAGAGGAAAAATCGTGACAACGAGAAAACAATCAACATTATTCTACAGAGCCAAACAATCTCTGGTCTTGCTCTTTAGCTTTGGGGCGCTGATGGCATGCCAAGCTCAAACAACTGCAGATGAATTAGACCCAAGCAAGTATCAAACAGTTACGAGTGAATTTGCGGTATCAACCGGCGATAAAATTGAAGTAGCCGAGTTATTTTGGTTTAAATGCGGGCATTGTTACGCACTTGAACCTACCTTAAAAAAATGGGAAGAAGGAAAGCCGGATAACGCGGAACTCGTGAAAGTTCCTGCTATTTTTAGCGCTCGGTGGGAATTCGAAGCCCAAGCGTTTTACGCAATGCAGGCTTTGAATGCGCCTCAAGAAGCTTATGATGCATACTTCCACCGTATTCATGTGCAAAAAAAATACATTAACAACGTTAGTGCGTTAACTGAGTTTTTGAGCGAATATGGGTTTGCCGCTGATCAGGTTGAATCGGCATTCAACTCGTTTGCTGTGGACACCAACATGCGCAATGCTAAAAAAATATCGATAGCATCTGGCGCTACCGGTGTGCCAGCCATTATTGTTGACGGAAAATATTTAACTAGCGTGACGCATGCAGGTAGCACCCAAGAGATGTTTAAGGTCGTTGACCAGCTAGTTAAGAAAGCTGCGGCTGAACGCTAAACGACTCACATTATCTTTTATTGAAAAGGCTGTCTATTAGACAGCCTTTCTTTTTTACACTTCTTCTAGCAATGCGATTGGTAGAAGTATTTGCAGTTATAATTGGTAAAACTACATACCTGTAACCTTGATCCCATAAACTCTAGTATTGAATGTGTGTTGCCGTTTCGCTCTCACGTTGAACTAATACATTAGATCTACCCCCCGCCAAAAATAATACGACTATGGTAAACGCCACGATTACGCCTAAGGGCCAGCTTGATCTGCTGACTAGAACCGAGCTCGAGCTTCTCCATTCAACAAGCGATGACATATACCGGACCCTATTTCGCAACTGTGCTTTAGCCGTGCTCAGCACGGGCGCAGACAGTGATGAGGGCCATGAATTGCTCGCCGCCCACGAGGACTTTAATATTGAGCTGATTAGCACGTGCCGCGGAATCAAACTCAAACTCAGTAACGCTCCCGAAAATGCATTTGTCGACGGCAAGATTATCGTGGGCATTAGAGATCATTTGTTTTCTGTTCTCAGAGATATTGTCTACTTGCGTGATCAAGTCAAAATATGGGAGGCTCAAGGGGAGACCATTACTGACATGGTGTTTAAAACGTTGCGTAACGCAGACGCATTAAAACCTCGAAAGCGTCCTAATTTAGTCGTGTGCTGGGGCGGGCACTCAATAAACTCGGTTGAGTACGATTACAGCAAAAACGTCGGCTATCGACTTGGGTTACGCGGGATTGATATTTGTACTGGCTGTGGAATCGGAGCCATGAAAGGACCGATGAAGGGCGCGAACGTGGCGCATGCAAAACAACGCGCGAGTTCGCCTCGCTACATTGGTATATCTGAGCCTGGCATCATTGCGTCTGAAGCGCCCAACGCTATTGTCAACGAGCTTATCATCATGCCCGACATCGAAAAACGTTTAGAAGCTTTTGTACGTATGGCGCATGGGGTCGTTGTTTTTCCAGGTGGTGCCGGCACGGCAGAAGAAATCCTGTACATACTTGGCCTGCTGCTACACGCCGATAACGACAAAGTGAAACTGCCTGTTATTTTTACTGGTCCCAAAGAAAGTGCAGCCTATTTTGACAGCATGAATAATTTCATTTCTGTGACTTTAGGAAAAAAAGCAACAGATTTGTATGAGGTCATCATTGACGACCCTATTAGAGTTGCTCAAACAATGAGTAAAAACATGCAGGTTGTTGAGAAGAATCGTAAAGACCTTGACGATGCTTTCTTCTTTAATTGGTCTTTGAATATTGAACCGGATTTTCAAGAAGCGTTCATCCCGACGCACGAAAACATGAGCAAGCTAAATCTAAAGTTGGATCAACCTATTCAGACATTGGCTGCGAATTTAAGAAAAGCATTCTCGGGTATCGTATCGGGCAATATTAAGCCGAAAGGGATCCAAGCGATTGCAGAGAAAGGGCCTTTCGAACTCAGTGGGGATGCAAAAGTTATGGCTGCCATGGACAGTCTGCTCGCAGAGTTTGTTGATCAACAACGTATGAAACTCAAAGGCAGCTATACCCCTTGCTACACGCTCGTATCTTAATCCAGAGCCGCTTGGGGTTGAAAAGTGGTGGAACTAACTTGGAAATAACTAGAAAGCTGTTGAATTAGAAAGCACTAAGCTTGTAAATCGGTCGTGCAAGATCAACGTTTGTACTGCGTGGGGCAATAGCCTCTTCCAACCACAAAACTCCGTTTCGCAAGGTGCTTAGTATTTCTACCGGTCACCCGTTTACGCCAGAGCCTAAATGATCTTTGGCTTAGCTGGCTGCGCATTAGCTTGATTACGGCAGGTTCGCCCAGACCATAGAGGATCTTAATTGCATCGAACGGCGTACGGTCTTCCCATGCCATCTCAATGATTCTGGATTGGTCGGCTGGCGACAGCGGTTGGTTTTCTTTGCTGTCAGTAATTGTCGAAAGTTTGATATTCAAAATGTGGCAATAGGCGTAATGGCAATCGCAGATTATAACTAATCTTTCGAAAAATCACGTCAATCTCTAACCACTACGGTAAATCCTAACGGCTGAATGGGCTAGCGCTCTCGGCGATTTTTACGCAACAAAATCGTCGAAGAACGTCTTAATTCGATCAGTCCAAGAGGACTCCTGCGGACTATGCTTGCTACCTCCCGCTTGCAAAGTCTTATCAAGCTTTTGCAGTAAGTCGCGTTGCTCTTTAGTCAAATTAACCGGAGTTTCAACTTGTACTTTGCAATAAAGATCGCCAACAAATCCCGCATTTCGAACATTCTTAACGCCTTTGCCTCGAAGCCTGAACGTTTTGCCTGATTGCGTACCCACTGGGATCTTGAGCTTTGCTCGACCATCTAAAGTCGGAACCTCCAGTTCTCCGCCTAGCACCAGCGAAGAAAAAGAAATAGGAACAGTACAATTTAGATCAACGCCTTCACGCTGAAAGATCGCGTGAGGTTTGATCGATACAGAAACGTAGAGATCACCGTTAACCGTGCCAGCGCCGCCGCTTTCACCTTCGCCAGATAAACGAATTTGATCACCCTCATCAACACCTGCCGGAATCTTAACCGACAACTTCTTACTTTCTTTGGTACGTCCTTGACCATGGCAGTCGTTACAAGGGTCAGAGATAATAGTGCCCTGCCCCTGACATTGTGGACAGGTTTGTTGCATGGAGAAAAAACCTTGCTGAATGCGAACTTGGCCTTGGCCATGGCAGGTGCCACAACTTTTTGGTGTTGAGCCTGGTTTTGCACCACTGCCTGAGCAAGTCTTGCACGCTGCCATACGAGGTACAGTAATGTTAACCTCCGTACCGCGTACTGCGTCTTCTAAGCTCAGCTCTAGGTTGTAGCGTAAATCAGAACCTCGGCGCTGACGTTGACGACCACCGCCGCCTCCACCAAAGATATCACCGAATACGTCGCCAAAGATATCACTAAAACCACCTGCGCCCGCGCCACCACCGCCACCGCCACCGCCGCCCATTCCGCCTTCAAAGGCAGCATGGCCAAACTGGTCGTATGCAGCACGCTTCTCAGTATTAGATAATATGTCGTGGGCTTCTTTAACTTCTTTAAACTTTGCTTCTGCAGAATCATCGTCAGCATTACGGTCCGGATGATATTTCATCGCAAGACGTCGATAAGCCTTTTTAAGCTCGGCAGCATCTACCGACTTGCTGACGCCTAGAACTTCGTAATAATCACGTTTTGCCATAATTTAATTCCACAAAATGGGAGCCGAGGCTCCCATGTACTTTAATTCAGTGTTCTGATTTGTTGTTTACCAAATAGAATTGGGCATGTTTCTCGCTTTAGCCATCACTGCACACTGTAAGCGGGAACTCATGCCCAAACTATTACCTAGTTAATAAACTGTTTATTACGCTAGATGGCTTTATACTTTTTTGTCTTCGTCTTTAACTTCTTCGAATTCAGCATCAACTACGTTGTCGTCAGCTCCGCCATCTTGCTCACCAGCAGCGCCTTCAGCACCACCGGCATCAGCGTACATTTTCTCGGCTAGCTTATGGCTAGACTCCATCAATGCCTGAACTTTTTCATTAATCGCATCTACGTCGTCAGCTTTAACAACCTCTTCAACTTCGACAATCGCGGCTTCGATAGCCGTTTTTTCTTCGTCTTCAAGTTTGTCACCCGCGTCTTCCATAGTTTTACGAATACCGTTGACCATAGATTCTGCTTGGTTTCGAGCTTCGACTAAGGCTTTGGCTTTTGCATCTTCTTCAGCATGTGCCTCGGCATCCGCAACCATTGCTTCGATTTCTTCGTCGCTTAATCCAGAACTTGATTTAATAACAATCTTGTTCTCTTTGCCTGTGGCTTTGTCTTTAGCCGAAACGTGCATGATACCGTTTGCGTCTATATCAAACGTTACCTCAATCTGCGGAGTACCACGTGGTGCTGCCGGTATATCGGTTAAGTCAAAACGGCCTAAAGATTTGTTGCCAGCGGCCATTTCTCGCTCGCCTTGCAACACATGAATTGTAACTGCATTTTGATTGTCGTCAGCTGTCGAGAATGTTTGGCTCGCATTGGTCGGAATAGTCGTATTCTTCTCAATTAATGGTGTACGAATACCGCCCATTGTTTCGATACCCAACGTCAACGGTGTTACGTCTAGTAACAATACGTCTTTAACGTCTCCACCGAGAACGCCACCTTGAATCGCTGCGCCTAGGGCTACGGCTTCATCAGGGTTTACGTCGCGGCGTGCTTCCTTACCGAAAAAGTCTTGCACTGCCTGTTGTACTTTAGGCATACGAGTTTGACCACCAACCAAAATCACATCGTCGATGTCGCCGTTAGACAAGCCAGCGTCTTTAAGCGCTACTTTGCATGGCTCAATAGTGCTTGTGATCAGGTCAGCAACCAATGACTCTAACTTGGCTCGCGACAACTTAATGACTAAGTGTTTCGGGCCTGTTGCATCCGCCGTAATGTACGGCAAGTTGATCTCTGTTTGTGAGCTTGAAGACAGTTCGATCTTAGCTTTTTCGGCAGCGTCTTTAAGACGCTGCATCGCAAGCGCGTCGCCTTTAATGTCTATATTTTGGTCTTTCTTAAACTCTTCAACCAAGTAACTAATAATTCGATGATCGAAGTCTTCTCCACCTAAGAATGTGTCACCGTTGGTCGACAACACTTCAAATTGGTGCTCGCCGTCGATATCGGCAATCTCGATAATCGATACGTCAAACGTACCACCACCCAAGTCATACACAACGATCTTACGATCGCCGTTCTTTTGATCCATACCGTAAGCAAGTGCTGCTGCAGTAGGCTCGTTAATAATTCGCTTTACGTCCAAGCCAGCAATCTTGCCAGCATCTTTAGTCGCTTGACGCTGTGCATCATTAAAATAGGCTGGAACCGTAATAACGGCTTCAGTCACTTTTTCGCCTAGAAACTCTTCAGCGGTCGCTTTCATTTTTTGCAGAATACGCGCTGACACTTCAGGCGGAGCCATTTGTTTGCCGTTAGCTTCTACCCACGCGTCACCATTGCTTGCCTTTACAATTTTGTAGGGCATTAGGTCGCGATCGCGCTGAACTACTTTTTCGTCAAATTTACGGCCAATCAAACGCTTTACGGCGTACAGCGTATCTTCTGGATTGGTTACTGATTGACGCTTAGCAGGTTGGCCCACTAACACTTCGCCGTCTTTGGCGAATGCCACATAGGATGGAGTAGTACGATCGCCTTCACTGTTTTCGATAACACGTGGCTTATCGCCGTCCATTACCGCTACACATGAGTTGGTCGTACCTAAGTCGATTCCAATAATTTTGCCCATTTTCAAATACCTCTATAATGTGAACTTACAGCTCTTTTATGGAGCTTATAGTTTTGATTTCAATAGTTTTTTTACAGTTTAGAACTCAAGCGCAGTGTTACGGAGTGATATACGCTCTCAGCTCTAAACAAGTTTGTTTACTTTGCGACAATTACCATTGCTGGACGCAAGAGTCTTTCGTGCATTGTGAAGCCAGCTTGGATCACATTAACAATGCACCCAGACTCGACGTCTGGTGCATCAACAATGCTCATTGCTTGATGTACATTTGGGTCGAGCACATCGCCCACCTGTGCTGTAACTTCAACCACGGCATACTTGGCGAACGCGGCATCTAGCTGTTTGAGGGTAATGTCTACACCATCTTTCATGCTCTTAACGCCAGCATCGCTATCCGCTTCGAGCTCTAGTGCCGCCGCAATGGCCAAGCTGTCGCGGACACTTAGCAGTTCTTTAGCAAAGCCTTCTACCGCAAACTTACGGCTATTAGAGACTTCTTTTTCCGCTCTACGACGCACATTGTCTTCTTCGGCCTTAGCGCGAATGTAGGCGTCCTTCATGGCAGCGGCTTCGTCGGCTTGTTGTGCCAACTGCTCTTTTAGCTGCTCGATCTCGTCGTCAACAGACAGCTCACGAACTTCGCCATCATCTGCTTTAGAAGTAGTCTCAGGAACCTCTTGCGGCTCTTGCGCTTGCTCTACAGGATCATTCTTTGCGTCTTCTGTGTTTTTATTTTCGTTCATAAGCCTATTAATGTGCTTTGTCAGGATGCGTGAATTATGGGGATGGCGCGAGTGACTTCAAGAGATATGCGTCTAATTTTGTATATTTTTTGAGGCTCTTTAGATTTAACGCAAGGAAAGTTACTTTTCATAGGTTCGAAACGGTGCAGCTAATTAGTTTAGATTTACGTAGACGCAAAAAAAGACGCACGAGCAATTGCTCGTGCGTCTTCCTAAGTACATCAACTCAAGGCTGTTTATTCAGACATCTCTGAATTGAAAACTCCAACTACTGAAATTAAGACGCGAAGGTATAATCCGCAAACTCCTCTCGCAGCTTAAGCTTGTGCACCTTACCCGTCGCCGTGTGCGGCAGCTCTTCAACAAACGCGACCTCGTCTGGCAACCACCACTTAGCGACTTTACCGGTCATGAATTCTACGATTTCTGGCCCTTCAACGCTGGATCCGGGAGTGCGCACAACAACCAATAGCGGTCGTTCGTCCCATTTAGGGTGCGCAATGCCGATCACAGCCGCTTCAGCAACCTCTGGGTGGCCAACAGCACAGTTCTCGAGATCGATCGACGATATCCATTCACCACCGGATTTGATAACATCCTTGGTACGGTCAGTAATCGCCATATTGCCGTCGGGGTCAATAATTGCGACATCGCCTGTATCGAACCAACCGTCATCATCTAGTGCTGATTCGCCAGCTTTGAAATATTCTTTAACCACCCAAGGGCCACGCACTTTAAGAGCACCATAAGCTTTACCATCCCATGGAAGTTCAACGCCATTTTCGTCAACTATCTTCATCGAGACACCAAAGATCGGACGACCTGCTCTAACTCGAACTCGGGCATATTCTTCATCGGTGTAATCTTCACGCGCTTTGGAGAGTGCGTTAAATGTACCCAAAGGCGCCATTTCGGTCATCCCCCAACCCGCCGTGGTAATGGCACCATGAGTATTTTCGAATTCTTCCATAATACTTAACGGACAGGCAGAGCCACCTACACCAACGCGCTTGAGTGATGTGATTTGCTTACCTGATTCACGCAAATAATTGAGCAACCCTAACCAAACTGTAGGCACACCTAGGGCATAGGTTATGCCCTCTTCTTCTATTAGGTTTTGCAGCGTTGCACCGTCGCCCATCATCGCGCCTGGGAACACCAAGCCAAAACCAGATAATGCGGCCGAGTAAGGAACGTTCCACGCGTTAACATGGAACATGGGCACGATAGGCATCGCAACATCTTGTTTACCGATGCCCATTCCATCACCTAGACACGTGGCATAAGACTGTAGCACTAGCGCTCGGTGTGAATAGAGAACGCCTTTAGGATTACCAGTGGTGCCCGATGTGTAGCATAAAGAGCAGGCTGTATTTTCGTCGAGCTCAGGCCAATCGTAGCAAGGGCTCTCGTCAGCTATCAGCTCTTCGTAGCAGTACACGTTCGAAAGCTTAGTGTCAGGCATACCCGCTTTGTTCGTCATAACGATGTAGCCTTTGACGTTTGGCAAGTGCTCTTCCAACGCTTCAATCAACGGTACAAACATAGGATCAGTCAAAATAAATTGATCCTCTGCGTGATTAATAATGTAGTTTAATTGCTCGGGAAAAAGCCGCGGATTGATTGTGTGACAAACCGAACCCATGCAAGCAACACCATAATATGCTTCCATATGTCGATAGTCATTCCACGCGAGTGTGCCTACGGCTTGGCCTTGTTCCAATCCTAGCTTTTTAAGGGCATGTGCTAGTTGAGCGGCGCGGTCAAAACATTCGCGCATCGTGTAGCGGTGCCGTGGGTTGTCGCTGGTTATAGATACGATGGTGGAGTCGCCATTGATTGAACGACCGTGTCGCATCAAAGACGTAATAGTGAGCTGGTCATCCTGCATTAAGCCAAGCATAGTAATCCTCAATTGGTTGGAAATATTATCGACATAGCTATCTAAGTAGCCTAGACATGAATAGTAATCTGATTGAGTTTAAAAATGAGTGAATTTTGCCAAACAAAAGCAAACCAGAAATACATTTATTATTCAGCGCGCGGTAAATCAGCCTTTAAAAGCGTTTTGCAGGGAGGATTGATGTTGAAACAAAGGAAGTTCAGAGACTGAGCGTGCACTGCATTGAAATAAACAAAGCTATCAAAAGATGAACAACAAAAGAGCCTTCAGTGGGTGTATATAAAAGAGCCTTCAGCGGGTGTATATAAAAAGCCTCGAACGAGGCTCTTAATAACAGCAATAACAATTAACCGTTAGATCATGCTGCTATTCGACTTCTCAACCATAAGCCACGCAGCAAGAGATGCCACTGTGGTTACAAGTCCAGCAATCATAATGGTACCAATCGAGACAGAAAAGCCGCCTGGTGCCGACGCCACGCTACTAACGGCGGAAACCGAGTTTAGTAATTGTCCCGTAACCTCAGTTGAGCTGCTAACACCCTGGTTCCACAAAATCGCAAATAAGCTTTTAAAGTCGATCAGAAAAAATGCCAACAAGCCGCCAATAACCGTACCAATAAGATCAAAACTTAAACTGGTTTTATCAATGCGTTCTGGATTGGCTGGAAGTTCATTGACAACCATCTTAGTAAAGTTGTCATCACGTAAAGACTCATCGCTTCCACGGGCACTAGCAAACAAAAGGTCTAGTTCAGCAAAATCCATTGCTTGGCTAGTATCGCTGTCGTTATGGTTAGTGTTCTTGTTCATACTAATTTTATTGTTCATAGCGTCTTCCTGACTGAATCAAAACTTATAAATATCATGCTTAGAAAATTGCTCATCGGGTTACGTCTGCGGCTGCCATTCTTGTAACCCAGTCTGCAACGCTACCCTGCCACGATTTATATGCGTCTTGACCGTTCCCAATGGAATCGACATGGTTGTGGCGATTTCCTGTTGAGTAAACTGTCGGTGCAATAACAAATGTAGCACAGATCTTCTTTCTGGTTCTAGTGTTGCGAGTAACTCGGCGAGCTTTTTTTGTAAGCCACTTTGCTGCTCTTCTTGCTCTGCCTCGTTAATCTCGGAGCTATAAAAGCTCTGTTCATTACTTCTATCAAAATTTTCATCAAGCTCTACAGTGTCGAGCTTTTTCTTACGTACAAACTCCAAAAACGTGTTGTAGCCTATTCGGTATAACCAGCTCGAAAACTGCGATTGCTGCTTA
Source organism: Proteobacteria bacterium UBA7415 (assembly GCA_002470515.1). Lineage (GTDB taxonomy): Bacteria > Pseudomonadota > Gammaproteobacteria > Arenicellales > Arenicellaceae > Arenicella. Next base: position 207,995 of record DKML01000005.1, on the reverse strand, counting down.
AATTTGTGAAGCTGTTTAAACGCCTTAATAAATGACTCTTGAGCCAAATCATCGGCCAACGCTTCGTCAAAATTACATAACTGTCTCAATGAGTAACGTAACTTAGATTGATGCCTATTAACGAGTTCCGCAAACGCGCGCTGGTCATTACTATTAACCGCAAGATCGATCAGGGTGGCTTCGTCAATATTTTTCATTAAAGGTTAAACCTTGCGAAGCCGCATAAGGCGGCTTCACAAGGGTCATTTTCTAATCACCTGACTTGTTCTTGTTCGTATCTAAGTAGTAGAAGGCCAAGCGTGCTAGACCTAAGAACAATGGAATAAGTGCCAGTGCAGAAATTTCAGTTTCTCCTATGATGAAGAAAGCGATACTAATTGCAGCAGCCACAGCGACCAAGGTTAAACCAGAGCGTAATGGGTTAGCACCAGGTTGGTCATCAAGTAATTGCTGAGGTACGTCTTTTCCAGCATCTATAAAGCTACGAATCAATTCTGCACGTTGACGGCGCTTGCGGTATCCAAAGTACAGTACTAGTAAAACTATGATGATGGGCATTCCGAGCGACAAAGTGATCGCCAGTATTGGAATAATAATAGCGTTCCCAAAGTCATCAGAGTCAAAGGTTATGCTTTTAAAATCTTCTTTCGCAAGCTTTTTCTCTAACTTAGCGCGCTCGTCATCGTCGAGCTCAGCGAACTCAGAAGCGATCTCATCAGCTACCGTATCCCCAAGCATGCCACGCATGAATTCAACAAAGTCTTCCGTGCTTTTAGATTCGGATACTGTCGATGATTTATCGCCACCAACCCGAATTGTTATATCCGTTTCAACACTTTCGTCGGCTTGCGCGATTACTGGACTTGTCGCCAGTACGCTTAATGCCAAAGCAAAAGCTAAAGTTAATTGTTTCATCTCATTTCTCCTTAAAAAATATCGAAAAGGCCGTTTTTGACCTATCTGAGTAATTTGATGCGTCTAAACCGATTTTGGATTCAAAAAAAGTGTGTTTTTCAACGTTTTCTTAAAATATTAATCTATTTGTCCGAATAAACCCTCAAACGCCGCTTAAAAACGGCTCAAATGCGATCTAAGCCCGCTCATTCGCTACACTTTATTAGCGGGAAGATTTTGTAAAAAAGCCACTACTTTATCGCCAAAACCTTGTGTAGAGATCATCTCTACACCGGCTCCAGGTTTAGATAAGTCTGGCGTAGAGAAACCATCGGCGAATACGCTTTGCATCGCGTCCCACAGGTTTTTTGCCTCTTCTTTCATGCCAAAACTGTACTCTAACATCATCGCCATTGAGCCGATCATCGAATACGGGTTAGCAATGCCCTGCCCGGCGATATCCGGTGCCGAACCATGCGACGGCTCGTAATACGCTTTACCGGCTTCGCCTAAGCACGCCGAGGGCATTAAACCGAGAGACCCTAATATGCCGCCACCTTGGTCACTTAAAATGTCACCAAACATATTCTCCATAACCATAACATCAAACTGTGTTGGGTTAAGGCATAAGGCGGTCGCAGCCGCGTCAACCAATGTGTGAATGATTTTTACATTTGGAAAATCGACTGCGACTTCCTCAACAATCTCGTTCCATAAAACACTCGACTTAAGAACGTTACTCTTGTGAATATTATGCAACACGCCTTTGCGTTCCGACGCCAACTCGAATGCTTTAACTAGAATGTTACGAATTTGGTCTTCGTCGTATTCCAGCATTTCGCGCACATAACGTTTTCCTTGCTCATTGACACCGACTTCTTTTTCGCCAAAGTACAAACCGCCAACTAGTTCGCGGACCATGATCATGTCGATGCCTTCGCCTATAACTTCCGCCTTTAGTGGGGAAAAATGGCTCAAACTCTTTGGTAAGAAAACCGGCCGATAATTAGCATAGGTATTGAGTCGTTTGCGTAAAGGTAATAGGGCCCCACGCTCAGGTTGTTGATCAACTGGAATCTGTTTAGATTTCTCGTGATCTAGGCCAATCGGGCCTTTTACAACAGCGTCTGCTCTATCCACCAAATCTTGAGTATCTTTGGGAAAAGACGACCCATGAGTAAACCATGCGCCGGCACCGAATGGCGCTTCAACAAGATCAAACTCCACATCGTTTCTTGCTTCTACTTGGCGTAATACTTTTACGCCCTCGGCCATAATCTCTGGACCGATCCCGTCGCCCGGTAAAATTGCAATCGTATATTTTTGCGTCACTATAGTTTTATTAGGTTATTTCTAAGGGCCGCGAATTTTAGCTGATTTACGCGCGCTTTCGTAGTAAGAATCATTCCGATTGCGCTAAACAGTCGTTTGCAGCACCATAAAGCCCTATTTGAACTTCTTTAAACCTGTATTTACGCCAGAGGCCTCACATTATGGAAACTCAATTCTTTCTCGCCACCGTGTTTAATCTTGGACTTAACTTGCTGTATACCCTACTCGCTCTGATGGTCGGAGTGGTTGCTTTGAGAATTGTAGACCAGCAATTACTTAAGGGCGTCGATATTCAAGAGCAACTCCAAAAGGGTAATATTGCCGTGGCTATTTTTGCGTCGACCATCCTTATTTTTGTAGCGATAATCGTCTCATTCGGTCTTAAAGGCTAAGGGTTTAGCTGTGTATCTGACGGTTAGTCCTCATTCGTGAAAACGCTTCTTAATAGTATTCTGGTAATACTAATTTTGTTGGTCTTATTGGAATCCCAGATGCAAAACGCAGCCTGGCAAGACACTGCGACCCAAGAATTACTAGAGAAGGCTGAGAACGCATCTAATTCGCCACTTACGCCTGATGCGCTCAACGAACAATTACGTCGCGAACAAAAGCGCGCTCAGCGCGGCAAAATGAGCTCTTTATATTCGCAACAATCGCTGTCTCAGCGAGAACTTGATAAGAACTATTCCACAACCCCTGCCAATCAACGCTTCTACTCCTATGTTTGGAATGATTCCTACGGCGATCTGTTAGCGCTAACCGCCATTGGGCTTGATGGTCAGCCCTATTTTGCCAATAGCTTTCTGATGGGTTTTGTACCTTTTGAATTAGATAATGCCTGGCAACCTCTGGCTTTGATCAGCATGCGTAAGACCTATATGTTCGATCACGACCAATATGGCGCGCAGTATGAAGACGTGTGGCAAAACTCTAAGCAAGCCTACGTGCACAGCCACGGTGATTGCGAGGACCACGCTTTGTTACTGGCCGACTGGCTTATAGGTTTAGGTTATGACGCAAGAGTTGCCGTTGGAGAAACCCCAGAGGGCGGGCACGCTTGGGTTGTACTGTTCCTTGATTCACAGACCTATATATTGGAAGCGACTTCTAAGCGCGCACCTAAGTCGATAAACGACTTTCTATTAGCGAGTCGAGCAATTACTTATTACCCTGAAATCCAATTTAATCGGACACAAATCTGGGAAAACACAGGCAGCGTGTTGACTACAAACTATAACGATAAAAAATGGGTTGAACGGGCTGAATTTATTCGCAATAAACCGTAAATAATCGTTCCAGACTTAATCTTGCTTAAGCTCTGTTCTACTGACTACAATGCCGTTGCGATCGGCATAGATCCAATCGCCGCTATTAATCGTTTGCCCTGCAAACGTCACCGGCACATTCTTGTCACCAATCCCACGCTTATCTGTTTTCATCGGGTGTGTATTGAGTGCCTTTACACCTAAATCAAGTGGCGCTATCTCATCACAATCGCGGATGCAGCCATTAATAACCAGACCAGACCAACCGTTTTTAACTGCGTTTGCCGCTAACATATCACCTAAGATAGCTCTACGCAGAGAACCACCGCCATCCATCACAATAACCCGACCAAGTCCGGGCTCATCGAGTAATGCTTTGACCACCGAATTGTCTTCAAAACACTTAATCGTTATTACTTGACCATAAAACGACGACTTGCCGCCGTAATCATTAAATAGCGGATCAAGGACAAGAACATCATCAGGGAATTGGTCACAGAGATCAGGAGTGGACAACATATTTGGAAAACCTTTATTCGTGTGTGAAAATTGGAAATTGCAGAACAGATACTAATATGGTTGCACAGAGTCAGGTAAATCTGAATATTCAAACACTAGCGTCTGACGTTAACGTGCTCAAAAGGGCAGTGCCGACATGCATTTCCGCAGCAACGCCCACGACATAGATGGTATTCTTCGGTGAACACCATAAAGCCATGTTCCATATAATAGTGTTTGTTTTCAACAAGTTCCGCGAGCGGCCACTTTCGAGCAGCGCTCGGTGTGAGCTCAGTTGTCTTAGAACCTAACTCAGTTGGATCAGTTTTTTTCATTAACTTCAGTGATTGCTGAAAACAGCATAAGAAAGTGAAGAGCAGCGCTTGAGTGGCGCAATCATACCGAACATTTCGCTCTGCTCATAGCGTGAGTCGTATTGGTCATGCCCTGAGCCTTACCGTTCGTCACTCAATCTACATGGTGCACTAACCCAAGGTTGAGCGACAACGAGAGGTTTCCCACTTTATGGGACTTTTTGCCAGAATTGAGCGATCAACACCTGTAGCCCCCTCAACAACCGATGAATATATTGACAACAGCGCCACATTTACCGAAACTGCGCGCCAGATAATTAGTTTAAACCAACGGAAACGACACTATGCAATCACCAGGACAGCTGTTTAGAGCAGCTTTAGCAGAGACCAAACCATTGCAAATCGTTGGCACGATCAATGCCTACACAGCGTTAATGGCCAGCAAAATAGGCCACAAGGCAATTTATATTTCTGGTGGAGCTTGCGCCAACGCCTCATACGGTCTGCCTGACTTAGGCATGACCAGCATGAATGATGTGTTGGAAGATGCTCGCCGTATCACCTCAGCTGTGCAAACGCCTCTATTGATTGATATCGACACTGGATGGGGCGGAGCCTTTAATATTGCACGTACGATTAAAGAATCAATTCGTGCGGGTGTTGCCGCAGTGCATATGGAAGACCAAGTGGCGCAAAAGCGTTGTGGTCACCGGCCTAATAAGGAGATTGTAAGCAGCATTGAAATGGTGGACCGAATAAAAGCTGCTGTGGATGCACGTACCGACGATAATTTTTTTATAATGGCTCGCACAGACTCTTATGCGCTGGAAGGCTTACAAGCCTCTATTGATCGCTCTGGCGCATATTTGGAGGCCGGTGCCGATGGTATATTTGCCGAAGCGATGGCATCCCTTAGTGACTATAAAGCTTATAATGAGCAGTTGGGATCTCAACTTTTAGCCAATATGACTGAATTTGGCATGTCCCCCTTGTTCGATAAGGACGAACTTGCAGCGCAAGGTGTAACCATGGTGCTGTACCCTCTCACCGCGACTAGAGCGATGAATAAGGCGGCCGAGATGGTCTATCAGGAAGTGTTAGGCAAAGGCCATCAGCGAGATGTGGTCGCTGATATGCAAACTAGAGAAGAGCTTTATAGCTATCTCGATTACCACAGCTACGAAACAACATTAGATGAGCTATTTTCGTCAAAGTGATTTTGTAGACTCAATGAAGAGTGCGCAGTAGCAACAACCTAGTTACCCATTAGCAACGCACTATTCGATCATCAAAAACGAGCTCAAAGGATGTATGAGCTTGTAGAACAAACAACATTAGGAAATAACAATGGCAGAAGATAAAAAATTAAGTGGTGCAGGTTTACGCGGGCAAGTTGCAGGCCAAACAGCCTTATGTACGGTTGGGACTCAAGGGTCTGGGCTCAACTACCGTGGCTACGACGTGGACGATTTAGCCGATAATTGTATTTTCGAAGAAGTGGCTCACTTGATCCTAAAAGGCGAACTACCCAAGCAAGTCGAGCTCGATGCATACCAGACTAAATTGAATGGCTTGCGCGCTCTTCCAGACGCGCTAAAAGCCACTCTCGAACTTATACCTGCGTCAGCACATCCTATGGATGTTATGCGTACAGGCGTATCGATGTTAGGTAATTTGGAGCCTGAACTGAGCTTTGAGCAACAAGGCGACGCGGTTGATCGCGTACTCGCGTTATTGCCCGCCATGGTCGTTTATTGGTACCGTTTTAGCCAAGACGGCGTAAGGGTTTCTACCGATACAGGTGCAGCCACTATTGGCGGTCATTTCTTGCACATGTTGCACGATAAGGCTCCATCAAGGCTGCATGAGCAAGTAATGAACGTCTCTTTGATTCTTTACGCTGAGCACGAGTTTAACGCCTCAACGTTTAATGGACGTGTAGCGGCTTCAACGTTGACCGACATCCACTCAGTAATTACGGGTGCTATCGGCACATTACGTGGACCGTTGCACGGTGGCGCTAACGAAGCCGCTATGGAGATGATCGAACAGTGGTCTAGTGCAGACGATGCCGAAGCCGGCATCATGAGCAAATTAGCCAATAAAGAATTGATCATGGGTTTTGGTCACGCCGTTTATAAAGAGCGCGACCCGCGAAATGCAATCATCAAGAAGTGGTCTAAGATATTGTCTGAAAGCGCCGACAGCAGCACACTTTATGACGTCTCAGAGCGTTGCGAAGCGGTTATGAAACGTGAAAAAGGTATGTTCTGTAACGCTGACTTCTTCCACGCATCGGCGTACCACTTTATGGGCATTCCTACTGGTTTGTTTACGCCAATATTTGTGATGTCTCGTGTTACAGGCTGGGCAGCTCATGCGTTTGAGCAGCGTGCGAACAATCGAATTATTCGCCCAAGTGCGGAATACACCGGCCCAGAACATCGCGTTGTACCTAAGATTGAAGATCGGTAGTTAGTCTGTAGCTACTCTGGTGGACTGTTCGTGGTTTAAGACGAACAGTCTATTTAAATCCTTGCTGTATAGGTTGGGCTTGCAGAATTTAGTGCTTAAGGTTTGCGTAAAAGCTTAAAACCAACGAACGTCATCGCGAACAGTAAGCCAAGCCCCACTATCCCAAGCAGACGATCAACTAAGTCTATGCCTGTCCATTGTAGATAGTGCCAGCGATAAAGTCGGTTAATCCACTGCGTGTCTGAACCCGATTGGGTAATACTCAACGAGTTCCAGCTAAGCTGCATTTCAACACCCGTAGCGGTTCGATAAACCCCTTGCCTATCTGTTAGCCAAGCACCGTCAAAACCATAGCGCTCTGGCCATTGCGTTTGAGCGTCCTCTAATAAAAGTCTTGATTGAACCGCACTTATAGCGGGTGTTGGAACCCACGTCTTTGTTGAAGGCGCATACAGCCAATGCAATTGAGGAGGATTTTGCTCAGAGTCATCAGTTGATCGAGGGTAAGCACTCTGCGTAGAGGCTTTTAACGCGTGTAATCCGAGTTTAGTTCGAAGCAGTTTAAGACTTGCCCAACTATTATCGCTCGTCGGCAGGTATTGAACACTCTGCATATCCTGAGCGGTTAACGCGTAGGTTTTTACACTCAGTTGATGATAAGCACCCGAATACCCTGGTTTAATCAAAAAAACCAATGCTGTGCATGCCCACACTAATAAAGGCAAACATAAAAGCCAGCCCAATATTCGATGCACTCTTCTCATAAACTAATGTCTTAGTCTTGGTCTTAGCCTAAATGCAACAGAGCTACTTAACTCCACCTTAAGCACGCATAGGGAACGAGCGAATTGATAACTAATTTGCCAGGTCCGACAAAATACTTTCAATGCGTTTTGCATTAGCACCAATATCGCTTGCACCAACGCGCGAGACCGAGCGTACGTCAACCAACGTAGAGCTTTCGCCCTCGGTAACTCTGATTACGACATCGTCTTTAAAGCCCCATAACAGAGTTGTTGCGGTAGCTTCGATAATTCCAGCGTCAGCGTCTTGCGCTACAATCTCCCAACCGTTTTCTTCAACTACCGACATAGCTCGTGCAAACACCTCAGATACTGGTTGCTCCAGAATCAACGTCTTAACGTTAGGGTAAGCCGCTTGTTGAGGCGCAATATTTGTTGCAGGGTACTCGAGGGGGTTAGCATCTGGTCCACGAACACTAGCAATTGCATTAAAACTGGGCGGGTTTTGTACATCGGTAGAAATGTTATGGATAGCAGGAAGAGTCTGAGTCTTTATAAACTGGTTTCCCAGCACGATAAGAGGAACAACACTCAGCAAAGACGCGAAGCGCGCAGCCTTAGCAAGTTCTGGATACGATTTCGACGCGAGAAATCCAACAATTGTGCCCACCAAAAAAATGGCGACAGCTAACATTACGCTGTAACCAATAAGATCAAAAGCGGTTCTAAAATGAATTAGGTCGAGGCGAGTCGCCAAAATTGAAAATGGAAATGTAAGCAGCGCAATTGCGCCAAGAGCTTTAATAGTATTTGCTAGCATAATCTGTGATATCCAGAGTTGAAATTAATGAGTCTCAGTTTGCTTAGGCCTATTTTTGAGCCTTGCTCTAAAAACCTCATGACGTAAAGGAGAACAAAACTTCTTTTGAAGACTGTGTCTCAATAATGCACCTAGCCAAAAGATCAATATCTGTCGAGGTGTTTCAAGTGGCGAGAGTTTAGCAGACCAATGTAAATTTCGCTTGAAATAGAAATGCGCCAAGTCGTTATGGTTCATGCCTTCTCTAGGCTTCTCAGCTAGCAACACCTCACCGTGCTTTCTCAACACGCTACTAACAAGCTCTCACTTGGAATACACTCATCTGTACGTAAGGCTGCGGTAGCACAATATGATCAACGCAAACTCAAACCTCCATCATGACTCCAACATTCAAACTAGTACGCCTAGCCCCGCCCATCAGTGACTTTATAGAACTTAGAAACCAAGTAGGTTGGGGCAAAATTGATGTCCAACTTGCAACTAAAAGTCTAGAGAACTCACTATTTCACGTTTCAGTCTACGACCAAAGCAAACTGGTTGGCGCTGGGCGAGTGATTGGTGATGGGTACATGTACTTTTACATACAAGACGTTATTGTTGATCCACGGTATCAAGGCAAAGGCGTTGGTTCCCTGTTGATGAACGAAATTGAGTTGTACTTAGCTAAGACTACAAGCACTGGCTCCACCGTCGGATTGCTTGCGGCAAAAGGTAAAGAGTCGTTCTATCTAAAATACGGCTACTTAGAAAGAACGGGCAACCCTCTTGGCAACGGCATGTGCAAGTTTATTTAGAACATTAATGAAATTATCTAACTGCGCCTAGCCTCTGCAACCTACCAGACAATTTCTCGCTGAGCTTATACTCTAAGCCCGCCAATAGTTCATCTGCGATATCTGGCCGATTACACACCAATAACATGTCACAGCCTGCCGCAAGCGCTTGTTCTGCTTGTTTGACAACTGAGTAGTTATCCATCGAGTCGATTGCGCCTTGCATGGTGAGATCATCGCTGAATACGATTCCTTCGAAACCCAATTGGTCTCTTAGTACATCTTTAATCCAATATCTGGAAAACGTAGGTATCTGGGAATCACATTTATCGAACAGTATGTGCGCGGTCATTACCGCATCGACTTCGTCTATGAGCTCGCGATACGGTTGTAGGTCATGTTCGTCTAACTCTTTTAATTCACGTGCATCAACGGGTAAACAATGATGTGAGTCGCCCCCTACTCCGCCGTGGCCTGGAAAATGCTTGGCTACCGAAATCATGCCCACTGAATGCATTCCATCTATGTAAGCACCGAGTAATTCAGAAGCCACTTTTGGGTCTCTGTGAAAACTACGATCGCCAATCACATCGTTGGTCTTGCTGTTAACGTCAAATACAGGCGCAAACGAGAAATCCACACCTGTTTCAATGAGCTCACTCGCCATTGTGCGCGCGGACTCATAGGCTTTCATCGGGGCTGTTTGTTTGTCGTTATCCCATGCTTCGCCGAACTGCGCCGCGGGCGGCAACTGCGTAAAACCTTCTTTAAAACGTTGTACTCTTCCGCCTTCTTGATCAACAGCTATCAGTAGAGAAGGATTACGTAACTGTTTGATTTCGCTAATTAAAGACGTGACTTGATCGCGATCCGAAAAGTTTCTCGCAAACAATATTACGCCGCCAACTAAAGGATGCATTAAGCGCTGGCGATCGTCATCGCTTAAGCTCAGTGCAGCGACATCAAGCATTACGGGTCCTAAAGAAAGCCTAGCTGGAATAGATTGTTTGTTTGCCATAACCGTTATTCAGTGTGTTGTTTAAAGTAGGTTAGTGTTGCGATTTAAGAGTATTGAAGTTGCACTGCAACACTGATTGCTTCAGTCAGCGTGTATCAGCACCTTAGTTCCCACAGGCACTAAATCGAATAACATAACAACGTCGTCATTGGTCATTTTGATGCAACCGTGTGAACTGGGGATTCCCATTTCATGTGAATCGGGCGCTCCGTGAATATAAATATAGCGTGCTTGTGTGTCGACATTACCGAGGCGGTTATGGTCAACCTCTTCGCCGCACAACCACATGATTCGACTCAGTATCCAATCTCGATTGGGGTGCTGTTCAGCGAGTTCGGCGCTGTACACCTCGCCCGTGGGTCGGCGGCCGACAAACACGGAGTTAATCGCTTCGCCCGCCCCTATTTTAGCGCGTATGCGATGTTGGCCTAAGGGCGTTTGTTCACTTCCTGATACTTGGCCAATGCCATTTTTAGCTGTGGCTATCGTTGTTGTAAATACCTGCTCATTCGATTCGAGATCACGCAGGGTTAGGCTTTGGTTTGCAACGCTGATATCAATTACTAATGCCATCTGAATCGTCCCTAGTGCGCGCTAGCGCAGCTTTAGCTCTTTAAGAATAGCGTCGCAACCTAACGACACCAAATCGAACACATCAGTGAATCCAACGTCACCACCATAGTACGGGTCTGGTACTACACTGCGGTCGCTCAATCCTAATCTATTGGCTGCCCCTAAGAACAAATCTACTGTTGCGATGGCGTTTTGCGGAGCACCATCATTAATCAACTCTAAGTTGTCGTAGTCCATCGCGTAGATGTAGTCGTATTCGTCATAATCATTGATCGATATTTTTTGAGCGCGAATGTATTCCATATCAATACCTCGCTCACGTGCAGTTTGCCTTGATCGCGCATCACTTTTTTCGCCCACGTGATAGGCATGAGTACCTGCTGATTCAATGCTCACTCGGTCAGCTAATCCATACTCATCCAATTTAGCTTGCATTACGCCGTGCGCGGTTGGTGAGCGGCAGATGTTACCCATACAGACGAACAGGAGCTTTAGGGTTTCGTTTTGGTTTAGGTTTTGCATATCTGTTTCTGTTAACGCGTCGACTATGTGCCTTGCAATGCAGCACGAGCCTTGTCGAGGTCGGCCTGAGTATCAATACCAAACCCAGCCGGATAATCAAATTGATAAACTTGAATGGCATAGCCATGATCTAACACGCGCAATTGCTCTAGGCTTTCGCAGGTTTCTAAACTGCTCGGTTCAAGCTGTGTGAACGTATTAAGAAAGTGCGCGCGATACGCGTATATACCAACATGATGCAGGGCATCACATGTTCTCTCGCCGCGTGCATAAGGAATAGTGCTGCGCGAAAAATACAAAGCACTGCCATGACGATTCACAACAACTTTAACCGTATTGGGGTCTGCTAATGCGTCATCGGAATCGATCACTTTAGCCGCTGTTGCCATAACTGTATTAGCGGAGCTGCTTGATGCTAACGCGGCGGCCACTTCGTCAATAAGACGTGGCGGAATCATAGGTTCGTCGCCTTGTACGTTTACCACGATATGCTGCTGGTCAAACTTTAGACGATCAGCAACCTCGGCTAAACGATCACTACCCGATGGATGCGACGGGTCTGTTAAGAGCACCTCGCAATCACTATTCACCAGCGCATCAGCGATGTCTTGATGATCGGTAGCGACTACTATTTTTTGCGCGCCAGACTCGTTAGCTCGTGCAACTGTATGGCAAATCAGTGGCTGGCCATTTAGGTCCGCAAGCATTTTTCCAGGCAGTCTTGTAGACGCCATACGCGCTGGAATAACAACGGTAAACTCAGGTTTATTACTCATTTCTTTGACCATTCATCGTATTCAGATTGGGTAAGTTCCCGTGCTTTCTCTTCTACCAATATGGGCACACCTTGCGTGATTGTAAACGCTAACCTACCGGCAACACTGATCAACTCTTGGTTGTCACGATCATAGAGTAGCCGCCCTTTAGTAACAGGGCATACTAATAGTTCAAGAAGCTGTGGCTCGATCATATTCAGGGTTAAGCGCTTAGCGCCTTGGGTCTTAGGTTCTAGGTCTTAGGTTCTAGGTCTTCGGTTCTAGGTCTTAGGTTCTAGGT
>DKML01000005.1:0-195607 GCA_002470515.1 Proteobacteria bacterium UBA7415 | reverse complement strand
TCTAGGTCTTAGGTTCTAGGTCTTCGGTTCTAGGTCTTCGGTTCTAGGTCTTCGGTTCTTTGAACTTTCAATTTTGTGTTATGCGATTTATCACACGATCAATCATATTCTGGTCTAACTGTGCAGTAACAGGTAAATACCAAAGCTGGTTGGCGGTAAAGCCATTACATTTAACCGCGTCTTTCTCAGTCATTAATATCGGTAGGTCATTGTCGAACTTCAAGTCCGATTCGACAAACTGATGGTGGTCACTAAAGCTATGCTCTGGACCAGAATACCCCAGCGATTGAGCGGTTTCAAAAAAACGCTGAGGCTTGGCTATTCCGGCAACTAGATTCACACGCCTAGGTGTTAACGATTCTGTTACATCTCCCCCTTCATTACCTGATGTGGCATTGTTTGAATGCACTGACGATACGGCTTGGGGCTCTAGCCAGAAAACAGAGTGGGCAACTTTAAAGTCGTTTGAGTCTGAATTGATTTCTTCGGCGCTATCGTTAGGTTTTACAACGTGCGCTACAACTTCATGCATTTGCTTGAGTCTACTGTACAGTTCTCGGTAGGGACCGGCAGGTAAAACCAAACGATTCCGACTCACCAGCGATTGATCATCAATACAAATTGTAACGCTAGGCTTGAGCTTCCAGTGTTGAAGACCGTCGTCACAGACTATTACATCTAAGTCATGTACTTTTAATAACGCGTCTATGGCTGATTTTCGATCGGCCGCAACCGCCGTTGGTGCATTGGTTTGGTGGAACAGCATAAGTGGTTCGTCACCGACATCTCGTGCATCGCTTTGCTCATTCAATACAACGGCAGCTTTATCGGAGGATCGCTTATAACCTCTACTGACAATACCAACACGATATTCTTTTGATTGCAGTGCCTTTACCAATGCCGCCACAAAAGGTGATTTTCCAGAACCGCCCACCGTTAGATTACCCACAACTATAGTCGGTACCGCAGCCTCATAGCGCGCCTTAGGCCCTAATGTATAGGTCCATCGATTAAGAGTGGAAAGTACGAGATAGAGTCCAGACAATGGCAGTAATACCAGCGTAAGAATAGTTGGACTACGCCAGCTCTTTAGCAGCGCTTGCTCAAATTTTCTTAGTGGTGTTTGCGTACTCATTGGTTTTTTCAAACTCATTTAGAGATGCCAGCAAAGAATCGGCAGCTATTATGAGCGGCCGAACGAAAATATTCCCTTACGGCCTTTCTTAGACTGTGCTCTGTGCAGTTCGGCGTACAACCCGTTGCGGCGCATGAGCTTGCTGTGTGAACCTTGTTCTACTATTTCACCACCATCGAGCACAAGAATCTCATCAGCACTTTCAATAGTCGTGAGTCGATGCGCAATCACAAGCGATGTTCGATCCTTCATCAATGCTTCCAGTGCTTCTTGAACAAATCGTTCAGACTTGTTGTCTAGCGCTGAAGTTGCTTCGTCCAAAATTAAGATAGGCGCATTTTTGTAAATGGCTCGCGCAATCGCAATGCGTTGGCGTTGCCCGCCAGAAAGCCTTAAGCCAGATTCACCAACAAGAGTTTCTAACCCTTCTGGTAACTCGTTAAGAAACTCATCAACATGCGCTCCTTCGATTGCCCCAATTAGGCGCTCATCGTTCTCGTCGTCGAGCATGCCGTACATAATGTTGCGTCTAATCGTATCGTCGAAGAGCGTCGTTTCTTGTGACACTAACGCTATCTGATCACGCATGTCCTTTAGACGAAGCTCGGTAATATCGTGTCCATCTAACGTAATAGTACCTTCTTGAGGTTGGTAGAAACGCAACATCAAATTAGTGATCGTTGATTTACCACTGCCCGATGGTCCAACTAAGGCGACTCGCTTGCCAGGTCTAATTTCGAAAGAAATATTCTTGAGTATTGCTTGCTCATCATCTTCGTAACGAAAGCTTACATTGTTAAAAACCATGTGGCCACTGGTGGTATGCAACGGCAATAAGCCTTCATCTCGTTCTGGCTTAGCGTCAATTACTGAAAACACGCTATTGGCCGCCGTAATACCAATTTGAATTTTTTCGTTGACCTTAGTAAGTCGCTTAAGCGGGCTCATCAACATAATGCAGGCCGACAGATAAGAGGTGAACTGCCCTGCAGCCTCTGGGCCAATTCGCAAATAGTTAAGATAGATGTAAAGGATTAAGGCTATCGCTGGTCCTACCGCCAATAGTGTTATTGGAACAATCGCAGATGAAACCCGAGCACGCTTTAGATTTTGCTCTAAGTTAAATCCATTGGCACGGCCAAAATTCTCTATCTCTTGCTTCTGCCCTGAATAGACCTTTATGACCTTATGTCCTATAGACGCTTCTTTCACGGTATCGGCGATGCCGCCCATAGAGTCTTGAATTTCCTTACTGGTTTTACGAAAGCGCGAATTTGAATAGCGCGTGATTCCATAAATCATCGGAACTGAGAACAAAAAGATCAGCGTCAGTCTCCAATCTAAATAAAATAACCAAAACACCAGCGCGGCTGTTACCACAGTGTCCTTAAACATAATGGTTAACGTATCAGTAGTCGCAGTCGCAGTCGCTTCTACGTCATAAATAAGTTTTGATACATTTTTGGATGATGAATTTTTTGCGAAATACGTTGTAGGTAACGTGATCAAATTTGCAAAAATATCACCTCGAATCTCATGGACTACATAACGCCCTAAGCGCGCCATTGAATAGTTAGCGAGATACCCAAGTACTGCGCGCAATACAACAACACCCAACACGACTAACCCGAGCCATTTGAGATGCCATTCCTTAGCATTTACAAAACCGTCGTTCACCACTTGCTCAATAAGCGCTGCGAAAGACGCTTCGGTCAACGCCGTCAAAATCATAAACATTACGGCTAAAGCAAGTAACTTCTTATGCCGCCATAGATACTCTAGTAGACGCTTAAATACCTGTATGGCGTTAAAGTCGCTGCCACCGCCTTGAGTGCTGTTTTCAGGAAGAAACGAAGCTTTCATTTAGACCAACCCTCGGCATTTGCCATGGTTAATTTTCAGCATTAACTTGTTTGGTCGCAAAAGTAATATTAGTCATGTCGAGTTCTTGCGCGACATCCAATACTTTTATAACCGCTTCGTGAGTAGCCAAACGGTCGGCTCGAACAACGAGCAACACGGATTCGCGGTCTTTATACGCAGACAATGCACGTATTAATGTGTCTCTGTTTGAATTAACCAAGCTCTGGGCATTTGGGGTGTCACTCGTTTGAATAGCATATTGCGATTGCTGGCCGACTTGAACCTCTACCGTAAACGGCTCGTTCTGAGCGGCTTCGCTACCCCCTTCTGGCAAGTTAATGCGCAAGGCCGTTTCTTTAGTAAAGGTTGTGGAGATCATAAAAAAGATTAGCAACAAGAACACCACATCAATCAACGGCGTTAACTCGATAGCCGTTTCGTCTTGTTCTTGATTGGCATTAAAGTTCATGAGCAATCTACCTTTGGCTGTCTAACAAAGCTAAAGCATCCTCTTCCATAATAACGCTTAACTCACTGATTTTATTGCGAAAGTAACGATAGAACATCAAGCACGGAATACCAACAGATAGTCCAGCGGCCGTGGTGATAAGTGCTTCTGATATGCCGCCCGATAAAATAGTTGGGTCACCTACTCCGCTTACCGTGATTGCGGTAAAGACCTTAATCATACCAATCACAGTCCCTAACAAGCCGATCAATGGCGTGATCGATGCGATGGTACCCAGAGCATTAAGATAGTGGCCCATTCGGTGCACTACTTGTTTACCTCGCTCTTCTATTGCTTCGCGCATCGAATCGCGGCCTAGGTGTAAATTGGCCAATCCAGCAGACAACACAGAACCCAGAGGCGAATGCTGGGCAACTAGTTCTGCTTTTTGTGGCGTGAGCGAGCCTTTCTCCAACATTTCGAGGACTTGTTCTAATAAACGTGAAGGCGCAACCTTGTTGCGGCGCAGGGAAAAGAGTCGTTCGAAAACTATCGTTAACGCAATGACGGAGCAGGCCAAAATGATCCACATAAGCGGCCCACCCGCACGAAAAAGCTCAAACATAAATATTCAACCTATCAAATAAGATTATCCACCAAAGTCTAACAAACTCTGCCCAGCTATGCTGGTGATTTTCCTAGGGTATTGCGCATTGTTAATACGCTGTTCGCCACGGCCTCGGATGGCTCTGTCGATAGCTTCGAGCTGACCAAGATCGTTGATCAAGGGTTATCTCCACACTTCCATGCATAGGTGTTTGCAACAATTCTATACCGCGTTCGGTATAGCGCTTCACCACCGAGCCATGAGGGTGTCGATATTGATTGCGATAACCCGCAGCAATTAGTCCTAGAGCAGGATTAACGGCATCGATAAATGCGGCGATTGACGATGTTTGGCTGCCCTGATGCGGCACTAGAACAATATCAGCTTGTACGTTCACCCCTTGCTCCAGAAGATATCGCTCAACTGGGCGCTCAATATCACCTGTTAACAACACCCGCGTGTCGTAGTACTTAAGCATCAGCACACACGAAAGATTGTTACTGCCGATTGGCGTATTTTTAGAGGGCGACAAAATCTCAAATTCTAATTCGCCCCAATTCCAATGCGTTCCGGCGAGGCATTCACTAGCAATCGGTATTTTGTCTACTCGACTGGTGAGTACGTCGCCCACCGACATAGCCTGCGTAAACACGTCATAGCCTCCAATGTGGTCATTATCAGCATGGCTTATTATCAGTTTATCTACGTGCCTAACACCCCGTTCTACCAAATAGGGTAACAAGACCGCCTCAGCTGTATTAAAGCCAGTTCGATACCTTGGGCCGACGTCATAAACAAGGGTCTTGTCCTGATGCCTAACCACCATAGTTAACCCCTGCCCTACGTCTAGAAGACTTACAACGGGGTGCTCTAGAGTCTGAGATGACCACAACAAACAGCCAACGACGTACGCCGAAACAAAGGTCAACATACTCCACATACGTTTTCCCAGAAGTAGCATGCTAGTGATGAGCACCGCTATCAGGGTAACAGCCATATTGGCTCTAGGCAGGCGGAGACTGCTAAAAGGTACGTCGGCAATTGCCTCAAACACCGTATAGATATGCATAAGGCACAATTGCAAAAGACCTATAAAATAGATAACGAAAGTCGCATCAGGCCAGCCAGTCGCCAAACCTGTAAGCAATAGGGTGAGCGGAATAATTACCAAGCTGAAAATTGGAATTGCTATCAGGTTTACCACTATTGCGCTCAAAGAAATCTGCCCGAACAACAAACTAGTTATCGGGATCAATGCCACGACTAAACACAACTGGAGCCTAAATAGCTGCTGGGCCGATCGCCAACCACGCTGCCAAATCGATTCGGACCTTTGTGGGTTCTCGCCTGCGAGGCGCTCGTGTAACTGCGTATGTGTTTGCTCGGGATCATCAACTAGTGCATTCGCCTCCCTCTGAGTGGCAAGCTGCCAAACCGCGATTATAAAAACAGCTGAAAATGACATCCAGAAGCCGACATCGAGCACTGCAAACACATCAAACAAAACGATGATCACCGCGCTCGCTATTAGAATCTGTAGCAAGCTTGCGTCTCGACCGATAAAGCGTAATGCGGAGTAAATAGCCAGCATGAGTAATGCCCTTTGCGTTGGTATAGAGAATCCTGCTAGAGCGGCATACAACAACGCGAGAGTCATCGCGGGCAATACAACTATATTTTGTCGTACGTAACGATTCATTATTTGGGGAAAGCAGTTTACACAGCGGTTTAACAGCCAGTTTGCGAGCGCGAATATCAGCCCTATATGAAGCCCCGAAATCACCATCAAATGGGCAACGCCAACACTTTGAAACACCTGTTTATTATCTTTTGAAAAATCCGTTTTGTACCCCAACGTGAGCGCCAACATTACATTTAGGCCAACGTTCTCATTGGACCGGTCTCCTGAGTCAGAGCCTTGTTCTGAATTAATTGAACTCGAAGCCACTCTAAGGTTTTTAAGAACTCTTGATCTGAGCGTTTCTACTTGAAACCGCCAATTGGACGCCGCTAGCTTTATGGCACTTTCTTGATGCTTTAAGTACCCTGTTGCGACGACCGATTTTCTGAATAAATATTTTTCATAGTCAAACGCACCCCAACTTGCATACCCGTGTGGTCGTTTGAGTTTAACCAGCACTTGCCAGATCTCACCCGCTTTAAATGTGAGCTCACAGCGATAGCAGCTCAACACCATATACCCATTGAGTTTGAAGTCGGTATTGGCCAAGACTTGCCCCTGATCTAGGCGCATTAGAAACTTAACGTAACCGTCTTTCGCCACAGGCATCTCGGCAACCGTTCCACGTACTTGTACTTCTACGCCTTCTTGCGTCGCAGGTATCCAGCTGTTACGTTGAAGATCAACTTGCCAGCTAGTAAATCCGTAGGCACTTAGCATTATCGTAACGGTGGTTACAGCAAGTTTGTGCCGCCTGCGCTTATAGCTATCCTCAACATCACACTCAGAGTTACGCAACGTTGCTGTCAAAACAGTCAAAATTGAAATAAAAACCAGACTGAGCAACAGCACTGTGGCAAGCGGCATTCTTAGCTCTGGCAGAAAACCATGTGCCGTAATCGTACATATCACCAAAAACACGCAAGCAAGAACACTCGGCGTATAGAGCCGTATACTCTTGGAGCTCAGCACTCTTAAGTTTGACTTAACTGTAAATATTGACACTCAATTGGGCTCATTCCGTTACAATTGATTGGAGGGTATTTGGACCCAACGCATACACATTGAAAGTAAAAGGATGACGCAAGATTGAAGCTGCTGCAAAACTTAAAAAAATATTTACCGTCACCTCTAGAGGTAAATAAATACCGCCATATTCATATCTTTGGTGACAGCTTAAAGCAGACAGAGCTTTGGACATTTAACCGAAGCAGCACTGCTAAAGGCATTGGTGTGGGGATTTTTTGTGCGTTCTTACCGATGCCATTCGAAATGATCGCCGCAGCTTTTATGGCGGTGACTCTGCGCGCCAACCTTCCTTTTGCCGTAGCTCTAGTCTGGGTCTCGAACCCTATTACCTGGATCCCCATGTACACGCCGCCTTATCTTCTAGGCGCAGCAATCCTAAATGTCGAGCCAGTCGAATTAGCTAAAATTACCGTATTGGAGCTAGGCTGGCACTATGTAGCCCTATGGCTAGGGTGCCTTTTGGTAGGCGCGGTTTTAGGACTGAGCAGCCACTTTTTCATCAGTTATTTCTGGCGTTCACAAGTTAAGCAACGATGGGCGGCACGCAAATCATTTAGAGCAAAGCGCTTAGTATTGCTGCGCAAGGCTCAAGCAGAAACGCTAACACAAGAAACTGACGAATCGAAAGAATCAAATACGGCGGACAGATAACGATTTTTGGGGTCCAGCTTATAACTATGAACTGGTAGCCTTGGGAAAAATTAGCACTTGCTAACTAATAACGAAAAGAAGTTAGTCGTGTTTCAACACACCAGCTTCTAGTCGGTACACTTTATCCATGCGTGCAGCCAAGCGGGAGTCATGCGTCACCATGACTAGAGCTGTACCAACACGTTGATTTAACTCCAACAGCATTTCGAATACGGCGTCCGCCGTTCCTTCATCTAAATTACCGGTTGGCTCATCAGCCAAAACTACTGAAGGCTCAGTGATCAGCGCGCGCGCGATGGCGCATCGCTGTCTTTCCCCGCCCGAAAGCTCTACCGGACGATGTTCTAAACGTTCACCAAGGCCGATAGTACTCAATAACTTCCTCGCCTGCGCATAGGCTGTGTCTTGCGACTCGCCACGAATGAGCAAAGGCATAGCTACATTTTCAACTGCTGAAAATTCAGGGAGCAAATGATGAAATTGATATACAAACCCCATGCACTGATTGCGTAAAAGTCCGCGAGCCTTGTCAGACAGTTTTGAAAGATCTTGGCCATCAACCGACACTCTACCTTGCGTTGCTAGCTCAAGGCCAGCAAGTAAGTGGAGCAACGTACTTTTACCTGAACCCGAAGCACCAATAATCGCGACTCTTTCGCCACGCGCGACGCTAAGCTCAACACTTCGAAGAACGGTCACTTCGGCCGGACCTTCGGTGTACACCATCGACAATTGCGAACATCCTAAGACGGCATTACTCATAGGTTCATCCTTAGAGTTATTCATAACGCAGAGCTTCCGCGGGTTGCGTCTTGCTGGCTGTCCACGCAGGATACAAAGTTGCTAACATACTAATTACCAAAGATGCGATAACAATTATGCTCACATCCGAAACAGTTAATTCAGCCGGAAAGTCGGTGATCACATAGACGTCGGCTGGAAAAACTTGATGGCCTACCAGGTTTTCAATAAATGAAATTATAGTGCCTACATTTAGAGCGGTTAAAATTCCGGCGATTGCTCCAGCAAAGGTGCCTATGAATCCAGAAGTCGCACCTTGTACAAAAAATATGCCCATGATCTGCCGAGGCGACATACCAATAGTTCTCAGGATCGCAATATCAGATTTCTTATCGGTCACCACCATGACCAACGTTGAAACGATGTTAAATGCAGCAACGGCAACGATTAGAAACAAAACGATAAACATAACGCGGCGCTCTATTTCGAGCGCACGGAAGAAATTTTCGTGTTGGCGTGTCCAGTTGTCTACGTAAAACTGAAAACCAAGTTCTCGTTGTAGCTCTGCGCCGACCTGACGAGCTTTATAAACATCATCCAGCTTTAATCGCAGCCCTGTGACCTGATCGCCGGCTTTGAACAATTTAGCGGCATCGACGATATTAATGATCGCCAACGTTCCGTCATACTCATTCATCCCCATTTCGAACGTTCCAACCAAGTTAAAACGACGTAGACGTGGTGTAAGCCCCGCTGGGCTTGATGTTCCCTGAGGAGAAATAAGAGTGACTTTGTCCCCCACCTCAGCACGTAAACTTAAGGCAAGCAATTCGCCAAGAACAATATTGTACTCACCTGGCTGTAATGAGGACAGACTACCGTCGTTCATGTTCGCCGCGATAGACGAAACATTTTCTTCGCGCTCAGGTTCAACGCCTCTAATCATTGCTCCAGAAACAGCAGCACCATTGCTCAACAAACCTTGCATGTAAATATAAGGCGCATAGGCCTCTATGTCGTCGCGCGATTGCAGTGTCGGCTCTAAAACTTTCCAATCCTCTAACCATCCACTCGGACCCGACACCGTAACGTGAGACGTTACATCGAGGATTCGTCCGCGCAACTCGTTGCCAAAACCGTTCATTATTGAAATAACGGTAATCAACACCCAAACCCCTAAACCAATACCAATCATCGAGATTGAGGCAATGAACGAAATGAATCCGTTGCGACGCTTGGCGCGCGAATAACGGCGTCCAATCATCAATGGTAAGTTCACTTTTGCCATGTCAGCCTATACTTGAATTAACGGTGGTTTGAGTCATGTACGCCAGACTAATTATCCGCTTCAGGACGCATGTGCGGAAACAACAACACATCGCGAATCGATGCCGAGTCCGTCAATAACATCACCATGCGGTCAATGCCTATGCCCTCTCCTGCTGTGGGAGGCATGCCATATTCCAATGCACGAATGTAATCAGCGTCGTAGTGCATAGCTTCTGCATCGCCCGAGTCTTTTTCTGTTACCTGATGCGCGAAACGTTCGGCTTGATCTTCTGGGTCGTTCAACTCTGAGAAGCCGTTAGCAATTTCACGGCCCGCAATAAACAACTCAAATCGATCTGTTACAAAGTCATCCTGATCGTTACGTCGCGACAATGGAGACACTTCAACAGGATAGCCGGTAATAAAAGTTGGATTAAGCAACTTTTCTTCAACCGTGGCCTCAAATATTTCGATCTGCAACTTACCGCGTCCGTACGAATCTTTTACCAACACTTTTAGCTCTTTAGCATGGGCTCGTAACGCGTCGATGTCTTCCAGATCTGCCGCTGATATTTGCGGGTTGTACTGCAAAATAGAATCGGCAACAGTGATTCGTTCAAACGGTTTCGAAAAATCAATATCTTGCTCTTGGTATGTAATAACATCGACATCGCTTATGCCTGCCACAACCGCTTTGAACATAGCCTCGGTAGTATCCATCAAGTCCTTATAGTCTGCATAGGCTTGGTAAAATTCCAACATTGTGAATTCGGGATTGTGTCTTGTGCTCAGCCCTTCGTTACGAAAGTTACGATTAATCTCAAACACGCGTTCCAAACCACCAACTACTAAGCGTTTTAAATAGAGCTCTGGCGCGATACGCAAATAAAGATCCATATCCAACGCGTTGTGGTGTGTCACGAAGGGCCTTGCGACCGCACCGCCAGGAATAACCTGCATCATCGGGGTTTCGACCTCAAGAAAATCTCTTTCGATCAAGAACTCACGAATCAACGAAATGATTTTAAAACGAGTTTTGAACACATTGCGGCTTTCCTCATTCATGATGAGATCAACGTAACGTTGGCGGTACGCCGTTTCTTTATCCGCTAAGCCATGAAATTTTTCAGGCAGTGGGCGTAGCGATTTAACCAGCAATTCAATATGGCTAACTTTAACTGATAGTTCGCCCTTATTGGTTTTGAACAGAGTGCCTTTAACCCCAACGATATCGCCGATATCCCACTTCTTGAATATTTCATTATAGAAGCCTTCAGGTAACGAGTCGCGTTGCAGATAGATTTGCAATAAGCCACTGCTGTCTTTGATGTGCGCAAAGCTCGCCTTACCCATAATGCGCCGAGTCATCATGCGGCCAGCCACAACAACGTCTACTTCAGCCGCCTCCAGCGTTTCTTTGTCTAACTCACCAAATTGCGCTTCGATATCCGCAGCCAAGTTCTCTGGACGAAAGGTGTTTGGATACGCTTGCGATTCGTCCCTCCACAATTGGAGTTTGTCGCGGCGTTGTTTAATCAAATCGTTTTCTTCACTCATGGGTCTTTACTACCAATAATCGTAAATTTTGTTGTCTCATTCAGATAACCAAATCAATGTCAGAGTCATTCTCGTGACACATTAGTTTGACGATCAATTTTTTATAAACCTTGCTTGAGGCTCGCCTCAATAAACTGGTTGAGGCTTCCATCTAGTACGGCTTGGGTGTTGCC
The DNA here is from genome assembly GCA_002470515.1 of Proteobacteria bacterium UBA7415. Classification (GTDB taxonomy): domain Bacteria; phylum Pseudomonadota; class Gammaproteobacteria; order Arenicellales; family Arenicellaceae; genus Arenicella. Next base: position 184,453 of record DKML01000005.1, on the reverse strand, counting down.
AGTCTCAACGCCTGTACGCAGATCTTTTATACGAGATTGATCCAATACGTAAGAGCGAATTTGAGAGCCCCAACCGATATCAGACTTTTCTTCTTCAACGGCCTGCTGTTCCGAACGTCGTTGCTGCATCTCATGCTCATATAAGCGGGCTTTGAGCATACTCATGGCTGCGTCCCTATTACGGTGCTGGGAGCGGTCACTTTGGCATTGTACGACTATTCCCGTAGGACCATGTGTGATTCGCACCGCCGAATCGGTCTTGTTAACGTGCTGACCACCCGCACCACTGGCACGATAGGTATCGGTGCGTAAATCTGCAGGATTAATTTCGATATCAACGTTATCGTCAATTTCTGGATAGGCAAATACCGAGGCAAACGAGGTGTGACGTCGGTTTCCAGAGTCAAACGGCGACTTCCTAACTAATCGATGCACTCCCGTCTCGGTGCGTAAAAAACCGAATGCGTAATCGCCGACTATTTTGACAGTGGCACTCTTTATACCCGCCACGTCACCTTCGCTGAGTTCAATAATCTCGGCCTTAAAACTTTCGGATTCTGCCCAACGTAAATACATTCTCAGCATCATATTGGCCCAGTCTTGCGCTTCGGTTCCGCCTGAACCCGCTTGTATATCAATAAACGCATTGTTCTCGTCCATATCACCCGAGAACATTCGCTGAAACTCAAGTTTCGCGAGTTCAGTTTCGATCTCATCTAAGTCTTTAACAACTTCATCGGCAAGACTCTGATCTTCTTCGGCTAAGGCAAGCTCCAACATTTCTTGACTGTCAGTCACAACAGACCTCAGTTTTTCGAGTGTCCCTACCAATGAGTCTAATTTTGCCCTCTCGCGGCCCAACTGCTGGGCTTCATCTGGCTGGTCCCAGATTTTAGGGTCTTCTAACAGCCCAAGAATTTCTTCTAGTCGCTCGGCTTTAGAATCGAAGTCAAAGATACCCCCTGAGCGAATCTCCTCGCTGCAGTAAGTCTTTACATCGTTCGAATAATGGGTTGAGTTCCATAGCCTTTTAGCCTATCAAAATAGAAGTTTTATATTGAGACCTCTGCATAAGTCGATGCGCGAATCAGTGTCTAAGAATCGCGGTCGAACAATACCGCACTCAAAGTATAAATAACAGCTCCATAAAGTCTTCTTAATGCCCTGCCCAAGCTTAGTGTTGCTATCTATAGAACCGCTTGCACACTGGCGATCGAGCGCAACCACGGGCCATACGCCATGAGTTCGGGTGGTAAGGACTTTAACGCGAGTCCTGCTTTGTTTTTGTCGGTATAAACACCCAGAACCAACTTATACAGCTGAGGCGAACTGGTGGTGTCTAAATAATACGCGGCGGCATCGTTCAATTGATGTTGGTCGATAAAGTCTCGCACTTTTGAGGCTTCGGCAAACGCCAGTAACTGTATTGTCCAGGATGAACTGTCGCGTGACTCGATCCAAGAACTGTCGTGGTAAGACTTACGCTTCATTACAGGTGGCTTCGCGTTGTTAGCTTGCTTTGCGATGCTTGATTGCGTTGTCGTGCTAGCTTGAATTGAACTGTTTGAATGCTTCGCGAAGCCCTTACGGGCAAGACGCTGTAGCGCGGGTGCATACCCTTGGTCGGCTGCTATATTCAACAACTCTAAGCCCGCTTGATCATTTGGACTTCGCTCCAACAAGCGTGAGCCCAAATGATAATTAGCGGGTGCGTAGCCATTACGGCCGGCTAAACGATACCAATTAAAAGCTTTTTCAAGGCTAGCCTTGGGTATCTTGCCTTGCTCGTGCAACAAACCTAAATTGAACATAGCGCGGCCATGATTGTCTCGTGCGGCATCAATCCATTGCTTTTGAGCGCGCTCATAATCGCTTGCCATATAAGCGGCCATACCCGCTTTGTAATTCGATTCATGAACACTTGAGCTATCTAATTGGGCTTGAGCCTGAACAGTGCACACAGAGCCCGCACCCATTATCGAAACGGCAAGACCAACTGTAATTACATGTTTAGTTAATATCATCTTCATGATTAATTTAGATCTGAACTGGCGAGACGCTTAACTCTAGCTATTAGGCTGATAACTGTTAGACGCTCGCGTTGTAATTACATTCAATGAAAAGCTAATTATAGCCAGCTTCACCGTGATGAATCTGATCAAGACCAATCTGTTCAGTTTCCGGGTCTGCACGTAACGGCGTAATCATTGCAATTAACTTAAGCAAGATGTAACTAACAACACCGGTATACGCCGCCGTTGCCAACACACCCAAGAGCTGAACATTCAATTGGCTCGCCATAGTCATACCTTCGGCATAGCCAGCACCTTGAAACTGCGTAGAAATAAATACCGCAGCCAATAGCGTACCTAATGCTCCACCAACACCATGGACTGGAAACACGTCTAATGAATCATCAATCTTCAATTTTGACTTGATAAATTGTGTTGCAAAATAACAAACCGTACCGCCAGTTAGGCCTATAAGAATGCCTCCCATTGGTCCAACATAGCCAGATGCTGGGGTAATGGTACCTAAGCCAGCCACCATTCCAGTCACTATGCCCAACACACTTGGTCTACGAAAACGCACCCACTCAATAATCATCCATGCTACCGATCCAGCCGCTGCACTTAGGTGTGTGACTAATATGGCCATACCCGCACCACCATCAGCAGCTAACTGAGAACCGCCGTTAAAGCCAAACCAGCCAAACCACAACATGCCTGCACCTGCCACCGTTAACGGTAGGCTATGTGGCGGCATAGGTTTCTTGGGAAAACCTCTTCTATTACCCAACACAACGGCAGCAACTATCGCCGTTACGCCGGCCGTTACGTGTACGACAGTACCGCCAGCGAAATCCAATAACCCGCGTTCGGCCAACCATCCACCCCCCCACACCCAATGACAAATAGGTATATAGACGAGCAGTGACCACAAAATAGAAAAAAGCACCATTGCGCCAAAGTTCATTCGTTCAGCAAATCCGCCAACGAATAGCGCGGGAGTAATCATGATGAAAGTCATCTGAAAGACGATAAATACTGATTCTGGGATAGTGCCAGTAAGCGAATCAACAGTAACACCGCGCATAAAGGCTTTATCAAGATTGCCTATAAACCAGCCTTCACCGCTAAAGGCTAAGCTATAACCCACTGCAAACCACAAGAGAGACATTACACAAGCAATGGTGAAGCACTGCATCAGCACTGACAGCACATTCTTCGAACCTACAAGGCCTGCATAAAAAAGCGACAAGCCTGGGAGCAACATGAATAATACGAGTGCCGAAGCAGTCATCATCCACGCGGTATCCGCGGCATTTAATGTGTCGGCAAAAGCCACGTTAGGCAGCGCTGCTATAAGTAATGCAAGTGTAAGTTTATAAACAAAAGCCATGGTGCCCCGGACAATTTCGTGGAGTGAAATATCTGTATTGATGTGAGTGGCTCCGTTAGCACAAGGAAACGGAATATCGGAGCTAACTCGCCGCTACAACGCTTCGTCGCCTGTCTCGCCAGTACGAATACGAATAACTTGATCCAAGTTAGTAACAAATATTTTACCGTCGCCCACTTTATTGCCCCGTGCTGAGTCAATAATTACGTCGACTACCTTATCAACGACATCGTCGGCAACCGCGACTTCGATTTTGGTTTTAGGAATAAAATCAATGGCGTATTCCGCCCCTCGATAAATTTCGGTATGACCTTTTTGGCGCCCAAAGCCCTTAACTTCAGAGACAGTCATTCCCATGATGCCAATACTCGACAGAGCATCCTTTACATCATCCAGTTTAAAGGGCCGAATAATAGCTGTTACTAATTTCATGGGGCACTCCTAATATGTTGATTTAAACAACTCCAAAAACGGCTTAAATTATTTGGAGTTGTCGTATTTTACTTGGTTCAGAAAGCAGGTAAACCGGTTTTATTAAAACAATTATAAACTTAAGACAAGCCAAGCTTTTGGCGTGCAGCTTGATACTCTGCAACCATTTGGTCAACCCTTGCTTGCACCGTGGTTATTTCGTCAACTGCACCAATGCCTTGTCCACAACCCCAAATGTCTTTCCACGCTTTGGCGTCTGGCTTATCTTCGGCGAAATCCAACATATTGCTTGGGTCTGCATCGGGCAAAGCACTTGGGTCTAATCCAGCTTTTTCGATACTTGGCTTTAGATAGTTGCCATGTACGCCGCTGAAGTAATCCGAGTAAACAATGTCGTCTGCGTCACTGTCCACAACCATTTGTTTATACGCTTGATCGGCATTGGCTTCTTCGGTAGCAATAAACGCTGAACCGATGTAACCAAAATCGGCACCCATCGCTTGCGCTGCAAGTACCGAGTTACCTGTCGCAATACAACCGGAAAGCGCAATCGGGCCATCAAACCATTCGCGTGTTTCTTGTACGAGTGCGAAGGGGCTTTGTTGTCCTGCATGGCCACCTGCGCCGGCCGCAACCGTAATTAAACCATCAGCGCCTTTCTCGATTGCTTTGTGAGCATACTTTTGGTTGATAACGTCATGAAATACGATTCCCCCATATGAATGAGCAGCGTCGTTCACTTCAGCCACAGCGCCAAGCGACGTGATCTGTACAGGAACCTTGTACTTAGCACAAAGTTCAATATCTTGATGCAAACGCGTATTCGTTTTAAATACGATCTGGTTGACCGCAAACGGCGCCGCTGGATTATCTGGGTTAGCTTGGTTGTATCGGTCAAGCTCTTCAGTAATCTCAATCAACCACGCTTCAAATACACCGTCGCCTCGAGCATTGAGCGCAGGAAACGACCCTACAATACCAGCCTTGCATTGGGCAATGACCATCTTAGGGGTGGAAATGATAAACATCGGCGCCGCAAAAACGGGCAAGCGCAACGATTTAAGATCTTCTAATACATTCATACTCTCTTTCCTTAATTATTTGGCTACTACTTTTTGTATCACTTGAGCACAAGTCTCAAGCGACTTTAATTACATATATTACGAGCGACTACTATTCTAAGGCAAGCAGTGGAAAAGCCATACCAAGACTAAGTGCCGCCAGGACGGTAGTGTACAGAACTAACAGTCAACATGGCTGCATGCACGTACCGATTCGCTGCTAATACGTCGCCACTAAATAAACTTGTTGGTTGGCCCAGTAAATCACTGGTAATACCCCCTGCTTCCTGGACCAATAACAGCCCTGCGCAAATATCCCAAGACTTAAGACCCGCTTCCCAATAACCATCGTACCGACCCGCTGCCACATAGGCTAAATCTAAAGCAGCAGAACCTAATCGGCGAATGCCGCTGGTATTTTCGTGCAGCACGCCGTTCATTGTGCCTAAAAAGCTATCTATCTTATCCAAATAAGCACCGCTAAAGGGCACCCCGGTTGCAAGCAACGCGCCATTTAGATTACTGAGTTGCGCAACAGCGATCGGCTTGTCATTTAAATAGGCACCCTGCCCCTTAATAGCCGTATACAATTCTTTCTTAACGGGGTCGAACACAACTGCCACATAGGGAACACCGAGATAACATACACCGATTGATACACAGTAGTGAGGGATAGAACGTAAGAAATTGGTGGTGCCATCCAATGGGTCAACATGCCAAGTATATTCAGACTCATCGCGACCACTTGCCCCATACTCTTCGCCGATAAAGGCATGATCGGGAAAACTTTTATGAATCAACACCTTAACCGCTATCTCTGACTGTCGATCAACCTCAGAAACGAAGTCATTGAGAGACTTTTGCTCAATATTCAAAGAACTAATACGCGTAGCATTAGCGTTAATAATGTCGCCACCTGCGCGTGCCGCATCTATCGCAACCTTTAGTATTTCATCCATCTTCGTATCGAATTCTTGAACCATGTGTCGCACTATAGCGAGCTGGATTCAATTTGGAAACAATCTTGCAGATGCACGAGATGAATAAAGGCTAAGAGTTTAACTACTTAAACCGGCTGATCGCCGAATAGTTGCCTATGAGGATTCACTGTTTGGATCGAAGCAAATTAGATGATTACAAACAAGGGTAACTTAAACTGCCTTTACCTCGGGCCCTATCTGTTTTACAAAACCATCTAAACCATGCGGAATAATGAGTCCGATTTGACGTGTCACCTGGTGTATATCTTGATCTTCTTCATTGACCAGCCACCCTTGCACAACTCCGATAATGCCTCCGGCGTAAAAATCCGAAATTATGTCGAGTTGCTTGCCGTCAAAATTATGATTGAATTGAAAAAGAATACGCTCTTCGATTAAGCGCGAGATAAAACTCTTTAATAACGACAAAGCCTGAATTCCAGCTTGGCCTGTAAAAGCAGCCCGCATCAAAGCTCGGTCCTTATCACATTCTTCTAAGAGACTCTTTACACAAAATTCAACAAACTCTTCTCTACCTACAGCATTGCTTAGGATTAACGAGTCTAATTTCTTCCAGCTCTTGTCAAATAAGCTCTCTATACGGCTCAATAGTATAGACTGCTTACTTTCAAAATTTGAGTAGAACGTTTGCCGGCTAACACCCGCCGTTTTAGTGAGTTCACCAATAGTAATCTCATCAATGGTTTTAACCTCTAAATGCTGGGCTAATGCCAATTGAAGCTTTTCTTGACTACGACGTTTTCTTAAATCCATTTTGAAATCTCGCTATTTTTCTGAAAATCATACTTTTCTTATAATAAATTAAGTCTAGACGAACCCAATAAAACACATTCATCTATTTATTTATCCTTATTTGTCTCTAATGACACGAAGCAACTAGACACGATCCTTAGATTTGAATACAACTCTTTCTTTTAATCCTTGTAATCCTTGGTGCTGAAATCGAACCTTATTTCCCTCAAACCAACGTTGTCGACAGATCCTTGCAACCAATGTCTATTTGGCGCGAATTCAAGTATTTAAATGAGAGCCTATGGCGAACACCCCTAGATTTTCGTATAGTCGGCTTCTAGCAAAACTAAGCCGTCTATTAAACAACAAACGAGAGCAATAGTTAACACCTGTCCACCAGCTTGTCACAATTGTTAACATGTCGCTGTTATCACGCAATCTGTCGTGAGAGCCTAATTCATCAACGCCAATTCGAAGACTTAACGTAAACCAAAGATATGCAACTCCTTAGATTCATCATCCTTAGTATCGCCATTGCCGCGCTAACCGCATGCCAAACTCGAACAAGTGAAGAAGCTTGGCCAAACGACATTCCTTCTAGGACTTATTTTAAGCAAGCCGGAATACAGCACATCGGTGCTGAGAGTCCAAACCTTCAGAGAAAACTTAACACCTACCTGCTTTGGATTAAACGTTTTTATCAAGGCTCAATAATCTACCCATTGGGCTGGACTGAAATGAGCGAAAGGTTGGCCATGAGCATGGAACAGCCCGACCAGCAAACTGAAGTCAGAGAGCGCATGTACGAGCTTGGCAGAAAAATATCGTTAGTGTGGGCACATGATGATCCAAACCGAAAAATAACCTCGGCTAACGTTGCCGCTTGGGGAAGCGCCTTAAGAACCGCCGTTGATGTTAATCAACAGTTGAGCTTTATCGAGGCTGTGGAGCGCGATGTAGAAGATTTGCTCTCAGGAAAACTAGACTCCAAAGTAGTTCGACGTGATCGATATTACCCTTCGGAAGAATTTGATGATTTCTAAGATCAGCTTATTATCCGCTACGTAGCAACGGCTGAAATACGGTTTGAAAAAACCAAAGCTTTATCATTTAGATAAAAAGTAGCATTTTGCTCATTTAGTTAGTAATCTTTGCAGGTACCTGGGGTGCTCTTTAGGCGACATGCCGTCTGAGCCTCGGAATGAGTTGATTGAATGGGAAGCGTCTATCTGCCTATTTCTCAAGTCATATTTCAAGCAGAACATCGCCCAACGTCTGAATCAAAGCTTAGAATGATGTTCCTGTTCCTGTTACAGTTAAAGTTACAAGAAAAAGCCAAAGCTAATAGCCCATCAATTAACACTCTCAGTAATAGAGGCCAATTGGACCTACCTTCTCGAACCATTAAACGAATCGTGTTTGCTCTATTCACTTGTGGATTCAGCATTTTGCCGCTTGCTCATGCTGAACAAATAATACTTTCAGGCAATGTGACCGCCATCACGGATGAAACCACGGTTACTGAGCAGCAAGGTGTCGCCCAAGATACCTACAGCGACGAACAACCATCAACTGAACTTGAATCAAAGGTCGAACTGGAACCCATTGTTGGCGTTCCAGCTGAAGACTTTAAGGCACAATGCGATGGAAAGCATCAGGGCGAGCAAAGAATTGATCGGATGCGCCGTTCTACTCATACACGGCTTTGCAATACGGTGCAGTGGATCGATGGATTATTTGGGGACGACCACGAATTTGATGACGAGCAATTCACCGGTATGGTCTCGGTTGGCTTTCGGCAAGATGAGTCCGATGGGTTTGACCCTAGAATACGAGTTAGAATTAAGTCAGAATTACCCAATGTAAGCTCTAGATTGAACGCATTTATTGGTCGCGTCGATGCAGACAGCTACATCAGCAACACTGAGGAAGGCGGTAATCGAGCAAATAACGTTGGCCTTCGATCAAACGATGAGCAGGAAGACGAATGGCTGATCGGCCTCGGTTATAAACGAGCTAAAGAAGACAGAGGAGGTTTGGATTACTCGGTTGGTGCTAAGCTCAATTCTGGATTGAGTCCCTATGCTCAAGTTGCTTACAGAGCCAATTTTGTTGAGCGTGAGAATCATCATTGGCGAACCCGTCAAACAGTATTTTGGAAGAAAACGGAAAAGTTTGGCTTTAGTAGTCGCCTGAATTACAACTATTTCATTGGCGAAAAAGACATACTTGATTGGACTACCGACCTGAAATACACCGAAGAGCAAGAACAATGGGAGTGGATAACAAGCACAGCACTTCATCACTCTATTAGCTCTAGAAAAGGTATATCGTCACGCGTGTACGCTCGAGGGGAAACCAACATTGAAGTCGACATCCCCGAATTCGGCGTCACATTTACGTACATCAGACCACTATGGCGAGACTGGTTCATAATGGAAGCTGGAGTAGACTTTCGTTGGGAAAAGGAGTTTAACTCTCAAGAAAGCTATCAAAGTCAAACACGGGTTGCCATTCAGTTTGAAATGTTGCTCGGGGATTACTATAAGCGCTACCGGACTTTAAATTAGCTTCTTTACCCTCTTGATTCACCAAATGGATAGTGGCTACTTCTACTGAATTAGTCGTTGAAACAACAAATGCGCTTTATCTCGCATTATAATTCGTCTTCCAAACATCCCTTCGACCTTTCAATATATTTACATGGAGAAACTCTCGATAGAGAACCTCTCCAAAAACAAACGACCCAAAGAGAACCTGCGATATGAGCTTTCATCCACCTAAACGTACATTAATGGGCCCAGGTCCGTCTGATGTTGACCCTCGTATCTCCGAAGCTCTAGGCCGGCCTACTATTGGTCACCTAGATCCAGAGTTCATTCGGCTCATGGATGAAACGAAGACTTTGCTGCAATACGCATTCATGACCAACAATGAACTTACCCTACCGATCTCTGCACCTGGGTCAGCGGGTATGGAAGCATGTTTTGTAAATCTCATTGAAGCTGGCGACAAGGTTATTGTTTGCCAAAATGGAGTTTTTGGAAGCCGCATGAAAGAGAACGTCGAGCGTTGCGGTGCAATCGCCGTAATGGTCGAAGACGAGTGGGGAACAGCAATTGACCTAGATAAGGTCAGTGAAGCGATAAAGGCCCATCCAGACGCAAAGGTTTTGGCGTTTGTACATGCCGAGACTTCTACTGGCGTTGAGAGTGATGCCAAGAGTCTTTGTGCTTTAGCCAAGTCCAATGGCATGTTATCTATAATGGATACCGTTACCGGCCTTGGTGGCATTAAGGTTGCTGTCGACGAATGGGGTGCGGATGCGACTTATAGTGGTTCACAAAAGTGTCTATCTTGCACCCCAGGCTTATCTCCAGTTACGTTTAGCTCTGCGGCGACAGAGGCCATTAAAGGTCGCACCTCAAAAGTACAAAGTTGGTTCTTAGACATGAACCTAGTCATGGGCTATTGGGGAGGAAACGCCAAACGTGCCTACCACCATACAGCGCCGATTAACGCGCTATATGGTTTACACGAGGCACTGACTATCCTAAACGACGAAGGCCTAGAACAAAGTTGGGCGCGGCACGCGCTCAATCACTCAGCTCTGAAAGCTGGGCTTGAGGCTATGGGCCTATCGCTACCGGTTGAAGAATCAATTCGACTACCGCAACTGAATGCCGTTGCCGTTCCAGACGGTATTGATGAAGCAGCGGTTCGCAGCCACTTATTGAATGACTTTAGCCTTGAAATTGGCGCTGGCCTTGGCGCCCTAGCGGGAAAAGTTTGGCGTGTGGGCTTAATGGGGTTTAGTTCAAAACCTGCCAATGTTCGACTTTGCTTAAGCGCTCTAGAAACAGCTCTGCTGGCACAAGGCCTAAAACTTCCAGCTGGCGATGCCATTCAGGCAGCCAACGCAGTTTATTCAGATTAGATAGCATTTGTTACTCGCAAGGCTGCATAATTTAAGTATCAAACGATTATATATCCACAAAAAAAACGGTGCCCTGAATTCTGGGCACCGTTTTTTTATAAGCATAGCCGTGACTATTAAGTCACGAACATTAGCCACAAGCTTTAACCAAGCAAGTGCTCAATTGCAGCACGCTCTTCACGTAGTTCGTTCTCAGTAACATCCATACGTGAACGACTGAACTCGCTGATTTCAAGTCCTTGAACTATTTCGTACTGACCATCCTTACACGTCACAGGGTATGAGTACATTATGCCTGGCTCAATGTCGTAACTTCCGTCACTTGGGATGGCCATGCTGACCCAATCACCGTCTGCCGTACCAAGCGCCCACGTACGCATATGATCAACCGCCGCACTTGCAGCCGAAGCCGCGCTAGACGCGCCACGGGCTTTAATAATGGCAGCACCTCGTTCTTGCACAACTGGGATAAAATCAGACTCGAGCCACGCTTGGTCAACCATATCGCTAGCGGACTTGCCAGAAACGGTTGCGTTCGACACATCCGGATATTGAGTATTAGAGTGGTTACCCCAAATCGTCATACGTTTGATATCGGTGGTGTGTGAACCTGTTTTCGCAGCCAACTGACTCAAGGCACGGTTATGGTCTAAACGTGTCATCGCAGTAAACTGGCGGTCATCGATATCCGGTGCATTACAAGATGCGATAAGCGCATTTGTGTTAGCAGGATTACCTACAACCAGAACTCGAATGTCACGACTAGCGACTTTATTCATGGCTTTACCTTGAACCGAGAAAATGGCGGCATTTGCTTCGAGCAAATCTTTACGCTCCATGCCTGGGCCACGAGGACGTGCGCCAACTAACAATGCGTAGTCTGCGTCTTTAAACGCTACTTCTGGGTCATCAGAAGTGATTACGTCGTGAACAAGTGGAAATGCGCCGTCTCTAAGCTCCATAACTACGCCGTCTAGAGCACCCATGGCTGGAGTGATTTCTAATAACTGCAAAATTACGGGCTGATCTGGACCCAACATTGAACCTGATGCAATACGGAACAACAAGGCATAACTAATTTGGCCTGCTGCGCCAGTCACAGTAACGCGTACTGGTGATTTCATAAATAAGACCTCTAATGAGAAGTAAATAACTTAAGTTTTAAGAGCGCGCAGTGTACTAAAAATGCGCGATTTACGCCAATAGCTTAGGCGCACGTAATCAAAGCAACGCGCATGACTTAATTCAGATCTTGCGCTTCACAGACATTATATTTGGTAATTGATCGAGCTTCGCCAACAGCTTACTCATAAGCTCTAGACTCCCGACCTCCAACATCATTTCCATAGTAACCGATTGGTCCTTCTTTTCGGTACGCGTGTTCATTTCAAGCACATTGATACGCTCTTCCGTCAAGATGCTAGAAATATCTTTAATCAGTCCTTTTCGATCGAAGGCGTGCACTTGTATTGTCATGGGATACGTTTTCTCTTCATCAACGCCCCAATCAACCTCCACCACTCTGTCCCCAGATTTATGCTGTTGATACAATAGGTTAGGACATGAATCTCGATGTATCGTTACCCCTGCTCCACGCGTAACAAAGCCTAACACCCGATCTCCTGGCACCGGCTGACAGCAGCGCGCTAGGTTGGTCATTAAATCACTTACGCCTTGAATCGATACAGTGCTAGAACCTACATCATCATTTGCCGCACGCTGTGCAGCGCGAAACTTCAACTCTAATTGCTCGTCTTCAGCTGTAACCTCAGGCTTTAGCAAGCGTTGTGCTACGGCAGCGGCGCGCCCAGGTTTGATTGACCCATCGACAATCTTAAAGAACAATTCTTCAATATTTTCAACACCAAGTTTGCTGGCCAAAAGCTCTAACGACACATCTGTGACGTTCATTCGATCGAATTCACGCTCAAGCACGCTTCGTCCATGACTAATGGTGGCATCTCGGTTTTCGTGTCTAAACCAGTGCTGAATACCCGAACGGGCACGTCGGCTCTGTACATAGCCTTTATTGATATCTAGCCAGTCTAAACTCGGACCACCTACTTTAGATGTAACGATAGCGACTTGCTGCCCATTACGTAACTTGGTTGTAAGCGGTACCATCTTACCGTTAACTTTCGCACCGCGGCAGCGATGCCCTACTTCAGTATGAATAGCATACGCAAAATCAATTGGTGTAGAACCCGCAGCCAAATCGATCACTCGCCCCTTAGGACTAAAGACGTATACCCGATCTTCAAATACTTCATCTTTAACGCGGTCAACAAAGTCACTGGCATCCGCGACTTCGTCTTTCCATTCTAATAACTGGCGTAACCACACAACTTTTGCGTTTACGGCCTCGTCAGCTTGGCGACTGCCTTCTTTGTAACGCCAGTGCGCCGCTATTCCCAGTTCGTTGTATTCATGCATCTCATGCGTTCGAATTTGCACTTCAACAACTTTGCCACCAGGGCCAATCACGGCCGTATGAATTGATCGGTAGTTATTTTCTTTTGGTGTCGCAATATAGTCGTCAAACTCACCAGATATATATTTCCACTGCGTGTGGATCAACCCTAACGCGGCGTAACATTCCTGTACTGACTCGACCAAAATCCGAACGGCGCGCACATCAAACAACTGTTCGAACTCCAGATCCTTTTTACGCATTTTGTTCCAAATGCTAAAGATGTGCTTTACCCGCCCCTGCACCTGAGCGGTTATGTTTTGTTCAGCGAGTTGTTGCTGTAACTGCCCAATAAAATCGTCGATGAATGACTGCCTATCGACACGACGTTCAGATATTTTCTTTGCAATACTGTTATAGATTTCTGGCTCAATATACCGAAACGCTAAATCTTCTAGCTCCCACTTTATTTGCCAAACGCCCAAGCGATTCGCTAGCGGAGAGAATATTTCAAGTGTCTCGGTCGCCACGCGGCGTTGCTTAGCCTCATTAACCGCACCTAAAGTGCGCATATTGTGTAAGCGGTCACACAGCTTGATCAATACCACTCTTACGTCATCAACCATTGCCAACATCATTTTTCGCAGACTTTCGGCTTTAGCGTTCTGATTATGTTTCTGCTGAGCTTCATCAGAGAACTCCTGAATCACCTCCATCTTCGTCACGCCATCGACCAATTGCGCCACGCTTGGCCCAAACTCTTTACTTAGGTCTTCCAGGGTAACGTCGGTGTCTTCTACCGTGTCGTGCAGCAAAGCGGCAATAACACCATCGGCGTCTAAACCAAGTTCGTGAACGATAGCGGCAACAGCGAATGTGTGATTAACATAGTCTTCGCCTGATCGGCGGAGCTGTCCCTCATGAGCTTTGATCGCGTAGTGGGCCGCGCTTTCGATACGTTTTAAATCGGTTTCAGATCGCCCAACGCTAATCTGAGCAAGCCACGCATCAACGTTGTTCGCTGGAAGATCCATTTTGGAAACAGATTGGACGGAAGCTAAAACCATTAGAGCCTTTTAAGTACCTAGTAAAACCTATGAAAAATGCACAAAAGCCGGATCACCGACAACGTATAGCTTTAATCCAAGGTCGTTGTTTTAAAAACCTTACCAAGGATTAATTTATGTCTTAGTTGTAACCGTTAAAACTATATGTTTCAAGCGCTTATGACCATTATTTCAGGCCTTTATAAAGCAATAAACACCCATCAACTCTCTATTTTTTTGTCTTAGCCGAGAGTTATTACGTTCGACATCATGCTAGCTTTATCATTCAACTCTTGAAATTCGTCCTCAGCGATGGAGTCAAGTACTAGTCCACCGCCTGCCGAAAAACGTACCACATCGTCCTTTAACACCATTGTTCGAATAGCAATATTGGTCTCTAAGCTGCCATCAACCCCAAGATATCCTATAGACCCGCAATAGAGCCCGCGCCGGCAAGGTTCTAATTCCTCAATAATCTCCATCGAGCGAATCTTTGGTGCGCCTGTGATCGACCCTCCTGGGAAACAATTATTAATTAAGTCGAACACGTCAAGATCCGCTCGCAACCGCCCCACTACTGTTGAGATCAAGTGATGGACGTTCGCAAAACTGTGTAAAGCAAAGAGTTTAGGTACTTTTACTGTTCCTAGATCGCAACAACGACTGAGATCATTGCGCATCAAATCGACAATCATTAGGTTTTCAGCTCGGTCTTTTGTACTGTTGAGTAAGGCGTCTGCGGCCATCCGGTCTTTAAATTTAGAGCGATGATCTCTAGGCCTGGTACCTTTAATTGGGCTGGTAACAACTTGTTGATCATGACATTCGATGAAGCTTTCTGGGGAGTTAGAGAGCACCGTCGCAAATGGAAGCTTTAAGAAAGCGGCATACGGAGCGGGACTGCTTCTGCGCAATTTTAAATAGGTTGACCAAGCATTGCCCTCTACCTTGGCCGAAAACCGCTTGGTAAGATTTACTTGATAGCAATCGCCTGCTTGAATATAGCGTTGAACTTTATTAAAGCGCTCTTTGTAACCCGCGAAATCTAATTTGGAGCTTATTTCTTCTGCTATCCAAGTATTACAGGGTCGCGTCTCGTCGAAAAATGCCTGTTCACTATCAGCGCGCGCCGCCACTTGCGTAATTCGTGACGCCCATTGTGCTACCAAAACATCGACATTGGGGTAACCCTCACAAAACACAATCGACGTCTCCTCACAGACGTGATCTACCACGACTACAACAGGGAATAGACCCATTGCTACTTCGGGTAGCCCTTCGTCGTCAGAAGCAAGGCTGGAGATCGATTCTATTGAGCGTGCAAAATCATAAGAAAGGTAGCCAATAAGGCCAGGCAAATACGCCGGCTTTTCTTGTGGAATGTCTGCTTTTAATTCACCCAGCAAGCCGCGCAGGAGATCTAAAGGGCTATCTTCACTATAGCGAGCTTGACTAGAGGACGCTTCGTTGGTTCGCTCAATAGTAGTTTTTCCGTGTTCGTGCACTAATGTGGCAACGGGCTGACTCGCCAGCACGTCGTAATCCGCATGTTTGCGCCTTAAATGACTGTTATGTGCGGTAACCCCAGAGTCTAGATACATAGACCATTCACCATCAGCGACTGACGTGAACAGTTGCTCTGAATCTACATAAGGGTATGTCTTGGTGGTTATCTTCATGGCGTGTTTAACGACCTACTCAATACCGTTAAACAATTCGCGCAAAACAGACGTCGCAAACTGACCTCGTTGAAGAGTGAACTCCAACTCACACACCTGGTTCCCCACCGTTTCTGACGGACCGAAAGACCAATTAAGTTCATTGATTTTGGTGCGAATAGGACGCCTCTGATACTCTAATCCAAAACGCTCTAAGCCATCACGAAACAGCTCGAACGGCTCTAAAATTTGGTCTTCCCAAGCGATTTGATCAGGCGCTTTATCGCGCCACTTATCCACCCCTTTGCCCCACATTGGCGCCGTGGGGTGCACATCCAACTCGACCATTCTTTGCGCATCTTCTTCAGTAGACACAAATACACTTGCGGTGCCTTGTAAATTAAGCCACTCGCCCTGCTCTACCTTTGCGAACCTTTTCTCGGCAATTCGATTCGACACTAATTCGTTAAATAAATAGCTACGAGCTGAAGACAGCAATATGCTCTTTAGCGGACGTGAGATGCCTTTAGAGCCCTGACGAAACATTGTAGAAACCTGTTCCAAGTTCTGTGCGGCACGACCAAACCTCTGCGCGCCGAAATAATTGGGAACTCCTTTTTCGCGGATAAGCGCCAGGCGCTCTCCGAGCTCGGATTCATACTCACCAGGCACATTCTCTACCCTCAACTTAAAGGTGTTGGAGCGATGCGACCCTCGTTTAAGTTTTTTGTTGTGTTTGTCTTGAACTAAGACTTCCATTTCCGCGGGCAGTTTCGCCGCATAATCAACAGATGCTCCTTTGGTGCCTTGTGGCCGCCACACTGTGAACGCTTGAGTGGTGACAGCTCTATTATCTTTCATACCAGCAAAGCTAACAGCCGAACGAGCAACGTTAGCAATTCTCGCCAAATAGTCGGCGACAGATTGCGAGTTGAAGTTAGTTTTTCGGATGATCAACCAATCGTGCTCTCCGCTACCAAATGCTTCGAAATCGAGGTTTTCGATAACGATAAAGTCGGAGGCCTGCTGGCGAATTACACCGTCGCAGATTGGTCCACCATAAAGGTGGTGCCGCTGAGTCAGTTGTGCTTGCCAATCCTGGCCTTGCGAATTCTGATCTAGTGAATCCACTCCTTGTGAACTCTGATGTGGCGAAGTCATAGCTTAACTATTTTTATTAAAAATCATACCTTAACTATATCGTTATATACTGTGAATGGAGAATGAAATTTTCAGGCTTGTTGTTTACGTAAAACACACCATGTAACAAGTTATGTACTTAGCGCGCGAATGATGCGTGCGAGCTTCGACCACCATGTCCCGCTTGACTAAGCTAAAGGTTCAGACGAGCGCTCTCTATTAATCCATAAGGGGAATTAGATGGAATTATTACCATATATTGTATTACTGATTTTAGTGTTCGTTATTATTAGAGCTACCGTAGTCATCGTACCGCAAGGGTATCAATATACGCTCGAACGTTTTGGTCGATATACCGACACTAGAAAGCCAGGTCTTTCTTTTCTGATCCCATTTTTTGACAAGGTCGGCCAACGTCAAAACATGATGGAACAAGTGCTAGACGTCATGTCTCAGGAAGTCATCACGAGAGACAATGCGGTTGTTCGGGTAGACGGTGTGGTGTTTTATCAGATCATTGATGCGGCTAGAGCATCATACGAAGTGAGTCGCCTTGAGAATGCCATCCTAAACCTAACGATGACCAATATTCGTACAGTTTTAGGTGGTATGACCCTAGATGAATCTTTGTCAAAACGAGACACCATCAATACTGCACTGCTGCATGTCGTTGACGAAGCGACTACTCCTTGGGGCGTTAAAGTAACGCGTATTGAAATTAAGGATATCGCACCTCCACAAGATCTGGTTGATGCTATGGCACGGCAAATGAAGGCCGAGCGAGAAAAGCGCGCGCGAATCTTAGAGGCCGAAGGTATTAAACAGGCTGAAATTTTGCGCTCAGAAGGCGAAAAAACCGCTGCTATTCTTGATGCCGAGGGCCGCAAGGAATCAGCGTTCCGAGATTCAGAAGCTCGCGAGCGAGAAGCCGAAGCTGAGGCCAATGCGACACGAATGGTGTCTGAAGCGATTAGCAACGGAAACGTTCAAGCCATTAACTATTTCGTGGCTCAAGAGTATATGCAAGCCTTGAAGCACATTGCTGGCGCAGATAACCAGAAAGTGATCTTCATGCCACTAGAAGCAGCCAGCGTTATCGGTAGCCTTGGTGGCATTACCGAGTTAGCAAAAGAGGCTTTTGAAAAGAAATAACCTGATTGGCTTTACTGCAACAGGTTATTTACTTCACCTGTTGCAAGCCTATAATTTTGGAGCACATCATGATTGAACTCACCGCGTGGCACTGGTTCGCACTAACCTGCATATTGCTGATATTGGAAATCACCGTACCCGTCGCCTTCTTTCTGTGGTTGGCTGCAGCCGCATTGGTGTCTACCATCGTGGCGTATTTCCTTCCGGATCTAAGCTGGCAGATCGAGCTGACTATATTTTCCATCGTGGCAATTTTGTCACTGGTGGTCTGGGCAAAAAGCCCAAAAAAGAAGGTCGAAACAGATCAACCAGGGCTCAACGAGCGAAACAATCAGTACCTTGGTGCTACGGTAACGGTGTGTAACGAAATTCAGAACGGTGTTGGCAAGATAAAAGTGAACGACAGTATCTGGAAAGCTCACGGCGCCGATGCGACGGTAGGCAGTCAAGTACGCGTGGTTCGTGTCAAAGGCAGCATTTTTCACGTTGAAGCCGTCTAGAATCTGAGATAATCGTAGCGTTAATTTTAATACAAGAGACAGCTTATGTGCGTCTCTTGACAACTCTCACTCTACTCATGCCCAGTGCGTGTCTAACCAGCACAGTTAGAAAACATCATCATGCCTACTACCTCACAATCAAGTTTCTCAGCCGCCAAGCGTCAGTCCGGTAAGCTCGCAGCCTATCTTCCAATAATAATCGTAGCGCTACTCGCTCTTGTCTTTGGCTTACAAGTCCAACACAAGAACGCCAACACGCCTGAAGAATTGCCTGACTTTGAACGGGTTATTTTACTTCCGACTCCACGCGCTCTTAGCGCGTTTTCTCTACTTGATGAAAACGGAGATGAGTTCAACAATGAGTCTGTCAAAGACCAATGGAACTTGCTGTTTTTTGGATTTACTCATTGCCCGGATATATGCCCAACGACAATGCTGGCACTAAAAAATGTACGGCAGCGTCTGGAAGCTCAAGGAAAGTGGCCAGATTTAAGGGTAGTGATGGTTAGCGTTGACCCTGACCGCGACGCTCCTGAGCGCTTGAAACCCTACGTAAACTATTTTCATCCAGAATTTAAGGGCGTTACTGGCGACGAGAGCGCCATTACGGCCTTCGCTAAAGAGCTGGGTATCCTGTTTATAAAGAATGAAGCCGATGCTGACGGGTACTACGACGTGGATCACGGCGTAAGTATGATACTGATCAATCCACAGGGCAATTATGCCGGAGTGATCACGGCGCCACACGTAGAAAGCACCTTAGAAACTGATCTTGCGTTACTTGCCGAACATCTTGATATCGAGGCTGCCATAAGCGACCAGGAATCAAACGATCAAGGGCTAATTCAATCGCATGCGGATTCAGAGACGGGCGGAGTTGATTTAACGAGCGACATTACAATTTCAAACGCTTGGGTTCGTGCTGCTCCACCAAACAGCCCTTCGCTATCGGCTTATCTAGTGATCGAAAACGGTTCAGCGCAAACGCTTACTATCCACGGCGCTTCAAGCCCTTTATTTGGCAATATTATGATACATGCGACAGTCATCGAGGATGGTGTTGCCAGCATGGATCATTTAGACGAACTAAGCGTTTCAGCGGGCGATAAATTAAGCTTCGCACCGATGGGCACACACATAATGTTGATGGGTGCGATTCGGGAACTTAAATTGAATGATCAGATACCGATCACTTTAGACACTAATGTTGGAGACATGAGTTTTATAGCAATAGTTTCTGAGCAAACGCCTCAATAAACACTCGCTGCCTAGATGTCCCAGTAGACGGCCTTAGTCAGCTGCTCGTCGGCAACGTTTAATCCACTAGCATTACGACTGATAATTATTAGATTGCCACCTTTAATCGGCTTAACGCGCGACATATAGCCATTCATACTCATATCTTGCACAGCCGTGACTGAATCACCTTTTAGGTATGCAAAAGTCACTTGGCCCCCAGAGGTATCAAGGGTAGCGTGAAGCCCGTTGTACTCGCCCATGGGGCAAATCTTGCCAAACTGGAGGTTATCCATATATTCGAGTTGCATAGTGCCATCGTATGCTGCAAGCACTGCATTAACCGAGCGATTTGCGCGATCTGCGCCCCAGACTTCTGTCGCAGGAACTTCCTCAACATGTTCCATCACAGCTGATAACAATCGCTGATAATCTTGACCAATTTGCTCATTGGTCACAAAGGGGTTTAAAAACATGACTCCACCCACCAACAAAGCAGCAGCGAGGCTCGCTGCAATTGCTCTTGGTGGCGACCAAAAACTACTTGATGCTTGCGTGGCGCTTTCTTGCAAACCTTGGTTAAGTTGGATTTTTGCCATCAACTCTGAGGGCATATTCACATTTAGACTTTCTGAAAGATCCGCATCCATCTTACGAACGCCGCCGACATATTTTAAACAGTCAGGGCAGTTTTCAGCATGTTCGACAAACTGATGTTGTTTACTATTAGGTTCAGAAAGCGCAATTCGCTTAAATTCTAAACAATCAATGGGCGTTAAATTACTCATGAGTCACCCACTACGCCGAGCGCTGGTATCTGTTCATGTCCTAATATTTGTCTCATCTTCTTTCTGGCTCTAAATAAGCGGGTCATTACCGCGCTTGAGCTCACGCCCAAAATTGTTGCTATTTCCTCGCAAGAAAATCCTCCGAGCACTTGCATCTCTAGCGGTTCACGATACTCAGGCTGTAATTTTTTTAACGCGTTGCGTAGCGCGAATGCCTCTGGTGAGTCGTCATAACCCAAGCTTTCATCGGCAATACTATCCATAGTTTCGAGTTCTTGATATTTGAACTGTTTGCGCTCAAACTGCCGCGCGTGCTCGCGCCGAAAGATAGTGAACAACCAACCTTTTGCCGCTTTGGCTTCGCGCAAACTATCCAGAGACTTCCAAGCACGCAAAAATGCTTCCTGCATAACGTCCTCAGCCATAAATTTGTCTTTACACAGCCATAGGGCGTATTTGTACAAATCCGCTGAGTGCGCCTCGATCAGCAAGGCATATTTGCGCTTTTTATCCATCTCATCGTAATTGACCAGATTAAGGTCAGTTTCATTGCTCAATTTCTGCATATTCAGTCGTTTTTTATCAAAAAAGACTTAATCGCGGTTAATACGGCCGCTGGTTGCTCAACATGCAACCAATGGCCCGCTTTTGCTATAAGTACATATTCTGGGTTGGCGAAGTATTCAGCGATCACAGACTTCTGCTTCTCTTGCACGTAATTAGAGTCAGCACCGCTAATAAACGTGGTCGGAATACCCCTGCTTGGTGCAACGTCGGCTGCCGCAATTGGAAACGCCATAATATCGCTTAAGGAATCATGCAGTGTTTGAAGATTTAGCCGCCATGAGTAGTCCCCGGGAGAACCTGTGAGGCTTTGAAGCAAAAATAGCCTGGTTGCTTTTTCGGGAATAGCGCTGGTTAATAATTTGTCGGCTTCGGTACGAGAGCTTAACTGGCTCACATCTAGTTTAAGCATAGCTTCTAAAAAAGGCGCATGTGAGTGCTCATAAACGACTGGCGCGATATCTAGCACGGTTAGACTCAATAACCTCTTTGGATACCAGAGCGCACAGCACATGGAAGCTTTGCCTCCCATACTGTGGCCAATTAGATGCACCGCCTCGACCCCAAGATAATCAATAAACTCGACCAAATCGGCTGCCATATCGGCATAGGTGTGGGAACCTGCATGCGGCGAATCACCATGATTACGCTGATCGACTACGTAGACATCGCCGACCTTACTCAACTCAGTAGCAAAAGATCGCCAGTTACGAGTTGACCCGAACAGCCCCGGCAAGATAATCATTGGAGCCGACAGCGTTTGTACACCCAATGAGTCAGAATTCTGATGCTGTGAGTGTTTTTGATAGTTGAGTTTCATTGCCCTTATCATAACAATATTTTACTCTGTGTCTTCACTACGCTATGCCAGAAAATCGATTTTGGCTTGCTTGCTAAAACCACTCCATTACCAGCTGCGTTTGAGGCCTCTATGTGGGAATTAGGATTGTTGTTTATCACTGGAATCGCGACAGGCTTTTTAAATGTAATGGCGGGCGGTGGCTCACTGCTGTCGGTACCTGTGATGATTTTTCTAGGCGTGCCTGGCACAGTAGCGAATGCAACCAACCGCATTGCGATCTTGCCTCAGAACATCGCTGCCATTGCAGCTTTTGCACGTAAGGGGTTTAAGAACTTTCGCCTCAGCTTCACCCTAGGGTTGTGCACCCTACCCGGCGCGTTAATAGGCTCATACGTGGCATCGCAGATCCCTAACGACAATTTCAATGTTCTACTCGCCGTCATTATGTTGGCCGTATTGATCATTATGTCGCTACCAGATTCGCATTCTGAAAACCCAACTCCATCCGCAAACGACACTCAAACTGCAATACCAAAATCGCGCATGATCTGGGGGCACGTGTTAATGGTGGCTATCGGCTTTTGGGGAGGCTTCATTCATATAGGCGTGGGATTTTTACTAATGCCCGTACTGAACCGAGTTATGCAAATGGACTTAGTTACAACCAATTCGCACAAGGTCTTTATTGTCTTTGTCTACACAATCGTGGCCTTGTTGGTATTCTCATCACAGCTAAGCCTCAATTGGACGTATGGCTTGGCTCTAGCGGCCGGCACGGTGACTGGCGGCACTCTGGCCGCAAATGTACAGATTAAACAGGGGGTTGGCGCAATAAAATTGACGCTAAATATCGTGATCGTCGCATTTATTATAAAACTAGTGTTTTTCTAGAGCTGATTGCTTATCTAAGCTCAGGATGATGCTCAGGTAAATATTGAAAGCCTTATCAAATCAAGCTATCTCTTACGCCGCAATTCTTGATAATAATCCACATTGGTATCCAGACCTTTAACGAAACGGCGCACTAGGTCTAGCGCCATTGCAGCAATCATGCGCTGAAACATGCCGCGTGCGACTGGCATAAAAAGCCTTCGCACGCGCATATCACCTGCACTACCAAATGCTAAGAACACCGTCCCTACCGGCTTTTCCTCTGTGCCGCCGTCTGGGCCAGCGACACCTGATACTGCAACTGCAATTTCAGAGCCACTTCGCGATAGCGCTCCGTGCGCCATCTCGAGCACAGTCTCAGAGCACACTGCACCATGTGATTCTAGAGTCGAGTTTTGCACGCCTAGCGCAGAATGCTTGATCTCATTAGCGTAGGTAACAAATCCCGCCTTAAAGACTTTAGAGCTGCCTGCTTCACTGGTAATCATCGATGCGATTAAACCTCCTGTGCAAGACTCTGCCGTAACCACACTTAAGCCGTTTTCGAGCAATGTAGTATTAAACGCCGATGGCAACGATGTATTGTTCTCACCCAGGTAATAATCAGCGAAGCGGTCTCGTAATTTCTGTGCCCATTTATCGTTTTCTGCTGATAGAGATTCGCCAAGAGTGGCGACTTTGAGTTCAAGCACCGGCAATTGCACACGAAATCCTAGCTCTACATTCTCTGGCCAGTCAGGAAACTCACGATCGATTATGTCTTGTAAGCCTGATTCGGAAATCCCAAAAATACGAATTCGCGTAATCTTACTGTGCGCACTAATATGTCCTTTTGCGCGAATCCGCGGAAGAATTTGGTCTTCGACCATAGGCTTAAATTCCGACGGCACTCCAGGTGTGCACAGCACTAGACAGTTGTTTATGCTGAGCGCGAAACCAACCGCCGAGCCATGAGGGTTCGGGATGACGTCGCAACCCACTGGCAAATCGGCTTGCTTTAGGTTTGACGGCGTTACTTCAAAGCCGCGTTTATCAGCCCACTTTTGTAAATGCTGCATTGCATCAGGATGTCGCGCTATGCCAATTCCTGCCGCTTCAGCAAGAGCTTGCGATGTTAAGTCGTCGACCGTAGGTCCGAGCCCACCATTCATAACAAGCACATCGGCTTTGAGCGAAAGGTCTTGAATGCTAGCGACCAGTAGATCGAAGTCATCACCTACAACTTGCTTGATTTTGGGGACAAGGTTTAGGTCTTTTAGCGATTGTGCAATATACGAAGAATTAGAATCCACCGTATCGCCTGTCATCAACTCGTTACCCGTCAGCAGCAGTGCAATGTCCATTAGATTTGTATCAGTATTGTTACGTTGTTGGTCTTATTTTAAGCCGTCAATCTTGATCTAAGTATTAGCGGTAGCATGGTCCTATAGAATCAACTATTCAGGGCCTAGTGTACGCTGCCACCAGCCAGCAAAGTCCGAGCCGCATTTTGCATACGGGTCCTCTGCCATACAAGACTGAACCGACCACCACCCTTTTGTTGCCACAATACGGCTGAACGAATACCCGACAACAATAGAGTACGAATTTGCACAGGTACTTCAGGTCGTTGTAAGAATTCTTCCTCACCATTCACGATTATTTGCGGTCTCATCACACTAATAAAATCTTGATATATGGTTGAACACTTCGCAGGCAGATCGTCTTTGGAGTAGCCACTTAAATTTTCGATTTGTTGCGCAAACTGTTTAAACTTTTGCTCGTCAGTAAGCAACTGTCTCTGTAAATGCAATAACGACATTGCATAGCGTAATACTTCGAGGCTATCGGCCTTGGGGGAGACTAAAAGCCCATCTGCAAGTGACGTTAGCCCACGACGTACGCCGTTAACCCCTCCATAAACCGACGCCGTCGAGGCCGCATCAAGTATGAGTACTGATTGCATTAAGGCGTTAAAGTCAGCAACATCCAACTCGCCATGACGTGCCAATGATTGCACACAAAGGCTGGCTTGAATGACACCAGCGAGAGCCAAAGTTCTTTCTTCGAGATTTGTCATAAGTAGTGTTTAACAGTTCGCAAAATTATAAGGTGGATGTCCATGATCGTAACTCGTTGATCAAAAACCAAGGGGTGTAAACACCCTAGTTAAGCATAATTGATCTGAGAGTACTGCGATAAAACGCAAGCTCAGCCTTCCATGCTGCAATATTATTCTTTGGGTTTTTGAACCCATGTGCTTCGTCAGCATATTCATAGTACTGATGATCTATACCTCCGGCCTCAAGAGCAGCGACTAGGTCGTGCGCTAACTTGACAGGCACCACTTTATCTAACGCCCCTTGAAATACCGCCATAGGTGTTTTTAAACCGCCCAGTTTGGTAATTGGTGAACGCGTCTGATAAAGGCTGCTGACCTGTTGTGCCTGCTCTGAGTCATAGTCTTCGCCGAGCAGGCGATCGGTGTAATGCTTTTCAAATTTGTGCGTGATTTCGGCGAGTGTAGCAAGATCACCGATACCATAATAACTAGCGCCGGCTGCAAATAAATCGGGGTGCTGTGTGAGCGCTCTCAATACAGCATAACCCCCAGCACTTTTACCGCGAATGCACACGGCGCGAGAATCTATAAGTTTTCGCTCAGACAAATGGTCAATTGCATCCACAATATCATTGCAGTCAAGCTCCCCCCATTGTCCATACAACGCATCGCGATAGAGTCTGCCATAACCGCTCGAACCTCGGTGATTTACGTCCACCACAGCAAAGCCGTTAGATGTCCAAAATTGCTTTTGAAGGTCAAAATGGCCATAAGCCCTAGCTGTAGGGCCACCGTGCACCATAAAAATCGCGGGCGGTGCATCCCTGCAATCAAACTTAGCATTGGCGGGTGGGTAATAAAACGCGTACGCAGACTCATTGTCGCTGGTTGAATATTCAATGTGTTGCGCTAGGCTTACCTCGAACGGCAGTTTGTGTTGAGGTTTAGATTGTTCAGAAAAAGCCGATTGGTAAACCGATGTCTTCTCTTGGTTCGGTGCAGACGTCTCTATGTGCCCATCATCCATAACCGAAAATACGATTATCCTTGGTGTGCCATCCACAGGCATTTCAATGATCGCGCCGAGCCCTTGTGCATTGATACTTAAATGTTGCAAGGTACCCTTTGATTCCATGAAACGCTGTTCTTGTGTTTCAATATCATAAATCCACAACGAATCAGCGACGGGGTCAGCCGCTATACCTACAACAAATCGACCCAAATAAACACACAGTCGACAATCACCGAATTGCCAATGCGGGTAGCCAAACTCTCTTTGTTCGGCTGACAATTGCTCAAGCTCCAGTGAGCTGAAATCAACCTGATAGACATTCCAATAATTACGGCTAGACTGCGCGCTTTGAGTCACAAAGTCGGCAACACAAAACAATTGCGCTTGCGCCCCAAACACTAGCTGGCAATAACTAGCAGAATCAATATCTGGCAAGGACCGTACGGACTTTAACGCACACTCGCCCTGCTCTGTCGTTAACGAGGCTGTTTTGAATGTATTGCTGTCCCACGGCATGTTGGGATGATGCCATTCGACCCATGCTATTCGATGATCGGAGCCTGAACTGCCAAGCACTAAGTTTGCGTAAAAGTCCGCTCCATATTCAAGAACTATGAGCGGTGCGTCATTGTGCTCAAGGTCAATCCCGACAATGATTGCCGTGGGTTCATCAGTCTCTTGACTGTGTATTTCGGCTATGGCAATCGCAAGATTAGGGTTCACTAGATTCACATCGCCATATGCCACATGCTGCGGTTCAGGTAGTTGCTCATCCCCGGACTGGCAACGGGGTGATCTCAAAGCAACATCAATCGGACTAACGCGCTCTGGTGGGGTCATGGACTGGCTGAACACATAACAACGATACAAACACCGGTCAGCCCTGTTCACAAACAGTACGGCATTACCAAACACCCAAAACGGCTTTCCACCATACTCGTGTATATCGCCTTGCAGATCAAATGGCTCTGGAGTGATGTCTAACGCGGCGCCGTTTTCGTCGTTCAGCGCATGAAGACATAGTACTGTACGTAGCTTTCCCAAGTTAGAATGAGGTACAGAACTCAGGTAAAGTAGGTTCTGACCTATTCGATGCGGATAATGTTTAGCCGCACCCGAATCAAAAACATCGGTTAGCGAAACTTCGGAATCCCAGTCTAAATAGTGTCGTATGGCCTTGGTCATCTGAGTTGCGCGGGTATTAATAGAGAAAATAAGTTAATAAAAATGGCCAAGGTGCAAAATAGAGAGAGACCCTACGGGCTGTCCTTAACGGTCTGCGTTACCACCTCTTTTTACGACTTCCCAAGTTATAGCGCTGTCGCTACTGAGTGAGTTTTTTTCAAAAAAAGAAGGGCTCACTTCAAGTGCTGCGACCACCGGTGAGCTCGGACCGTAGCGGGGTTTATACCCAGAATTGTCATAAACCTGCATCTTATGAATTACGTCAATACGTCCTTGTTCATTGATGAACGCTATATCGATGGGCGCGACTACGTTATTCATGTGAAAGTTTGGTATCACGGGTACTCCGAAAACAAACAGAATCGGTTCGGCAGCAATACGTTCAGCACACACTCGCTGGAAACCTTGTGCTCGCGTGTAATTGTTATCCGCAATTTTAACGTTAAGCTGAACTCTGCGACCCTGTGGTGTAGCAATGGTCACAAGTCCACTGCGCATTGCCCTAAGAGCTTTGTTATCCATCTCACAGGATACGTTGACGACACTGTTAGCCATAGCCTCGGCTGCGACAGCTTGTTTGTCAGCTAAGGGGCTTTCTTCAGCCGTGGTACACGAAGCCAATAAAAAGCTGAGCACAAGAACGAAATTGTGTAAGAAGTGACGATTCAGCATAATTTCAAATTACCTCTTTTGTAACTGCCCAGAGCGTGTCGTTTTAAACTGCCCAGAGCGTGTCGTTTTAAACTGCCAGAGCGTGTCGTTTTAAACTGCCAGAGCGTGTCGTTTTAAACTACCAGAGCGTGTCGTATACAATGCAAAAGTCTACTCAAACACAAGCAAACTCTTGCAGGAATACTAAAACAACTAAACCAAGCCTGGGCCATTAGAAGCTCTAAGGATAGACTGGATTTGCTCTGCTAGCTGCAATGCTCGCAGGCCCTGCAGACCTGTGACCATAGGCATGCTTAACCGTTGGGCTACATCAATAAAATGAGCTAACTCTACTTGCAGGGGCTGCTCATTCTCAAACTTTTTATGGCTAACTTCGAGTTTGGCAAACGCCTCATCGACAGGAATTACGCCCTTGGTAACGATATCCAACTCTTGGTCCATCAAATTAATACCGTAGTACCCCTCAGGGCCAAAAACTCTAAAACGCCTAAAACGTTTATTAGACACTCTGCTCGCAGTGATGTTAGCAACAGCTCCACTCGGAAAGCCCAAGCGGACATTGGCGAGATCAACGTGCGATGTAACAACAGATGCCCCAATAGCTTGTACATCGTTAGGCTCTTCATCAACCAATGACAATACTAAATCAAGATCATGGATCATAAGATCGGTAATTACATCGACATCGGTGGCACGCTCAACAAAGGTGCCTAAGCGGTGAACTTCAATATATTTAGGATCCGCTACCTTTTCGGCTACTGCTCGTAATGCCGGGTTATAACGCTCTAGATGGCCAATCAAAAACGGCGCATCATTTTGAGCCGCGAGGTCTACTAGTTTGCGAGCCTCGTCAACCGTAGCAGCGATCGGTTTTTCCATTAATGTCGCTATCCCTGCCTCTAAAAACGGCTGAGCCACGTCATAGTGGAGAGAGGTCGGCACAACAATGCTAACGGCGTCTACTTGATCAATAAGATCAAGAAAGCTAGTCGTTGCTGCACAACCATATTTTAGCGCCAATGCATCTCCACGCTCACGGTCAGTGTCGGCAAGCATAACGAGTTCGACGTTATCCATTTCACTATAAATTTTTGCGTGAATCTGCCCGAGATAACCGACTCCGACCACGCCTACTTTAGTTTTTTTCGACATTTTTTATTGTTAGGTAATTTGCGAGTGCTAGACTACGCCTCAAGTATACGACAGTTGAGAGAATAGTTCTGAAACATGCGGTTTCAAACCCATAATCCGAACTCATTAAGTGCTGCTTGAATCCACAAAGCTTTAGGCTTATTCAGAGATGACTCGATGAGAGTGCTTTGGATCACGCACTCCTACTGCGTAAGTCATCCGAAACTCAAGAATTTCAATTTCATTTAACCTTGTCAGTGCTAGTTTAGCCCATACCAGAACAGTAATGAGTGATTAAGCCGTGTCTTCATTTAAACAATTTTCCACTGCATTAGAGCAAGCATCTAAATCATCAACTATTGACGAGCTCTATTTTTTGGGTGCCCCCCATACCCCACAAAGCATGTCAATTAATCAGCTAGCTTTAGAAGCACGCTCTGATGACCGTACCGATAATAAAGGTACTTCTGAAATCTTGTTTTTAGATCAAACGTGTCCAGTTGACGCTTTTGCGCTGCTGGCGCAGAAACTTGGGGAAACCAACAGTGAATTATATTCATTAAAACGAAAGACCATTACTGAAAGTCCTGATTTACAAGCCCAGTGTTGGGTGATGAACTGCAGTCTCGCTGCGTCAGATATGGACTATAAAGGACTCATCGCGCAGACGATTGACGAACTAGAACGCATCAGCAGTTCAGGCGCGCAACATTTGGACATAGTCCTCATAGATAACCCAGCCTTGCACTCCACCATTAAGCTCGCCTGTTTCGATATGGATTCAACGCTTATCAAAATGGAAGTTATCGACGAACTCGCTCGATACGCTGGCATTGGCGACCAAGTCAGCCAGATTACCGAACGAGCAATGCGCGGTGAACTGGACTTCAAAGAAAGTTTTACAGCACGTCTTGGTCTTCTCAATGGACTTAGAGCAGAAGTAATTGAGGAAATTAAACAATCACTACCTGTTATGGAAGGGGCCGTCTTGCTCATGGCTGGACTTAAGCGTCGCGGTGTCGTAACAATGATATTTTCAGGCGGGTTTGATGTATTTGCCCAGCATCTTGCCAAGTCACTAGGAATGCAGTCATTTCATGCTAACACTCTAGAAGTACACGATGGCGTTCTAACTGGCGCAGTGCACCCTCCGGTTGTAGATGCCGATCTAAAGCGAGCGCTTTTACGGCGTTATTCAGGCGAGTTACGCCTGTCCGCTGAGCAAACTCTTGCGGTAGGCGATGGTGCCAATGACCTTAAAATGTTGGGAGCAGCTGGTCTTGGGGTTGCGTATCGTGCAAAACCGATCGTCAGGCAGCAAGCACAGGTCGCGATCAGTAAAAACGATCTGAGTAGCATTTTGTATCTACTCTAAGCTCTTTCTCACTTAGGCTTAAGCTAATGCCTACGAAACTTGAGTTACAGCCTTCCTCTTGCGCTTAATATTCACTTCGATATTGTCTATCAAGCGAGCTTTGCCGAGTACCGCAGCGGCGAGAACTACCCAGTTTAAATCAGCTTGAGGCGAATCACCTGATGCACTCTTTTTCTCAAACTTGGGCGCCAATAACGTAGCTTGGTCACAAATATCCACATAGTGTGGCTCAAACCCAACACGCTTCAGTCTGGCTTTTGCATTACGCCTTAATTTCTCAATTTGAGTTTTATTAAGCCCTGATCTCCCATCCAGTTCTTCGATCTGCTCAGCAATACTCACTAGGGTGTTACGCAGTTCACTCGCGGATTCTAGTTCCAATTCACTCAAGTAACCATTACGTGACGAGAGCGCTAAGCCTTGTTCGTTCCTAACCGTATCTACGCCCACCACTTGCACGGGGTAGGCCAAATCTCGGACCATTTGTTTGATAATCGTGAGCTGCTGATAGTCCTTCATCCCAAACACCGCGATATTAGGAGCCACCATATTGAATAATCGACTCACTACGGTCGTTACTCCATTGAAATGCTCTGGGCGATTTTTCCCACAATAGAGCTCGCCTAATTTAGGTACATAAACGACTGTTTGAGAATTCAAATCGCCGGGGTACATAACTTCTTGAGAAGGCAGAAAAAGAACATCAACATCCAGCTCAGCGAGCTGACGTGCATCTTCATCTGGGGTGCTTGGGTAAGCATCGAGATCTTCGTTTTCACCAAACTGTGTAGGGTTAACATAAATACTGACCACTACGAATTCGCAGCGCGACTTGGCGATACGCACGAGCTCCAAGTGACCCTCGTGCAGATTACCCATGGTCGGCACAAAGC
Source organism: Proteobacteria bacterium UBA7415 (assembly GCA_002470515.1). Classification (GTDB taxonomy): domain Bacteria; phylum Pseudomonadota; class Gammaproteobacteria; order Arenicellales; family Arenicellaceae; genus Arenicella. Next base: position 153,392 of record DKML01000005.1, on the reverse strand, counting down.
CAATATGTTTTTTCTCATTCCGGGCAGCTTGCACCGCAGAACGTAGACTTGAGACTCTATTAATTTTTATCATTTCTTCTTTTTATTTTGTGCAAACACTCTGATTACTTCTGTGTTCAGCCGTGCTGGTGCGATTTAAACGAAACTGTGTTCAGGTTTTGGAAACTCCCCCGCTTTAACGTCGGCAACAAAATTGCTTACCGCCGCGAAAACGCTATCAGCTCCCTGCATATAATTTTTACTGAACTTTGGGCTTTTCTTGGGGTAAATTCCTAACATGTCGTGCAATACAAGCACTTGACCATCGCAATCAATCCCTGCACCAATTCCAATGGTGGGAATATCTAAGGCCGCCGTTATGTCTGACGCTAGTGAGCTTGGCACGGCCTCTAACACCACGGCAAATGCACCTGCGGCTTCAACTCTTTTTGCATCTTCAAACAACAACTTTGCAGCGTCACCACGCCCCTGCACTTTAAACCCACCGAGAGCATGCACTGATTGAGGAGTAAGGCCGATATGGGCACAAACGGCTATACCGCGTTGAGTCAAAAACTGTATCGTTTCTTCCTGTAGTTCACCACCTTCTAGCTTTACGACATGTGCTCCCGCTTGCATTAATTTAGTTGCATTGGCATACGCTTGCTCTTTACTAAGTTGGTAACTCCCAAAGGGCATATCTCCTACGATAAGAGAGTTACTAGACCCTCTTACAACGCACTCGATGTGATAACAGGTATCTTCGACAGTTACGGGTACTGGGGTCGAATGACCTTGGATGACCATTCCTAACGAATCGCCCACTAATATGGCGTCTACTCCAGCCGAGTCGACAAGATGGGCAAAGCTATAGTCATACGCGGTTAACCACGTAATTTTGTCGCCCTCATCTTTCATCTTTTTTAATTGAGTTATCGTTACTGCCATAATTTAAAGCCTCTTATTACTGAGCTAGCGGGTTAAAAAAGTGCTTACCACCCTCTATTTTAGCTATTTGATTCAACAATGCCTGATAGTGCTGATCGTTATCGATGGGATTAAACTCCGCCGCATTCACTATCAATAAGGGTGTTTCGGAATATCGATGAAAAAAAGTTGTATAGGCGTCGCATAGCTTTTTTAGGTATGCGTGCTCAATATTCTGCTCAAAGCGATTGCGTCGCTTTTTAATCCTTTGTTGTAAAATATCTACAGGCGCTTGAAGATAAATCACAATGTCGGGCTTGAGTGTATCAATTTGTAAATTATTGAACACTTGTTGATAAAGCCTGAACTCTTCGTCGTTTAAAGTCACTTGCGCAAACAATGGGTCTTTCTCAAGTATAAAGTCTGCCACTCTGCCCGGAGTAAACATGTCCCTCTGTTTAATATCCTGCATTTGCCTGACCCGTTGAAACAGAAAAAACAACTGCGCGGGCAATGCATAGCGCCTAGGTGATTTGTAAAAACGTTCTAGGAATGGGTTTTCGGCTGGCTTTTCAAGCAACAATGAAGAGCCAACGGTCTTCGCAATGCGTTTAGCTAAGCTTGATTTACCAACGCCAATGGGACCTTCGATCGCTATATAGCGTTGTAGTGAGACTAATTGTTCGGGCACTTATGGCTTCCTAGCTACTTCGATGCCAACAATAAGCACAGAAATGGTGTTTATAGAGATTTCGGACAATCAATTATACGATTTTGTGCCGTGAGTTTTCGATTTATCGTATTATTCGCGCTCTAAAAAAGACCTTATTCATCATGAACGAAGAACAACGACTCGATACGCCAGACAAAAGCGCCCCTAAACCAGGATTCGGCAAGCTGTTTACTGACCTGATAATCAACATCATCATCCCCGTACTGGTGTTACGTAGACTGAGTGGCGACGATCAATTAGGCCCAGTATGGGCCTTAGTGTTGGCTCTTAGCTTTCCATTAGCGGCCGGTATTTATGAATTTGCTCGAGATAAAAAGGTTGGTTTAGTTCCGGCCATTGGTTTCATAAGCATTCTATTAACGGGCGGTATTGCGCTTTTGCAGCTACCTAAGGAATATATAGCCATCAAAGAAGCCCTAGTACCGCTTGGGTTCGGTGTCGCTGTGCTTCTGTCTACGTTCTCGAAACGGCCGCTGATTCGCACGTTTATTTATAACGATATGTTTATGCGTACCGACCTAGTCGCCGATGAAGTTCAAAAACGCGGCAGAGAATCAGATTTTGACGGACTAATGGTAAAAGCTACTTGGATTTTAGCAAGCAGCTTCTTGCTGTCGTCAATACTCAACTACGCTTTAGCTAAGTGGATTATCGTTAGTCCTACAGGTACTCCAGAGTTTAATGAAGAACTGGGGACCATGACTCTTTTAAGCTACCCGGTGATCGTAGTGCCTTCGATGATCTTAATGTTCTACGCCATGTATTTTGTGATTTCACGGATCCTTAAAATGACAGAACTGAGCCTTGAAGACATTATGCGCGAATAGACGACAAGTTAGCCCGTATAATCACATCATAAAACGAACACTTTGATCATTTATGTCAAGCCCAGATAAACGAACCATCCTCATAACAAATGCACTGCCTTATGCCAACGGTGATCTACACCTAGGTCATATGGTGGGATTTATGCAAGCCGATCTGTGGGCGCGTTTTCAGGAGATGCGCGGCAACGATGTGATTTTTGTTGGCGGTGACGATCAACACGGCACTCCGATAATGTTGAGTGCGGAAAAAAAAGGAATCACAACACAAGAATTAATTGATCAAGTGGAAACCAATCATCAGGCTGACCTTGATGAGTTTTCTATAGGGCTCGACAATTTCACCGGCACACACCGCGATGAAAATAAAACCATAAGCGCTGCTCTGTACACCAGTTTGCGCGAACGTGGACACATAGACGTTAAAGTCATTAAACAAGCCTTTGACGAAGAGAAAGGCATGTTCTTGCCAGATCGCTATGTTAAAGGCACCTGCCCGAAATGCTCCAGCCCTGATCAATACGGCGATAACTGCGAAGTATGTGGCACCACTTATGACACAACAGACCTAATTGATCCGTATTCTGTGCTCTCAGGCAAACCGCCGATTGAAAAAGAAAGCGAACACTATTTTTTCAAAGTGTCTGAATTTTCTGAAGTATTGGAGAAATGGCGCGATTCAGACGCTCTCCAGCCAGAAATCGCTAACAAGCTCAACGAATGGTTTGAAGGCGGTTTAATCGATTGGGACATAAGCCGTGATAAACCCTATTGGGGATTCGAGATCCCTGATGCCCCTGGAAAATATTTCTATGTCTGGCTGGACGCACCAGTGGGTTACATGGCGAGCCATAAAGTCTTGGCCGATCGCCGGGGTGAAGACTGGGAGTGGCATTGGCGCAAAGAATCAGACACGGAGATTTTTCATTTTATTGGGAAGGATATCGTACGTTTCCATACCTTGTTTTGGCCTGCCCTTTTGCACGCTACTGACTATAAAATGCCATCAGCTGTTTTTGTACACGGCTTTTTGACAGTAGACGGTGCCAAAATGTCGAAGTCTCGTGGCACCTTCATTATGGCGCGTACTTACCTAAAGTATTTGGATCCCGAGTATCTTCGCTACTACTTTGCGGCCAAATTTAGCAGCAGCGTTGTTGATCTAGATCTAAACCTTGAAGATTTCGTCGCGCGGGTGAATTCTGATCTTGTGGGCAAAGTCGTAAACATAGCTTCGCGTTGCGCCGGGTTTATTAATAAGCGTTTCGATGGACGTCTGGCGGCCCAACTGCACGATCCTGCTTTACACTCAACAATGGTCGAGAGCGTCGAGACTATTGCACAGCATTATGAAAACCGTGAATTTTCGGCAGCAATGCGCGACATCATGAAACTTGCCGACCTTGCCAACCAGTATATTGACGAAAATAAGCCCTGGGCAATGATTAAAGATGAAGCAAACTTGGAGACTGTTCATTCGGTTTGCACCAGCGGCCTGAATGCATTTCGATTGCTCGCAGGCCTCCTCAAACCAGTGCTTCCTCAGTTGGCTGAAAAAGCTGAAGAATTTTTAAACATCGATCCAATACAATGGAATGATCTCAGCCTATCTTTGCTAGATCACCCTATAAACTCCTTTAAACCAATGATGACTCGGGTTGACCCAGAGGCAATAGAAGCAATGATTACCGACAGTAAAGCTGACTTAGAAACCGCACAAAAAGAAGACGACACATCTTCCAAAGCAACAGGTCCATTAGCGGATGATCCAATTTCACCAGAAGTTAATTTCGATGATTTCTCAAAAGTCGACCTACGCGTAGCCAAAATTGTTAAGGCTGAGCATGTAGAAGGTGCTGACAAACTCCTTCAGCTGACATTGGACATTGGTGGTGAGACACGCAATGTATTTGCAGGCATCAAATCCGCTTACAACCCAGAAGACTTGGAAGGCAGGCTCACTGTAATGGTAGCCAATCTAGCACCGCGTAAAATGCGCTTTGGCCTATCAGAAGGAATGGTGTTAGCCGCTGGCCCCGGAGGCAGCGATTTATTTGTCTTGAGCCCAGACGATGGCGCTCAACCAGGTATGCGGGTTAAGTAATCCGTTTGGATATTTGATATGCCTCAAGATACTCTTCAAGAAAACGCTCCAAGGGCTGATCAAAAAAATACCCCAGGGATTGGTCAAAGAGGCGCACTAGAGTCTCGCGTTGACGCGGTAGATCAATGGCTACCTCAAACACAATGCACCCAATGCAGCTATCCTAGGTGCCGCGATTACGCACAAGCGGTTGTTAATGGCGATGCCGACATTAACCAGTGCCCTCCTGGTGGCGACATTACGATTCAGGGTCTAGCAAACCTATTAGGCACCCCTGCTAAACCTTTAGACACATCATTTGGTCAACACAGACCTAAGCAAATAGCGGTAATCGATGAAGACCGCTGTATTGGCTGCGTAATGTGTATTAAAGCCTGCCCTACCGATGCCATTATCGGTATGGCTAAGCGCATGCACACGGTGATCGAAAAAGATTGTACCGGGTGTGAGCTCTGCTTAGAGCCCTGCCCCGTTGACTGCATCGATATGATTGATCAACAACTGGATCAACCGGCACAGTTGAATTGGCGGTGGCCTGATTATTCGCCTGAGGATGCAACACGAGCGCGAGTCAATACCGAAGCTAAACTAGCTCGTGAAGCAACACGGCTTCAGCAGCGAAGTTCTCTAAAGAAACTGCGCTCATTGCAAAATAATTCTGGTACAGAGCAAATTAAAGTTGATATTGCCGCCGCCGTTGCCCGAGTAAAATCCAAACAGACAAGCGACAACGAGTGAATAAGTTAAAAAGAACTGAAATTTTCACACGGTTTCGAGCTGAAAATCCAGAACCAAAAACTGAGCTTGCTTATAGCAGCAACTTCGAACTACTGATTTCTGTAATTCTGTCTGCGCAGGCAACCGACGTAGGTGTAAACAAAGCGACTGCAAAGCTCTACCCGATCGCCAACACGCCCGAAGCCATCTACGCATTGGGCGTCGACGGCCTAAGCGAGTACATCAAGACTATTGGCTTATACAATAGTAAGGCGAAGAACGTAATCGCAACATGTGACCTTTTAGTACGTGAGCATAACTCCATTGTTCCTGACGATCGCGATGCATTAGAGGCTTTGCCAGGTGTCGGCCGAAAGACGGCTAACGTGGTACTCAATACGGCATTTGGCCATCCCACTATGGCCGTTGATACGCATATTTTTCGCGTCTCTAATCGCACCAAGATTGCCCCCGGTAAAACCGTACTCGCAGTTGAAAAGGCTTTATTGAAGTTTATTCCAGTAGAATTCTTAGTTGATGCCCACCACTGGTTAATATTGCACGGTCGCTATACCTGTATTGCACGCAAACCTCGCTGTGGCTCATGTATCATCAGTGATCTATGTGAATTTAAAGACAAACAGTTTGAGTAAGCGCTAGCTTTAAAACACAGCTTTCAAACTCGTTCTAACACTCGTATCTAGCTATGCAAGCAATTCCAATACCTGTTGAAACTAAGGTTTCCAAGAACGCCAAAAGTGGCTCACCCAGAAGCACCGGAGATATTCCCGATTGCGGACCACTGTTTACTGAGCAGTTGGAAGCGCACAGCATTATATTAAAGCGCGCGAAACCTAACGAACTGCAAATGAACTTAGGCAAGCTCTGTAACCTAGCGTGCCATCATTGCCACGTAGATGCGGGTCCTAAGCGGACCGAGATTATGACATGGGACTGCATGCAGAAAATATTGAGTTGGGTGGACGACAGTGCAATTAAAAAGGCTGATCTCACGGGCGGCGCGCCCGAACTTAACCCTCATTTTCGTCAATTTTGTGATGCGTTGATTGCACGTGGAATAGAAATCACCTCCCGCTGCAACATAACTGTTCTGTTTGAATCAGGCCAAGAAGACCTTGCCGATTTTTATGCTGACCGAAAAATTCGCTTAGTCTGTTCACTGCCTTGTTACACACAAGACAATGTTGACGCACAACGAGGTAAAGGCGTCTTTGATAAAAGCATTAAGGGTCTGCAGTTACTTAATGAGCTTGGCTATGGAACAAATCCAGAGTTAAGTCTCGATTTGGTCTATAACCCCGGAGGCGCATTCTTGCCGCCCCCGCAAGCTAGTTTGGAGCAGGACTACCGTGAAATGCTCGGGCGCGAGTTTGGTATTACATTCTCCAGCCTGTTAGCCATCACTAATCTACCTGTCAACCGCTTTGCGCATTCGTTACGGCGCGATGGCCAGCTCGAAGACTACCAACAATTACTGGTAGACAATTTTAACGCAGGCACGGTGTCTGCGCTTATGTGCCGCCATTTAATCAATATAGACTGGGAAGGTCGAGTTTATGATTGCGACTTCAACCAGATGTTAGAACTGCCGCTAGGTGGAGGCAAAAATCGCCATCTCTGGGATTTAAACCCTCAGGGGCTTGAAGGAAAGGACATTGCAACCGAACGCCATTGTTTCGGATGCACCGCAGGAGCCGGAAGTAGTTGTTCTGGAGAATTAGCGTAGAACCAATTTGAGTTTTACTTTAGTAATTTGTAGTTAAGTCGAGCACCTTAACAAGCATGGACGAAGTCAGAGTTCCCAATACCCCCATCAGCGTCATCATGCCGGTCCACAATGGTGGGGTTTACTTAGGTACCGCTGTACAGAGCATTCTTGATCAAAAGAATGTACAACTTGAACTGATTCTAGTGGACGACCATTCGACCGACACAGCCGTTTCTGAACTGCCTGCTGATGAGCGTCTTAGGATTATCCATTCACAAACACTGGGAATTAGGCCTGGCATTGTGCACGCTCTAAATGCAGGCATCTCTGCGGCCAATTACCCGTTGATTGCCCGCATGGACTCTGACGACCTGTCTGAACCTAATAGACTTCGTACACAGCTAGATTACTACTGCTCTCATCCTGACGTGGACATTGTTGGGGCAGTGGTTGAAATATTTAAAGACGATGATACTGTTGGTGACGGTTTCAATCACTATCAAACTTGGCTCAATACTCAGCGACGCCCTCAACAAATTGAACAACAGATGTTCGTTGAATGTAGCCTTGCCCACCCTACATTTTTCATGAGTACGTCTTTGATCAGATCAATGGGAGGTTATTCTGACTCAGCGTGGCCTGAAGACTACGACTTAATTCTGCGCGCTCACGCTCAGGGTGCAATCTTTGGGAAGCCTGATAGTGAGCCACTACTTCGCTGGAGAGACCACTCAAACCGCTTGTCACGTAACGATCAACGCTACGACCGGAATGCCTTTTTAGAATGTAAGGCATTTTACTTAGCGAATCACCTAAAGCAAAGTAAAGTCAAAACGGTAGCCATTTGGGGCGCAGGGCCTACTGGACTAAAGCTACACGACAATCTAGAGAAATACGGTATTGGCGTTAGTAAATTTTATGACATAAACCCGAAGTTGGTCGACAGATGTAAGCGAGGAAAAGAGGTTATGGTTGCGAAGCTTCCAGTTACGGCTGATTTTATTAACTCAATGGATCGTCCCACGCTAATCGCGATCAATGCTCGTGGCGCAGCTCAACAAATGGTCGAACTGCTTGCTCACTACGACATGACACCCTTAAAAGATTTTTTTCAACTGAGTTGATTCAACCATGCTGAGCTGAGCAGGAACAGAGGCAAACAGTTAGTCGACATCTTTTGGACAGCCCCCACCCCGGCTTGGTTTCGGAAAACCAGATCAATCATTAGAATATCAATGTGGATAAAGCCCTAGAAAAAGACCTTTATAGTTATCGGCTAACCATCAACTAACTATCAACTAACTATCAACTAACTATCAACTAACTATCAACTAACTATCAACTAACTATCAACTAACTATCAACTAACTATCAACTAACTATCAGCAAGCAAGTAGCACTGCTCAGAACGTAGTTTAAAAAAACCGCCACTCTAATTCAGCCATAATGCCTAAGCTTAAAAAAAGGCGTCGAAAAAATATGGCTTAACTTCTTAAGAGAGTAGATAAGAGAGTAGATAAGAGAGTAGACATCGTTCAGGCATCTGCGCATATTGTGAGACGTTTAAAATATGTACAGCGATAAAGGATCGGAACGGCTCTCAAAAACACGCTTTGCTTCTCAACCCTACCAGGTCTAAGCGTTTTTTTGAGCCATCCTACGGCCTACCTAACCATTGACACTACTTCACCCACATTCAATCTCTTTGTGAAGGAGCCAATGTAATGAATATCTAAGACCAAAGTCTGACTTAGAAAGCAAAAGTCGTATGGATATACAATTTTAATTTAATAGCGAAAACAATCTTACAGACTATTTAGTACGGCCTTAATGTTTTTAAGGCTACTGAATTCAGTACCTATTTATTTTCGTCTCGCGACATCTCTTGTGCTTTCAACGCGGCTTGAGCTCGATTGCTTACATGCAGCTTGTGCATTATTTGGGTCATATAGAGTTTGACTGTTTTTTCACTCAGGTGAATAGTTTCAGCTATCACACGATTGCTCAGCCCGTCCGCGAGTTTTTCCAAAATCTGCTTTTCTCGACGATTTAAATCAAAGGCATAGGCGTCTTGCTGGCTACGTTTAAGCAAGCCTACTGCCAAATTCGGTGGTATGTAGGACTCACCGGAGTTGATTTTTTGCAAGATAGGCACTAACTCTCCCGATGGAATGCCTTTCAAAACATAAGCCTTGGCGTACGCTAACAAAGCATCTTGGACATCATCCTCGGCTTCAGAGACAGTAAGCATAATCACCTTTGTGTCCGGCACACGCTCTGCAATTTCCTTCGCTGTCCCAATTCCGCCACCCGGTAGACTGATGTCAAGCAGAACAATATCCGGCGTATGTCTCGCAACTTTCTCTAATGCGTCTACGTGGCTGTCTGATTGAGCAACCACGTCAAAACATCCGCTCTCAAGGAGCGAGCGAACCACGCACTCGCGAAACAAAGAGTGGTCATCAACTACAATAGTCTTGATTAATTCCGACATGTTCAAAGTCGCTGTTTGTGATAGCAAACTTTACAAAAGAACAATTTTAAGAGGCACCCTACTGCTATCCCAACTTATCCCCAAAAATTATTACAGGCTCATTATAAGCCTTGGTCGCCTGCGTAGATGCTTTTAAACGATTTATATGCCTCTCATTGCCATATAAATCGTCCCCAAATAAAAGCTACCCAGCAAACAAATATAATGCGCTCAATTATGACCATTTATCCAGTGATTTGCACCACCAAATAAATGCTTTATTAGACGTCCCCTTGCTTTAGCTCAGGTAAGATAATCAATAGCTTAAGCGCTGTTCCTATACCAAGCACACTGTTGAATTTGAATTCTCCGCGCAAACTCTCTATTCGATCTTTTAAGCCGATCACACCCAAGCGGCCGTCTTCAGTGGTGAGCTTAGAGACCTTAAAACCCATTCCATCATCCTTAAGAGATACCCCTTAACTCATTCGCCTGAAAGCTTGCCGTAACGCCGGCGATTCGATCATAAGCTTGTGCTACCCATAGGTATCCGCAGGAGCGTCTAGCTTAGAGTCTCCGCCGAAACGATCGACTTTATCAAACCGATAAACTCTTTCAAGACCTTGATTTTGCGCCAAATAATCATTGAAGCGATCAACGCTCTCGAGTTGGCTTAACATCAAGCCCTCTGTTTTAACCGCTTGATCAACTGCAACTATTAAGCCCGAAATACGTTCATCGAACTGCGCGGCTCTAAAATAGGAATATTGCCAATAGCCCAAGGCTAAGTGAACTAACACACATAACGTTATGCCACCACACCATAAAAACGCAGTCCGCTTTTACGCTCCTTCCTAGATTTAGATCGCCCGCAGCGAGCAGCTCGGATTCCCAAAGGTGTGTTGGAACTGGAGTTCATGATTAAGCGATATATCTCAATTGAGACAGAACTACTTAGTATGGTTTTCATTATGTAATAGCCCTCTTGTGGGGGATAAACCAATAAAACACTCGAACGCTTGAATAACAACAGAAACCCGCTGTTCTGCCGCAAATTATGGATACAACTAAGCTATGCGAAATATCTAAAGTAACCTAGACGAATAATCGGGTGAAACGCTTTGATTTCGAATGATATCTCTGACACTACTCGGTTACTTACTTGATCAATCGAGTTGATTGATCAAATGGCACACGTCACGCCAGTGCCTCCAATCCCACAATACCCAGCCGGATTTTTAGCTAAGTATTGCTGATGATATTCTTCGGCGTAATAAAATTTTTTAATCATCTTCGATTCAGTGGTTACAGCAGGATAACCACTTTTCTTTAACTCAGCTTGATAAGACTCGGACACTTTTCGGGCCGTTTGCAGTTGCTGCTCTGTTACACAATATATTCCGCTACGATACTGGCTACCGATATCATTGCCCTGCCGCATTCCCTGTGTAGGGTTATGCGACTCAAAAAACACCTTGAGGAGCTCTTCAAAACTGACCTTATTACGGTCAAAGACAATCAATACAACTTCTGCATGACCCGTTGCTCCTGAACATACCTGCTGATAAGTGGGGTTTGGCGTGGCGCCTGCCGCGTACCCAACCGCAGTTGAATAAACTCCGTCAACATTCCAAAACTTGCGCTCTGCTCCCCAAAAACAGCCCAGACCGAGTACCGCTTCCTCAAGATCTAGTTCAGAGTCTGATTCATCGGCGTATGGCGCAATGATTGGTCGACCATTAACAAAATGGGCATCGCTAGGCACTAAGGCGCTAATAGAACCAAAAAGTTGCTTTTTGTTGGTTGGAAGTAATATTTCTTGCATCGGTGCGGTCATATGAATACAGGTTGGTAAATAGAGCTAGGTTATGTTTACACAAAGTTTCGAAGTTAGTGTCATTATTCTAAGTATTGCAATTGGATTCAGGCTCTAAATACAGCCCGTTTGAAGACCGCAGCAACCCCGAAATCATTTCAGTAAGTTTATCAGGATAATCATGAAGAATCGCACACACGTACTCAGTCTTTCATTCGCGCTATTTGCGTTCACCGCCGCCCTCTCCTTTACTCAATCGTCAGAGACTGATAAAGAAAGTGCTGATACCACTGAGCCTAACACCGTCATTGCTGATCCAATTCCAGGTGCAACATCACCAGTTTACTCAGCATCTGCTCTATTCGCCGGCGGATGCTTTTGGTGCATCGAAGCCGATTTCGAGAAACTCAATGGCGTTTCAGATGTCGTTTCTGGCTATACAGGTGGCAGCAAAGAAACCGCCAGCTATAAAACTGTTTCTCGTACCGAAACAGGCCATTTCGAAGCAGTTAAAGTGGACTATGATCCTAGTGTTGTGAGCTACGCTGAATTGGTTGAGTATTTCTGGAGGCATATAGATCCAACGGATGCTTACGGTCAGTTCTGCGATAAAGGAAGTTCATATAAATCCGCCATTTTTTATTCCAGTCAGGCTGAATTAGATGTAATAAACGCGTCTATCGATGCTCTGAATGCCGATAAACCCTTTGTCGAAGACATCGTTACCGAAGTACTGGCTGCGAAACCGTTCTATTTGGCCGAAGAATATCATCAAGACTACTACAAAAAGAGCCCGTGGAAATACAAGTACTATCGTAATGGCTGTGGGCGTGACCAACGCGTAAAGCAGTTGTGGGGAGCTTCCTGAGCCCAATTAGTGACGTTAGTCGCGTTGAACATAGCTCATCGCGCCTGAAAAGTGTCTTTGTGCCTATTGCTGTGCAGAATCTCGGTTCACCAACATTTCTAGCGGAGACTCGTCAAAAGCAATATCAAACTCTTTAAGTTCGTCGACGTTGTCGAGAGTCAGCGATTTGAAGTCAAATAACTCGCTGTCGAACAAATGTGATGCAGTAATACGCGACAATGATTTAAATACATTGAGTACACGACCTGGTGACTGACGATCCCACTCTTGTAGCATTGCCTTAATTTTTTTACGTTGTAAGTTCTCTTGAGAACCACAAAGGTTGCAAGGAATAATGGGGAACTGTCGTAACTCAGCAAATGCCTCAAGATCATTTTCCCGGCAATAGGCCAATGGTCTTATCACTACATTTTTTCGGTCATCGCTTACGAGCTTAGGCGGCATACTTTTCAGCCGCGCACCGTGAAACATGTTTAAGAACAGTGTCTCAACCATATCGTCCATGTGGTGGCCTAAGGCGATTTTGGTAGCGCCCAACTCACCCGCCACGCGATACAAAATGCCTCGGCGTAACCGCGAGCATAAAGAACAAGTGGTTTTTCCCTCAGGAATTTTGTCCATAACAATGCTGTAAGTGTCTTCTTCGACAATTCGAAACTCAACACCCAAGGCACTTAAGTATTCTGGTAATATTTGTTCGGGAAAGCCCGGTTGCTTTTGATCCAAATTCACCGCAATGAGCTTAAAATCAATCGGAGCTCTACTTCGCAGCGCCAATAATACATCCAACATTGCATAACTATCTTTTCCACCCGATAGGCACACCATAACCACATCGTTATCTTCAATTAGACCGAAATCATGAATTGCTTGCCCCACATTGCGCTGCAATCGTTTGACCAGCTTCTTATCATCGTACTGCGATTTTCTAGTGTCCATAAGGTTGGATAGAGATTCGTTAAAGAGTGGAATAAGTTATACAACGCTCAACTAAGCATTGCTCGCTGAGGTGTATTGGTATCATTTTGAAACATATTCGCGCAACAATACCGAAAATTTTGCGCAGTGTAACCGCACACGCTCACCAATATAAGCGTACTAATCGAAAATAATTGAGATTCATTACTAATCTTTATACCGGCACAATACTGGCACAATACTGGCACAACACCGGCACAACGTGACCTTTGCCTCTAAAAAGTCCTTATGGCGTCCAAAAGAATCAAAAGAACACCTACTGCTGCTGGCAATTAGTACCATCACTAATTGGTCATAATTGATCCAGCTCAACGCTAATGATTTCGACTGTGTCACAATTCTGTAATGCGGAGTCTGTCTAATAAGGAGCCTCATGTGATGCTGCCATAACCGTGGCAGCATCAACGATTACAATACAAACTGTTTGCGAGCGATAGAGACATTCTGGTTTAGAGAACAATCAATAGAAATAACCGCTAACATACAATGGCAGTTACCGTTTATTAGGAAGATAGTAGAACAATGAGTGCACGTATATTAATTGTTGATGACGAAGCGGCCATACGCGACATGGTAAGGATGGCGCTAGAAAGCGAAGGGTTTGACGTGGCGGACGCGAGTAATGCCCACCAGGCGGGTTCACTGCTCAATCAAGGTAACGTTGATCTAATCTTACTCGACTGGATGATGCCTGGAATTTCCGGTATTGACTTCGCGGGTCGTATTAGACGAGAAGGTAATCACAATATCGGAATTATCATGCTCACGGCACGAGACGACGAGGACGACCTTCTGCGCGGCCTTAGTATTGGCGCGGACGACTATGTGAAGAAACCGTTTTCGACCAAAGAGCTTATTTCTCGAATTCACGCTGTTTTAAGACGAATCTCAACACCGACTACCAGCACTGAACTAATCACTGCAGGTCGCATCACTATAGATTTAGAGCAACATAGAGTTAAGATTTCAGGCAAGAGCATTGATCTTAGCCCTACGGAATTTCGTCTTCTACACTTTTTTATGTCTCACTCTGATCGAGTGTTTGCTCGCGACCAGCTATTGGACAATGTCTGGGGTAACCAGGTATATGTCGAAGACCGTACGGTTGACGTGCATATTCGACGACTGCGAAAAGTGCTCGAACCATTTGATTGTGACAGCTATATTAATACGGTTCGTGGTGTTGGTTATCGATTTTCTCTAACCGACTGATTATCACCCTATGGCATTCTATTGATCGGTTAGCAGGCACGCATGCAAGAAGACATTTGGAAAATCATTGGCATTTTGGTTGTAGGCTTACTACTTGGAGCTGCAACTGGCTATGTCCTTGGATGCTTAGTGTTGTTTTGCCTATTCGTTATTGTTTGGCAAATCTACCGACTTAACTCTCTGAGCAAATGGGTCGATCGACCTGCAATCAAATCGGTGCCGGATGCGGATGGACAGATTTATACGATCTTACGTAAGCTCGCAAAGCGCGATAAAAAAAACAAACTCAGACAACGCCAACTCACCAGTTTTCTTTCTCAGGTTCGCAAAGCCATTGGTGCTCTGCCCGACGCCATCGTTTTAATTGACGAAAGCGGTAAGATCGAGTGGGCGAATAACAATGCATCCACCCTGCTCGGCATCCGCTGGCCAGCTGACAACGGCTTAAGGCTTACAGATCTGGTTCGTTATCCAGAGTTAGACGCTCTGCTGGAGGCTCAAGAAACAACTACGCAAGGCTTAGAAGTAGCGTCTATGATAAAACGCGACGTTGTCCTTAACCTAAAATGCCTTGCCTATACCGAGCAACTTAGAATGGTGATCGTGCGCGATGTAACACGCTTGGTACGCACAAATCAGATGCAACGCGATTTTGTAGCGAATGTCTCACACGAACTTAAAACGCCATTGACCGTGTTGCGTGGCTATATAGAAATACTCAGCGACCACAAAGAATTGCCAAAGGGATTTGCAAAACCTCTGGCTCAAATGAACGCCCAAAGCACTCGTATGGAGCTGATTGTTAGCGATTTACTGTTTCTCGCAAAATTAGAATCCACTCAATATTCTAGCGAGGACGATCCGGTTGATATAAGCCAGCTAGTTCAGGCTGCTGTGGATAATGTGCAGCCTCTCATTGTAGATAAACAACACACCCTAAATGTTGATTTAGACCCGACTTTGCACGTACTTGGATCAGCTACCGAATTGCACAGCGCCATTTCAAACCTATTGACCAACGCAATTCATTACACGCCAACCAAGGGCATCATCACAATCAGCTGGAAAAACCATGATGATGTTGCTCGCTTAAGCGTAAAAGACAATGGGGACGGGATCGAAGACCACCACTTAGAACGCCTTACCCAACGGTTCTATCGAGTTGACAGTAATCGTTCAAGAGAAGGTGGTGGCACAGGATTAGGATTGGCAATCGTAAAACATGTTTTGCAAAGACATAATGCAGAACTTCGTATTAAAAGCCGAGTCAGCGAAGGCAGTGAATTTATATGTGAATTTCCGGCTGCACAAACACTAAAAGGTTCACTTGAGACTACTCAAAAAATAGTCACCGATACCGCACAGGTAACACGAATTTACTAGCATTTAGCACCTTCAAAGGATTAGTTCTGGCAAAACCACAAAAGCTGTCTAAGCTTCAAAAAAAACGGCTTCAAAGAATTAAACAGTTTCAAATAGACAGCCTCGCCATCACATAAGCGTGATCACTGGCTTTATCTGTATCCTCACCAGGTACTACACCTATCAGCTCATTGCCATGTAATATTTCGTATTCTGGCTTGGTCGGTGTAAGCAACGACCCGCTCGCTAGACCATGCATTAACACTTGCAGCTTGCCCCGATGGTTGTAATCAAAGCGCTCAGCAGGTTCTAGTTCAAACACCAGGTTTTCTGCATCATGACTGCACATCAATGCAAGTGTTTCGCTGTGCTCGCCGTCATTAAAATCACCCGTAACATAGTAATACTTGCCATTTTCGGCAAGACGATCCATTTCAGATAGCACAATTGCACCTTGCTGGTGACGAATAGAGTCCTTGGGGTCGTAGCCTGGATTGTGTGGGCTAAACGCGCTTTCTTGATGACGTTTAGACGCAAGGTGTACATTGATAACAGACACGCTTTGTTGGCTCGACTTCAACACAAAATCAGCGCAAAGTGGTTTACGCGAATCAATGAATCCAGCCGCATCGTTGCCCAAACGCCTAACACTTGGCCTATTTAGGCTGACTGTATCAGTTCGATACAAGAACCCATTACGGATGTTGCCGCCGGGCTGGCCACCATCAGCATTTAGTTCAGGCTCCAAATCCACCCACCGATATGGGACCTTGCTCAGAATACCTATCGACTTTATCAGCAGTTCATACGTATCCTTGGCATGAGTAATATCGGTAAGCTCTGCACCATCGCTATCTTGAATCTCTTGCAGTGCGACCACATCAGGTTCTTTGGCGTTTACCACGATCGCTTTAGCTAAAGACAAAAAGCGGCCATCGCCATGATCATCATCTACGTCGGTACGCGGATTCATTACCTTATCAGCGCTTTCAATTCTGGGGTCTAAATTAAAACAATTCAGTGTCATTACCCGCATGCCATCGGTCTTGGTGCTCAGACTAGAAACTGACGAGCTTGCGTATGTGTGCTCAACTTCAAACGGGTAGTTAACCGACAACTGATAAGCGTCGACTCGGTAGTGCAGTGCGCCCACAACATCGGACTTAAGAATAGTTCCAACATCCAATACTTGCGCGTGGGCATAGTCGATAACCCTAAAACCTGGGAACCAAGTTGATTCACTTGCCTCACCGACGACTAATCCGCCCTCTTGCCTGGGAACTAAACCTTGATTTAAGTCATCTAGCTGCACCACATAATCGCCAAAGGCGTTACTCGGAGATATGAAGCGGCTGCCAGCCGGGATTCTAATCAACATTCCTTCTACGCTATTTAGCCAATTGGCGAGGCTAGGCCCTTGCTCAGATAGAACCTGCACATTGAAATCAATGGGTTCGAGTTTCAACTTATCAAACTCAAAGGCAGCATGCGATTCATACAACATTTGGGTGACAGGCTTTGCCAAGTCATGTGCAAAGTAATTGGTAACCTCACCACTTACTAGTAGTGCAGTGCCCAGCGCAGGTCTAAAGTCCCTACCATATACAAAAATTGCATTTGAGCGCTCGCCGTCCCAATGTTGGGTCGGACTCTGTAAGTAAAACCCGTAGCGTAGCAAGCTCGTTACCACGCCAGCAACCTTGACTGTTTGTCCAGCGTAGTCAGATTCGTGTCCACTTCCTTGGACCGTTGCAATTTCCATCAAGTTACTCACTCTTAGCCTTCCCATCAAACGATTTTCGATCGCTCAAGTATCGAGGTAGAGAGTCCTTAAAGCAACACTTGTTGCGCTGCCTGTGCTTCCTAGGGTGCCTCACAATGCACCCTGAATACCAACGCATCCAGTTGGATTTAAAGCCGCCTAGCCGCTCGCTTAGCTAAGCTGCTTTTTTATTCGGCTAAGCTTAGTGTGGCGAACATCTTCGCCTTCGACCAAGTAAATAACGTTCTCACAGATGTTAATACAATGATCACCAATACGTTCCAACGAACGTGCCGCCCACATTACGTCAAGCGCACCGGCAATATGATCTGGATCGGTTTTCATAAACTCAATCAGATGCATTAAAACACGAGCGTATTCGTCGTCGACGTCTTGGTCTTTACGCATATTTTTAACAGCAGATCGAGTTTCCATTCGCGCATAGGTATTCAGAGTGTCATGCAGTAATTCCTTAACTTCTTCGCCCAAGGCTAGCAAACCACTATAAGACTTAGGCGCGGCTCCGTTATCAAGTACATGCCGTACCATATGCGCTACGCGCTCAGCCTCGTCGCCAATTCGTTCTAAATCACGCACTGATTTGGTCGTCGCAATGATCATTCTTAGATCGCCGGCCGCAGGTTGTCGCTTAGCAAGAATCTGAGTGCATTCTTCATCGATCTGCATCTCTAACTTATTTACTTTGCGGTCTAGCTTTTCGACATCTGTAATGCCCGAGCTGTCGCCACTTCGTAACGCGTCTAGCGTTTTATCGAGCTGGGCCTCAACTAATCCGCCCATTTTCAATACTCGAGATCTAATCTCATCGAGCTCTTGGTCAAACTGGCGGGATATATGCCCGCCTACTAAAATATCGTCATTCATAACTGTGCCTTATTGTTAGCCAATACGTCCGGTAATATATTCTTCGGTCAGCTGATGTTTTGGGTTGGTGAAAACTACTGACGTGTCGTTAACTTCGATTAACTTGCCTAAATGAAAATAAGCAGTACGCTGAGAAACTCGCGCCGCTTGTTGCATAGAATGAGTAACGATACAAATAGTGAAATTCTGACTCAATTCATGAATCAATTCTTCGACTGTCGCCGTCGCTATGGGATCCAATGCAGAACATGGTTCATCCATGAGGATCACCTCAGGATTTACCGCGATCGCACGAGCAATGCATAGGCGTTGCTGTTGGCCGCCAGACAAACCCGTTGCCGGTTCTAGTAAACGCTCTTTAACTTCCTTCCACAATCCGCAACGTTTGAGGCTGCTCTCAACTAACTCATCTAGCTCTAACTTGTTATCAGTTAGCCCATGAATTCGTGCACCATATGCCACGTTTTCATAAATAGATTTAGGAAAAGGGTTTGGTTTTTGAAAAACCATTCCTACACGCGCTCGCAACTCTACAACATCGATACTGCGGTCATAGATATTTTGATCTTCAAGCTTGATCTCGCCAGTCACGTTACAAATATCAATCGTGTCGTTCATTCGATTTAAGCAACGCAGAAAAGTAGATTTACCACAGCCTGACGGGCCAATCATTGAAATAACTTGGTTTTTTCCAATATCCAAGTTAACGTCGAAAATAGCTTGTTTGTCACCGTAAAAAACGTCGACGTTGCGCACGCTTAACTTTGAATCTTTAAGTAAGGGTATGCCGGTTGTTTCGTAAGTATCGTTCATAGTTTGCTTTGAGTTCTCAGCCATAATATCTACTGCACTAGTGTCGCTAATTAAAGAATGTCGTGTATCAATAAAGATAAAGCTAGTCTGAATTAGCTTACCAACGCCGCTCCAATCGCTTACGCAACCAAACAGCAGTACTGTTCATAAAAATAAGGAACGCCAGCAAAATCATAATTGCTGCTGACGTCTTCTCAACAAATGCTCTTTCTGGACTATCGGCCCATAAGTAAATCTGTACAGGCAGTACCGTGGCTGCATCAGTAATCGCAGCAGGAGTCTCTACAATAAATGCGACCATCCCAATCATCAACAAAGGCGCTGTTTCGCCAAGGGCCTGAGCCATGCCGATAATCGTGCCGGTTAACATGCCAGGCATAGCTAACGGCAGCACATGATGCATCACCATCTGCACCTTAGATGCCCCCATGCCCAACGCCGCTTCACGAATTGACGGTGGTACAGCTTTAATAGAGGCGCGGCTCGAAATAATAATCGTCGGCAGTGTCATCAAGGTCAGAACAAGTCCACCCACCAGAGGAACTGATCTCGGCAAGCCGAAAAAGTTAATAAATATCGCCAAGCCTAGTAGGCCAAAAATAACCGAAGGTACCGCCGCCAAGTTATTGATGTTAACTTCGATAAACTCTGTAAGTCTATTTTTGGGTGCGAACTCTTCAAGGTAAATTGCTGTAGCTACCGCAATAGGGAACGACAACATTAACGTGACTAACAATGTCAACAAAGAGCCTATAATCGCACCCTTAATGCCCGCTAACTCTGGATCGCGAGAATCTCCGTTAGTAAACAATATGGTATTAAATTTTTTGTGAATACGGCCTTGATCGTGCAATTGCTGAACCAGAGCAATTTGCTGAGGGTTGACCCTGCCAATTACCCCACCCTCACCCAGATCTTGTCCGAAGCTATGTTTGTAGTAGGTGTCTATATCGTCATCGGCGACTATCGTTAACTGTTGCGTGGTCCCAAGCACACTCGGGTCTCTGAGTACCATGTCGCGCAACATGATTGGCGCGTCAGTGGTGTACAAACCGTACAACGTTCTTTGTTTGCGTCGGTCGGTAACCTCAGGGTATTGCGCTCGAACTGTATTGCGAAACAAGCTGTTGAAGCTGGCTGCCTTAACATCCGTTTCCGTGGAGTCAGGAGTAAGGCCTAGGGTTTCGTAATCGAACGTCACTTCGATATCAATATACGTTTGAGTGAACGCGCCATACCCCTTAGATATAATATCTGTAAAGAGGAACAAAACGCAGGCAACTCCAAAAGCCACAGACAACCGTCCGTACCATTGAAACCGCCTTTCTGCTGCATGACGCCGCTTTAGGGTTTGAGCTAACCGTGTTGCTTTATCGTTCATATCTTTATACCTGCCAACCGCTTAGTCGTATTGCTCGCGGTACTTCTTGACCACGCGCAGTGCAATAATATTGAGAGCTAAGGTGATTACAAAGAGGAATAAGCCTAACGCAAACGCGGCAAGCGTTTTCGCGCTATCAAACTCTTGGTCACCCACAAGCAATGTAACAATCTGAACTGTAACCGTGGTAACCGCCTCAAGCGGGTTTACGGTCAAATTGGCCGCTAATCCCGCCGCCATAACCACAATCATTGTTTCGCCTATGGCGCGTGAGGCGGCTAGAAGCACGCCCCCTACAATGCCCGGCAGTGCGGCTGGAAAGATAACTTTTTTAATTGTTTCGGATTTGGTCGCGCCTAAACCGAATGACCCGTCACGTAAACTCTGGGGAACAGCATTAATGACATCGTCAGAAAGCGAGGACACAAAAGGAATAATCATGATACCCATGACTAACCCCGCGGCCAACGCGCTTTCAGACGATACGTTTAACGTGGCTAACCAGCCGATTCCGTTTTCAGCTCCCCAATCACGTAAACCATCCCCATACTCGCGAATAGCCGGAGCAACCGTTAACGCGGCGAAAAAACCATACACAACGGTAGGAATACCGGCCAAAATTTCTAATGCTGGCTTAATTACACCTCGAACTCTTCTGCTAGCGTATTCAGCCAGATAAATCGCTGACATCAAACCTACTGGTACTGCGATTGTCAGCGCAATCAACGAAATCAACAAAGTCCCCACTATCAGAGGGATAACACCGAAGGATCCAGAGGCGCCCACTTGGTCGGCCCGTAACGCAATTTGCGGGCTCCAATGCGTACCGAACACAAAGTCCATAAAAGGTACTTTTTGGAAAAAGTTAATTGACTCGAAAAGCACTGAGAAAATAATACCGAATGTCGTCAGCACGGCGATGCTTGATGAGATAAACAGCACCGCGTTAAATACTCGCTCAACCGCATAACGGGCATTGTTGTCTGCCTTAATGGTTCTAAAACCGAGAATCATGCCAATCAGCATCACCAACATCACCAGAACAGGCATAGCGGTAGCGCTTATACTATTGAGATGAATCAACCGATCTACAGCGGGCTTGTATTCCGCGCCCAACGCATCAAGCGTTCCAACCCCTTCGGCCAAGTTGCCAATTTGGTTCATCAACAGGCCAAGACTGTCAGGGTTTAGCTGCTTGGCCTCAAGCGGCAACTCGCTGCGCACCAAGCCAGAAATAATTGAGCCATCCATGACCAGCCACAAAAACACTAACAGCAATGCCGGCAATAAAGCCCACAGACTCATTAAAGTAGCGTAGTAACTTGGCAATGTCGCCAAATTTCGAACACCACCGACTGGCTTTGCTATCGAGTGAGATCGACCGCGCCCTATATAATAGGAGACAACGGTACCCATTAGAACGGCAATAAAAAGAGTTGATAGAGTCATTTATCTTGATCTGTGTGTGGCGCAGATTTGTAATTCGGGCAAGTATAGCGTCTTAATATGACAAGACTACATCAAGCAACTTACTTTAAACAAATTTAGCTCAGGTAAACATCGAAAGCCTTGGCTGATGCAAAAAAAGTGGCAAGCGAGAACGCCTGCCACCTTAATAAATCTACAGTTTTATTTTTTCTAAAATTTTAAAATGTCAAAGCTCTAAGGGTGTAAGTGCTCTAACGGCGCCAGCCATCTCAGCATAGGCATCTGGCCCCAGAGGTATCAACCCACGGTCTAATAGATAGCCGTCTTCGCCAATGGTATCTTTAGAGATAAATGCGTTTAAGAACTCTTCAATACCGGGAACAGTTCCAATATGGGCCTTTTTGACATAGAAAAACAAAGCTCGACTTACTCTATATTCGCCGGTAGAAATCGAATCAAATGTAGGCTGTTGACCATCAATTGTAGCGCCCTGAACCATGTCTGAGTTTTGGTCTAGGAAACTAAATCCAAAAATCCCAAACGCACTTGAGTTCGCCACCAACTTATTAATGATTAAATTATCGTTCTCGCCCGCTTCGATGTACGCGCCGTCTTCTCTAACGGATCGGCCAATTATCTTTACAACGTCTTTGCCTTTAGCTGACTCACCTTTACTCGCGACGGCCGCTGCCCATGCATTTTCGATGCCAAGTTTAGCAACCATTGCTTCAATTTCAGATTTTTGATCAGCGCCCATGTCACGCAAGGTTTGAATGTCCGATATTTCTCGCGCACCACCTTCCAAAGCGAGCTCTGCAAACGCATCACGAGTACCAGACGTTGGGGGTGGGCCCAGTACTTCGATCTTAGTTGCCGGCAATGTTGGGTTTACGTCTTTCCAGGTTTTATTCGGATTTTCAATTAACTTTCCGTCTGGCCCAGGAACCAGTTTAGCCAGTGCCATGTATATATCTTTAAGGCCTAGAGTCATCGGTGCTGCCTGTTTTGAATTGGCTAACACAATACCGTCGAAGCCTACTTTAACTTCGATGATGTCTTTAACGCCATTCGCTTGGCATTGGTCGAACTCTGACTCCTTAATACGACGACTGGCATTGGCTATGTCAGGCGTTTGAGTTCCCAAGCCGTTACAGAAGAGTTTTAAGCCCCCTCCCGACCCTGTTGCTTCAACCTTAGGAGATTTGAAGTCGGTTGTTTTACCAAAGCGTTCTGCAACCACAGTTGAAAATGGGTAGACAGTTGAAGATCCAACAATACTGATGGTATCGCGCGCTATTGCGTTAGATACGTTTGCGGCTGACACAACAATTGTAAGTCCAAGAATAATTTTTTTCACACTTCTACTCCTACTGGAAGATTGATTAAAAAGAGATTTTCGATGTGGGCAATCCTAATCAGCTTCTGTGACAGAAGTATTACAACTTAAACTATTCTTGCATCGGTTTTTGATCTGCAATCCAACCGTGACGATAAACATACCCGATAGTGCGCGGTTGAGTGGCACTTGACGTTAGATATCTATGCGATCGCTAGAACGCCTAACGTTTTGCCATGCCCTTACTGTGTAAAAATGTTTGCATGTGCGGACGAGTCTGTGTGGCTGCTTGCTTGGCTAGTTGCTCAGACCAGGTTTGCGAGAGCTTACCCTTTGTCCGCTGTTCGTAGTAATGCTTAATATGCTGGTCATACTCGTTAGAGACCTGCTCGTATTCCTTTGCCGCTACATACGTATTCTCAAAGAAAACAGCCTCGGTAGGTAGCCGCGGTTTTCGGTCTGGTGATTGATCGGGATACCCTATACACATACCAAATAGCGGTACGACTAGGTCCGGTAATTCTAATGCGCGTGATACATTTTGGATCTGGTTTCGAATCCCTCCGATATAACATATTCCCAAATCAAGACTTTGGGCCGCGACAGCGCAGTTTTGTGCGAATAGTCCAACATCCAACGTGGCCGTTATAAATTGCTCAGTCCAGGCAAACGGTTCGTCGTTATTCGAATCAGAAAGCGGTTGATGTGAGTCGAGCTGCGAGATTAAATACTTAGCTCGCGACAAGTCCGCGCAAAACACTAAAAACTCAGGCGCGCTTTGCACATAAGGTTGCCCTCCAGCCCACTCGGCCATTTGTGCCCGCTTATACTCATCCGTAACACGTATAACAGAAACCGACTGACAAAAACTAGACGTAGCCGCCGCCTGACCCGCCTTAATAATTAGCTTGAGATCCGCTGAATTGATGCTTTTTTGTTTAAACCGGCGTATTGAGCGATGAGCTTGCAATAGAGTTATCGTGTCATTCTTTACTGACTCACTAGTTGCTGAGGTTTTAGCTTTAGCATCATTCATTGAAGATACTCCGAGTTACCGTCCTGATTGCCATCGAACAGCAAATCCCCCTGAAACTCCTGAACCAGGATGTAAGGCGCTACAACCGCGCACCAAAGCATAGTGTCGTCAGTCAACCATTCTCGCGCCTGCTCGTCTTGTGCTAGCTTAAATACACCGTTTTCGATCAATTCCTCGATGCTCGCTTTGTCATCAGTAATCATCTTGGTTGCAACATCAATAAGGTCCGCTTCTTTAGCAACCACATACATGATGCCTTGAGCGAAAAACCGCTGTAACTCGCTGAATTTAATCTTTGCAGTTGAACGTATGAGTTCAGCGATCGCGTTGTCTATTTCTTCGTTTCCAGCCATTAACCTGCTCACGTTTTGATTTTTTTAGAATAATACCAGTTGTATTGAAACAAACTGGCAAGACCAAAAAAAAGCCCCCGTGCGTTTCCGCACCGAGGCTTTTTTTCGAAGCGCAGGTAATCTACCCGCACTTACCTAAAATGCTTCTATTCTAGTAAAAACTAGCCGACAATTTAGTCCTTTGCTTCGTCCGCAACGTCTTCAACAGCATCAGCCGCATCATCCATTGCATCGTCAGCGCCGTCCATCATGTCATCCGCAGCGTCAGATACTGCTTCAGCCGCGTCGCCTGCCATGTCAGCAGCACCGTCAACCATATCGCCAGTAGCTTCTGCAACCGCTTCACCAGCGTCTTCCATTGCTTCACCAGCATCTTCCATCGCGTCAGCTGTTGCATCTACCGCATCAGAAGCAGCTTCTTTAGTTGCTTCAATTGCTTGATCAACCGAAGAATCACCAGAATCATTGCTACATGCGGCTAGAGCCATTAGAAGTGCCATACCAAGTAGTACTTTAGTCATTACATTCATTTTTATCTCCGAGATTAAATTTATTGTGCTTGTTACGTGTTTTCGAAAAACGTTGTTATTAACCAACGCCGTCAAATCTAACGGATTGGTAACAAAAATCAAGCTACAGTCTTAGTTTTTTTACCTAAACGGCTATCTTTGCTCACATTTACGGTTTTTCAAGGAACTCTCTGCCCTGAAACCACTCTCAGAGCATAATTCACTCATTAAGCGATTGCACAATATCCGCCTTTATAATATAAAAGCGCCCTGAAATTTTATGTGCATCAACAGATATTACGATGTCCTAGGGCTCTACCGATAAACAAAAGCTCTTCGCTTCAAAGTGTTTATTACTTTTACTTAGCGTGAGAGACTAATTTCAGACACTCTTCTCAACTAGAGTTTGACCGAAAGTATCCGGTTAGGTTTAGTGCATACTAATTTTGGCTTAGGAAAAAGGATCCATGGCGACTAAGAAAACGGCAAGCAAGAAAGCGACTCAAAAAGTAGCAAAGAAAGTAGCTAAAAAAGTCACAAAAGCAGTATCTCCAAAAGCCACAAAAAAAATAACTAAGACCGTGGCGACTAAAGTGACTAAAAAAGTAGCCACAAAAGTAGCTAAAAAAGTGACTAAAAGGACGGCCACTAAAGCGAGCATGGCTGCTTCTGCAGCTAGCGATGGTCTAATTCATGGCATCACACCGTATAAAGAAAAAGCGCGTGAGAAGTACATGAACCCTAATCAAACAGAACATTTTCGCAATATCCTTTTGGCGTGGAAAAAAGGCTTGCTGGAGGAAGTGTCAAAAACGATTAACCTCATGCAAGACGAGAACATTAATCACCCCGACCCAAACGACCGTGCCAGTCAAGAAACAGACATGTCGCTGGAGCTTCGCAGCCGTGACCGCGAGCGAAAGCTGCTAAAGAAAATCGAATCAACAATAATTAAAGTCGACAATGGCGATTACGGTTGGTGCGAACGCTGTGGCATCGAGATTGGTGTTCGTCGCTTGGAAGCGCGTCCTACAGCTGATCTTTGCGTTGACTGCAAAACTCTAAACGAGATAAAAGAACGCCAGATGATCTAATTGGACATACTGTTTGGTTTGATCTGCAATAGATATCTAGGCAATGCTTAGATATCTATGTCTAGAGTTTAAGATTAAACAGGCTTAGAAAGAACCGCCTGTTTTAAAACCACCATTTGGCTTGCCGCGCGGGCGTGGAACACTGATCCCACCCCCCCGTGTACGAGGCGTCGGCCAATGCCAGCTGCTACCATTACCAGGCGTTCCAAGCACCTCACCCTGTCTGCGGCGAACCCCGTCAGAACCAAACCCAGGCTTGGCACTGGCATTTGAGTAGCGTTGATTACGTTTAATAACACCCCATAGCTCGCTCCCGTTTAAAACGCCCTGAACGAATTGACTGAGTGCTCCTACGACTATTTCCTGATTGGCAAAGCTCGAGCGAACATCGTCAAAACGAGAATTCTTAAAATTTCGCCGTACAACCTCAATATCTTTAAGCCTTTCAAGTTGACCTTGATGCAACGTACGTAAATCCTTTAAGTCCGCTTTAAGACTTTGATTTTGTTGATCTAAATTGCTCAATTCAACGACTAATTCGTCGTCACTCAACGATGATGTTGCGAGAACGTAGCGATAAACCGAATCCAAGTCTCGGTGATCCATTGCGGTCGCTAGCCGTGACAAACACTGTTGTGTAAAAGAATCATCCCCACCAATGTACTTCGCTCGCTCAGCAAGCAAACTATTTAGCTCTGTTTCTAAAGTCTCAAGCTCATCATCGCGACGATCGAGCTCTTCTCTTAACGTGTCCAATTGCGCGCTTAGCGACGTGACGCCAGCCGCCTCAAGGCGTTGCATTTCTATTTGTTGTACTCTCGCAAGTTGATGTTCGGCTTCTTGCTCGGCGTTTTCGGCATGTTGCGTGAGTCGCTTAGGTATCTGCGTCAGGTTCCAGTAATTTACTCTAGCTTGCTCAAAACGAATAAGTTTCGCTACCCTGCCATCCAACCAACGGGCGACCAACCCTGCACGATACTCGGTAGTACCGTAGCCGCGCTCCCATAAATAGATAAATAGCGAATCAGCCTTGTAAGGTACAGCCTTCTCGGCCATGTTCGCCCTTGCCAAATCTACTTTAGATTTTGATTGGACCGCAACGCTTTGAGCGAACGTGGCTCGTTCTAACTGAGCGAGGTATTCTTTGTCTTTAACCAACAGTGCCTGCACCTGAGATTCAGTGTCAGCGATTTGTTGCGACATCTCGTTTACTCGGCCTAATTGTTCGAGCCGAGCACTTTCTTGCGACTGAGTCGCAACAGATGCTTGGTCAATATGCTGGTTTAGCGCCGACAGCGCTTTCTCACGTTGATCTAGCAGTATCTTCACTTCTTGATCCGCTTTGCTTAGACCGGCATCTAACTCACCCGTATCTAATCCTGCTAAACGCACTTTAGCAATTTCATGGACTAGATGCAGTCGGCGCTGCTCTGCCAACGCACTGCGTTGAGTCAAGCGGGCCAGTTGTTGGTCGACCCGCACAGCGTCACTACGCAGCGAATGCAGCGTTGTATCAATTTTATCTAAAGTATCTAAGCCGCTCCACATAGCTCGCTCATTGTTTTAGTTTGATTAAATGGTTTGGTTTGATCAACCGCTTTGTTTTCATAAACCGTTGTGTTGTTATTAAACATAGCGCTGTTATTGATATTTACCACTGCGTGATTGTCCCGCCAGTCGTCGCAATTGAATACTGAGGCTCTAACTCGCCTCGATTTTTTTTACCTACCAGATTGTTTTGGATGACACCGTCATCTTGTTTATCGGCAGCAACTTGGTAAAACGTCTCTTCGCTCACTCGCAGGCCCCACTGACCAACCTTTTCCGATGTGTTATTTTCTTCATTAAAAACAGTGAGTTCGATGACTTTACTCATGCTGTCTATCGCCTCAACGATAAGATAAAAATTGCGCCCGCCAGTCTCGCCAGGTGGTATGCGCCATACGCCCGACGACTCATTCTGACGCGAAACAACACGCATTGAATAGGTCTGCGATAACCGTTCTTGCACCAACTCTAACTCGGTCAAGACTTCCTGGGCACCTGTGTATTCTTGCTGTTCAAGCAACGAGTCTGCGTACCGCTTGCGATCCATTGATTGGGCAACAATATCTTGAGACTTAGCCACCGCAATAATCGAGTTCGTAGTAGCGCTTATTTGCTGTGGAAGCTCACTCCGTATCTGCCGTTCTGGTAGAACATCGTTTATATAGTAATAGCCGCTGAATACGCTTCCCAGCACTCCCAAGAAGCCAATCGGTTTACTCCAGCGCTTACGACTCACCCATATATGCGCCAATTTAGTTTTCCAACTCGGCGCCACTGGCGTGTATTTAAATCTCTCTTCCTCAAGCGCCCTTATACCCTCTTTAAGAACATGATTAGGCACTTCAATGCCTTGGGCGAGGTACATCTCCTTGAGGCGCGCTAGCAAGCGCTCACGGCGGCCCGCCTGATCCAACTCCCGGGCCACGACTGTTTGATCGTGACGCAAAGTGTCGACCACATCCATGGCCGCCATCAAGTCCTCGAGTTTGGCATCCTCGTGCGCTTTGGTCATTATGCTTCTCGTTTAGGAGTGGGGAGAATCAAGCTAATTACGAAACCAGTCCGCGAGCTAGAACTTATGCGGAAGGGGCAAAGAACCTCTACGCTCAATAATGCGAGCCATTCTTTGTTTGCCGTCTTCAACCGAGTCGCGTATTTCAGCCGCATTCTTGGTCGAAAGAATGCGCATCTCGTCAATAATCTCGCGCGAACGCTCTTGAAAGTTAACCACTGAGTCTACAAGGCGTTTAACCGCATCAGCTCGTATAGTTGGCCCATAGCCTGCACGTACAGCCGCCTCTTGAACCTTTCCACCGATGTCGGCTAGATCCTCTAGGCTTTTTGATACGCCCTCTTTCATCGCCTCTAATGTTTGTGTGCTCTCGTGTAAGCCAAACAAACCCGTGAACGACGCGGTGAGCGCGGTAAGTACAGACTCGTTAGTTCCAAAAAACGTGATTGCCTGCTTGTAAACACGCTCTTTTGCACCGTTAGTTTGCATTAATCGTGCCATTACAACCTCTGATGTGTTGTAACTAATAGTCAAGTTGTCGGAAATATCCTTAGCGACTTGATAGCGATCCTCCGAGAACTGCAAATCTCGCATTCGTTCATCACGCGTCAATTCTAACTGAGCACGGGCTGCCAAATCGTCGCTTTCAAAAGCAGCTACCGTGTCACTGGCTTGCTGAAGCGCTCCCTTAGCATTGTTCCAGATCGACTCGGCTTGCTTTAGCACGTCCAACGCGTAGATCTCAGATTGCTTAATGGCACCTCGAAAGTCTTGGTAGGCTTCCAAAATCACTCGCTCTCGCTCTATTTGCTCGCGAGAGTCCTGAGCAACCTCAAGGTAGGTGTCCTTGATCTCATCGAATCTTGAGGAGATATCGCCACGACTAACCTTCATCCATACATTACTAACCCGCTCAAACGTGTTTATTTTGCCATCATCGAGCTGCTCCACCATACGTTTGGCGTCATCGCGGATCGAATTGAACGCTTGGGTAATATCTTCATAGCGCTCACCTACCCGCATTTCGGATACGTGCTCTCGCACGATATCGTTAAACACTGAGGCCTGCGACAATGTCCGGGCGATTGCAACAATTTTGCTTTCGTCAATGTCAGTCAGCTTCTCCAGCAATGAAACAACGGGTGCTTCATCGACCTTATCTGGCATCAACCCCAGATCTCGGATTTGGCTCAAAGCTTTGTCTAAATAATGAAAGGTCGATTCAGTCATAAAAGTGTCCTTTTTTGTAAGTTCTGCTTGATTGTTCTAATGAAAAAGCAAGTGGCGAGAATTCTCTTCTACGCTCTATTATAAAACTTTAAGGCTTTGCTGGAGGTTCAGATCCCATCAAGCAGTCGCGCGTAACGTTCGACTAAATATGCTTATTGCAACTAACCGAGCCAACCTCGAATAAGTGAAGAACGCTGCTAGCCAATACAACGCTGCTAGCCAATGCATAGTCACATATTGAGTACGCCTTTGAGAACACCACAACCAAAACCCAAAAATCAATGCTCTGTGAACTTTTCGCAAAAAACCCCGACTAGTAGAGCTTAAACTACCTAGTCGATAACTCGCAAGTTGTCACACGATACAAATTGTTAAATGCTGGCATGGCTTGGCTCACTCACCGACAGACAACAAAGATTGATCAACTGCAAACCATCCAACAGTTATCCACAAGATCTGTGGATAACTCTGTGCAAAAAACATCTCATGCACCACAGACTATAGATCTTGATAAACTGCTTAAAAAGTAAGCTATAATATTTTAATGTTTAAAATCAAATGCTTACAGCACGAACCTTGAGTAGATTGTTTCATAGAACAGCTAAATCAACTAATTTTCAAGAATCGAGCAGTTGTGCACAACTACTCACAATCTAACTTCAATACTTGCTAGAATTCGCCCGCAGCAATCTACTGTCACCGGAAATATGCCAAATAAAAAAGACACAAAACAACACAAAATTAACTCACAGACGGAGCGAGACGTAGTCGCCCGCCTGCCAAGGCCGGGCTTTATCAAACGTATGCTCGTCATTATATACGATGGCTTATTGTGGCTTGCTGTTATGTTTTTAGCCGCTTCCCTAACTCTCGTTGTGCCCGATTCACTAGCCGCTGAACACTGGGTACGAGCACTAAAAGGTGTGTACTTAATAGGTATTAGCTTTTTATTTTACGGATGGTTTTGGACTCATGGCGGCCAGACATTGGGTATGCGTGTATGGCATTTGCACTTGGTAGACCAGCAAGGAAAGTATCCATCTTGGGGAAAGGCCGCTCAACGTTTCGCACTCGCAGCCGTGTCTTGGGCTGTCATAGGTTTAGGCTTTACATGGATCTTACTGAGCCCTAAACGTGCCGCTTGGCACGACTCATTAAGCGGCACCAGCATCGTCAGAATCACGCCAAAATGACCGATCCCCTAACCGTTAGTCAACCTTACGTTGACTGGTTTAGGAGCTGCCCCGTTGGGTCAATAAGGTAAAAGAGTCGTCAGACGATCCGCCTGATCAAAAAGATACTGACCGCACACACCAGTGCTGTAGGCAGAACTGCACCTACAAAGGGCGGGATACCAAACAATGGTACAAAATAAGTGAAGGCCTTATTTAGAATAAAAAAGCCTAAACCGATCATAATCCCCGAAAACAAACTTCTGCCTAAGCCGCCTGAGCGAACTTGCTGAAACACGAACGGCACAGCCATAATTAACATCACAGCGGTCGCCAGCGGTGTTACCAGCTTAGACCAAAAGGTTAACTCGAAATTGGTTGTGTCTTGCTTATTGGCTTGTAGGTGGCCAATGTAGCGATTGAGCTGCCATATGGATAATTGCTCTGGCTTAATCCGAAAGATATTAAGAATATCTGGATTTACAGACGTGCTCCAATACGCCCGAGTCACTTCATCTGCGGCGGACCTCACTTCGTCAATCTGGGTTCGTTTAAGCCCCTTGAGCAACCATCGGCCATTATCATGTGTGCCTTCTTCAGCCTGCGACAAAAACCGCAAAAAGTTATTACCATCAAACTCGAATATTTTTACATCGAGCAAGGTTAAATCGGGCAATACCTCACCTATGTTGACGTATGTATTTTCGTCGCGCAGCCAAATCCCAAAATCGCTTTCTTGACGTATATTATTCTGGATTGATTCCGCCTTAATCTGTATTGCTTTAGTTTCCGTATAGGGCGCAACTAGTTCGCCCATAATCAACGCCACAAAAGCAAGAATGCCACCCACTTTAAGTACCGATCCAACAATACGCATAACCGATACGCCGGCGGCTCGCATTACTATTAACTCAGAATCACGCGCTAAAACCGACAAGCCTAGTATCGAACCGATGAGTGCTGCCATCGGAAACATTAGATACAAAACATTGGGGATTTCTAATACGACATGCTGCACAATTTGGAAAACGCCATAAGTGCCTCGATCTAAATCGCCAAGTTCATCTAAAAAAGACACAAACGAGAAGAGACCGAGCAAAACAATAACCGTCACCATGATGTGAGCAAGCAATATTTTGCCAATATAGAGATCTAGAATTCTCATGTCTTAATTTCTCTGGCTCGTACTTTGGATGTTATTAGTCGCACTTCTAATAAAGAATGCTCTTAGGGGCGTATAAACCGTCATAACGGAGCCGCCTTACGCCATATGCGAACTGCGGGAATCAAAGGCAGATTGTAGTTTCGTCTGTACAAGCAATACACCGCCAACAGAAAATATATGCCATGAACCAGCCAGATTGGCGTACCGGTTAATGATTCGCCCTTTTTAACCAGAGCCACGGTATAACCAAGCAGGTTGGTATAGGTCAAATAAACCATAAACGCGAGAGTTAAACCACTCGACTTGCCCTTACGAGAATCAACGTGACTCAAGCCCAGCGCAAACAGAGCCAGTATCGGTAATGTGAAAATTTTGGCTATACGCCAATACCACTCGCTACGAAAACTCGGAACATCCGATTCCATCAATTCAGTATTGCTGCGTGCTCGAATCGGTAGCGCCAAAGTGGTCTGATTCGCGGGCTCTAACCGCAAGGCGTATTTCTCGAAATCAATCACTCGATAATCAGGCGAACCGGGATTCCCTTCATATCGAGAACCGTTAACTAACACAAGGAATTGATCTTGAGTATTAGGATCTTCCATTCTGTACGCTTCCTGAGAAACGACAACACCCTCTCGTTTAAAGGACGCACGATAAACGAAAACACCTTCATAGTTACCTGTGGAGCGGTTGTAATCCTCAACAAAGTACACCCCATTACCACCCTTTGCTTCTACAAACTTGCCCGTAACAATACCTGAAACCTCACTGCTTTGGCGGTATCCACGCTCTAAATCGTACCCACGCTCTAGTGACATAGGGGTTAAAAAGAAGGCACAGAACATCACAACGCCATTCACGAACAAAACCAGAATCGCTAAAGGCCGTAAAAAGTGTGTAATTCCAACGCCAGCGCTAGCGAGTACCGCAATTTCCTTATCGGTATACCAACGGTTAAGTACCATGAGCAGCGCAATGTAGAACATAAGCGGTATCATCACGTCGAGATAAGCAACCATCTTCAAGGCGACTAAACTAAGTACGCCTCCAATTGGGATCAAGCCTTCAGCTGCTTGGCTTAAAAAGCCCATCACTCGCATCACCAAGAAAATACTGACGATAACGAACGTTACCGCAATCGTGGTACGTAACACTTCGGTGATAAAAGAACGGTTAATGATCATTCGCTAAAAGAAGATGCCTCGTGGGTAGTGTTTGATCGTGTATCTTGAGTTCATCTGTAAAATCTTGTTATGCCTAAGACAATCTTGTTAGTCCTACGATTAGGCGTCAGTTGGACAAGTGACGTGATCAACGTTTGTTAGCAAGATGCGTTATACTACGTGCATCTAGCAACGTTAACGAAAGTAACGCGCGCGAGTATAACAAGGCTTTGCCTACTTGTACCGACAAAGCTTAAAACCGACACGCTGACCGAACTAACAAATTCTTCTTAAGAGTATAACGAAAAGGAACAAATCCCGTGAAAGTACACATTAAATCCAGTTTAAACCTAAAAGCCAAAACGGCTTGCTTAGTAGTGGCTCTAAAACCTTTGAAGAAAATTAGCTCGCAACAATCTGAGCTAAACGCCGCAAGCGATAAATTGATCGATCGCTTGCAAGACAAAGACCTATTCTCGGCCAAACAGGGCGAAGTAACGGTAGTTAGCGCCCCGGCTGGTTTAGAAGTAGACCATTTAGTATTACTGGGCACAGGAGCTGAGCGAACACTCGGAACTGAAGAAACTCGTGAAGTTCTTAGCCGACTTGCCAGAAAGTTAAAGGTGATGGGCGTTGATGACGCTACGCTTGAACTGGCCGCATTAATAAGCAAAAGCGATGCCGAAACAGTCGCTCGCCATTTAGTAGAAGCGGTTGGCGACGCAGGGTATACCTATGTTAAAACGCCAAAAGCATACGAGCATAAAAAGCCAGGCAAAGACATTAAGTTGAGCCTTTGCGCTGCTGACCGCAAACAAGCCGCCCTACTCAAACAAGGAAGTAATGTAGGTCAAGCCATCGATTCGGGAAAAACTTTAGCGAAAGATCTTGGCAACATGCCTGGCAACGTTTGTACGCCAACCTATCTTGCTAACCAAGCTAAGAAACTTGGACGAAGTCATGGCCTGAAAGTCAAAATACTCAATGAAAAGGAAATGGGCGAACTGGGTATGGGTTCACTGTTGTCCGTGAGCAAAGGCAGCCGCGAACCGGCCAAGCTGATTGTAATGGAGTATTTCGGTGCCAAAAACAAAAAGGACTCCCCACACGCTCTCGTTGGTAAAGGTTTAACCTTTGACGCGGGTGGTATATCCCTGAAACCTGGCCCTAAGATGGATGAGATGAAGTACGACATGTGCGGCGCTGCAAGCGTGTTTGGCACCATGTTGGCTATAGCAGAAATGAAGCTGCCAATTAATGTCGTTGGCGTTGTGCCGAGCTCTGAAAACCTTCCAGACGGCTTAGCCAATAAGCCAGGCGATGTGGTTACCAGCATGGCAGGCCGCACTATCGAAATTCTAAATACAGATGCCGAGGGCCGTCTTATATTATGCGATGCCCTCACCTACACAGAACGCTTTAAACCAAAATCTGTCATTGATATTGCCACGTTGACTGGCGCTGTTATTGTAGCGCTTGGCCACCAAACGGCAGGCGTAATGGGTAACGATCAAGAAGTAGTCGACGCTGTACTAGAAGCCGGTGAGCAGAGCCTTGATTTCGCATGGCAGCTACCTATTAAAGATACTTACAAGCGCCAACTAAAATCAGACTACGCTGATTTGGCCAATATTGGCGGTCCATCAGCGGGCACCATTACCGCCGCGTGCTTTTTGTCTTACTTTGCAGAGAACTTTAAGTGGGCGCATTTAGATATCGCAGGCACAGCATGGGGTGGCGCGGCTGGTAAACGCGCATCAGGACGCGCAGTTCCGATTTTGACTCAATACCTTTTGAACCAAAAATAAGCTGAAGACAGTTCGCTTTTTAACTTTCGGTACTGCATTACCATGAGTAAAAAACAGGTCGACTTCTATCTGATCTCAAACCGCTTGCGTGATGCAAAGTACAAACTTGCGAGCCGCTTAGCCAATAAGCTAAGTCGGCTCGACAAGAAAGCGCTCATTATTACGGACTCCAAAGAGCAGACTGAACATTTATCACAAATAATGTGGTCCTTTAGGGACAGCAGTTTTTTGGCTCATGAACGAATTGACCAACTTGAGAGCCAGGCTGAAATAGCAAAGCGGTACAAACAAGGGCTAAACTTTGTGGTTATCGGTGATGCCTTATCAGTTAGCGCAGAAATACTTGAAAACAATTTTTCAGTGATGATCAATTTGGCCAGCGAGGTTCCAATTTACAGTCACCACTTTGAACGGGTCGCTGAAATTGTAGAATCTGATGATTCTGAGAAAAAAGCGGCAAGAACCCGCTACAAGCACTATCAAGGCGAAGGCTTTTCTATTGAGACACACTCGTTAGAACTGTAATCCGCCCTATTGCCACCAATAAGACAAAAATAGCATTTTATATAGGCTGCATTCATTGCACCCTCAAGCTACCACTCGCGTATAATTGTGGGCTTGGTTCGCAGTACACAGACTTTATTGAGGGTGGTTTTTGGATGGCTTAGCTATTTAAGCGCCATCAACCTCTTGCCCCTGCGCACGGACCAGCCCGAACTGTAGAATTCCAATAATTCAAAGTCTAACGATTTTAACCCCATTAAAACGATCAGCATGACCGACACACTAAACCCACAATACGATCCAGCTGAAATTGAACAGCCCATTTACCAGCGCTGGGAAAGCAACAACAATTTCGCGGCAAGGCCTGCCGAGAACGCCTTCTGTTTGATGATCCCCCCGCCCAATGTAACTGGCAGTTTGCACATGGGGCATGCGTTCAACAACACGGTCATGGACTTATTAGTGCGGTACCACCGCATGAAAGGCGACCAAACCTTGTGGCAAGTAGGCACTGATCACGCGGGCATTGCGACCCAAATGGTGGTTGAGCGCCAATTAGCGCAAGAAGGCTTAAGTCGCCACGATCTTGGCCGCGAAAAATTTATTGAGAAGGTTTGGGACTGGAAAGCTGAATCTGGTGGCAACATAACGCAGCAATTGAGGCGTATGGGCACGGCCATTGATTGGTCTCGCGAACGCTTCACTATGGATGATGGCTTGTCCGCGGCAGTTCAAGAAACATTCGTGAGCCTATTTGAGGACGGACTAATCTATCGCGGCAAACGCCTTGTTAACTGGGATCCGGTATTAGAAACGGCCGTCTCAGATTTAGAAGTTGAGTCGAGCGAAGAAAACGGGCATTTGTGGCACTTGCGCTACCCGATCTCGGGCACAGACCAGCATATGATCGTAGCAACCACGCGTCCTGAAACAATGCTGGGCGATTCAGCGGTGGCGGTTCATCCAGAAGACGAGCGCTACGCACACCTGGTGGGTCAAATGATTGATCTACCTCTTACTGGCCGTCAAATTCCAATAATTTCCGATGATTACGTGGACCCTGAGTTTGGCTCTGGCTGCGTTAAAATCACGCCTGCGCATGACTTTAACGATTATGAAATGGGCAAACGTCACGCCCTTGAAATGATCAACATCCTAAACAAGGACGCCAGCATCCTATTGCCTGGAACCTCTTACGACGGTTTGGGCCGTTTTGTCGCGCGTAAGAAGATCATCGCAGAGCTCGAAGAACTTGGCCTGTTAGACCGAATCCAAGACCATAAACTAATGGTGCCTCGTGGCGATCGCACAGACTCTGTAATCGAGCCTTTTCTGACGGACCAGTGGTACGTAAAAGTAAAGCCATTAGCCGAAGAAGCTATTAAAGTAGTTGAAGATGGCCAGATCAAGTTTATTCCAGAAAACTGGAGCAACACTTACTACGAGTGGATGCACAACATTGAAGACTGGTGTATTTCTCGGCAAATCTGGTGGGGCCACCGCATTCCAGCTTGGTACGACCAAGATGGAAACATATTTGTTGCCAAGACACTCGAAGAAGCTCAAGAAAAAGCCGGCCCCGATGCTCAACTTAAGCAAGACGAAGACGTACTCGACACTTGGTTCTCGTCTGGACTTTGGCCGTTCTCAACGCTCGGCTGGCCCGAAAAAACACCTGAAATGGATAAGTACTATCCCACCAATGTCTTAGTTACAGGCTTTGATATCATCTTTTTCTGGGTCGCCAGAATGATCATGTTTGGCCTTAAGTTTACTGACCAGGTTCCCTTTAAAGAAGTGTACATTCATGGATTGGTGCGTGATCACGAAGGCCACAAGATGTCTAAATCAAAGGGCAATGTATTAGACCCGATTGATTTAATTGATGGCATTAGCCTAGAAGACTTGGTTGCTAAACGTACATCAGCGCTAATGCAGCCCAAGATGGCCGCTAAAATCGAAAAAGCAACGCGCAAGGCCTATCCTGACGGCATTGCCGCACTGGGTACAGATGCGCTGCGTTTCACCTTTGCCAGCCAAGCTACCTTAGGTCGAGATATTCGCTTTGATATAGCGCGCGCTGATGGTTACCGTAACTTTTGTAACAAATTATGGAACGCGTCGCGCTTTGTTCTTATGAACACCGAAGGTCACGATTGTGGCCAAAACGGTGGCGATGTCGAATTGAGCCTGGCTGATAAGTGGATTATTTCACGCTTGCAGCAAGTTGAGATCGACGTTATCAAATCCATCGAAACCTATCGCTTCGATCAAATGGCGCGCACTCTATACAGTTTCATCTGGGATGAGTACTGCAGTTGGTACGTAGAACTTAGTAAAATTGTGCTTAACAACGAGCACGCCACAGCTGAACAGTTACGGGGAACTAGACGTTCGCTTGTGCGCGTTTTAGAAACACTGCTAAGACTGGTTCACCCAATCATGCCGTACATCAGCGAAGAGCTTTGGCAGCACGTTAAAGAATTGGTTAACGCCGAGCAAAACACAGTTATGGATTGCGCTTACCCTATTCCCGATACTGCGAAAATTGATTCAGATGCAGTCGATGAGATGCAATGGGTGCAAGCTGTAATCACCAGTGTGCGCAACATTCGCGGCGAAATGAACATTAGCCCAGCAAAAGCTCTGCCTATTCTGATAACCGACTACTCATCAAATGATGTTGAGTACCTAGAACGCAGTAGAGACTATTTAATTCACTTTGGTAAGTTTGAGAGCATTGAATTAAAAAATGCTGACGACGATCTACCTGAGTCAGCTACTGCGCTTGTTGGTAATCTTAAAATACTGATTCCTCTGGGCTCGTTTATTGACGCGGATGCTGAATTAAAACGATTGAACAAAGAATTAGAAAAATCTGAACAAGAAGTCGCTAGCGTGAATGGTCGGTTGGGCAATGCCGCATTTGTTGATAAAGCACCGGAGGCGATCATCAATAAGGCCAGAGACCAACTAAGCAGTGCAGAGTCGCGAGTAACGGCGTTAAAACAACAGATTGCAAAAATCGAAGCGATGCAATAACCGCAGCACTAAAGCAATTGACACTAGGCAATAGGTGACTCAGACTCAATCCATGCACTCTTTAAGCACATACCAAACTCTGCGAAACGATCACCACGTTCAAGGGGTGTCTACGGCGCATCCAAAGGTGTCTTCGGTCCTGCCGTCGACCCTGAGTATTTGTGTCGTCTGGAAAAACCAGAAGCCCGCGCTTGTGTAAGCTTAAAGTCATTAATCTTTAAGAAACCGCAAGCTAACCCTTGCGGTTTTTTTTTGCTGGCCAATAATTATGAATAACTATTATGAACAAAATTGATCAACCTGATTGCCTAGAAACAGAAGAGGCAGAACGTTTAGAGAACGTAACAGCGGCCGCTCACCCAGCACCGTTTTCCTGGGAGTCTGTTCGTGTGCCTTTAGCCTTTTTGACAGTTCTACTTATTTGGTCAACAACGCCTCTAGCCATAGCTAAGAGCGTGGGCGGGGTTCCGTTTACTAGTGCATTATTGAGAATGAGTATCGGCGCTACATTTTGTGTCTTGGTGCTCATGTTGCGATCTCACCCATTGCCATTGACTTCTACAACAAAGCGTCTTTATCTCATCAGCGGCGGTTCAATCTTCGGATCGATGAGCTTGATTTATACCGCAGCTCAAACTATTCCGTCGGGCTGGATAGCGGTTCTATTTGGCCTTTCACCGATCATCACGGGGCTGTTCGCATTGCCTTTTGAACCTGAGTCAAAACTCACACCGGTAAAGGTCGCTGGATTGTTGTTGGGGTTTACAGGACTTTATCTGGTCTTTTCAGCCGGCATTAGTTTTGAAGCAATGGCGAGCATGGGTATCGTGTACGTTTTTCTAGCGGTTTTGATTGCGTCAGCCAGCTCTGTGGCCATGCGACATATCTCAATAAATGTCGAAATATCGGGTATGCAATTAACAACTGGCGGGTTACTCGTGGCCATTCCATTATTCATGACACTGGCATTCTTCACTGAGTCTCTAGATGACATGGCCTACGGCGCCACCGAGATCACTGCGGCGTTGTACCTGGGACTAATCGGTACTGGCATAGGTTTTACGGTTTACTTCTTTTTATTAAAACGCATGTCAGCAAGCCGCGTTGCTTTAATAACGCTTATAACGCCGATATCGTCTTTGGCATTGGGGGCACAACTCAACAACGAACCGCTATTGCCTGGTATCTGGGTGGGCGCAGTCTGTGTTTCAATCGGGCTCTTACTTTACGAGTTTAAACCGCGTCTTGGCTTTCGTAAGCTTTAAGACAATACTGTCTAAATGAAACTCAGCTAGATGCGTAAAGAGGCCGCCCTTAAAGTAGCTCTTAGGAGGCAAGCAAGTCGTAAAACAATTTTGAGTAGAAGGTAAACATGAACGACAAACTTAAGTCATTACTGATTGTTGGGCACGCGCCCTCACCTAACGCAAAAGCGTTAGTCGACGCGTTGCTCAACGGAGCGCAGTCCGACGACATTGAAGCCGTACACACAAAGCTACTCTCACCGTTTGAATGCGACGCGCAAGACGTGCTCGCCGCCGATGCGATTATTCTGTTTACCACCGAAAACTTTGGTTATATGAATGGCGCGCTTAAGGATTTTTTTGAACGTATCTACTACCCATGCTTACAAGACCTCAAACGAAACGAGGCTAAGCCCTACTCTCTTGTGGTAAAGGCTGGACTTGATGGCACCGGTGCTACCGAGTCAGTACAACGCATAATTACGGGACTAAAATGGCGTGAGGCTCTTCCACGCTTATTGTGTAAAGGCGAACATGATCTAGAGTTTGTCACTCTTTGTTTCGAGCACGGGTTTACAATGGCTGCGTCATTAGACAACGGAATAATCTAACCTCAAATCTTAATGAAAAGAGAAAAAAACATGAAGCAAAATACCGAGATCGAAGCGGCTGTATTTAGGCGTTTACTAGAACACCTTGACGCACATAAAGAGGTGCAAAACATAGACCTTATGATTCTTGCTGATTTTTGTAGGAACTGCCTAGCCAAGTGGTATCAAGCGGCATCAGAAGAACACGGTGATGCGATTGACTACGAAGCAGCACGCGAATTGGTCTATGGCATGCCGTATGGTGATTGGAAGGAACAGTTTCAAACCAAAGCATCCGTTGAACAACTTACAGCGTTAGAAGCGCGTAACAAATAAGCTGCTCGGTGCAACGCCATGTCTGAAACGGTTAAATCGCCTGAAGAACCACTTTATTTTTCAATGGACGACGACACTCTAGTCAGTCGCCTTGCCCAGTTCAACTTTAAATTAGACGACAACACTTGGTCGAGCGTTGAGCACTACTACCAGGCCATGCTTTTTAGGAGTGAGCTCTATAATGCGCGAATAGCTTCGGCGCCATCCTCGCAGGAAGCTCGTACGATGGGTAATACACTATGGCACCGAC
This sequence comes from Proteobacteria bacterium UBA7415, assembly GCA_002470515.1. Lineage (GTDB taxonomy): Bacteria > Pseudomonadota > Gammaproteobacteria > Arenicellales > Arenicellaceae > Arenicella. Next base: position 112,006 of record DKML01000005.1, on the reverse strand, counting down.
GCAATAAAAATTGGCGTAACAAACGCAGCGTACTGATGACCAGAGCGGTTTACACACAGTGTCGCACCCACTCCGAACTCGCAGAGCGCCTTCTAAGCAGTAATCAACGCCACCTTGTAGAGAGCAGTCAATACGACTATTTTTGGGGTTGCGGTCGCGACCAGCGAGGCCGTAACGAATACGGCAAGGTCCTGATGAGTGTTCGATCTAAACTCACTCAAGAATGCACCGAACACTAGGCGCTATTACGCATCACGTAGCCTAAATCAGACCACTTCAAAAATCTTCTGAATCAGCCGTGATATTTTGCTTTAAAAAACAGCCTATTTTTTAAAAAAGTATTGCGCTCGCTATTATTTTACCCTAAATTGCTTGCGCTTCTTGATCTAGCCAATCCAAGTGTGTGGGTATTCTCTACAATTAGGTAGATACCTCCCAAGGCCAGCGAGTAACTGCCAAGAAGAAACCCCGCTGGACGGGTTTTTTAACGGTTACTTTTACCTGGATTTACTTGGATGACACACATCACTTGTTCTATGGCGGTGGTCAAAACCCCCGCACGTGTGGGCACTTCGCTCACTCCACGTTTCATTAAACAGCAAGTAGCCATTCATGGCTCACCTCTTCTGTTTTTGGATTGCGACGTTGTTCGTAAACAGTACCAACTGCTCCAACGCGCCCTACCCGGTGTCGATTTACACTTTGCCTTAAAGCCTCTCCCGCACAAAGCTGTAGTTGATACACTGCGTTCTATCGGCGCTTACTTCGACCTTGCCACAGCTGGCGAGATTGAGTTAGTTGCAGGCTCTAACGTTTCTCCAGATCGCACCATTCATACGCACCCAATTAAACGTGATATTGATATCCAATCTGCTTTAGACTTTGGCACTACTACGTTTGTTGTGGACAGCTTAAATGAGTTGCGTAAATTCACTAAGTATCGTGACCGCGCTCGTGTTCTGGTGCGCTTGAGCTTTCCAAATCCAGCGGTCTATTCCGACTTGTCCAGGAAATTCGGTTCTAGCCCGGAAAAGGCAATCGGCATTATTCGTGAAGCGAATAAGTTAGACATCGAAGTCAACGGTCTTTCGTTTCATGTAGGCTCTCAAACGCTAGACTCTACACAGTATGTAAACGCTATCGAACGCAGCATTGCTGTGATGCAACAGGTCGCAAAGGCGGGGCTGGCCACTCTTAAATGCTTGGACATCGGTGGCGGATTTCCTGTCAACTACGGGTCTGAAGGCATCGACATCGTTGACTACTGCGCCCCCATTCGCGAAGCATTAAGCAAGTGCCCTGTGGGCGTACGTTTAATCGCTGAACCGGGCCGCTTTATTGTTGCTCCAGCGGTAACTTCTGTTGCGTCTGTAATGGGTCAGGCCGCTCGAAATGGTATGAACTGGTACTACCTAGATGATGGTGTATACGGGTCGTTCAGTGGGATTATGTTCGACCACGGCGATTATCCAATTGAAGCTCTCAGAAAAAGTTCACGTTTGTACCCTTGTGTTCTTGCCGGTCCTACCTGCGACAGTATTGATGTCGTTGCTGAAGGAATCATGTTACCGAAACTTCGCGATGGCGATCTAGTGATAGCCAAAATGATGGGGGCATACTCGTGGGCGTCTGCAACAGAATTCAATTTCTTTCGCAAAGCAACTATCGTCCCGATTAACGAACAGGCTTCACAAAATCATCCAAACGTAGATGACGTGATCAATAACAACACGATGATACGTAGCGTAACGATCAAATAGCGGTGGCTGAGTTAAGCAGTAAGAGACTCAGTCTCTACTATTCAGTTGAATTAACCACTAGCGAGTCGCCAGAGCAGTACGAGTGCTATTATTAAAATTGATGTGGCACTCATCGTTTGAACCAGCCTCAAGTTCCCCTCACCTAGATATTTCGTCAATCGCGAGCCTCCAAAAGCGTAGCTTGCCAAAAACGCACCATCGATAACAATGTAGCTGGCGCCTAGAATCAGCACTTGCTGTCCTATCGGATTGCCTGTAGAAATAAATTGTGGAAAGAGCGAAGCAAAAAACACCAGCGCTTTTGGATTTGAAGCCGAGGTCACAAACCCACGCAACCAGAGAGTAAATCCTGAAGTGGGACTCGCAATGCCCACACCGGGCTTATCTTTGTAGGCCGTTCGAAATAGATTAACCCCAACCCAGGCTAGATACACTACCCCCATATACTGAAATACTTCAACAACGCCACTTTGCAAATTAAACAGATAGGCAATACCTAAACTCACCAACACAATCTGCAGAACGTTTGCACTCAAATCCCCTACAGCCGTGAACAATGAGCGTTGCGCCCCTTCGGCCATGCTGGTTGAAAGCATCAAAAGGTGACTGGGGCCCGGCGCCAACATAAAGATCAACACGGTTAGAACATAAGCAATGTATGTTTCAAATGGCATAGAGCTTTAGGCTTACTATTAAAGAACTTTAGGCAATCAGGCCTGCTTAGCCCATCGGAATTATTTCAGACAGCTCTATTCGGCCACCGATATCCAAAAACGGGCAATCGGCCAGAAGAACTGTGGCCTCTTCCATCGAGTCCGCTTGTAATATGGTAAAACCAGTCAGACCGGTACAACCACCCGATTCGGATGAACGATCGGCATTAATTAATTTTGAAGACTTCAACGGGTTCATCGCGCTAACGCAATGGTCACCCAGATCAGCCAGCCATTGTTGATACTCCTGAAAATGAGCCTTTCCCTCTTCTGCTGACATCTCTGGCACATCACCGCCAATGTAAGCTAATAAAAACTGTGTCATATCGTTCTCTTATTTTGGTAACTTATAAACTGTTTGATGATTATGCAGCACTGTTTTTGTTATTGGCGCTGGCTAGGACGTGAACACTGTCGACGATTTTCCATCTTTTTCTACAGCTCGTTTAAAACCAGGCGATTCATGCATACGCTCGACCCATGCCGCACAGTTTGGATATTTTTTATCGAACAAACCTTTTTGATGCATCGACTCCATTGGATAAGACAAGACGATGTCGGCAATGGTGAGGTTTTCTCCACCAAAGAAAGGCGCGGTTGCTAGATCACTCTCAGCACGCTTCAAAATAGCCTTCATACGTGGTTCGCTAAAACTGGCGCGAGTCAGTTTAAAAATAGGCTTTAGCAATGGCTTAATAAAGAAAGGGCTCTTATTTTCGATCATGCCTAATAACAAGTCGATAAGCAGTACCGCCATCATCGAGCCTTGAGAGGCATGAAACCAAAAAAGAAACCGTGCACGATCGGGACTACCGTACTCGGGACGCAATGTCTCTGAGGGATGCAAGTCGAGCACATATTCCATAATTGCACTACTCTCAGCCAGCACAACATCACCATCGGAAATGACCGGGGCCGTGCCCAATGGCGACACTTTTTTGTAAGACGCCGGTGCAAGACGCGTAATCGGGTCTCGTTCATACAACTTCAATTCGTAGTCAACGCCAAGCTCTTCAAACAACCATAAAACACGAAATGATTGAGAGTATTCCAAATGGTGTACGGTGATCATGATGTTACCTTTTCTAATTAATTTATTATGTGGGTGACCGTCTAGCGCAGACAGAGTCTGTGTTGGGGTGCGATCATAACACTGGATCTGTTGGATGGCCCCAAAAGGTGCTGTCAGCAAGCGAGCTTCTTACTAGTCGAAAGTCGACGGGTTTCTCAAGATCGGTTATTTCACAAATTGGGTGATCGCCGCTTCGCGAACCTCTTTGCGCATAATCTTATTCATGGCGTTTCGAGGTAGAACGTCTCGGGTTATTAGGTATTGAGGCCATTTATGCTTTGCAACACCCGCGTTATCCAAAAAGTCTGCCAGATCCTTAATCCCTAATGTCGTGTCTCCTCGTACCACTATCGCTACGGCAACCTTCTCGCCAAGTATGTCATCTGGCACACCAAAGGAACACGCCTCAACCAGATCAGGGTGGCCACTCAGTAGCTGATCAATTTCTTCGGGCGAAATATTTACTCCGCCACGAATAATAAGATCCTTACATCGGCCAACATACTTGAGTTGAGTTTGTTCATGCGCATATTCAAACAAATCGCCAGTCATGAAGAAGCCATCTTGGGTAAACGCTTCTTTGGTTTTATCAGAGGCATTAAAGCAACCCTCAAACACGGTCGGGCCCTTAATTTCGAGCTCGCCATTTTGACCATCTTGTTTTATTACTGCGCGAGACTCCACGTCGACTACCCGCATTTGTATGTGCGAAGTGGCATCATCAGGCGATGCCGGCTCGAACAGCGATGGGTAACGCGCATCGGCCGGAAAATAAGAAGCACGCAATACCGGATCTGCCACATTACCGGGGCCGCTAACCAGCGACATGCCTTCATTCGATCCAAACACATTAACAATATCGATACCAAATCGATCCTGAAAGCCCTTCACCATGGGAGGCGCAAGCGGCGCAGAACCTGACGCGATACTGCGTAACGAGGTTGATTCAAAACTCTTAGCTAAATTCTCATCGGCAAGCAGCATATTTAAAATAGCCGGCGGAGCAAGCGTAAAGTGCGGTTGCTCTTCACGTATCTGCTGCATAAACACGCCAAGATCAAACGGCTGATGCAAAACAATTGAACCCGCGGTTTGTAACCAAGACATGACTACTCCGCCAATCGCGCCCATATTAACCATTGGAAAAGGATTGAGCAGAATGTCGTGCTTTTGTAGTTGTGCTGAATAGCGCGTAATTGGCGCTATCGCTGACCAATGGTTGTGACTACGCGGCACACCTTTAGGCACGCCCGTAGTACCAGACGTCCAACATAAGGTGAAAATATCGTCTGCGCTCGCAATAACAATGGCTTCCTTATCCCGCTCCATTCCACCGTTGGGAACATAACTTGAAAGGTTAACCAGTGAGCTATCGTCAAACTCTCCGAATGCCATTAGAGTTGAGTCTTTAAACACCTTAGAGGCTATGGCATGAAAGTCTGCACCACCTTCGTATTTAGCAAAGATATAGGCTTTTGGAATTGCTGTTGCCCGTAATGACTGTAGCTCGTGCTCCCGATAAACCACAGGGATCGGACTAATAATTGCGCCTACTTCGGCGCAGGCAAAATAAGTGGCTAACAGCTCGTGAATATTAGGCAGCTGTACAAACACGATATCGTCTTTGCCTATCCCATGCTCAATAAGGCCCGCGGCTATCCGAGCCACTTCGTCACTGAGTTCTTGATAAGTTAACCTTTGCGGAGCACCAAACGTAAAGTCTGTGCGGTTGCTGGGGTCAACAACGGCTTCGAGTTCAGGGTATGCCAAAACATTTGCATTGAACATTTGACCGAGTGTCAAGTCACCCCAATGACCGCTTCGGCGGTAGTCGCTTCGCTTTTTATCGGATGCAGGTATCATGAATTTCCTTATAAGTTTAGTAGAACGAAAGACCAATAACGGATGCCATTATAATTATTCAAGAGCGGCATCTACTGCACCTACAACGGTGCTGCTCAATGGCTTAACGTTTGACTCAAAATGCGTTACGTCTTGACCATTAGCAGCAATAAGATATTTGGTGAAGTTCCAACCAGGTTGTTCACCCGAGACCTCAGCAAGATTTTTAAATAGGGTGTTCGCGTTGTCTCCACGTACCGAACTAGGCTCTAGCATAGTAAAGGTAACCCCATAATTGATGAAACATACTTTGCCGATAGCTTCTTCATCGGCATGCTCTTGCTTAAAATCATCAGACGGAAATCCAACAATATTGAGCTTGCCTGCATAGCGCTTATTTAATTCTTCAAGCTCCTCGAACTGTGGCGTAAAACCGCATTTGCTTGCCGTATTAACGACTAAGAGCGGTTTTCCTGAAAACTCTTCGCAGAAATTTACCGTGTCTTTAGAACGTAGTTTTTGCGCACTAAAGTCTAGAAGCGTGTCGCAGGCGTGAGCAGCTGATATTCCGACAAATAAAAATGCGATTAAAAGTGTTAAGTTGGCAATGGCGTTTTTCATGAAAAGTATTACCTTAAATTGATGGTTAAACCAGTAGCATAGCAAGCTAACGTCATGATTCCATTCAACTGCATCATCACTCAACTTAGCGAGTTATTTTGTAGACCCTTCTATTAGATTCAGTAGCGCTTGCCCAGCATTCGAGAAGCTACGCTTCGCGTGGTAAACGACACCCAAGTCGCGAGCCAGCGGCGTATTAATGTCGATTTTAACCAAGGACTCATCAAGCATTGTTGCAGGCAGCATCGACCAGCCTATTCCAGCAACCGCTAACATTTTAAGTGTCTCTAGATTATTGGTCGTCATTTGCACATCTAAGCTTAAGCCAAGCTTGTCAAAAACACGTTTGAGCACTTGGTGCGTTTCTGTGTCCTGAGTGGGAAGCACACAAGGGAACGTCGACAGGCCCAAAATATCTATATCATCCCAGCTAGCGAGAACACTGGATTTTCCGGCAACTGGGTACAGAATGTCTTCCCAAACCACCTGCTTTACTAGACCTTCAGGCAACGCACTGGGCAGTGTAATAATCGCGAATTCGATATCACCATTCAGCAAGTCGACATAAGCTTGATCGCTGTCTTGAAAATGTATATCCAAATGAACGCCTGGATAGGTCTTATGAAACTCTCTAAGGATTGGAGGCATCCGATGAAGTCCGATGTGATGCGCAATAGCGATCGACAGATTACCTTGAACCTCATCGCTTAGATTAGATGCAATACGTTTTAATTCGTCAGCTTGCTCAAGCAGTTCACGTGCTTTCGGTAATAATTGCTTACCAGCCTCAGTAAGAGTAATCTGTCGCCCGATTCGGTTAAACAGCTGCGCGTTTAATTCTGATTCGAGACCAGCAACACGCTTACTTACCGCAGGCTGAGTAATGAAAAGACGTTCTGAGGCGCGCGAGAACGAGCCCGTGTGCGCGACTTCGATAAACGCTTCTAATCCAGATATATCCATAGAGCAAGACTCGAGTTAAGTGAGCGATAGAAGGTGGTGCGAACAAAAGACGTATATGTCTTTCGAAAAACAGCCTATATTCCATTTTGGAATCAATAGGATAATAACAATGAATTTGAATTATTGACATCCTTTTCCTACAATCAAATGCATAGCTGTAGCGAGAGACGCTACGATTAAGCCATATATTGCAGCTGCAGAACTTAACTTACACTTACCGCAGTAGAGCATATCTATTGCATTAACAGACTTAACTCAGCGCAGCACTGCGCAAGGAGAACAACATGGCAAAAACCATGTACGAAAAAATTTGGGATTCTCACCTCGTTCACGAAGAGCCTGGCCAAGCACCGCTTTTATATATCGATCGTCACTTAATGCATGAGGTAACCTCACCGCAAGCGTTTGAAGGTCTTGATTTAGCTGGACGCCCTATACGCAATACGCACAGCATATTGGCAACGTTGGATCATTGTGTACCAACTAAACTAGCTGACCGTATTAACTTGCCAGACCCAATTGGTGCCAAGCAAGTACGGCGCATGATGGAAAACTGCGAGAAGCATGGTTTGACGTTGTACGATATGGAAAGCCAAAACAACGGCATCATTCACGTAGTAGTGCCCGAACACGGCTTTGTCCACCCTGGCATGACCACGGTATGCGGCGACAGCCATACCGCCACCCACGGCGCATTTGGCGCGCTGGCGTTTGGTATTGGTACATCTGAAGTTGAGCATGTAATGGCCACTCAGTGCTTACCGCAAACTAAATCTAAAACAATGTTAGTGAACGTTAACGGTACGTTATCGAAATTCAGCACCGCTAAGGATATTGCTCTAGCCATAATTGGCAAGATCGGTACCGCAGGCGGAAACGGCTATGTTATCGAATACGCGGGTTCAGCGATCGAAGCATTGTCTATGCAGGGCCGCATGACGCTCTGCAATATGGCAATCGAGTCTGGCGCACGCGCTGGGCTTGTTGCGCCGGATCAAAAAACATACGATTTTCTAGAGGGTAAAGAATTTACACCCAAAGGAGACGGATGGGAGAAAGCACTTGCCTACTGGAAGTCTCTACCAAGCGACGCAGACGCACAGCACGACACTGTTATCGAACTGGATGCTGCGGACATTGCCCCACAAGTCACTTGGGGTACATCACCAGAGCAAGTAGTCCCCGTCGATAAAAAGGTTCCTTCACCGGCCGACTTCGCTGATGCTGGAAAAGCTAAATCTTGCGAATCTGCCCTGGAATACATGGGGCTTACGGGTGGTACTAACATTACTGACATCAAAATTGATTACGTATTTTTGGGTTCGTGCACCAACTCGCGTCTTGAGGATTTTCGTGCAGCAGCTGAAGTGGTTAAAGGCAGCAAGGTAGCCGCAGGCGTAACGGCCATTGCCGTGCCTGGATCTTATCAAGTAAAGAAAGATGCCGAAGCTGAAGGCATAGACAAAATATTTTTAGACGCTGGATGGGAATGGCGTGAACCTGGCTGTTCTATGTGTTTAGCAATGAACGGCGATCAACTTAAGCCACAAGAACGTTGTGCGTCTACTTCAAACCGAAACTTTGAAGGCCGCCAAGGCAAAGGTGGTCGTACGCATTTGGTGTCGCCTGCTATGGCTGCCGCAACCGCAGCGGCAGGTCGCTTCGTCGACATTCGTACTCTTGAGCAAGGCTAAACAGACAGCATAGGAAAACACTCATGGAAAAATACACAAAGCACACCAACGTAGCCGCATTAATGAATCGCGCCAACGTTGATACTGATCAAATCATCGCCAAGCAGTTCTTAAAGAAAGTAGAACGTACTGGTTTTGGGCAGCACTTGTTTCACGACTGGTGTTACCTAGAAGACGGCACTCCAAACCCTAAGTTTGAATTGAACAATCCAGCTTTCGATGGAGCTCGAGTTTTAGTAGTGGGCGACAACTTTGGTTGTGGTTCGTCTCGAGAGCACGCGCCCTGGGCGATCGAGGACTATGGTTTCAATACCATTATCTCGACGAGCTACGCCGACATTTTCTACAACAACTGTTTTAAGAATGGCATTCTACCCATCGTGGTTGATGCCCCAACCCTAAAAGCGTTGATGACAGAAATTGAAGAGAACCCAGGCGTCGCATTCACTGTCGATCTAGAAAACCAAGCGGTTACTACCCCTAAAGGAACACAAGTAGCGTTTGAAATAGACGGGTTTCGCAAGACCAACCTTCTGAGCGGTCTAGACGATATTGGTCTTACGCTAAAGCACACTGATAAAATCTCAGAATACGAAACCACTCACAAAGAGCGATTTCCTTGGTTGTGGGCCAGCTAAGCTGATTGCCAAACTCAACCTTTTTTGTCGGAAATGTGGCGCTGCTATTTAATAGATTCAGCGATTTAAACTTGAAAATACTTTATAGTTAGCGCTTCTATCCTCTTGGCCAAAAACAATCTAATGACCATCACTTTGATGGACACTACTCTGCGCGACGGTGAACAAACGCAGGGTGTGTCATTTGCACCTGTTGAAAAACTTAGCTTAGCGCAAGCGCTACTCGGACGACTTAATGTCGACCGAATCGAGGTAGCGTCTGCGGGCGTATCGCAAGGCGAACAGTCGGCTGTAAAAGCAATTAATGAGTGGGCCGCCAAAAACGGCCATCTGCACAAGGTCGAAGTTCTGGGGTTTGTAGACCATACACGTAGTGTCGATTGGATTAAGCAGGCCGGTGGCGAAGTCATTAACTTGCTCACTAAAGGCAGTGAGAACCACTGCCTTAAACAGCTGCGCAAAACACCTGAACAGCATCGAAAAATGGTCCGTAAGACCGTTGACTATGCGCGTTCGCAAGGCGTTCGTGTAAACGTGTATCTAGAAGACTGGTCGAATGGGTATCGCGACAATCCGCAATATGTCTATGACTTGACCGAGAGCCTGTTAGACCAAGATGTAGAGCACGTAATGCTGCCCGACACCTTAGGGGTAATGTCGCCCAAAGAAGTCAGCGACTCGATTAGCGACATGGTCACGCGCTTCCCTACTCTCAAATTTGATTTCCATCCTCATAATGACTATGGCTTAGCGACAGCTAACGTAATGGCCGCAGTTGAAGCTGGTATAAATTCGATCCATTGCACCGTAAATTGCTTGGGCGAACGGGCAGGAAATGCCTCGCTTGCTGAAGTGGCTGTAGTGCTCAGAGATAAGCTCGGCCTAGAGCTCAACATCAATGAACAGCATATTATCGACGTTAGCCAAATGGTTGAGAGTTTCTCGGGCAAGTTTGTGGCCTGTAACGCCCCTATTCTAGGAACCGATGTATTTACTCAAACAGCCGGCATTCATGCCGATGGCGATAAGAAAGGCAATCTATACGTCACTAAACTAAACCCCGAAAGGTTCGCGCGTACGCGAACCTATGCGTTGGGCAAGCTCGCAGGCAAGGCTTCTTTAGAGCAGAACTTAGATGAGCTTGGGATTAGTCTTTCTGAAGAAGACCAACGAAAAGTACTTGCCAAGGTAATCGAATTGGGCGACTCAAAGCAAACCATAACCATTGATGACCTCCCGTTCATAATTACGGATGTACTTGAAAGTGGCGACGGCGCGCGTGTGACGTTAGAAGACTGCACCATGACGAGTCCACTCAACGGTAAGTCAGAGGTTAAGCTCACCATTCAAGTCGATGGCACCAGCCATAACGCAACAGGCTTAGGTAACGGCGCATACGACGCCTTTGCAAGCGCAATAGATGCCATCCTGTCAGAGCACACCGATTTCTCTCGCCCTAAGCTAATCGACTACGAAGTACACATCCCCAAAGGCGGTCAAACCAATGCTTTAACCGAAGCATCTATAACTTGGGAGTTAGCCAACAAACGCAAGATGACAACGCGTGGCGTACATTCAAACCAAGTATTTGCGGCTATTCAAGCTACTCTTAAAGTCATTAATTTTGAGTTAAGCGTTTAGCATTAAACGGGCGCTTAGGCTATTTCTGAAACCCAAAGCGTGGTGTGGAGCTTGAACCTGCCCTTCAATAGTTGCATCAATCACATTTCTGTAATCAGGGATGGCTGAATATTTCTTCCCCCCATACGCTCTGTCGACCAACCGGTTGTTCGATACACAGAGGTCAAGCCCTGGACTTAAACTAATAACTAAACCGACCCACTTACGGGCGCCGTTTAGCAAGGAGTTAGTTGTACAAGGCATCTGATCAGCAAAGAACAGTATCCGCTTATCAATTTACTGCTTCAAGTGGCTGAAATTGGAGTTGGAATTACAGCTCTACGAATTGAGACGATGAACGGAGGAGGAATGTGAAGTCAAAAAAAATCCAGCGCTTCTTAAGATACAACCTTTGGTGGTAATATAGCTGAAGCGTCGTTTCTAGACGCTGACGGCATTGCCATTAGCAGGGCACTATATATTGATCGGCACGATATTGACCAGCACAGAAACAGGTTCGAGTGCGATTTGTTTAATGTTGATTTTTCAGAATCGCAAAAATGGTCAGCAGAAAACCAGATTTCTGAAAACGACCATATCTGGCAAAGTTGTCAATCAGGTTTAAAGGAAACTCAAATATGAACATTCATCACCAAGTAGCAATTTTCGCATCCGCCACGCGAATAGATGAACACATTCCGGAGGCTTATATGATAAATAAGTGGTGTACAACCTATCTATATAATGCTGAATGCCCACACAATAACGGAATCCACTTCGCGGGTGCAGTGGCCTTGATCAACCACTAAGATGTGGCCAAATTAACTAAGCCACTACAGAGTGATGCTTTTAATATATTTATGATTTCTCAGTAGAAAATAATAGTGAACATTGACAGTCTAAAGAAGACCTTCCACAACAAAAGAATATTGATTACCGGAGGAATGGGGCTACTCGGTTCCAATCTTGCTCGATTATTGCTACCAACAGGCGCGATCATTACCGTTATTGATAATTTTTCTCCCAAGTACGGTGCTAACAAGTTCAATTTACATGATATTCAAAATGAAATAACCACAGTTATTGCCGACATCGGCGATGCAGGTATTATTAACAAGCTCGTTTGCGAGGTTGATTACATATTTAATTTTGCAGGACAAAGCAGCCATATTTATTCAATGGTAAACCCTCTGTCTGATTTAGATGGAAATCTCAGAGCACAGCTTACGCTGCTTGAGGCCTGTCGAAAATTTAACCCCAAGGTGAAAATATTTTTCAGTAGTACTCGGCAGGTATATGGTATTCCGGAACAATTACCGGTAGACGAAAACCATAAGCTCGCACCAATAGATATTAATGGCCATCACAAACTTCTTGCCGAGGAATACCATAATCTTTACTACAAACATTATGGAATTCGTTCAGTCATATTTCGCCTGACAAATACGTATGGCCCAGGTATGCGCGTTAAAGATGGCTTACAAAACTTTTTAGGCTTATGGATACGACAAACCCTTGAAAATGAAGCCATTCAAGTTTTTGGTGATGGCAAACAAATTCGTGATTTTAATCATGTTGAAGATGTACTAGACGCAATTTTAACATCAGCTTCAATGGCCACTGCTTACGGTCAAACCTATAATCTCGGCAACGATACTTTCTACACACTGACTGAAATTGCGGAATTAATGATTACCATTACAGGAACGGGACGTATTGAGTACATTCCTTTTCCAAAACACAGAAAAGCCATTGATATTGGTAATTACTATGCAAACACGCGGAAAATAAAACAAAAAATTCAGTGGGAGCCGCACTTAAAATTTCCAGAAGGGCTTGAAAAAGTACTATCTTTTTATAAAAAGAACCAAAATCAATATTTTTCATGACTATTTGTATTTCGAGCATTGCTGTGGCGATGCCAGACGGTATGTTGAAAGAGCGTGGTACAGAATTAGAGCAAGCTATTCTGAAAGTTGTTGCATCAGGGCGTTACCTAAAATCTAATGAAGTCCTTCAATTTGAACTAGAGTTTTCCCAGTTTTTTAACATGCAGCACTGTAACGCAACGGCCAGTGGAACCGATGCCCTCGTACTATCTTTACTGGCCGTTGGCATTTCTGCAGGTGACGAAGTTATTACTGTAGCCAATACAGCCACGGCAACTGTCGCGGCAATAAAACAAATTGGTGCAATACCTGTGTTTGTCGATGTCAATAAGACAACTCGCTGCATGGATGCAAACTTACTTATTAATGCAATTACGGAAAAGACCCGTGCGATAGTTCCGGTTCACCTATTTGGACAAGCCGCTGATATGCCTGCAATCATGGCAATTGCCGATCATGCTGGTATTTCAGTTATCGAAGACTGTGCTCAAGCACATGGAGCGACTATTAATGGCAAACCTGTAGGCAGCTTTGGATGTACAGCCGCTTATAGTTTTTATCCAACAAAAAATCTGCCTGCAATGGGTGACGCAGGTGCAGTGCTTACCAATAATACTGATATTAGTCGTTATATACGTATGGCTAGCCAATACGGGTGGGACTCCGAAGGAGAATCTTGCTTTGACGGCAGAAATTCTCGAATGGATGAAATTCAAGCTGCGATACTACGAATTAATTTACGCTACCTACATAAAGACAATTCAAAGCGTAGGGAGATCGCCCAACAATATGAGCAGTCTATTAAGGGCTCATTGTTGCAAACACCATTGATTACCGACGGCCACGTTATGCATTTGTATGTACTTGAATGTGAAGATCGTAAATATTTTCGAAAATTCATGCATGAACGAAACATCGACACTGCTGTGCATTACGCTAAACCTTTACATTTGCACCGAGGATTAGTCAGTCAAAAATCACCTAGCCTTCCCATTACCGAAATGCTTGCCAAAAAAATCGTGAGTCTGCCTATGCATCCATTTATGGAAAACATAGACATCGAGCGCGTATGCACAGCACTGCGTGAGTGGGTTGACTTGAATGAACAAAAAACAAATGGTTAACCATATTATATACGGCATAAAAACACCTTATGTTCATGAAATTGTTGAATCCCTGTTGCGAGGCAATAAAAGCGTTGCATTGTATATCGATAATCTTACGGATGACAAAGTTGCAATTGGCCTATCACCTATTGTCTCCATAAACGAACTTCAAAATGATTGGCTAGCCTTGCCTGTGCTTTTTGGCACTATCACGCCTGCTTATAAAAAAATTATGTATGACGAAGCCTGCAAACTTGGATTTAAAAACTTCGCAACACTCATTGATCCAAGCGCCGTTGTGGCCGCAAGCGCTAAATTATCCACGGGCGTACAAATTAATGCTGCAGCCGTTATTGGCGCCAATACAGTGTTGCAAGAATTTTCGTTGGTCAATCGCAGCGCCTCAGTGGGTCATGACGTAATACTTGAGTCTTACGTTTCATTAGGGCCTGCTTGCGTACTTTGTGGTTCAAGCAAAATAGGCCGCGGTAGCTTTATAGGGGCTGGCGCAATTATTACACCGGGCTGCTCAATTGGGAACAACAGCATTATTGGTGCGGGGGCAGTCGTAACAAAGGATGTGCCAGAGCACAGCATAGTTGTAGGAAACCCTGCGCGGGTAATAAAATCGGGTATTGCTGGCTATAACGGCGCGTCAGTATGAATCAAGGCATCAAAAGAATAACGCAACAATCCATCGATAGATTAAATAGATTATTAATGCCCGTTTTTGGTGATATCAATCCCACAGATGTTGCCATTTGTACTATTCATGGAAACTCTCCAGCTTACAGTGGAGAATTTGCGGCTGAATATGCATGGCCCGAGCTGCAGATTCAGCAACTAAGAAAACACACCGCTGGCGGCTTTCACGTTTATGCCTATGGCAATAGAATAATCCCTGAACATGAGACGTTTCTTAAAAAATGTGATGAGGTAACATTTATTTCCAGTGAATCCACACCTAACGGTGAATTTGACCATGTCTGGCCGTTGCGGAATTGGTTAACTCGACAAGCCATAAAAACCCACAAAATCATTGTTCACCTTGATTCCGATGCCTTCCCTGTAAATGACAACTGGTTAAATCGATACAATCAGAAGCTTTCCTTATGTTCACCCGTGGTCGCGGTAAAACGACTGGAAAATGGCGATAGTCACTCAGACCGTTGCTTTTTGATGTTTAACCGCAATGGTTTTAAAAAGCATTCTTTTGATTTTTCAACAGTAAACGTGAAAGACGCAGGCGGTGGTATTTCTCTTGAATTAGAATCACAACAATACGCATGGCAGGCATTATTAAGAAGCAATCATTACAATTACCACCCTGTTATTGCAGGCATATACGATGACCATATATACCACCACGCCGCCGGCAGTCGTGAACCCCGATTGAGAGCTAATCAGAATAAGCAGAATATAGAATCATTATGGCAATTCGAAAAAAATATTCATAGGCTACTGATGAAGCGTTTATTTGAACACACCGACCACTTTTTAGATGAACTGAGAGGACAAAAAGCCTGTCACGATATATCGAATGGGCTAAATCTAGCTGATATGAATGGTGAAAACACCTTATGAATTTTATTCTCAATTTAGCGCCAACTGGCATGATTCCAACAAAAGCACTAACGCCGTTTGTTCCGGTTACAATCGATGAAATTGTTAGTGATGTGCTTAGCTGTTATCACAAAGGTATTACATCAGTGCACCTTCATGCGCGTGATGAAAATGGCCAACCCACACATAGCAAAGATATCTATGCAAAAATAATTGGCGGTATTCGTGAACACGCGCCAGATTTAGTTATAGGCGTATCATCCAGTGGAAGGAATGTGCATGAATTTGAAAAACGTAGTGAAGTGTTAGATCTCCAAGGTGATGTAAAACCTGATATGGCATCATTAACGCTAGGGTCACTTAATTTTTTACGTTCTGCCAGTGTCAACGAACCTGACATGATAATGCGCCTTGCCGAAAAAATGCTTGCGAACGGTATCAAACCTGAACTTGAGATTTTTGACATCGGCATGCTCAATTATGCCCACTATCTAATCAAACAAAAATTACTAGAACCGCCTTATTATTTCAATATTTTATTGGGCAATATTGCCTCTGCACAAATGGAGCTTACTCAGGCAGGCATGTTAATTAGCACATTACCCGAATACTCATATTGGTCAATGGCGGGCATTGGTGATACACAACTAACAGCCAATATGACAGCAATAGCAAACAACGGCGGCGCGAGAACAGGGATTGAAGACAACAGGTGGTTTGATGCTGCACACACACAACTGGCAAGCAACTTAGATTTAGTCAGTAGAATTCATAGTATGGGAGCAATTTGTGGTCGCAGCATTATGAGCCCTATGGAATTTCGCAATATATTTAATATAAATCGTTAGATTTATAAATCATTATTCGCACTTAAAGGTTGATCAAAAAAATGACCGACAAAACAGCTATCCAGATCAATTCTGAGCTATCAGAGCCCAGAAAAACTAACCAAAAAGATGACGCTCAGCGAGACTTCACCTTCATTCATATCAATAAGAATGCTGGCTGTAGCATCGAAGATGCACTTGGTTTAAAAAAAGCTCATAAAACTGCACAAGTAGCAAGAGAGCAGATTGGCTCTGAGCAATGGCAAAACCAATTTACTTTTTCTTTTGTACGCAATCCTTGGGATCGTGTAGTTTCACAATATCATTATCGTTTAACGATAAACAAAACTAATTTGGCTAGTGATAAAATTTCATTTAATGATTGGGTAAAACTTACCTATCAAAATAAAGATTCAGTGTACTACGATAAGCCTTTATTATTTATGCAGCAAATTGATTGGCTGGTAGATGCAGATAGCACTATTCTCGTTGATTTTATAGGCCGTTTTGAAAATCTAGAGTCAGATTTTAGGTACGTATGTAAGCAGATAAATCATCCCTACAACCTTTTGCATTTAAACAGTACGATTCATGATAACTACAAGCAATATTACAATGATGAATCAGTAGACATAGTCAGACGCTACTTTATCAATGACATAAGAATATTTAATTATATGTTTTGATCGCTATGCGCCAACCCAAATTAAAAAAACTACTTATGTTCAGCGACATAAAAAATATAAATAGCTGTTTTTTTTATATTATTCGCTCAGAAATATGGCCTATCAAGCAGGCATGGAATTAGCTTCTACTGATTAAAGATTAGTGGCATGAGTACTATTTTGCTCTACAGAGCAGTACAAAAATTATCGTTCTTTTCAGTATTTGACGTAATATTCCTCCTCCATGGTCTGTAGAATTTGATACGTTTCAAAATCAGCATCCATCTGTATAGAATGTCTGATGTCGTCTGTCATAATTGATACTTTTTTTTGCTCAATCATTTGTTTTTTAAGTGTGTTTTCATCCCAAAAAGCCATAGTTTCATCCTCAATGTCTAGATCAAGAAACGCAAAAATTTTTTCTAATTGTTCAATATCAGAAAAAAGTTTTGCATATGACACTATCAAGATTGAGTCAGGATGTTTTGAAACAGCAAGGAATGTATTTTTTAATGACATATTCCACTCTGTAATGGCAGCTAAAAAGCCCTTGTCATGTGGCCATGGATCATTGTTGTTAAGAGAGTTAATCCTTCGCCTCTCCCACGATTGACTAACATCATGGATATCCCTTAGTAAGAATAATATTTTTGGCTTTGCAAAAGTGTCCACCAAATAATCATACTGCTTAAAAAGACTTGGGATTTTATCCCCTATGTAGCGATGACTATTCCATAGCATAAATACTTTATCGTAATAATCGCCAAGCCGCTGATGATGTGAATCATCATCAATTAGCTCTTTGCAAAATCGTTGCTTGTTGAACAATGCTGGTATGAAGTCGTTATTATTTGCTTTAAACAGAGAATTATACCGCTCTCTTCCCATTGCGATTTTTGAATGACGCCTCAATAATTCGGTTGTTATGCTAGTTCCCGATCGAGCACAACCACATATAAATAGAAAGTCTCCTTTTGGTTTTACACTCATAGAATTGAATTTTGAGTTCGTCAATATATGTGTCGGTCTAGATATTTCAGACAAGGTTATTAACCACTAACGCTAAGCGCCACTTCTGATGCGGAGCGTATCACAAACATTTTTCTGCTCGAAGTCTGGCCGCTCAGCAGCACCCCTGCGTTGTTTTTATCCTTAGAGTGCTTTGCCGAGATTTCAATTACCGCTTTGTTGACTTTGCCGTTTTCAGGAACTACACAGACTCTCAGTTTCAATCGGCCATCATAAAGACCAACAATTTCGTCCGTTGAAGCATTGGAGACTACTCTAACTCGATTTATCACGAGCCACTCTCTTTTTGCATGCTGTCCACTCAAAGTCTTTTCGTAAGCTCTCGTCAGCTTGAATCAAATCTGCCGTATTGAAGATTTTGGCTAGAGTTGTCTCATCTGCTCTGGTCAAGTCCTAGTGGACACTTTCAATTCGAATAATTCAAACTTCATCGGCGATAGATCGTCATTGGCTGAATGCAATCTATTGATGTCGTAGTAGCGCATAGACGCTGCCACGTCATTTTTTCTAGGGCTCCTCGTTGGCTGGTGTATCTTCAATATCCAGTCGTGCTTCAGGCTACCGAAGAACCGTTCAACGACCGCATTGTCCCAGCACGCACCAACAATTACCCATTGAGGGCCGCACCCCCTTCTTGGTTAACAGTTTGCGAAAGCGCAGACTGGTGCACTGGGAGCCACGATCACTATGAAACACCGCACCTCGTTTCGGTCGTCTAAATTTAATTACTCGCAACAGAGCTTGTTCAACCAAACCCGTTGTCATGCGTTTATAGATTTCCCAACCGATGATTCGGCGTGAGTACAAATTCATTACGATGTCTAAATACATCCAGCCTTCGCCGGTCTTCAAATACGTCATATCGCCAGCCAAAACCTGGTTCGGCCCGACCGGATTAAAGTTTTGATTGAGTAGATTGTCGACCACTCTATCACTGTGCTTGCGCTTCGTGGTTACCTTGTACGCAAGGCGCTGCGTCACTTTCAGGTCAAGTTTTCGCATGAGCGTTTTTGTTCGGTGACGATCGATAGTAAAGCCTTCTTCGCGGAGCTTTATGATACTTTCGTCTGCCCTAACAAGCTCAACTGTATTCATACTTTTGGCTAAGGCCATTTCATCAAACTGTTTGTGCAGAGCGCGATGACACAGGCGACAAATGTACACACCTTCATTGAGCTCCTCTTTGGTGTAATTCTTCTTAAAGTGCGCACGGCGATGCATTTTTCGAGGAATTAGCTGATGAAAGATCAGTGCCACACTGCGTAAGCAAAGTGGGCACGCTTGCTGCGTGTTGTTTGACGAATCCATAGCGCAAACTTAACACAGGATTCACTAAAGCGCTGTTAGCGTTGCACTCTGTTAAAAAAATATTAACCTAATCCTATGCGCATCGGCTTATTCTGGTTTGATCGAGACCTCCGCTTACATGACCACCCTGCCCTGAGCAAAGCAGCTCGTGAAGTGGATTATTTGCTTTGCGTCTACGTTGACGATACTCGGTTGAGCGAACCTAGCCGATTTGTAGACACAGGCTCGAGCAATCATCGCAAGCAATTCTTAAACGAAGGCTTGAATGATCTTTATGAGTCGTTGGCCCAGCTAGGTCAACGGTTACACACGTTCTCGGGTAGACCAGAAAAAATAATAGAAGCGTTAGTGAATCTGTATGGTGTGAGCGATGTTTATAGAAGCCAACCATCGGGCCATTACGAAATTCGGTATGCAGAAGAACTACTCAACAACTGCCCCACTCTGCGCATCAACGAGGTTGCAAGCAGCACTTTACTCAACTCAGCTGACTTGCCGTTTAGTCTCGACTGCTTTCCTGAGACGTTCTCTAAGTTTAGGCGCGCAGTAGAACCCCTAAAGATCAACCCGCCTGAAGCGACAGTAAAACGCCTACCGCCACCGCCGGTATTAAGCGCTGATGACGAGGCTTCGATGGCTGTGTTTAAGCTCGCTAACTCGATGGCGCTTGCAAGCCCAAAAAGCGGCATACCAAACGACGCTCCCGATAGCACTCCCAATACCACTATAGCCACCGGAGGAGAAAAAGCCGGCTTAAGCCATTTGCGTGAATACTTTAAAACATCATACGCATCGCTCTACAAGGAGCAGCGTAATGACCTAAGTGCATGGTCGCACTCTACCAAATTTAGTCTGTGGCTCGCACAAGGCAGCATCTCAGTAAGAGAGATCGTAGACCAACTGCACAACTATGAACGACGTGAAGGCGCCAACGAATCAACCTACTGGATTGTTTTTGAACTGTTGTGGCGTGAATTCTTTTTTTGGCACGCCAGAGTCTACGGCGCTAGGTTATTTGCCTTTAAAGGGGTCAAGAACAAACGTCCTCTAACCAGCGCTTACGCCGAACGCATTATGCGCTGGACCAAGGGCACAACGCCCTTTCCCTTAGTTAACGCACTAATGAACGAACTAGCGACTACCGGCTATATGTCTAATCGTGGCAGGCAAATTGCAGCCAGCTGTCTGATTCACGAGCTCTCGGTAGACTGGCGCTTTGGCGCGGCCTACTTTGAACAACAACTCATTGATTACGACGTTGGCTCAAACTGGGGTAACTGGCAATACATTGCAGGCGTAGGGACAGATACCCGCGACGTGCGACGCTTTAATATCGAAAAACAAACCCAGACTTATGACCCCGACGGTACGTACCGAAGACGCTGGCTACCTGAGAGAGAAGTGTTCTCGTCGCCGCACACGCTGCATTCAGTCGATGCCGCCGATTGGCCAATTGCGTAGCAATTAATCAAATGGCACATCACAAACTTTCCCTTGATGAAAAAATCTGCGTTGCTTGCAAGCGCCCGTTTAAGTGGCGTAAAAAGTGGGCGCGCGATTGGAGCAATGTGAAGTTCTGTTCGCAGCGTTGTAAACAATCTAAAACAGCGACACACACATCCGCACTCCCGACTGCGAACCTAGTAACAGTAACAACTAACCAAAACTGAGCGACCCTTTTCTATGAGCAAGCCTGCCACTACTCTGCGCCTAATTCTGGGTGACCAATTAAACGCGTCACACAGTTGGTTTAAGCGTATCGATGAAACTTATGTTTATCTCATTGCGGAACTACCGCAAGAGACAAGCTATGTGCGTCACCACGTACAAAAGCTAGTGGCGTTCTTCGCAGCCATGGCAAATTTTGCCATGGCTCTTGATAATGCCGGCCATAAAGTTGACTACCTCACTCTTGATAAGAGCTGCGATTACGCTGATCTATCCGAGCTCATAAGGGCTAAATTAACAGAGCATTCCGCCACATCTTTCGAATACATACAGCCAGACGAGTATCGATTAAGCAAGCAGTTAGGCGATCTTGAGCTTGGTGACGGTATTAGCAAGAACTGTGTAGACGGAGAGCATTTCTATTTGAGGCATGACGAAATAGGAGACTACTTTGAAGCGAACAAGGCCAAGCAAATGGAAGCCTTTTATCGCAAGATGCGTAAACGCTTTAATGTGTTAATGCTTGACGGTAAACCAGAGGGTGATCGTTGGAATTTTGACCAGGAAAACCGCAACAAACTAAACGCTGAAGACCTATCCAAAATTCCCAGCCCTATGACGTTTACCACACCTACTTCCGAAATTGTGGCGCGTTTAGACCGTCATCAGGTTGACTACTTTGGTGAGATCGACAAACAACTTTTATGGCCTACAAGCCGCCAAGAGGCGCTGCAGCTACTTGAGCATTTTTGCCAACACTGCCTTCCCGCTTTCGGTAAGTTTCAAGACGCTATGACTGGCGAAAGTCGCCATGCTTGGTCGCTGTATCATTCGCGTCTTTCCTTTGCTCTAAATGCCAAACTGATAACCCCCATGCGGGTTGTGGACCGGGCGATTGAGGAGTACAGAGAACGCAGCGATGACATTAACCTTGCTCAAATTGAAGGCTTCGTCCGACAAATTATTGGTTGGCGAGAGTTTATGCGCGGAATGTACTGGGCCAACATGCCTGACTACAGCACGCTAAATGTGCTTGACCACTCCAATCCCTTGCCTGGTTATTTCTGGACTGGCGAGACTAAAATGCGCTGTATGCAACACAGCATTACTCAATCGCTGGACTACGCCTATGCTCATCATATTCAGCGCTTGATGGTCACGGGTACATTTTCGTTATTGGCAGGTATAGATCCTGATGCGGTTGATGCGTGGTATCTGGGCATCTACATCGACGCGATTGAATGGGTAGAGATGCCTAACACGCGTGGCATGAGCCAATACGCTGACGGCGGTTTGATTGCCAGCAAGCCTTACATTGCCAGCGGCTCCTACATCAATAAGATGAGCGATTATTGCGGTAAGTGTCACTACCAAGTTAAGGCGCGAACCGGTGAAAAGAGCTGCCCTTTTAACAGTTTGTATTGGCAGTTTTTGATTCGGCATCGCGACAAACTCGGTAAGAACTCTCGCTTGGGCTTGGCGTACCGCAACCTAGATAAAATGGATGATGCGACGGTAGACGCTTTGACGCAGCAGGCGGAAGTCTATTTGCGCGATATTGAATCGTTATAATCTTGTAGTCTCTATTTGGATTTAACTCAAGCTCTGCGGTTCTGGGCAACTCTTAACCGTAAGTGTTACTCTTGCAGGTGGTCGCCCTCGTGCCCACACAGTTAGGCCCAACAAGAACAACGCAAACCACTGAATATCTATTATGACGCCTGCCATTGTCCTTCTAGAGCAGCAAGCCATTGACCATTCCGTTATCAGCTATGAGCACGACGCCAATGCGGCTTCTTATGGCTTGGAAGCGGCCGATAAAATGGGAGTGGGTGCAGACCTGATCTTCAAGACCTTAGTAGTTCAAACCTCAGACGGTAAGTTGGCTGTGGGTATAGTACCCGTCAATAAGCAGCTTTCGTTAAAAGGTGTTGCGGCGGCCCTAAAAGCTAAGAAAGTCATTATGGCCGACGCCAAAGCGGTAACTCGTAGCACGGGGTATCAACTCGGCGGCGTTAGCCCTTTGGCACAAAAACAAAAGCTTGCAACGGTTATTGATGCATCCGCGTTTGAGCATGAGACGATTTATGTGAGCGCAGGCAAACGAGGTTTAGAAGTTGCCTTATCGCCGCATGACCTTTCAACAGCCTGCACCGCATTGCACGCTGATATAGCCAGCGATTAATGAGCAACTACGAATGAGCGACCAAAAGCTAGGCTTTTGGCTAGGCATGATAGCCGTGACTTCATTCGGTTTAACCCTGCCAGTGACTCAGGTAGCCTTACCTTACTTCGATGCCTTATTTATCGGCTTCGGCCGCGCCTGGTTAGCAGGACTTGTTGCCTTGGTTCTGTTAATCGTTACGCGGTCGCCTCTGCCCAATGCCTCTCAATTCAAACAGCTTATCGTTGTTACGCTCGGAGTCGTACTTGGGTTTCCGGTATTGTCAGCCATTGCAATGCAGACCGTACCGTCGGCACACGGTGGCGTGGTGCTTGGCATTCTGCCTTTGGCGACCGCCTGCGTTGCTACGCTAATCACCAACGAACGACCTAGCCCTTGGTTCTGGATTATCAGCGTTATCGGCGCTCTTGTTGTAGTTGCTTATTCGTTGGGGGGTTCGTCTTGCATAGCTAATAGAGAATGCTCTGCTAGCGAGGGCTTATCTATTAGTTGGGGCGATATACTATTATTTTTTGCTGTGATCACCGCCGCATTCGGTTATGCAGTTGGCGCGGTCACAGCCAAAACAATGCCAGGATGGCGAGTGATCTGCTGGTCTTTGGTTATTGCATTGCCTATTACTACTATTGTTAGTTTGCCGCTTCGGCCTAATGATCTAAGCGCCATTAGTGTTTCAGGTTGGAGCGCATTTATCTATTTGAGCTTGGTTTCGCAGCTATTGGCCTTCTTTATCTGGTATAAAGGATTGGCGTTAGGTGGCATAGCGCGAGTGTCGCAAACACAACTATTTCAACCTATTGTTACGTTGATAGCTGCCGCACTACTGGCAAAAGAACACGTTGATTCAAACACTCTATTGTTTGCCGCCACTGTAATCAGCATCGTATGGCTGGCGCGCAAAGCGCGCATCAGCGAGAAACCGACAGTTACAAAAAT
This sequence comes from Proteobacteria bacterium UBA7415, assembly GCA_002470515.1. Taxonomy (GTDB): domain Bacteria; phylum Pseudomonadota; class Gammaproteobacteria; order Arenicellales; family Arenicellaceae; genus Arenicella. The sequence continues at coordinate 87,907 of DKML01000005.1, read as the reverse complement.
CAATTAGAATATTAAAAGAACACATCATGAGCGATTCGAAGTCACAGACAGAACTAGTAGTTAGACCTGCAACGATCAACGACACAGCGACCATACACCAGTTTGTAGTTGATCTAGCGATCTACGAAAAGGCTGAGCACGAGGCCAAGGCTACTGAACAGGATTTTGTTGATACCTTGTTTTGTGAAGCACCGCAGGCATTCGCCCTAATCGCACAGATGGGCGCAGAGGCTGTCGGCTTTGCTATCTATTTCTTTAGCTACTCAACTTGGCTAGGCAAACATGGCATCTATTTGGAAGACCTTTATGTAACTCCAGAGTGTCGTGGTAAGGGTGCGGGTAAGGCATTACTCCAAGAGCTCGCAAAAATTGCCGTAGCAAAAGACTGTGGCCGTGTTGAATGGAGCGTATTGGACTGGAACGAACCGTCGATCCAGTTTTATAAATCGATTGGCGCTGAAGCCAAAGATGGTTGGACCGTGTACAGATTAGAAGACGACACGCTCACAAATTTTGCTAATAGCTAAGCTCTTTATTTATTAGATCTTTAGGTCTTCAGGGCGGTCAATGTCTTGAAATATTCCAGCATCCTGTACTTCAATAAAACACTGAGCCTGCGGGTTTGCGTTTAGCACTGACTTAGCGCCTTTGTCTCCTTGTAACGCTAATATCTCAGGGAAAAACTCTTTCCCAAAAATTACTGGATTGCCGTTCTTCGACTTGCCATCTGCTTTGAACTGATACGGAATAATGATCTTGTTTGGCTGTGCCGAATTGATCAGTAACTCTATGGTCTTTGGCGCCACGTATGGCATGTCTCCTAAGGCAATCAGGCAGGCTTCAAGATTAGTAGTAGAAGATACCGCATAGGACAAACCCGCTTTAATACTGGCACTCATACCCTGATGAGAGTCCGGACAATCTTTGGCGATCGCACCACGTGCCTCAACGATTTTCTTTAGGCTGGCATTATCAGGTGGGAGTACCACAATTACGGGAGTGATCTTGATCGATTCGATGTTACCAACAGATTCGTAAATATCTAAACTGTGTTCCAGCAATACCCGTCCATCGGACATTACATACTGCATCTTGGATGACCCAAAACGACGGCTTGAGCCTGCTGCAACGACAACGACGGAGAGCTTCACCGTTTAACTCGCCGAACGATACTTCGCTACACCCGAGTCAAGATCAGCCGTGTCGCTATTAGCCGTTAGCCTGCAGGCATGTTGTTCATTCAGCATTTTGTTTAGCTCGTCGGTAGCTTGCGCAACAATCGCAATGGCTATTTGGCTCGGCGTGCTAGCTACGATATCAACCCCCACTGGCCCGTGTATGCGGTTTAAACGCTCTGGGGCTACGCCAGCCTCTAACAAGCTTGCTAATCGCGCAGCGTGCGTTCGACGACTGCCTAAGGCACCAAAGTAAAAGTAGTTGCCACTAAGTGTATGCCTGAATAACGGAACTTCAAAATCATGCTCGTGAAAGAGCGAGACGATTCCAATGAATTCATCTTGCGGTAACTGTAAAAATTCATCACCGCTCATAAGCGTAGATTCGAGTGAGTGTTGATTACACAACACTTGAGTTGCCTCGTTTTGCGCCAAAATGAGAGTATCAAACCCTATCAATTGTGAGCACCTGGCTAATTCAATTACGATAGGCCCCTGCCCTGCGATGACCAATAATGGTTGCGGCGTAAATGTCTTAGTGAACTCTCCTATTTTTGTCAGGACGCTATAGCTTAACGTTTTACGTTCATTGATCTGATGCTCCATCATGGCAAAGTCTTGCTGGCTAATACAAACGTCAAAATACACATCGATGCCTGAGCCACAAGGCAATTGGATATCAAAAAATGGAGAATCAAGCCCATAACGGTGTATGACGTTTTGCCCTGAGCTAATAGCCTCTATAGCATGATCGGCAATTGCGCGTTCAGCGCAGCCGCCTGTGATTTGTCCTTCAAAACGCCCGTCTGGAGCGACTAACATTTGTGCGCCTATGGGGTACGGCGCATTACCATCAATGTAAACAAGGGTCGCCAACGCCACCGGGCCAGCTTTTGACCACTTGCTAGCGACGCCTAATAAATTGCTGGCTTTCTCTGAAGAATTAATTGGCAGGGTCATAACTCTTTTCTAGGCAATCCTGTGTGTGAGCAACGTTTGCTGGTCACGTACTTGTTTACACATCCGTAGGCTCTATAAGCGTTGAGGAATCGTTTTTAACATTGCCTACCGCCTTGGCTACAGGCCAGTAAACGACGTTAACGTCAGACTCATCACTAAGCCATTCATCGAGTTGTTGATTGCTGTCGCTCATCCAACGATCCACAGTTAAATGGTCTAATAGAATGGGCATTCGCGGATGTACGGCATTTAATTCTGGGCTGGCAGGCTTAGTGAGTATTGTACAAGAAATTTGCCCGTCATCGCCCCAATGCTCGTACAAGCCTGCCGTTACTAAGCAGCCTTGCTCAGGATCGGTAATATACAGCGGCTGTTTTGTTGGTTTAGCTCCTTTGAGCTCATCTGTTTGACGGCCTATCATTTGCCATTCGTAGTACCCTGCCATTGGAATTATGCAGCGCTGCTGATTCTTCCAAGCGTTTCGAAAGGTTGGTTTTTCGGCGACCGATTCTGTTCGGGCATTAAATGTAGCGTAGCGTGATTCAAAGGCGTTTGCCCATTGTGGCACCATGCCCCAGCGCATTGCGATTGGCGGGGTAACTTCACTATACTTTATCGGGAAACCCGCGACCAAACGAGATGGCGCAACGTTATACGATGGCCGTACTCCAATGGCCTCTGGCGACCATTCGCCAAGGACATCGATCCAGCCATGCATTTTTGGTAAATGATCGTTAAATCGTCCGCACATTGTTTAATTTTTTCGTTCAAAATGTAAGTGTAACGTAGGGCGCATTGAGCGTTGCTACGCTTTTTTATGTCTCTAGCCCTAATAATATTTATCTTTGCCAGTATATAGTTAGCTGACGTAGCAATTATTAACACCGCATAACTTTAAGCTTATCTCTTCGGACAAATACCTATGTTGTTTTTACTTTATCTCTTTGCCGTATGGCTACTTATCACGTGGGCTGTTGCCCGCTTTGTTCTTAGCGGCTCAGACCATTCCCAGTTTGATAGCGACTTAAACAAGAACTACATTCAGGTCTTTAGTGATGACCCAGAGGATAAAGTTGCTAACGGCGAGTTTATGCAAACCATTAGCAACGCAAGGGTAAAGGCTCGTGCTACACGATCGGTACCCAAGGCGTTTGCAATGGTACGTGATTTTGCAGACAACCTATCTAACGATATTGATAGCGATTGCGACTTCACTTCGGTTGAGTTCGAAGGCGTAAAAGCCGAATGGGCTGTCGCTCCAGGCGCCGATACCAATCGCCGTGTATTATTTCATCATGGCGGTGCATTTCTACTAGGAAGCCCAAAGGGTCACCGCTGGTTCGCGCATCAACTGTCACATATAGCTAATGCTGCTGTATTGTCAGTAGATTATCGCATGCTGCCCCGCCATAGCCGCGGACAAGGCATTAAGGACGCTCAGGCAGGGTATAGACACATTCTTGAGAACTCGCCGACTGACCAAAGCCCTGCCAGTTTTTTACTGCTTGCTGGTGACTCCGCTGGAGGTAATCTTACGATGATGTTGTCGTCTTGGTCCGCCGAGGAGAGCTTACGACGACCAGAGGGTGTGATTGGTTTCTCTCCTTCTTTAGATATGACTGGCCAATCCCCTACTCTAAAAAGCAACTTAAAAACCGACCCTATATTGGGTGAAGGGCTTGGCTTACTCGCGTCAGTACCGTACATGTTCACGGCGTGGCTACAGCTGTTTGTTTTGCGTATGAATCCAGCGGACCGATCAGCTTCACCCCTGTTCTATGAGCTAAAAGATCTGCCTAAAACGTTGATTCATGCCAGCAGCACCGAAATGCTATTGGGTGAGTCCGTACGCTACACCAATAAAGCCCAAGCCAACGGGTCAGATGTAAGCTTGCAGGTATGGGAAAACCAACTACACGACTGGCATCTATTTAATCGTACACGCGGTTCGGCTGGTGCAGCGTGGCAAGAGATTGAGAAGTTCGTTAAGTCTCTTTAAAAACAATAACGCCATGCTGTGTGGCATGGCGTTACTTCAAGGTTAGACCTTATGTGGTTTAGTCTTCGTACTCCTTAATCTAATTGCTCTTTAATCTTCATAGTTGGGCGCGCGCTTTTGCATTTGCGACATCACCGCTTCTATCTGGTTAGGTGTGCCCAGAATTTTATCTTGTTCCTGAGACTCAAATAACAGGCCTTCTGCTTGAGTTTGGTACGGTGCTTGATCTAGCATTTGCTTTGCAGCACGAACCGCCACAGGATTTTTGGCCACTATCTGCTCGGCAATAGAATAGGCATGGGCGAGAGGGTCTTCAACAATATCAGTAATAAAGCCCCACTTAAGAGCGTCCTGAGCCGAAAATATTCGAGCGGTATAGGTAAGTTCTCTGATTACATCGTCGGCAACCAGATGACGCATCACTTGGGTACTGCTCATGTCAGGAATAATGCCCCATTTCATTTCAAGAATCGAAAACTGACTGTCAGCACTGGCGTAACGCATATCGCCTCCCAAGGCAATTTGCAGCCCTCCACCAAAGGTAATTCCACGCAGAGCGACAATCACCGGCATTGGCAGTTCACGCCACATCCATGCGGCATACTGTGGGGCATTGGCAATGCCATGAGTACGCGTTGACAAGTCAGAAACACTAAGGGTTCCGCTATCTGCGTCCTTACCTGGACTCATTAATCCTGCAATACTCGCTTTATCTAACCCAGAGCAAAAGTTATCACCCTCTGCATCGAGTATGACCACACGAATAGATTTGTCTTTTCTCAGTTCCTCGCCAACCATTGGCACGGCTGCAAACATATCGGGATCAATGGCATTCATTTTCTCTGGCCTTGCCAGAGTAACTCTAGCGATATGGCCGGTAACTTCTAATTTGATGCGATTGTTAATTAACATGTGAGTAGTCCGTATTGAGCGCGAGCCGATGGGTTAAAACAAGACTCGTTGAGTTAAGGCAACAGTTTAGCCAGTTTCCAGTAAGGTTGAAACCGGCAAGTACTGCATCTAGCCGATTTTCACTATCTAAAGCCGTTAACATCCTCACGAGCAACGTCTGACTACTTATTTGATCGTTGATACTTTAGAAAGCAGACAGAAAATGCACTAGAATTCTAGTACTCTTGTAGTGCAAGCTCATCGCGAATGTATACCAGCTTGTTTAGCAACTAACACATTGAGACCGATTTAATACTATGGAAGACGCATACCGAAAAATCATCACCGAATGTGGTGAAGACCTAGACCGAGCAGGACTAGTCGATACACCTAAGCGCGCGGCCAAAGCCATGGAGTTTTTGACTCAAGGCTACCACCAAGACCTGGACACGGTCATTAACAACGCGCTGTTTCCTAGTGATTCTCGCGAAATGGTGATCGTAAAAGACATTGAACTTTACTCGATGTGCGAACACCACTTACTTCCGTTTATTGGGAAGTGCCATGTAGCCTATATTCCTAATGGTAAAGTGTTAGGCCTTTCTAAGATTGCCCGAATCGTTGATATGTACGCGCGTCGCTTTCAAATACAAGAGCAGTTAACCACCGAGATAGCTGAGACTGTTCGGTCGGTAACGGGTGCAGAAGGTGTTGGTGTGATTGTTGAAGCTAAACATATGTGCATGATGATGCGTGGTGTTCAGAAACAAAACTCCTCAATGAAAACATCATCTATGCTGGGTATCTTTAGAACTAATCAGTCCACTCGAGCAGAATTCCTTTCGCTTGTGAGTTAACCAACCCCGCTATTCTGTACGAGTTATCAATAGCCCCTTACCCCACAAGGGGCTTAGCACTACTAGACCATACGCTGGCGTAGTGCTTCGTAGAGACATACGCCAGTAGCCACACTTACATTTAGACTCGACACGCAGTCTCCCGCCATTGGCAGGCGCATTAGAACGTCGCAAGCCTGTTCTGTTAGGCGTCTCATACCCTTGCCTTCCGCGCCCATCACTAGAGCGATAGGCCCGCGCATGTCTTGCGCGTAAAGCGAATCAGTCGCTTTGTCGGATGTGCCTAACAGCCAAATACCTTTTTGTTTCATATTATCGAGACTGCGCGACAAATTGCTGACTCGAAAAATATCGACCGTTTCTGCTGCCCCGCTCGCCACTTTATGCACGATTGGCGACAAAGGCGCAGAATTGTCCTTAGGCACTATTAAGCCGTGCGCTCCAGCCGCATCTGCAGTACGCAAACAGGCTCCCAAATTGTGAGGGTCTTGTACTTGATCCAACACCAAAAACAGCCAAGGCGTTGAAGACGAACCCGCATCAATTCTTTGTGCTAACTCACGGTCCCCTAACTCTGACTTAGCTCGCACTTGCACTGCAATACCTTGATGTTGGTCAGATTCGACAACGGCCGCCAATCTCTGCTTATCAAGCACCTCAAGTTTTAAGCCCAAATTGTGCAGCAATAGCGCTATGTCTTCTTGATCATTGTTGAACCGGCCAACGGATAGAACCTTTAGAACACGTTCTGGACTCAACTTCAAAAGGGTTCTGACCGCATGATTACCGACTACCCAATAGTTTTTGGAACTCATTTTTTACCCGACTTCTTTGTGTGCTTGGGCTTTCCCTTGCTGGATCGCTTAGCGGCAGCACCGCGCTTATTGCTCGGCGTACTTTCATTTGAACCGCGGCCTTTACCTTTACCGCCGCCACCTTTGTTACTTGCATTACTGCCGCTGCGGCCTTTGCCACCTTGGTCGTTACTTCCACGGTGTTTAGAGTGTCGGCTTGAGCGTTCTTGTGCAATAACATCAGCCAAATCAAAGTCGATTTTCAGCTGCTCCATGTCAACACGACTCACCCTTACCTTCAACTGATCGCCAGCCGCAAATTCTCGACCTGAGCGTTCACCTATAAGTTTTCTATGTGTCTCGTCAAACCGGTAGTAGTCTTGCCCTAAGCCAGTGATATGGACTAATCCTTCGATATAAAAGTCATTAAGCTCTATAAACAAGCCAAAATCGGTCACCGTATTAACGGTACCCATTAGCTCTTCACCCACCTTATGGCTCATAAACTCACATTTCAACCACTGCGTGACTTCGCGCGTGGCTGTTTCTGCGCGACGCTCTGTCATTGATGCCTGTTCAGCCGTGAGCTCTAAGCGATCAAGCAATTCGCTGCCGTCTTCAGCATTCAGATTAGCGACCAAGCGTTTTAACTGACGATGTACTACAAGGTCGGTATAGCGTCTGATCGGCGATGTGAAATGCGTGTAGGAGTCGAAATCTAATGCGAAATGTCCATTATTCTCTGTGCTGTAACGAGCCTGTTTCATACTTCGAAGTAAGGCGGTTTGTACAACTTTAGAAACCAATGGGTCAGTCACCTGGTTTATAACTTCAGAGAAGTGTTTTGGTCGTGGTGAATCACCACCGCCGAGCAATAATTTAAATTGACGTAAAAAAGCACGCGCGTCTGATATGCGGTCTTCATCAGGGTCTTCATGAACCCGAAAAATTCCGACTAGCGACGATTCATCAAGCGCTAAAGCGGCGCAAATATTGGCCGCCAACATACACTCCTCTATGAGTTTATGCGCATCGTTACGATGACGTGCTACGACTTTTTCGATCTTACGATCTTCGCTAAATACAATGACGGGTTCTGGAATTTCAAACTCTACAGTGCCCGTTTCGCGTCGTTTTTTACCTAAGATGGCAGAAACGTCAACGAGCGAGTCTATAGCCGGGCGTAACGCTGCTTCAATGGATTCTGATGACCCTGTCTCCATGTACTGGGCGACCATCGTATACGTTAAGCGCGCGTGCGAATGCATAACCGCTGCGTAAAAGTCATACTCCAGTATTTCGCCTTGCGGTGAAATTTGCATCTCACAGGCAAAGCACAAACGGTCTACTTTCGGTTTAAGCGAGCACAAACCGTTAGACAGCTTCTCTGGCAACATAGGAATTACGTTGCTAGGGAAATACACCGAGGTGCCTCTTTGCCATGCTTCTTGATCTAAAGGTGTACCCTCTTTGACGTAATGTGACACATCAGCGATCGCGACAATCATGCGAAACCCGCCTTTTTCTTTGCGCTCGCAAAAAACCGCGTCATCAAAATCTCTGGCATCTTCACCATCAATTGTCACAAGGGGCAGCTTGCGTAAATCCACTCGATCTTTTTTGTCCACTTCTTGCACTTCGTCAGCAATACGCGCCACCTGATTAATGACCTTTTCTGGCCATTGGTTAGGTAGGTTGTGTTTGCGCAGTGCAATCTCAATTTCCATGCCTGGTGCTAAGTAATCACCTAGTACCTCAACAATTTCCCCAACGGGCTGAAAATGTCTGCTCGGGTATTGCGATAGCTTAACTACCACGACTTGACCTTGTGATGCGCCTTTAACGTTTTCGGGCGTTACTAAAATATCTTGCCCTATCCGTTGATCATCAGGCACTACAAAACCAACGCCGCTTTCATGAAAATAGCGTCCGACAATGGTTTGATTGCCGCGCTCAATAACCTCCGTGATTTCGCCAAAAAGGTTTTGGCGTCGGTCCCGTCCCGTAACACGAATGCGTACTCGGTCATTGTGCAAGACTTCGCGCATATCTTGAGCGCGTAAAGATATCTTTTCTTTGGTGGCGTCGCTTAAAACGTAACCATGGCCATCGACATGACCTATCACTCGCCCTTCGTGCTCCTGCACGGCGTGTGGCATCGCCCAGCGATGTTTACTCAGCTGAGATACTTTGCCTTGATCTCGTAATTGTTCGAGTATCGAGAAAGTTTCTTGTCGGCCATCTTTGCCAACCCGTCCTAGGGTCTCGGCAATGGCCTTAGTGTTAGCCGGTTCGCGGCGTTGAGACAAATATTTGAGCACAATATCTGTGCTCAATTTTTTATGCTTGGTGGCCTTCCCAGCCTTCTTGTTTTCCTGTGTTTTTTTATTCAAGTCCTTGAATTTCCTAATTTATTTTTATATTCCTATCCGTAGGGGTCCTTTAAGACCATGGTTTCAGCACGATCAGGGCCTGTGGATACAATGGTTATTGGAACTCCGACGAGTTCCTCGAGCCGTTTAATGTAATCGAGTGCTTCTTTTGGTAAACCGTCGATACTTTTGACTCCTTGGGTTACGCCACTCCAACCAGATATGGTTTCGTACACGGGCTCACAGGCCTCTAAAGCCTCTGCGCCAACGGGGGCAACGTCTAGTATGCGATCGCCCATTTTATATGAGGTGCATATTTTAATTTCTTCAAGCCCGTCTAAAACGTCGAGCTTAGTAAGGCAAAGAGCGGTTAAGCCATTCACCTGTCGAGAACGGCGCATCAATACGGCGTCAAACCAACCGCAACGTCGCGAGCGTCCTGTTGTAGCGCCAAACTCATGGCCCTTTTCGCCAAGGTGCTGACCCACATCACACGACAATTCTGTCGGGAATGGACCCGCGCCGACGCGAGTAGTGTAAGCCTTAACAATGCCGAGTACTTCGTCGAACGCGCATGGGCCAACACCACTGCCACTGGCGGCATAGCCTGCTGACGTATTCGATGATGTTACGTACGGATACGTACCATGATCAACATCTAGCATCATGCCTTGCGCGCCTTCAAACATCATGGCGCGGCCGTCGCGTGTGTAATCATCTAATAACTGAGTTACATCGACTGTTAGCGGCGTTAAGCGTTCTTTAAAGCTGAGTGCTTGGTCTAGCACTTGCTGATAATCCAAGGCCTTGCTGTGGTAGTAATGCTCTAGAGCAAAGTTATGGTATTCCATAACCGATTCTAATTTTTCGGCAAAATTGTAGTCATAGACTAAATCACCCAAACGCAATGCGCGTCGGGCCACCTTGTCTTCGTATGCTGGCCCAATACCGCGACCTGTCGTGCCAATCGCTGTTTTTCCGCGTTTCAGTTCACGCGCCTGATCTAGAGCAATATGGTAAGGCAGTATTAATGGACAGGCTTCAGAAATACCTAAGCGTTCGCTTACAGGTACCCCTCGAGCTTCCAATTCATCAACTTCGTCAAATAGAGCTTCGGGAGACAGCACCACACCATTGCCGATAAGACAATGTGCTCCTTTTCGTAAAATACCTGAAGGGATTAAGTGCAGTACCGTTTTGTGGCCATCAATGACTAACGTATGCCCAGCATTGTGACCGCCCTGAAAGCGTACAACCACACTAGCGGTTTCAGTCAGCAGGTCTACAACCTTGCCTTTGCCTTCGTCGCCCCATTGAGTTCCTACTACAATGACCTTTTTGCTCATAATATTTATTCTGGTCGTATTTCTAAACAGTTATTGTTCTTATCTAATTTCTAAAAAGCGATTTAAGATCCGCACTGAAGCCAGTGGCAGGTCTGGCGCGGCCAAATTGCTCGCCAACCGCATCGTATCGACCGCCCTTAGCTATAGCGCGGCCATGATTTTTAACGTAGGCCGAAAACTTAAGTCCAGTATGGTATCGATAGCCCGAAACATCGGCTAAATCGATATGAATGTCTAGTTCAGGATGCGTTTGTACCAGGCTATTAACAACTGTATTGAGCTGGTCAAACGCGGCATCTATAAGCGTTGCGTCTACAAAGAAAGGCTCAAGATCGGTTCTGGCTCTATCTAAAACGTTGGCATTGCCTTGCAAGTCCAACAACACCTCAAACGGCGTAATATCAATCAATGCACTCATTTCCTGCAAATCTGGCAATGACTTACGCGCTAGAACATCAAAGAGCTGTTCCTCTAACGAGGACTTAATATTCTGTGCTTCGATGAGAGCCGTATAAATACCGGCATGACTCAAACTAAGCGTCAATGGCCCCGAAACGCTAATGGCCAAAGTGGCAAGCATCGCTTCGAGTACTTCAAGGTCGGCACTTTCGTCCGCAATACCAAATATCTCTGCGCCCAATTGCATTAATTCGCGTTGCCCACCCATTTGATCTGGGCGAGTGCGCAAAACCGTACCGACATAACAGAGCTTGTTAACGGCGTTATCACCAAGATGATGCGCGTCTATACGAGCAATCTGTGGCGTAATATCAGCTCTAATCCCCAACATGCGTTGGGTATGCTGATCCATAAACTTATAGGTTTGAGTATCGAGTTGTTTGCCGGTGCCCGTTAGCAGTGCGTCTACAAACTCCATAACTGGTGGCATGACCAAACTAAAACCACGTTCGATCAAATTGTCTAAGACGGTACGCCGTAGCAGTTCTAATTGATTTGCTTCAGCGGGAAGTATTTCTTCGACGCCTTCTGGAAGCATCCAGCTCGCGCTATACACCATGACTATAACTTGGGGAGTTTTTTGGCTTGATCACGGTAAGCGATTATACGTCGTTAATCCGTGCGTGGGGGAGGTTTATCGCTCCATTGGAGCATTTTCGAAGAGATAAGCAATACGCCACCTTATTTAGGTGGCGTATTGCTTACAGGCTATTGCGAGTTCTGCTTAAAGTACTTAAAGAACTCTGAATCAGGCTCAATGACCATAATGTCGCCTTCAGACGCAAACGTTTGTTTGTACGCTTCTAGCGAACGGTAAAGCTCATAAAATTCAGCATCTCTTCCGTAAGCTTCAGCGTAAATTCGAGTTGCTGTTGCATCGCCTTCACCGCGCATGATATTAGAATCACGTTCGGCATCGGCAATGGTAACCACTCTAGTTGCATCAGCTTTTGCGCGAATTTCTTCAGCAATTTTCTGACCTGTAGACTCTTTCTGTTGCACAAGAACGTTACGTTCTGACTCCATATCCAAGAACACGGATTCTCTAATTTTGTCTGCGTAATCAACGCGCTTAAGGCGTACATCGATTACTTCAACACCAAACTTAGAAGATTCTTCGTCAATAGCTTTCTGAACTACGTTCATAATAACGGCTCGATCTCCAGCTACTACTTCAGAGATAGAGCGCTTACCGACTTCGTTTCGCAAGCTACTGTTAACTTGTTGAGCTAAACGAGATTCAGCAACGTCACTGCGACCTGCCACAGCAACGATGTACTGCTTAATATCTCGAATTCGCCATTTAACAAAACTATCGATTACCAATTCCTGGTTGTTCTCTGTAAGAAAACCTTCTGCTTCTGAGTCCATGGTTTGAATACGCAAGTCGAACTTTCGTACTGTATTAATCATGGGTAACTTAAAGTGCAGGCCAGGCTCTAATTCTTCAGAGACAAACTCACCAAATTGAAACAATACGGCTCGTTCGTACTCTTTTACCGTGAAGAGCGTTGATTGCAATGCAACGATTGCTAGCGCGACAAGTGCCGCAATAAACATGATTCTACTTTCCATTTTATCGTCCCCTTCTTACAGCGTCAGCAGCTTCTTGAGCTTGCTCGGCTGGTGTTGACAAGCTACCTCCGCTCGAGCTGATTCGCTCGCGTGGAGTATTGCGCATGATCTGGTCGAGAGGCAAATACATCATGTTGTTGCCGCCTTCTTGATCGATAAGAATTTTATTGGTGTTGCCCAATACCTCTTCCATCGTTTCGATGTATAAGCGCGTTCGCGTAATTTTAGGCGCCTTCTGATACTCGGTTAGAATCTGCGTGAAACGCTGTGTTTCACCTTCTGCTTTGGCTATGGTTGACTCTTTATAACCCTCGGCAGTCGCGAGCAGTCTAGCCGCTTGGCCTTCCGCTTGAAGAGTCACTTTTTCTTCGTACGCTTTGGCTTCCTTAATCAGTTGTTGCTCTAATTGGTCCGCTCTGTTCACGTTATCAAACGCTGTACGCACTTCTTGTGGTGGCTGCGCAGCCTGCATTTCAATCGCGATAACATTGATACCCGTTTGATATCGGTCCAACACTTGTTGCAACAGCTCCTTAGTACGTATTTCTACAATGGTTCTACCACGATTAAATAGATCATCCATTGTTGTACTACCAACGACTTCGCGAAGAGCACTTTCGGTAGCACCCCTGACGACCTGTTCGATCATGCCGGCTTGTTCAACACTACCAACTTGAAACAGCAGATCTTCTACATTGCGAATGTTGTATTGCACGGCTAAACTAACATCTGCGATGTTTTCGTCGGTGGTCAACATTTGCGCTTCTGCACGCACCGAACGAGAGGTGCCACCGGCTTTTCTAAAGCCAACTTCTACCGTTCGTACGTTTTTTGAGTTAATTACAATATTGGACTCAATGGGCCACATTACAAACTGTAAACCTGCTCCTACGGTTTCATGGTACTTACCAAATCGAAGTTCGATACTCTCGAATCCCTCTTGGACCGTATAAACAGACCGAAAGCCCCAGAAAATAAGCAGCGCTAACACCACTAAAGCAATTTGAGGGAACGCTAGGCCTGACCTTCCTCCACCACTTCCGCCGCTTCCACCACCAAAGCGCTTACGCACGTTGTTGATTACTTCTTCAATATCGGGGTTGCCGCCGCTATTGCGGTTGCGATTTCCCCAAGGGTCTTTGTTCCCTGATCCTGGTTCATTCCAAGGCATTTTTTATCTCCAGTACTGGACTAATTAGTTAACAGGTTGATGGTATCAAAATCTCGTGATTTCAATGCCTACATTTGGTATTAATTTGGTAATGAACAGAGCGAATTCTGTGGTAATTGCTTCTGAAGCCATCCCATATCAGCTTTTGATAACTCTAATTGCAAGAAAAACGAGCCATCGTCATTAATTTGCTCTTCACGAATTACACTTTTTTCATAAAGTTCTGCACGCAACTTTCCTTCGGCCGCACTCAGGGTAACTGTGCACCGAGTGTGCAATAAAGATAGGCGTTCGGTGATTGCCTCTAACAAGGCGTCGACGCCCTCGCCCGTGTGTGCCGATAGCCATACTTGATCGATTAGCTCGTCGGTATTGCGGGTGTGATGTGCTTTCGCGTCGAGCAAGTCCACCTTATTGTAGACCGTGATAGTGGGCACCCGGTTCGCTTCGATCTCGCTAAGAACCTTAGCTACTTCAGCGGTATATTCGTCTCGATTTTCATTTGACGCATCAACAACGTGTAATAGCAGCTGGGCATTCGTCACTTCTTCTAGCGTCGAATGAAATGCTTTTACCAACGAGTGAGGCAAATCACTAATAAAACCAACAGTATCTGACAAAATGGCGTCACCATATTCAGCGAGCTCAATTTTACGCATAGTAGTATCTAAAGTAGCAAACAACTGATCTTGTGCGAGCACACCTGCATTGGTTAGCCTATTAAACAGCGATGACTTGCCAGCGTTGGTATAGCCCACTAAAGACACTGTAGGAACAGGCACTTTGGCGCGAGATTTACGCCTAAGCTGGCGCTGTGAAGCGACTACTTCTAAGCGCTTATTGAGCATCTTGATTCTATGCCCAATTAGACGTCTATCGGTTTCAAGCTGTGTTTCACCCGGACCACGTAAACCAATACCACCTTTTTGTCTCTCAAGATGAGTCCAACCACGCACCAGTCTAGTGGATAAATGTTCCAACTGCGCCAGTTCTACTTGCAACTTGCCCTCGTGGCTCTGCGCTCTTTGAGCAAAAATATCTAAAATCAACCCGGTTCGGTCTAACACACGCGTTTCGAGGCTGCGCTCTAGATTACGCTCCTGAATAGGACTAACGCTGTGATTTAATAGGACTAAATCGATGCAGTCTACTTCGATACGTTCACGTATTTCTTCAACCTTGCCTTTACCGACAAAAGTCGAGGGATCAGGAGAACGACGAAACGCAGTTATAATATCAACCACGTCAGCACCCGCCGAACTCGCGAGCAGACGTATTTCTTCGAGAACTGAATCATCACCATGAGCAGAATCCCGTTGATACACAATCAGTGCGCGAGGGTTGCTAGGAAGTTCGTCTAATTCGATCAAGGCTTTATTGTTGTTATATTAATTAGATAAGAAATTGAAGGTATTAGCTCTACAACTTGGTATCGGAAAGATGTTGGGTGTGGGTAGCCCAAGCTATCATGCAAATAGAGAACCCATCACGCTATACAAGTAATGTATGGCAGGCACATAACAACATACCCGCCTCTGTACTTATATAGGCACCGCTAGTGAATAATCAAGTAGGGAGATCGACGAAGATTTTACGCTCAAGCGCAGAAGATCGGCCTTTGGCTGAAATGCTTGACCAGAATCGGTTGGTCCGAGAGACTTATTCCGTCCCGTCATCCTCATAATCTATTTTAACCGCTTTGGTTGGCACTACAGTCGAAACCGCATGCTTATAGATCATCTGATTGACAGTATTACGTAGAACAATTACAAATTGATCGAATGACTCAATCTGTCCTTGTAGTTTTATTCCATTGACTAGGTAGATCGCCACTGGGATTTTTTCTTTGCGAAGAGCATTTAAGAATGGGTCTTGAAGAGCTGTCCCTTTATTTTGTGCCATTGTTCTGTGCCGTAGCTTTATTTTTAAATTTTAGGGGATACCGACAACCGTTGCTGTCGGCATGCTAATTTGAGAAATACTATATGCTATGCGGTGATTCTATAGTAATTTACATAAGTAAGTTCTATAAATAGACCGTTAGGTATACGCATAGGTGACTTCTCGACTTTAACTTTATCGTGAGCTTTATGAGCAATACATTCGCAGTTACCGGGGCTGTATTCGAGGCTGTATTTGAGACCAAAGTCGAACCCTTTATCGAGACGAGAACCGCAATAAAGATTAGAGCTTTACTGTCATACTTCTTCGTATGAAAACCAGAGTATATTTGATTGCGAGTGAGGGTTATCTCAAATATTGCTCACACAAGTTACCAAATTGGATAAAGTTCTTATCTTTCAGACCTGTATCTACCCACCAAATCAAATTACTTTGGTTGCGCATCCACGTCAATTGTCGTTTCGCGAGTTGACGTGTCGCGGCTACTCCTTTGAGTTGCGCCGCCTTAAAACTAATGTCGCCATTTAAGTATTCGAGTGTTTGGCGATACCCAATCATGCGCATTGCCGTTGTGTCGGGCTGAACTCCCGCCGCAAGAAGCCCTTCAACCTCGGCCACTAGTCCAGCATCGAGCATCAGTTGATAACGCAACTCTATGCGCTTATGCAGCTCGAGACGATCCGAGAAGCCCAAACCAATCTTTATAATCTGACAATCTGCAAGCTCGGACGACCGGCGTTTAGTGCGATCAATTGGCATGCCCGTAGTCATTACAATTTCTAAAGCACGTTGAACTCGTTGCGCGTCATTAGGTTGAATTCTTAACGCTGACTCTGGATCCAATTTTGCTAATCGTTCATGCAACCCTGGCCATCCTATTTCGCCTGCCTGCGCACTGATCGATTTACGCAAATCGTCTTGCGCTGCAGGCAACTTGTCTAAACCTTGCTCTAAAGCATTAAAGTAAAAAAACGTTCCACCAACTAAAACTGGAACCCGACCCTGAGCGTGCGCTTGCCGTATCAGTTCGATGGCATCGTCATGAAATTCAGCGGCCGAATAGGTTTGCATTGGTTCTCTGACATTAACTAAATGATGTGGATAGCGCGCTAAGAACTCGTCGTCAGGCTTGGCCGTGCCAATATTCATTCCGCGATAAACCAGAGAAGAGTCAACGCTAATGATGCTCACCGGAAACCGATCAAACAAGGCCGCGGCTGCGTCGGTTTTCCCCGTTGCTGTAGGCCCCATAATAAAAATGACCGGCTTATTATGTAAGCTCACCACTCTCTCCCACCATTAGTACTCAGCGCATAACTGATCACCGATCTAAATGAAGCGTCAGACAACACGCTATTGCCCACGCTTAAACCAGCCGTCTAACTGCGACAGCCCGAGCTCTATCCATGTAGGTCGGCCGTGGTTGCATTGTCCGCTGCGTGGGGTTACTTCCATTTCGCGAAGTAGCGCATTCATTTCAGTCAAACTCAGCAGTCTATTCGCTCGCACCGAGCCGTGACACGCCATTGATGAAAGCACGTCATGCATAAGATTTTCTATTCGACTACTGCTGTCGTGTACAACTAAATCGGCCAAAACATCACTCACCAATTGCGCCGTATCTGCCTTGGCTAGAATTTGTGGAACGCTGCGTATAGCCAGAACGTTTTCGTCCAACGGCTCAACCTGCATTCCTAGATCCTCGAATAGATTGCCATGTTCATGCCAAGCATCCATTTCGGCTTGAGAAAGATCAACTGAAATGGGCACCAACAGGGGTTGTGATGCAACGCCCGCCTCATCAAGCTGGCTCTTTAAACGTTCGTAGGTGATGCGTTCGTGCGCCGCGTGCATGTCTACAAGAATAAGCCCCTTGACACTCTCAGCAAGAATATAGATACCTTTTAACTGCGCTAGTGCGTAACCCATTGGTGGAATCTCTTCTGCACGATCATCGGCTTGGCCAGAATAATCAGGCGAGACTTCACTCCGCTGTGTATAAGAGCCTTCCTTGGGATCTGCTCGGAATGCGGCAGAAGCTAGACGCCCGTAGGCCGCCAATTCCTCTTTGATTCGTTCTGCGCCGAGGGCGTGACCCATGCCTGAACGGTCATTCACGCTGCCGTGCCCTCCTCCAACATTGCTACCAGTACTGGCATCGCGGGCGAGATTACTCCCCATTCCGATCTGTTGGGTTACCTGTGATTTGAAAGGGTCAGCGGAATCAGTTGAATTTTCGCCTGACTGAAACGGCTGATTAACTTGCAGGCTGCTCGCGTCTGCAGCGGTAACGTTGACGACGTTCGCAATGCTACGGAAGACAAACCCGTGCACACTACGACTGTCGCTAAATCGTACCTCGTGTTTAGTAGGATGCACATTGACATCTACTGCTGCGGGGTCCATCTCTAGAAACAACACATAGGCTGGGTGTCGGCCATGAAACAAAACATCACGGTAACCAAGCCTTACCGCATGCAAAATGGTTTTATCGCGAATGTGGCGGCCGTTCAAGAAAAAGAATTGCGCATCCGCTTGAGCACGCGAATAGCTAGGCATAGCCGTCCAACCAGACAAACGCATGCCATCTCGTTCTTCTTCAAAAAAATGACTGTGATCACTCAACCCCTTACCGGCTACAGCTCGAACTCTGGAGGGGTCCTCACGCTTGGTTGCCGGCAGGTGAAACACCACACGACCATTCGACTTGAGCTGAAACGCCACATCAAAGCGAGCTAATGCCATACGCCTTACCACTTGCTCTAAATGTTTAAACTCAGTTGATTCTTGTTTTAGAAATTTTCGACGTGCTGGCGTGTTATAAAATAAATCGCGAACTTCAACCGTAGTGCCCACTGGGTGCGCCACAGGAACCGGGGTTTGCGTAACATTGTCGCCTTCGCTGGTCACTTCAAAGCCATGATCGGCATCTAAAGCTCTAGACGTAAGTTTTAATCGTGTTACCGATGCGATACTAGGTAGAGCTTCGCCTCTAAAGCCCAGTGTAGCAATTTGATGCAGGTCCGATAATTCTTCGATCTTACTCGTCGCGTGTCTGGAAAGAGCCATGGCCAAATCGTGATGCAAAATACCGTGCCCATTGTCGGTAATTTTTAGACGTTTTACGCCGCCTTTTTCTACTTCAATGTCAATTGAAGTGGCACCTGCATCTAATGCATTTTCGATCAGTTCCTTAAGCATCGAAGCAGGGCGTTCAATAATCTCGCCAGCAGCGATTTGATTGACCAATTTTGGGTCTAGGGCCTTTATACGATGTTTGACAAGCGTCATGATGAGTCCGAGATATAAGTTAGCGCAGCTTTAAGATTTGGCCAACTCTAATAGTGTTACTACTGAGTCGATTGAGATTTTTTAGGGCGCTCAGCGACACCTCATAGCGCTGCGCAATATCCGACAAGGTGTCGCCATTCTTCACACGATGTGATGCCGGACCTGCGACAGGTTGGCGTGCGGTGCCGCCTAGCTTAATGCGCTGGCCGAGCATAACTCGATCCGATTTAAGGTTGTTCTGTGTACGCAGTGCACGCATAGTAATATTGTAGCGCGCCGATATTTTAGAAAGAGAATCGCCTCTTACAACCGTATGATAGGCCGGCACCTTGGCAGAAGCGCTTGTAGTGCGCGCCGATCCCGAACTATTATCAACGGAAGTCACTTCTATCTTTAATCTTTGCCCCAAGATGGCGGTATCCTTGCGCAAATTATTGACCTGCATTATACGTTTTACGGTAGTGCCGTAACGATCTGCGATCTGCGACAGAGTGTCTCCACGTTTGACTGTATGCCTAGTAATAGAGGTTGTTGTCGAACCTGTTACCGTTGACGATGAACCTGGCACGGTATTTATGTTAGGTGCGACATAATTTGCATTAGCAAAATATGGAGCCTGCTGACGATATTGGTAGAGCGCGGTATAAATCGCTTGGGCGATACGTTGCTGAAAAGCACCTGAAAGCAAACGCTTCTCTTCACTCGGATTGGTAATGAATCCTGTTTCGACCAAAATAGACGGCATGTCAGCAGATTTCAATACCATGAACCCTGCTTGTTCGACGCGCTTACTGTGTAGATGGCCTAGCTCGGAAAGTTCTTTTAGCACTCGCCCGCCTAAATTAACACTCTCACTAATAGTATTGTTCATCGACAGATCAACCAATACCTTTGCTAGAATTTCATCCTTGTCCACAAGACTGACGCCACCAATTAAGTCAGAAGCATTTTCTTTATCTGCAAGTGCGCTTGCCATGGTGCTCGTCGCGCCCCGTTGAGACAGCGCAAACACCGAAAACCCTCGAGCCGAGCGCTTGGTAAAGGCATCTGCGTGGATCGAAACAAAGACATCAGCACCCTGCTCTCTCGCCATCACTCGTCGTTGTTGCAAGTTCAGAAAGTAGTCGCCCGTACGAATGAGTCTCGCCGTCATGCCTGCATCGGCCTCGACAATATCGCGCAGCCTTTTAGCTATGGCAAGTGTAATCTGTTTTTCTTTACTGCCGCTGTATCCTCGCGCGCCAGGATCTTCACCACCGTGGCCTGCATCAATAGCAACCACGAATTGGCGAGAACGGTTGGCGGTTCTCGCATCGCTCGCCGAAGCGGCAGTCGATGTGCCTGAACTATCTAGAGTCGTGTCACTCTGTTGCGCGCCACCTTCGGAAACAGCTTTCTGCGCTGAAACATCTCGAGCAGCCTCATCATCACCCGCTTCTTCACTAGAAGGCTGCGACGTGTTCCAGGATTCAACATCCACCACCAATCTGTGCCCATAAAGCTCGTTAGGCGATAAAAGAAAACTGTTGACTGAAACGGCTTGTTTTAAGTCAAATACAAAACGTAAGACATTTTCGCTGGGCGAGCCTGTTCTGAGCCGATCGATAATGTCATTACTATCGATCGGCGGTAGGGTTACAGCCAGCTCAACGTTTTTAACGTCCACCACCAAACGATCAGGATTTTGTAAGGTGAAAAGCTTGTGGCTAACATCGGCCGACACGTCAAAAACAATACGCGTGCCACTCGGGGAATGCCATAGCCGAATATTATTAATACTGTTGTCTGGCTCGGCAAGAACCGGAGCCATATACAAAATGACGCTAGCCGCTAAACTCGACAAAAAAAAGCCAAGAACGGCCTTCACAGCAACACGCATTTTCGTAAAGCAGTCATCTCGGACTAATCGGTGAGCCGCTTCATGCGGCGTAATTGGCTTTGGCGCTGGCAACTGATTTAGTCCGCTGTTTGAATACGAATTGTGCGGCGATCTTCGCTGCTGGTTTTATCAATATCTAAAGTGATGATATGCGTGGCCTCGGGCAAATAGCCGATTCCGCGCTCTGGCCATTCTACCAAAAATATTGATTGGTCTTGCCAAAGATCGGGTAATCCTAAGTACTCTAGTTCGCTCGGGTCATTGAGCCGGTAGAGATCCATGTGATAGACCATGCCTGAATCAACAGGGTACTCCTGAAGCAAATTATACGTAGGACTAGTGACCGTAGTAGTATTACCGAGAGCGGCGATTAAACCTTGGCAGAAGCTTGTTTTTCCTGAACCCAAATCACCCTGTAAATAGATACACGCAGGCCACGTTGAGGCCGACGCGAATTTTGCAGCGGCTTCTAAGGTTTCTTCAAGTGTAACGACGATAATTTCTGAATTACTCATTAACATCTATACTTACGTAAACGCTTAATTAGTTTAAGATGCGGCTATTATGACAGGGAGCAAGTTACACGCAAATAAACATAATGAATTGCAATCTAAGGATTTGCAAAGCCTCGCCGAGCGCATCAAGAGCTGGGCGGCAGAGTTAGGATTTGATCAGCTAGGCGTTTGCAATACCGACCTACAGCAACATGAAGTTTTTCTGGATGCTTGGATCGACAAAGGGTTTCAAGGTGACATGGACTATATGTTCAAGCACGGAAGAAAACGCACTCGCCCTGAACTCCTTGTAGAAGGTACAACTCGCGTTATCAGTGTTCGTATGGACTATGCGCCTGAAAACATTGAACAATCACTTGATGTTCTAAAGCAAGGCCGCACAGCCTATGTATCTCGATATGCATTAGGCCGTGATTACCATAAAGTTATCCGAGCGCGACTGCAAAAGCTTGCACTTCGCATACAAGACCAAGTTGGCGAATTTGGTTATAGAGTATTTACCGACAGCGCCCCTGTAATGGAAAAAGCCATTGCCGAAAAATCTGGTTTGGGTTGGATCGGAAAGCACACTAACGTCATTAACTCAAAAAGTGGCTCGTGGTTTTTTCTAGGCGAAATTTACACAGACCTGCCGTTGCCCGTTGATAAACCAGCAACTAACCATTGCGGTAGCTGTTCCCAATGTATCGTTGATTGTCCGACTAACGCCATAGTGGGGCCGTACCAGGTCGATGCCCGCCTGTGCATCTCGTATCTGACCATTGAGCTAAAGGACGCGATACCCGAAAAGTTACGCCCACTGATTGGCAACCGCGTTTATGGTTGCGACGACTGCCAGCTCGTATGCCCATGGAATAAATTTGCACAAACCGCTCGCGTCAATGACTTCTCACCGCGTAAAAACGTTACGGATCGAGAATTATTAGAGTTGTTTAGTTGGAGCGAAGAGAAGTTCTTAAAAGAAACTGAAGGCAGTCCCATCAGGCGTATTGGTCATGAACGTTGGCAGCGCAACATTGCGACGTCGATGGGCAATGCACTACGAAGTAAAACCATTAGCAGTGATGAGCGCAGCCAAATGATTAACAGCCTTAACAAGAAGCGCTCCACAGCGAGCGAGCTAGTAACAGAGCATATTGATTGGGCGCTTGCTCAAAGCGAGCTCTAAAACCGCAAAGCCTAACCCTAAAAAAGAGCTACTTGGCCGGAGGCAACCCGGTTGGCTTGTTGTCTAAGCTCAAACGGTTCTTTGCTTGTTGATACTCGGCAAGACCCTTTTTGTCTTTATTGGCTGTCCACTTATCTAACGTCTCTCGCTCACCGGTAAACTCATAAAAAGGCACTGCGTAACCGCATGATGTTTGCACCAAATCCACATTGAGCTCAAACACTTGTCGTGCACCGGGATGGTCATTAAAGTCTGCCATGGCTTCGTCCCAATGCGGATCATCCGTCGAGATCATTACTGCTTGCCCATAAAGTCTTAAGATCAACGGTTGCTTATCGAATGAGCAAAACATAATCGTCATGCGCTGATTTTCTAAAACATGTGCCGCTGTTTCGTTACCACTGCCAGTAAGGTTCAGCCACCGTACGGTATTGGCATCTTTTACTCGCAGAGAGTCTAAGCCTTTAGGAGATACATTGACGCGGCCTTCAGCGCCAGCGGTACCTATAAAGTACAGCTTTTGCTTTTGAATAAACTCTATTTGTTTTTCTTGCAAAGAATCAAAGTGATCCATAGTCTCCTCGGTGTGTCGTAGAACTATTCGTTAGCTTAACGAACAGTTCAACTAAATAGACGCTAACTAGTAGTCGCTGCTCTCGTCAATCACAAAGTGGTCTCGATAGTGACGCATCTCTTCTATAGACTCCTTAATATCGTCTAACGCTTGATGTGACGCGCGCTTATTAAAGTTGGCCGTCATTTGAGGCGCCCAGTACTTACTGACTTCTTTAAACGAGCTGACATCGATATTGCGATAGTGCAACCACTCACTGAGCTCAGGCATGTACTTGTAAAGAAAACGGCGGTCTTGGCAAATAGAGTTTCCACACAAAGGTGCGCGGTTTTTAAACGTAAACCGTTGAATAAAATCCAATGTTTCTATTTCTGCCTGGCGCTCAGTCACTCTCGACAGCTTGACCTTTGTGGTTAAACCCGTCTTGGTGTGCGTTCGAGTATTCCATTCATCCATGTCATCCAACAAGCTTTGTTCTTGATGAATGACGATAACTGGCCCTTCTGCAATAATCCGCAAGTCAGGGTCAGTAATGATGGTTGCCATTTCGATGATTCGATCATGCTCTGGCTCTAGGCCAGTCATTTCTAAATCCATCCAGACAAATGCGTCGTATTGTTGTGGCAAATCAAACTCCGTTTGAATTAGGTATAAGAATTGTAGGTTAATTAAAGAGTTAGGATAAAGCGTTTAAGGGCGAAAGATAAGTTCAATAACCGAGCATTAAGCGCTTTTTAGTCGGCGCTGCGCCGATCTTTAAACGCTGCTGCAAGGGTTCTCTGGTCCATATATTCAAGTTCGCCGCCCACCGGCACCCCGCGCGCAAGGCGAGTGATTTTTACGCCTGAAGGGCTGAGCAATTGTTGTACATATTCAGCGGTTGTTTCGCCTTCAGCCGTAATGTTGGTGGCAATAATTACCTCGGCAGGCGCGTATTCGGCAACAGTTCGACTCAGGAGTGAAAAGGCAAGCTTCTCTGGCCCCACTCCCTCTAATGGAGATAATCGCCCCATTAATACAAAGTACAGCCCCTTGTAACTACCGCCTTGCTCAATCGCTTCCAAGTCGGCAGGCGTTTCTACCACACATAAAGTGGCGGCATCGCGCTTAGAAGACGAGCAAATTTCGCACAATTGCCCTTCACAAAAAGTATTGCAACGTGCACAAGTTATGACGTTCTTCAACGCGTACTGCAGTGACTCAGCGATAGCTTGTGCGCCTTCGCGGTCACGCTCCATTAAATGAAAAGCCATGCGTTGAGCATTCTTGGGGCCCACTCCAGGAAGCGCTTTTAGCGCATCCTTGAGTGCTTCTATTGCTTTTGACGTCGACATCTAAGTAATCAGAACGGCATTTTCATGCCGGGAATATTTAAGCCGCCCGCTAGGCCACCCATTTTTTCCTCTGTAGTTTTTTCGACTCGGCGTACGGCATCATTCATGGCCGCCGCAATTAGGTCCTCTAACATTTCTCGATCTTCAGGGTCACCCATCAAGCTAGGATCTATATCAACTCGACGCACGTCATGACGACATGTCATGGTGAGCTTCACTAAACCACCGCCGGCTTCACCAACAACCTCGATAGCAGCAAGTTCGGCTTGAGCCTTTTGCATGTTCTCTTGCATGGCTTGCGCCTGCTTCATGATATTTCCGAGTCCACCTTTCATGGTATTTCACTCCTAAAAATCTATATTTGGGTTAATACTATATTGAAGTTAATAGTAATGGGTTGAGTAATTAGCAATACCTCTCGATCGCTATCGTAAAAGAGTCAATAGGCGTGCTTATTGGTCGCCAGAGTCTCGCTGATTGTTGCTGTAAGGTTCAATAGAGTTATCATCAATGCGCGCGCCAAACTCGCTCATCACCGCCTGTAACCCAGGTTCTTGCTGCAAACTCTCTTTAGTCTCTTCAAGTTGTTGGACTCCTAAACGCGCTAAACATTCTGCTGGCGTTTCGCGATCACTATCTTCAAACTCAATCTTGATATCCATTGGACGTTTAAACAGCTCGGTCATTGCCTCCTTTAAATCAGCGAAGCGAGCATCCATAAAGACGTGTTTGTTTTTAGGCGCGAGCGATAAAACGATCTCGTCATCGCCTAGTTTCTCGCAGGCAGAATGCATTGCCAACTCTTTGGCCATGCCGACTAATCGCGACTGCTCTACCAATTCGCCCCATTCATTATTGCCCGCAAGTTGCACCGCGACAATGCTAGGTTGAGCGGCTTGTGGAGCGGCTTGTGGAGCAGCTTGTGGAGCAGCTTGTGGAGCAGCTTGTGGAGCAGCTTGTGGAGTGGCTTGTGGAGTGGCTTGTGGAGTGGCTTGTGGAGTGGCTTGTGGAGTGGCTTGTGGAGTGGCTTGTGGTGCAGCTTGTGGAGCAGCTTGTGGAGCAGCTTGTGGAGCAGCTTGTGGAGCAGCTTGTGGAGCAGCTTGTGGAGCGGCTTGTGGAGCGACTTGTGGAGTGGCTTGTGGAGCGACTTGTGGTGCAGCGTTAGTATCTGCTTGCAGAGCCTGAGATTGGTTGCTCTGCCCTCCACCACTGAAGGGCGTAAAAGCGAACATTCGCAGCAACGCGATATCAAAACCGACTTTAGCGGAAGGAGCCCATTTTATGTCGCGTTTGGCATGCAAACCGATCTGATAGAAGAGCTGCACTTCTTCAGCACTGAGATTGCTTGCTGCGGCTTCTACAGCCGCATTTACAGCATCATCAGCACCCACTATTTGTTGAGATGTTTGCTGCAAAGCGATGTTGTAAATAGCGACCATCAATTCGTCAAGTGCATCCTCATAATCTACCGAAGCAAGCTGCATTGCCTTGCTGACTTCAAGAGCTGAATTGAGGTTTTTACCCACTAGTGCATTCAGCAAATCAACAATATGGGTACTCTGAATACTACCGAGCATTTGACGCACGTCGTCTTCGCGTACCTCACCATCGCCCTGAGCGATGGCTTGGTCTAATAAACTCAGCCCATCACGCATACTGCCATCAGCAGCCTTTGCCAACAACCTTAGCGCCGGCGGATCAAAAGGTAGGTCTTCTTTGCCCAAGATGCTCATTAGTTGATTTTCAACTTGCTCTGGGCGCATAGCGCGCAAACTAAATTGCAGACAGCGCGACACAACGGTAATAGGTAATTTTTGCGGATCGGTCGTCGCAAACAAAAACTTCACGTGCTCTGGTGGCTCCTCAAGAGTTTTAAGCAAAGCATTAAAACTGTGGCCAGAGAGCATGTGTACTTCGTCGATCAGATAAACTTTATAGCGACCAGACGTAGGTGCGTACTGGACGTTTTCCAAAAGCTCACGAGTATCATCAACTTTAGTGCGAGAAGCGGCATCCACTTCAATTAAATCTACGAAGCGGCCTTCGTCCACAGCCAAGCACGTTGCGCACTCTTGGCATGGCTGTGCAGACATTCCTTGTTCACAGTTAAGCGATTTTGCAAAGATCCGCGCCAGCGTTGTTTTACCGACGCCTCGCGTGCCCGTAAACAATAAAGCATGATGGACTTTCTGAGCGTTTAGGGCGTTACCGAGAGCCTTCACCACATGCTCTTGTCCCACTACTTCAGAAAAGGATTTGGGGCGCCATTTTCGGGCAAGAGCTAGATAAGCCATACGTTTATGCGTTTTCTTTGCGTTTTACGATTTAGAAGGGCAATGGTGCACTGTATCGGCTAAAACTAAAAGCAACAGCCCAACATTACTATAAGATTGCTAACTGACGTCTAATCTCTGAATTCAACAAACTATCCCCAGTACTGTCAGAACCAACTCTTAATACTGTCAGAACCAATTCTTAATACTGTCAGAACTAACTCTCAACCGATCAATTAGAGGGGGAAAACGACGACGATAAACCTGATCACTGCACCCGAATCGCATGTTGCGGCTGCTCCCTTCCAGGCCTGACCGGGTTCACAAGCTATCGCCACAATGGAGACTTACCGTCGCCGCGAGGTGATTATAGCCGAGCCTTGTCAGATCGACCATGTTTACACCCTACAAAGCGAAAAAAAAAGCGCTGCGACCAACCTCAGCACAGCACATTACCCAAAAAGTCGGTACACTCACCTCTTGCCGATTTAAAGCGACCTCATGAATCAGAATCCTCGAATATACCGCGTTAGCGAACTTGCCAATGAGATGCGTAATCTTTTGGAGATGTCGTACGCATCGGTCTGGATCGAAGGTGAGCTTTCAACACTGAGTAAACCGGCATCTGGCCACATTTATTTCACTATTAAGGATGACGAAGCGCAAATCCGGTGCGCAATGTTTCGAAACCAAGCACAGCGACTGCCGTTCTCTCCCTCAGTAGGCGAAAAAGTTAAAATTCGAGGGAAGTTGTCCGTTTATACCGCACGGGGCGACCTTCAATGCATAGCCCAGAGTATGGAGAAAGCAGGCGAAGGAGAATTAAATAAAGCCTTTGAGCTACTTAAACAAAAACTTTTGGAGCTCGGTCTATTCGATCGAGCAAACAAAAAGAGTCTTCCAGAATACCCCAAAAATATCGGAATCGTCAGTTCAGCATCGGCGGCGGCGCTACAGGACATAATCACAACACTTAAGAGACGTTGCCCGGGTATTCCCGTCACCCTTTATCCTTCATTGGTGCAGGGTGACAACGCTGCACCACAATTGGTAGACGCCATAAAACTAGCAAACCAAGCACAGGTTTCAGATGTCATAATTCTCGCTCGCGGTGGCGGTTCCTTAGAAGACCTGTGGGGGTTCAATGACGAAACACTTGCGCACACCATCTCAGAATCAAAAATACCCATTATCAGCGCTGTAGGTCACGAAGTTGATTTTACGATTGCGGATTTCGTCGCTGATCTACGCGCACCTACACCTACCGCTGCAGCTGAGTTGGTTGCGCCAGATGTAGACAACCTAATGCAAAAATTATTTTCGATACGGCAACGCGCAGTTCGCCAGACCGTAAGAAGAATTGAAACTCATGCTCAAATGGTTGACGCTATGCAATACCGGTTGATCCACCCTTCAACAAAGATCGAGAACAATCGCCAGCAGCTGCAAGCACTTGCGCAAATAATGAGTCGGAACATGCAGCAAGTCTCCTCACAACGTAAGCAAAACCTCCAACAGCTTGGCCGAAGACTCAACCCGCAACTTATTAGCGAACGCGTGACACTGCGCCGATCGGATTTAAATCGTGCAGGTAGCAGCTTACTCAAGGCCGTTCACGATCAAACGCAACGACGTAATGACCAACTTAGCAATATCAGTGAAAGCCTCAATGTAGTCAATCCTTTAGCGACACTAGAACGCGGGTACTCAATAACCCGAGACGAGCACAATGAAATTGTGCGCAAAGCATCTTTCAACTTGATCGGTACAACCATCTCGATACAACTTGGTGAAGGCCGCTTAGAATGTGATGTAAAAGAAATTTCAGAGTAATGAAACTAAACCAGCCCCCCTATTCCATTACTCGCGAATTACTCAAAGCGTGGTGCGTCATAGTTTTGACTATGACGAGCCTGATTGGTTTCGTTTTTGCTCAAGAGGCACCGGCCACTGCGACAGAGGACTCTTTTGCAGTTGAAGACTCTAGTGCGGTTGAAGACTCTAGTGCGGTTGAAGACTCTAGTGCGGTTGAAGACTCTAGTGCGGTTGAAGACTCTAGCATTAAGGAAGGCGAAAATGATGCTTTAGAAGCGCCCATTGGCGCTAGATTTGATACACAGCAGTTGAATCTATCCGCCACGTCCAACAGTCTTTTGACCTTTACCGTGCCGAAGTTGAATTCGAACCTTCCAATTGCGCGATTTGGTACTCAGAACTTGCTGATCATTGATCGCACCAATGAGTGGCTGGTTGTTGTTGCGATAGACCAGAACGTACGCTCAGGTGATTATCTAATTTACTTTCGTTACGATGATGAGGACGCCCAAGCGCTGTCTATTCCATTTGCAGTAGAAGAAAAAAACCGACGAGATTTTGGCGAAGACGATACCTTTTTTGAGGATCGGCAGCCTGCACGACCAACAGTCGTTTGGCCTAGAAATTTGTCGGCCATAGATTTTGAGAACTCAAGTGAATCTAAACTTCCGTTCTCATTGCCGAACTCAAACTTAACCGAATCGATCGAAACGCTCGTTGAACGGTCTAGATCCACACCAAGAGAAGCAACGGCATTGGGAGGTCAGGTTCGCAACGACACAACCTTGCTTGCGCCGAGTCAGGCCATTGTTGCCAATCTCATATACAGCGAAGACGAAACGTGGACGTTAATATTGGACCATGGGCGGTCTACGTATTCGCTATTCTCTTTTCAAGGGGAAGCCAATGTCACTCTGGGCTCTGGCGTTGATCAGGGTCAACCCATAGCCGAGCTCACACCAAGCCAGGGCGACACCAACTACCCGCAGCCAGATCTGTATTGGTGGGTTAGCCTTAATGGTGCAATCATTTCGCCTTCGCTTCTGCTTGAATGGCAGAGTGCTGAGTGAAGTTATGTGCGTTTGTGGATGTTAATCGCACCCCGATGAAGGCATCATGGCTGCTTGTTTTGCTCATCACTAGTTTGATCGCTTTGCCGGCATTAGCTGTAGCAGATATGCACGCAACTGGAGAACATAAGCAGGCGACCTCAGAACATTTTTCGCGCGTAAAGATGCTGACACTGGAAGAATCTAACGGCGACTCGAACAACTCATTAAACCTTGCTCAAAGCGGCAACATTAACAGCACTTCTGCGATTTTATTCGTACATGGGTCTCCTGGGGACTGGCATGCATTTTCCGACTATTTGCAGGACGATGATCTCGCCAAGGACAATCTAGTACTGAGTTACGATCGACCGGGCTGGGGGCAATCGACTCTAGGCTACGATTTACTCGGACAGTTTGAATATCAAGCACGTGCAGCTTTAACAATCATGCAGCACTACCCTGACAAACATTGGACGATAGTTGGCCACTCGCTAGGGGCTTCTATCGCCCCCACGATTATGCTGAATGCGATACGTGCAGGCTACTCCGTTAACGCTATTGTGCTCTTAGCTGGCTCATTAGAACCCAAATTAGGAAAGCCTCGTTGGTTTAACCGCTTCGCAAAGTTCAGTCTGGTCAATATGTTACTGGGTGATGATTTACGCAATAGTAATATTGAAATCCTACGCTTGCACAATGAATTGATGCGCCAAGACGAGCGGCTAAAAGAGACCAGCGTCACCACTCGACTTATATTGGTTCAGGGAGCACGCGACAAACTAGTTTCGCCAAAGAATGCGGCTTATGTACGAACTGCATGGGCTAACACTTTTGGTCAACTTACCATTGAAGTAATCGAGGATGAAGGACACTTTTTACCGTGGCGACAAGCCCCACGAATTAAAAAACACATTCTTGAGAGCCTCAGCCCATAGAGAGCCTCAGCCCATAGAGAGCCTCAGCCCATAGAGAGCCTCGGCGTAAAAAGAACCTCACTACTAAGAAGTAGCCTATCGTCGATTTTTATGGTGCTTACGACTGACCACATCTTTATCGTGAAACGGGTTATCAGATGTTTTAAACGTTAAGCGTACTTTTGTGCCCACCATCTTAAACGCTTTCTCAAATGTATTTGACAGATAACGTTGATAGGTCAGTGGCAGTTTATCCAGCTGATTACCATGAATTATGACATGAGGCGGATTCATTCCGCCTTGATGACCGAACTTCAATTTAATTCTAAAGTTACCGACCATTGGCGGGTTTCGCTTTTCAGCCGCTTCCTTAATAATACGGTTAATTGTTCCAGTACCCATATCGGTCATCGCACTCGCATAAAGCTCGTCGATGTACGGCATGATTCGGTTTGTACCTTTCTTGAATTTTGCAGAAATAAATTCGACCGGCAAATTGCCCATATGACTAAACTTGCGGTCAATTTGCTTTTTAACTTGAGTCTTCTCATACTCAGTCATGCCGTC
The DNA here is from genome assembly GCA_002470515.1 of Proteobacteria bacterium UBA7415. GTDB lineage: Bacteria > Pseudomonadota > Gammaproteobacteria > Arenicellales > Arenicellaceae > Arenicella. The sequence continues at coordinate 57,024 of DKML01000005.1, read as the reverse complement.
CCACTTATTGACCAAAATCATCAATGAGCGTCCGCTCTCGAACACCAAATTAAGCAGCCGATTATCCTGATCAACCACACCATCACGCGCATCAAGCACTACGGCAACCACTTGCGCCATTTCAACTGCACGGAGGGTTTTCATTACGGAGAAACGTTCAACTCGATCATCTATACGAGACTTCTTGCGCATTCCCGCTGTGTCAATTAAGACGTATTCTTTGCCTTTACGCTTAAAAGGTACAAAAATACTGTCGCGGGTAGTCCCAGGCATGTCGTACACCACGACTCGGTCTTTTCCGACTAGCGTATTTACCAGCGTCGATTTACCGACATTCGGGCGACCAACAATAGCCATCTTAGGAACGCCTGCTGGGATTTCATACGTCGAGGATGCTTCAAGGCTTCGAGACTGACTGATCGCCGCTTCGAAAACCTTATTCATCATTCTGAAGACACCATCCCCATTCTTGCCGGAGATAATGTGTGGGTCTCCCAAACCAAGCTGATAGAAGTCTGAGCCAATTACGCCCGCTTCTAAACCTTCGGCTTTATTTACGGCCAAGTAGACCTCAATACCCTCGTGTACACGTAACTGTTTTGCGATTTCAAAATCATCGGGCGTAGCACCATCGCGGCCGTCAACAATAAAAATTACGGCATCGCTGTCTTGCAGAGCGTGGTCAACCTGATCACGCATAAGAACATGTAGCTCATCCTTATCGGCTTCGATTCCACCCGTATCTACAATCCAGTAGTCGCCGGGACCGATTCTACCTATGCCGACCATGCGATCGCGGGTTACTCCTGGTCGATCATCGACGATCGCATCTCGACTGCGCGTTAAACGGTTATACAACGTAGATTTCCCCACGTTAGGCCGACCCACTATCGAGATAATGGGTTTCGCGAACTGAGCTTCAGGCTCAGCGACTAATGTAACTTTCGGCTCGTCCATGTTTTTTAGCGCGCAAACGCCGCCTTAACTGCAAAGTGTGAGTTATTTCAAAACGGCTAGCAAACCGTCGCTGCCGCAAAATAATAGAGCTAATAGAAGACTATCAAGAACCGCTTAGCACGTTCAGCGAGCGTAAAGCACCATCGCTGTCCATAAAATACGCTGTGTCGCCATCGACAATAGGCTCTCCAATAATATTGCGAGCACCTAGACCGTGTTTGCCAACCAACGAACCGTCGCTTTTACGTAATACGAATAAAGATCCATCACCATCGGCAACCAACACGTAAGGACCTATTGAAGCCGGTGCTGACGTAGAAAACAACCTTAACGCTTTTTGAGACCATTCTACATCACCATTGGATCGATTGACCTGATGAACAACTCCGTCCTTGTCGCTCAAATAAAGAAAAGCGGAGTCGTAGGCAATGGGATGATATGACGAAACACTGCTGCTCCAGGCTATCCGTTGCTCTCTGATGTTTAGTGCGTGTGTTACTTCCTGATAAGAGCTGACATAAATAAACTCACCCACTAGCAAAGGCTTAGTGTCAATATCGGAAAGGCGGTCGATTTCGTTAGTACCTCGAGGGAACGAAATAGGAAAATCCCATAGCGCTCTACCCGTTGATGCTTCAACTGCCGCCAACGTTCCGTCAGAAAACCCTGCGACGACAACACCTTGAAAAATAAGAGGTTCAGACTCACCACGCAGCGTTAGCCGCGGTAATTGTCGAGAAATAGTCCATAGCACATCACCGTCGTAAGCGGCTAAACCATAGACTCGACCATCGCCACTTCGCGCAACAACAGTGTCTCCATCAATAACGGGGCTCGCCAATATCTCGCTACTCAGGCCGGCCTCCCATGCGATTTCACCGTCACTTTGGTTAAAAGCATAAACTTTGCCGTCACTCGTACCGACCAGCACAAGCCCGCCTCCGACACCTACACCAGCCGTTATCGTTTTCTTTTTAAGTTTTTGATCCCAAACGACCTTGCCAGACTGCGAGTCAACTTTAACGATCCGGCCATTAGTTGAAGCCGCATAGATAGAGGTCCCGAGTAATGCAGGTGAAATAATGACACCACCAGCAGTGCTACCTTCACCAACACCCAATTTCCAATTCTGTGCAATCGTGGTCGAAGAAGAAGGGACTTTTGGCTTTACAGGTTTCTCATCAGCGCCGAAAAAATCTGTGTCTTTACCGCTACTTCCACACGCAACAAGAGCCGCGCAAAGGGCTAGAAGTAAAAGGCTTTTCATGTAATTCATTAAAATGCTTTTCATGTGGTTCCTACGGTTTTCTCTAAAATCGCCTTGGCTCAAAATCATGATAGCTTGGCTTAATTATTCGATCTAAGCTCTGTTTAACCTAAGTCTAACTTACGAGCTCTCGTTATCTGCGTTTGACTCAGCTCTGCGAACACCATTCTGTTTCAACGTCAAAATGCGCGTGTATCCAGCGTCCGCAGGCGTTAGTGCATCAATCGCTGCTTGGTAACTGGCCACAGCTTGCTCATCTTCCCCAAGTTGAACATAGGCATCGCCAACAACTTCTAAGTAGTGTGAAGCATATCCCTCATGATCTACTTTTTCGAGTGAAGCGATAACAGACTGAGCCTGACCCTCTTTAGACAAAAGCATTTTGGCTCTTCGAATATTTGCCGCATGCCAAACGGGTTGCTCTTCGGCATTCTCCAACACCCAATCTAAAGCCTCGATTGCCGCATCAACATCGGTTAGCGACAATTGCTTAGCTTTTAAAAGCATTGCTTTAGAAGCGAATGGTGTACCCGCGTAATCAGCTGTTAATGTCTCAACCTGAGAGGTAATATCAGTCAGATCCGACTCTTGAATAACCTCTAAGATCTGTCCATAAGCGTAAGACGCTTCTTCGGCCTGACTTTGCTGGTGTTTACGATATTCATCGTAACCGTAAATTCCGCCTAATCCGAGCACGATCCCAATCGCAATTGCTGGGCCGTTTTCGCGCAACCACTTTTTCGCACGTTCGTCCTGCTCTTCTGGGGTCAAAAAAATGTCATCTGCCATAATGGTTTCTTGTTTATCTGTGTGCCCGTTAGGGTCGATTTAAATACTGTAAGTTTACAATCAGGTTATTCGAGCACGAATACCTGTTCATTTCCAATGACGCGATTATAGCGAATTAAGCAAATTAGTCACTGTATCTATAACATCATCGTATGCAATTGCAATTTGTTGTGTCTCGCCTTGCATCAACTGGTGTATGGCTTGAGCATGCTGCGGGAGCACCTTAGGCTCTGTTTGACCTAACGAGCGTAAAACTTTGAGATTGACTTGCCCTTTTTCAAGTTCAGCTTGACCAAGCACAAGAGCGACTAAAGCACCGCTTTTATCTGCTTTCTTGAATTGATTCTTCAAGCCTGCGTCGCCCATCGCCATAGAACTCTTAACCCCGCCTCTAACCAGTGCGGCCCTTAGCGCCAAAGCCTTAGAGCGTGCTTCGCCAGACTCTGACACGATAAACACAGACTTTTCATGGACTTGTCCTTGGCTATCTTGTTGCTCAGCCAAAATTTGGATAAGACGCTCTAGACCTAGTCCAAAACCAAAGCCGGGGGTAGATTGCCCCCCCAACTGCTCGACTAATCCGTCGTAGCGACCGCCACCGCAAACAGTCGACTGTGCACCGAATTCATCACAGATGAATTCGAATACCGTGTCATTATAATAGTCTAGCCCACGTACCATCTTTGGATTTACTTCGTAAGAGATATTTAACGCGTCTAAGTGCCGCCTCAAATCGTTGAGGTGGCGACGCGAATCATCGGACAAAAAGTCCAATATGCTAGGTGCGTCGTTGAGCAACGCCTGAACCTGCGGGTTTTTGCTGTCTAAAACTCGCAGAGGGTTTGTTTCAAGCCGACGTACGCTGTCCTCATCTAGTTGGTCTATTCGAGCTGACAAAAATATTTTCAGCGCGTTTAGGTACACGGCTCTAGACTCCGCATCACCCAAATTATTGATTTCTAAACGGGTGTTTTTCAAACCCAATGTGCTAAAAATGTGTGCGGCGAGCCCTATAACTTCTGCCTCGATATCAGCGGTACTCCAGCCATAGCACTCGACACCTAGTTGATTAAACTGTCGGTAACGGCCTTTCTGAGGTCGTTCGTGTCTAAACATAGGGCCACGGTACCAAAGGCGCTGTTGCTGGTTGTACAACAATCCATGCTCTATACCAGCACGCACACAGCACGCTGTACCTTCAGGTCGAAGAGTTAGACTATCGCCATTACGGTCATCAAAGGTGTACATCTCTTTGGAAACAATATCAGTATCTTGACCTATCGAGCGAGCAAATAACTGAGTACTCTCGACTATAGGCGTACGAATCTCCTGATAGCCATACCGTTCAAGCATTTCATTCAATACAGCTTCTACAGCCAACCAACGAGCGGTTTCGCCCGGCAGTATGTCGTTCATACCTCGGATTGCTTTGATAGGGCTCGACTTAGATGAACTCATAACGATGTTAAGGTGATATTAAACGGTGTTGAAGTGCTATAAATAAGGTTGAAGTGGTATTACACAGTGTTGATCTTGTTTTGGTCGGTGACTCTTAATCGGTGCCCTTTAAAAGAACAGTAATGCAATTAACCGCACTTGGGAATTATTGTGCAGACTCTGTGACAGACTCAATCGTGAATTTTCCATAAACACCTTGGCGGAACTCAGCCAAATCAAAAGCCTCGCCATTAAGTGTCGCCGATACTCCTTCTGCATTACCAAGAAAGATAGTCATTGCAAGATTGCTAGTGAGTTCGAGCTGCTCTCCGCCAACAACACTTTGATACGCGAGTCTTGTGCCTTGTGAATCACGCGCATCTACCCAGCAGGTAGATGCAAAACTTAAAACCAATACGTTTTCGCTAGCTAGCGTGTTAGCCGCAACATCCGTCGTTGCTTGGGCAGGTTGTGCTTCAGACTCAATGCCAGACTCCGCCGACTCGATCAAACTAGAACCTTGAGCAACAACATCGAGATCCTCAAGCGCCTCAACCTGTGCAGTGTTGTTTGATGCAGCACTAGGCTCTATCTGTGTACTTGCATTATTAGGACTATTATCTGAAGTGTTAGAGACGGGTGCTGATTGAGAACGCGTTACGGATGCACCACTCAACAGCTCTTGGAGAAACGGCGGAGACCACCAATACACTACCATAGCTGCGATGCTTGCAAGCACCAACCACTTTAACCAAGAAGATCGTCTTGGTGATACCTGAAAGTCTTCTTCGCTCAAGCCCTGCGGAATTTCGTCGAAGTTAACGTGGTTTCCATTGGTGGATTCTGCTGCGTACGCTGCAATAATAGCTTCAGGATCAAGACCCAATAAGCGAGCATAGGATCTAATATAACCACGCACGTATGTGAGTTCAGGCAAGCCATCGGCTTGGTCCGTCTCTAAGGCTCGAATGGTTGCAGCCGACAAATTCAACTCTTTTGCAATTTGCTCTACGGTTTGGTCTTGAGCCTTTCGCTCATTCGCCAAAACAACGCCTGCAGGCAAGATTGAATCCTCTAAAGTTGCTACTTCTGGTGAAGCAGCAGTGCCGTCAACAGCATCCAATTGTTCTTGTTGTGATTCTTCCTTCTTCTTCACTGGGAAATCCTTAACTTAGTTCTTCGTACATCGACCTGTTCAACATTAGAGCTTAAAGCTCTAGCCTTGTAGATTAAGTCTTTGTACATTAGGTCATTGAGAAACAGACAATATCGTCTGTTAAGTCTTATTTTGGCGGCTATACGGCTTATACACGAACCGTCTTTTTGGTCAATGATGCTAGCCTGTATTGACAACCTACATATTAATCTAAGTGCTTATTATTACAGCGCTTTTTAATTCACGCCATTCGCTAATCGGCTCTTTGCACCCTGCGTAACTTAGCCGATTCAGAAGCGCCAGGAAAATCTTCGAGTAATTGCGTTCTGTAACGGCTCGCCATTTCATCAGAACCATTCTTCAATTCTATTTGATAGGCCAACAGCAATGCCGCAGGTTGAGGTTTAGTAATCGAGAAATAACGCTCAATATAGGCACGAGCACTCAAATACACACCATTGTCGTAATTAATCTGCGCCAATTGAAAAAGCGCTGGGCGCAGTTTTGGATTGACGGTCAATGCCTCTTTTAAAAACTTTTCCGCATTTGGGTCATTGATTCTAGCCAAACACTCTCCGGCACGCATATAACTGAGTTCGCTGCGCTCAAATAGCGGATTACTCACTGCAATTTCAAAATACTTCTGCGACTCCCGCTCTTCTCCAAATTGGCACAGAAATACACCATAGTCATGTGCAGCAGCCGAATTGAACCGATTGCTACGAATGGAGCGCTCAAAATAATTCCGTGCGTCTCCGTATTGCTGTAAATCGAGCAGCAACAACGCCATTACGTAATTGCTTTCCGAATGGCTTGAATCAATACGCAATGCTTTCTCTAATTCCGTTTTCGCCACCGCATATTGTTTTTGTTGGAGATATCCGCGCGCCAATTGAGCATGAATTAGGGCATTGTCACTGCGAGGAGTGCTAATCTCTCGACCCGGCAGGTTATTGCCGGCAGTATTGGCGCACGCAGCCACCACACAGCTCAAGAATACTAACACTAACGGTTTAGTCAATCTGGGCGTATGCAGCAAGGTAGAACCTCAATATCAGCTATAGCTGGTTCGTTGAATTTGCACGCGAGCCTTAATCACAACAGGCATGCGCAGGGATCATTGTATTTTTTCGCTCAGCTTTTGTCTAAACTTTTCCGATCGCCGAGTACGGTCCATAACACTGCCCGCCAATTGACCACAGGCGGCATCAATGTCATCACCACGGGTCGTGCGTACGGTAGCTATAACGCCAGCCCTATTAAGTTCCTCTTTAAAGCGGTTGATGCGCATGCTCGATGATCTTTTATAATCAATACCTTCAAAAGAATTAAAGGGAATCAGGTTCACTTTACCTGGAACCTGCTTCATCAACTCAACTAATTGCTGAGCGTGTAAAAGCTCGTCATTAACGCCTTCTAGCATAATGTATTCAAACGTAATTCGGCTTCTATTAGAGCCATCTTCTAAATAGCGATTGCACGCAGCAATAAGCTCCTTTATAGGGTACTTCCTATTGAGGGGCACCAGTTGATCACGCAACTCATCGTTCGGGGCATGCAGCGAAACCGCAAGACTCACTCTACAACGATCTTTTAAGCGATCTATCATAGGCACTACCCCAGCTGTGCTGAGGGTGATTCGCCGTTTTGACAGACCAAAACAGAAATCGTCTTGCATAATGTTCATTGCAGTAACGACGTTCTCGAAGTTCATTAGAGGTTCGCCCATACCCATCATTACCACATTAGTAACAATGCGATCGGTGGTTTTGTATTGCTCGCCCAACAACTTTTTAGCAAGCCAAACCTGACCGATAATTTCAGCCGGTGTTAAATCTCGATTAAAGCCCTGTTTTCCGGTTGCACAGAACGAACAATCTAACGTACAACCAACCTGCGACGAAACACAGAGCGTTCCACGCTCGCCTTCTGGAATAAACACCATTTCAATGGCGCTTCTGCCTGGCACGCTCAACAACCACTTACGAGTGCCGTCAACAGACAGCTGATCCAGAGTGATTTCCGGAACAGAGATTTCGCAACGACCGTCTAACTTCTCCCGAAGGGACTTACTTAAATTGGTCATCTCAGAAAAATCGGTGATGCCAACTTGATGAATCCATTTCATCGTCTGAGTTGCACGAAATGGTTTTTCGTTCATATCAGCAAAAAATGCCTCCATCTGCTCACGGTCCAGACCGATCAGATTGGTTTTGCTATTGTTTTGCTGAATTAACATATCGGACTCAGAAGGTTTACTCGATTCACGTATTTTTTGCTGCTCAGTTCAATTAAGTCATACAGCTTGGCTGACTTCTCGGAGAACCGTGAAATCAGCCAAACCAATTACTTAACGAGTCCGTGCGATAACGCCTTCAGGAAAAAAGAAAGCGATTTCTGCTTTGGCTGTATCAACGGCGTCTGAACCGTGACAAGCGTTTTCGTCAATGCTGGTCGCAAAATCAGCGCGAATAGTACCTGGCGCCGCGTCAGCTGGGTTCGTAGCACCCATAACATCGCGGTGTACCGCAATAGCGTTTTCGCCTTCAAGAGCCTGAACTTGTACTGGGCCTGAGGTCATAAAGGCAACAAGATCAGCATAAAAAGGACGCTCTTTATGAACTGCATAGAACTCACCCGCTTGTTCAGCGGATAAATGCATCATGCGTGAGGCGACAACTTTCAAGCCGGCTTCCTCGAAACGAGAGTAGATTGCGCCAATTACATTTTTTGCTACAGCGTCAGGTTTAATAATTGATAAAGTTCTTTCGATAGCCATTGATGACTCCAGATTAAATTAGTGTTTGCTGGTTTTATTCAAACCGATTTGAGGTGGCGTATTCTAACGCCACCGACTGTGAATTACTAACAAGATTCGACGGTAGATGCGAGTATTTACAGCACTTTTGCCAATAACTGGCTCCCTAAGAGTTCCGTGTACCGCACTCGAAGCCAACGACCTTGAATGGCTTGCTTCTTAGGCACTAAAACGGCCAAATAATCTTCTGCCCTAGCAAAACGGTAGCGTTCATCAATTATCCTGCTCTCGGGTAACACCCAAGCCTCTTCGCCAATTCGCGAACGCATAACTTTATCTTGTAGTTTAGCCGCTCGTTCACGCAGTTTCTTATTTCGTTCTTTTCGCTCAGGCACTGGCACCTGCTTAGCATGTGGAATTCGAGCCGCTGGTGTGCCTTCCCGCTCTGAGTAAGAAAACACATGAGGAAAGGCTATCTCTAATTCATCTATTAGACTCCAAGTGTCCTCAAACTGTTGATCGGTTTCCGTGGGAAATCCAACCATTACATCTGCGCTCATGACTAATTGGGGCACACGCACTCGCAAACGTCCAATGCGGTCTCTCACTAAGTTTGCATCGTAACGTCGCTTCATGCGCTTGAGTATCAAGGTGTTACCACTCTGAAGCGAAAGATGTAAGTGCGGCACCATACGTTTATTGGTGGCAAGCAGCTCAATTAAGTCATCACTGATGTGAGCTGGGTCAATAGAACTCAAACGGATTCTGAACGGGTTATCGGCGTCGTACTCGAGCTCCAGCAATTCTTCTAGCAACCTCACCAGATTGATACCTTGAGCCGGGGCATTGCCCAAAGACGTCTCGAAATCCTCACCGTAAGAGCCAAGATCAACACCACAAATAACTATTTCGGCATACCCACTAACAACCAGCTTTTGGACTTGACGTTTAATTAAGGTTGCAGGCAAAGAACGACTTGGTCCACGCGCAACATGAATAATACAAAAGGTGCAACCTTGATCACAGCCTTGTTGAATCTGAACAAAAGCCCTTGTTTGCGCTTCGAAATGGGTTAACAAGCTACTCGGAAGACTAATGTTCTGATCTAGGTCACCTACCAAAACCTTAGGCAACTCACCTTTTTGTAGCGCAGGCAGCAATGTATGCACGTCCAACTTACGATCGTTGCCGAGCACCAAATCAACGCCGGGAATAGCCGCGCAAGCGGCTGCGTCTATTTGAGCGTAGCACCCTGTGACTATGACTAATGCATCAGGATTTTGTTTTACAACTTTGCGCACCGCTTGACGCGCCTGACGATCGGCTTCTCGCGTAACAGTGCAGGTGTTGATTACGTAGAGGTCCGCCTTTTCAGTATGCGGTACAACCTGCCATGATTGTGTCTGCAACGCCTCAGCGATCAACTCGCTTTCAAAAGTATTCACTTTACAACCAAGCGTTGTTACGCCAACCTTTTTAGAATTTGGCTCAGCATAGACAACACCCCGCTCCTCGGACTTCTGTTCGGAACGTCGAGCAATCTGACTTGGGGATATTTCGATTGGTTGTGCCATTAAAAAACTCTTTTAAAACTAGGGCGTAATAGCAATCACTACACACAGACTAACAAAGGGCTGTTGATAGTAGCGCGATCACACAGAACGTTTCACACATTTACTTATTTACTATCCACTTGCTCGCTGAAAGACATATCTTTCGATAACGAAAAAGAGCGGCCTAAGCCGCTCTTTTTAAAAACGCTAGAGCTCCCTCTCTTTCAACAAACAAAGAGCCCTAGCGTATGCTTATTACTAAGCTTTCGTGATTACTTAATTAAGTAACGGACACCAGCACTGAACATGCGGTTACTAGATATCGTATCAAGGTGATCAGAATCGCTGTCAAAAAAGCGAGCTTCTAAAATCCATTGAAAATTCGTAGCACCGATATCACCGCCCACATGGCCAAATACTGACGCATCGCGGTAATCGCTATCGTCGATGTTCCAGATACCTAAGCCACCACCGATAAATGCACTTGAACTCAAACGACGTTCAAGACCAATATCGATCGCGAGGTTGTCTTCTGGGTAAATGTTACCACCGTTGATACCATCACGGTCATAGTACGAGATTTGTGTGAAGGCTGAAGTCTTCTCAGAAAGCTCCTTCATAATGCCGGCACGAATACCTTTGATACCAGACGAGTCACGCATGTCCATATCCCAAGCTGTTTCGTAACGAGGGCGAGTCTCTGTACCAGCGAAAGCGCCTACGAACGGGACCCAACCTAGTTTAGGAGCTACAGGAGCAACTTCTTCTACGGCGGCAACCACTGGCTCAGCACATTGCTCTGAAGTATCTTCTGCAACCGACAACAAAGAAAGGTTACAACAGGCTTTAGGAATAGCTAGGCTATATACTTGGCAATCGGTTGATACGTTTACCGCAAAACCTGCGAATGACTGTTTACCAGCCCACTCACGGTATGGATGCGCTACGTACTGACCTTTTACTTTTGCGCCACTCCAAGCCATTTTTGTGCCAACTGGGAAAGAAGTTTCAGTAACGTTGCCTGCAAGCACTGCATCAGCTACCGCTTGTGCTGAAACAGATGAACCTGAGTTAGCCACAACATTTGCGAAAGCTTCGGGATTGTTTCGAACGTATTCTTGCAATTGCTCAAGAGTTTCAACACCACCGGCACACATTGACTGTGAAGTCCCAAGGCGAGTGATTTTTTTGTACTCTTGTGCAGAAACTGTTTGTGCGCCAAGCACCAACAGTGAAATTAAGGAGATTGAGCAAACTGTACGTTTGGTTAATCCGGGTAAAGATGGTCTAGGAAAGTTAGACACGGTATACCTCTAAAGTATGATAAATGTGTATAAACCAAATCACTTTAAACATGCCCGAAAACAGAATTTTTTTCGGCTGTGATCTGAGATAAAAGCTGAAACCACCTGTGACTTCAACTGGTGCGCATTTTAATGCTAGCGCTAGCCCCTGCATAGTATTTTTTTGTAAAAATCACAAAAAATTCACAAAAAAAAACAGGCGTATAAAGCGCTTTTTTCGAGGCCCTAAACTACTTTCTTAATACACGAATTCACTTTGGCTAAATTAAGCACTAACTGCAAAACTTTCGCCGCAACCACACTCGTCAGTTGCCTTGGGATTTATAAATTTAAATGTCTGGTTCAGACCCTCACTAACATAGTCAATCATCGTGCCATTAAGGATCGGTAGGCTGACGGGATCCACTACGACAGTAACCCCATACATCTCGAACACATGGTCATCGCTGTCTATTTCGTTGGCAAAATCAAGGACGTAGGAATACCCTGAACAACCTGACTTTTTGGCTGCAAAACGTAGTGCCTTCGCGGCGTTTTTTGCAAGCTGGTTGGACACTCTAGCTGCCGCCGCCTCACTGAGGAGCACTGTCTGAGCTGTAGCTGTATTTATATTCATTTCAATAGTCCAAAATAATAAATCGATGATGCTAGCGAATCCCTGCTCATGCACCTTAAAGCATGTGTGAGCAGTTTTACTCGCAAGCACTAATATCAGTGATTATACCGCATAGAAGAACCCTGCCCTAACAATCATCAGCAAAACCAGTAAGCTTGCTTCTTAGCTCGAACAAACAACCTAGCCATTGAAAAACACCGTAGTCTTTGAGGTTCCGCAACACTCTGTATCATGTCGAACGTGCAACGATTAGGTCGCCTCACCCGGATCGTTGATCCGAGCTGAGAAGAAGCATGGGCTATATTTTGTCTTTTCTAGGCTCAAGCTCAATACAATCAGTGTCCATCACAGGAATATCGACGCCTTGCACATCTATACCAGCGTCACGCAACTTGTCTACTAGCTTACGATTCTGAGCATTGATTGTTTGCAATTGTGTACAGAGTCCATGAATCGCGACGGCCACCGGATCATCTGGTGAATGTTGCTGGCCATAGGCTTCGAACTCGCCCCGTTCGTTTCGACCATTGGCGCGATTGTATTCAGTAGAGCCTACTGGGTATGCAGGTATTCCAACCATCGTTGATTCCTTAGGCACGTCTCGCACAACCACTGAGTTCGAACCAATCAGCGAATTTTCTCCAACCGTGATCGGGCCAAGAATTTTAGCGCCAGCACCCACCACAACACCATTTTCAAGGGTTGGGTGACGTTTACCTTTTTTCCAGCTTGTCCCGCCCAGAGTCACTCCATGATAGAGCGTGCAGTCGTCCGCAATCTCCGCCGTTTGTCCGATCACAACGCCCATCCCATGATCAATAAACAAACGTCGACCGATTTTAGCGCCTGGGTGAATCTCGATACCCGTCAACCAACGTGCGATGTGCGAGAACAATCGCGCCATCCACTTCAGGCCGATCCGCCAGCACCAATGGTTAAATCGGTGTAGCAACACGGCGTGAACACCGGGATAGCACGTGAGAATCTCTAGAGTATGCCGCGCCGCTGGATCGCGGTCATATACGATACTGATGTCTTCTTTTATTCTTGTAAACATAATGATAATTGTGGGGCCAAAACGTGCGAATCAAAGCACAAAAAGATACAAATTTGAAATTGGGAAACTAAGTATGTGACTAGCGCTAGTAGTGAGGTAAACGTTGAGTCATTAATAATAAAGAACGTCCTTATGTGTCTGTGCTTACAATATTTTGCTCAACGGCGGTCAGTATTCCCCGCAATATGTGAATTTCTTCAACAGACAAGTCTGCTTTATTGTACAACCGCGTCAATTTGCGCAATAGCATGGTTGGTGGTTTAGATTTAATAAAATCCAAACCGTTAAGAACCGAATGCAAATGCTCTATGTGTTGCTCTCGCATTTGCTTGTCAGCAGGCACTTGCCGTTGTTGTGCTGGTGTAAGTGGCTTGCTTTGGCTAACGGCAGGTTCAACCTGAGTTAACGCAGCTTGGCGCAATTCATAGCAAATTATTTGGGCGGCGCTGCCCAAGTTCAGAGAACTATAGTCTGGATTCGCCGGAATTATGATCTGAAAGTCACACAAATCTAACTCTGAATTTTTAAGCCCACTACTCTCGCGACCAAACAAAATGGCGGTGCGAGTCAATTCGGGGTTATTAAGCGTAGCATTTAGAACAAAATCAGCTGCTTGTTTGGGGTATTTAGTTGGCCAGGTGACCTCGCGCTCGCGCACCGAAGTACCGATCACCAATGACCTATCGGCCAGCGCCGTTTCTATATCGTCAACCACTCTGGCATTTTGCAGAACATCATCAGCGCCAGCGGATCGCTTGTCGGCCTCATAATGAGGGAACTTTGCAGGCTTAACTAAGCACAGGTCAGACAAACCCATAACTTTCATGGCTCGGGCGACCGCACCAATATTGCCAGGATGACTTGGTTCAACCAGAACCACACATGTATTATTGAGCATTTTTTGCATGTGCGGATTGTACAACCTAATCTACGCATGCCATAGCCTTCTGTCACTTTGAGCTTACAAACAACTTTCCTTAAGCCTGCCGCAGCGTTACAATCGCGCGCAGACCAGCGCGGGTTTTTACTGCCCTTGCGCTAGAGGCACTTTTAAAACTGATTCAGGATACTTCATGGAACCCAATCTGATAGCGGGGGCGCTCAATGTAGCAACTAATGCTGCACTTGAGGCCGGCAGAACAATTTCGCAAAACATTACGCAACTCGACCGCGTTAAGGTTAACAAGAAATCTACTCATGAGATGGTTTCAGAAGTAGACATTCGCGCCGAGGCAGACATAATCGAAATTCTGGATGCAGCCTACCCAAAATTTAATATTTTGAGTGAGGAAAGCGGCAAGACTGATCGTCAAAGTGACGTCTCCTGGATTATAGACCCGATGGATGGAACCCATAACTTCCTACATGGGCACCCACAATGCGCTGTGTCTATTGCATTAGTAGAAGGCAGCACCGTTCTTCTTGCGGTTGTTTATGACCCTTTACGCAATGAGCTTTTTACCGCTCGCAAAGGTGGTGGCGCCAAGCTAGACGGGCGACGAATGCGCGTTTCAGAAGTCACAAGACTATCCGATAGCCTTGTGTGTACGGGCTTCCCACATAGAGAAGGCAAAGAAACCAAACAATGGCTTCGCTCATTCGCAACGATGTTGCCACGCGCCCAGAGTATCCACCGTACAGGTTCTTCGGTTCTAGATTTAGCGTATACCGCCGCTGGCCGTTATGACGGTCTCTGGCAATATGGTCTTAAACCATGGGACACTGCTGCAGGCTCACTTTTGATTCAAGAAGCAGGCGGCTTGATTGCCGATATATCTGGAGATACTGACGTTTTTAAATCTGGAAATCTTGTCGCCGGAAACCCAAAGGTCTTCGAAAAAATGATGCACATACTTAAGAGCGCGTAACTGTACCCGTAACTCTATTTAGAATACTCGTGAGCATACCTAGCCCGTCCAGTAACCATACCCCAATGATGCAGCAGTTCTTGCGCATCAAGGCAGAGTACCCTGATATTCTGTTGTTTTACCGTATGGGCGACTTTTACGAACTCTTCTATAATGATGCCGAGCGAGCGTCTCGCCTGCTTGACATCACCCTAACCCAGCGCGGCAAGTCTAATGGTGTACCAATACCTATGGCGGGCATCCCTTACCATGCCGCCGACCAATACTTAGCAAAACTAGTAAAACAGGGGGAGTCGGTCGCTATTGCCGAGCAAATAGGCGACCCTAGTACAAGCAAAGGCCCAGTCGAACGAAAAGTCGTTCGTGTTGTAACACCCGGCACCCTAGTCGACGATAACCTTCTACCCGAACAACGCGACAATTCGCTTGCCGCTATAGTTGAAGACAATGGTCAGTTTGCCATTGCGTCACTTGAGTTATCGTTGGGAGAATTCTCAGCTATTCAGATCGATTCAGCCGATCAACTGCTGAGTGAGTTAAAACGAATAGATCCCGTTGAATTACTCGTCTGCGCAGGAGCACAGTTAAGCGTACGCAAGGAGCAGCTCGGACAAGTTACTGAAATCCCCGCATGGTATGCCGACCTAGATGTGGCTACTGAAATCATATCTAAACAGTTTGAGGTCAGCAGTCTCACTGCATTTGGTTGTGATGATTTTCCTGTCGCGGTAAAAGCGGCTGGAGCACTTTTGCAGTACGCGCGTGATATGCATTTTGAACACACTCCGCACATCACTGACTTTAAAGTTAGCCAGCGCAGTGAATACTTGGTTATTGATGCTGCGAGTCGACAAAACTTAGAAATTGAAATCAATCTATCGGGCGGCGCTCAACATACGCTCGTCAGTTTGATGGACCGGTGCGCAACGCCTATGGGCTCGCGCCTGTTACGACGATGGTTGCATGGCCCTATTCGCGATCATAATGAGCTGAACGATCGGCAACTAGCCGTCGAAGCATTGATAAAACAACTTGATCAGGCAGCCATTAATAACCACCTAAAGGCTTGCGGTGACATTGAACGAGTCCTAACGCGCATTGCTTTAGATATGGCACGTCCGCGCGACCTCATTAAATTACGTAATGCGCTAATTACACTGCCTGCTATAAAAGGACAGCTAAAAAGCTCATCGGCTGCTCTAATTAATGCAATCGAGTCCCAGCTCCAGCTATTTGACTCAGAGCGACAATTACTGGAACGAGCGGTACTCGACGAGCCCGCAGCCGTTATGCGCGAAGGCGGTGTAATTCGACCTAGCTTTGATCCAGAGTTTGAAGAATTGCATCGCTTAAGTAAAAATACCGGTGACTTCTTACTCACACTCGAGGCTCAAGAGCGCGAATCAACGGGGATTCAAAACTTACGCGTCAAATACAATCGTGTACACGGTTTTTACATAGAGATTAGTCGTTCTCGAGCCGATGTTGTACCTGAGCATTACATACGTCGACAGACCCTTAAGAATGCTGAACGCTATATTACCGAAGAACTTAAAGAGTTCGAAGACAAAGTATTGAGCGCTCGCGAGCGCTCTCTAGCAAAAGAGAAAGAACTTTATCAAGCACTTATAAACGAACTACAAGCGAACATTGCCCCCATGCAAGTTATGGCAAGAGCTTTGTCTAAACTGGATGTCTTAAGCAACTTCGCCGAGCGCGCTGTATCTCTAGAGTTGGCAAGACCTCAACTTACTGAAACCACAGGTCTGCATATCGTAGGCGGCCGCCATCCTGTTGTGGAACAGAATCAGACACAGCCTTTTATTGCAAACGACCTTAGCTTGGACCAAGACACCAAAATGATGGTAATCACTGGTCCAAACATGGGCGGTAAAAGCACGTATATGCGGCAAAACGCTCTTATTGTTTTGTTGGCTCATACGGGTAGCTTTGTACCCGCCGACAGCGCCATGATAGGCATAGTCGATAGGATTTTTACTCGCATCGGAGCATCCGACGATCTAGCGGGGGGCCGATCTACTTTCATGGTCGAAATGACCGAAATGGCCAACATCCTTCGAAACGCCACGGCTCATAGTTTGGTCCTTGTGGATGAGATTGGTAGAGGAACAAGCACATTTGATGGCCTATCTTTAGCCTGGGCATGCGCAATACAACTGGCAGAGGGCTTGCAGTCATACAGCTTATTCGCAACTCACTATTTCGAAATTACAGAGCTTGCCAACGATATCGATGTGGTAATGAACCAACACTTAGATGCTGTGGAGCACGGTAACAATATCGTTTTCATGTATAAACTTAAAGAGGGTCCGGCGAATCAAAGCTACGGCATTCAAGTAGCAAAGTTAGCAGGCTTGCCTAGCAAAGTATTGAAGGCTGCTAAGTTGAAGCTACGAGAATTGGAAAGCTCAGCGTTGCACTCGTTAGATTCGCCGCAAGGCAACCTGTTTGATTCCGCTCGTGTGGAACATTCGCAATTGCTTAGCGATGGAGAGAAAGATGAAATTGAACGTGCGCAGAATGTCGTCGAAACACTGGAAGACTTAGATGTTGACGCACTCAGTCCTCGCGACGCGCTGGACTTAATCTACTCATTGAAGAGCAGTATCGAGGAATAAATAGCCTGTATTAGGCAAACGATTCTAAATGACCTGATTCTGCCCTGTCTATGTTTGATTAACAGCGGTGCAGACACTACAATACCGCGCTTGCTCAAACCCTTATTTAGTTTGGTCGGAGACTGTTATGACCTATGTTGTTAAAGAAGAATGCATTAAATGCAAATACACCGATTGTGTTGAAGTCTGCCCAGTAGACTGCTTCCATGAAGGCCCCAACTTTTTGGTAATTGATCCAGAAGAGTGTATTGACTGCAGCCTATGCGAACCTGAATGCCCGGTAGACGCGATTGTTGCGGATGATGATCTTGAAGACAACGAACAGCACTACGTAGCGCTTAATACGGAGCTTTCAGCGATATGGCCCGTTATTACTGAACAAAAGGACCCTTTACCCGATGCGGATGACTGGGCTGACAAAAAGGACAAAATGCAGTACTTGGAACGTTAACATCCAAAAACATCTGAACAAAAAAAAGAGGAGCTATTTGCTCCTCTTTTTTATGGCTGCCCACAAAGTGCTGCCAGCATTGACTACCACTAATTTCTTTTAGGCCGTTAATCGAACTCAGAATCTGCGTTCAATGGTTGATCTAAAAAAGCCTGGACTGAACTGGATGCTCAGCCCTAACCAGTTGTTCCTGCTCGGCTTTTTTGCGCGTTAGCCGCCGAGGCCAAGCAAACTAATCAACTCTTGGCTAGGCTTATAACCGCCAATAATGGAGCCGTCATCAAAGATGATAGTTGGAGTTCCTCGTACACCGACTTCACGGCCCAGCTCATAACTGCTCGCTACTGGATTCTCGCAGGTTGCCGATGCCACTGTTTCGCCTTGTTTGGCGACAGTAAGTGATTCCTGTTGGTCAGCATTACACCAAACTGAGACGTATTTATCGTAGCTGCTAGAGCCAACACCTGCTCGCGGAAACGCTAAGTATCTCACTTGAATACCAGCGGCTGTTAACTCTGGAACCTCGGCATGGAGCTTTCGGCAATAACCACAATCAATATCAGTAAATACTGTAATGTGCCGTTTTGGCTCATCAGGACCAAACACAATCATTTGCGATACAGGCACGTCAGCAATTACTTTTGCCATACGCTCATTTCCTGCTTGGTCGCCCAAATTCACTTGCTCCTTTGTGTTAAGTAAATCGCCTAATAGCACATAATCACCATCGACATAGGCGTAAGCAAAAGAGCCACCTACCTCTAATCTGTAAATACCCGCAACGGGTGATTTTATAATTTCCGCCTCAGCCGCGGCCGGCACCATCTTAGCCAACTCAGCACGAATAGCTTCGATCCCGTCATCTGACTGTGCAAAAGCTTGCGAGCAAATAGTTAGGGCAAAGCCAATGGCTAAAAGAGTGTTTGTAGATTTAATTCTCATTATGATTTCCTCATTCCGAAGCGATCGGAAGTTATGTAGTAGTGTTCTGAAAGCTCATAAAGCTCAAAATAGTAATCAAGGGTTCAATGCTTAACAACATTATCCCAACAAATTCGTTACCTGTCTTAATACAAAATAAGTTCTTTAGGATCAGGTCAGTCTATTTTAAATTAATGTTGCTTGTTGCAAAAAACATTAATCTCTAAAGTTATTAAACTGCAGAGGTAAATCTGCATCAAAGTCTTTTAGCATTGCGATAACTTGCTGCAGATCATCACGCTTTTTGCCCGTCACCCGCAGTTGCTCGCCTTGTATTTGAGCTTGAACTTTCATTTTCTTATCTTTGATTTCCTTAACAATCTTACGGCCCAAATCGGCACTAATGCCCTCTTTTAGCAATATTTTTTGTCTCGCTTTGGCGCCGCCTATCTCTTCAATAGATTGAGCGTCTAAGCAAGCCAAATCTAAACCACGTTTAGCAAGTTTTAAACACAGTACATCAACAGCCTGTTTAACTTGAAACTCATTGTCCGCAAATACCGTCAGCAGGTTCTCTTTTACTTCAACCTTGGCATCACTACCTTTAAAGTCAAACCGAGTGCTTAACTCTTTATTGGCTTGATGAACTGCGTTATTAAGTTCCGGCTTATCAATTTCAGAAACGACGTCAAAAGATGGCATGGTTTGGTTCCCCGCAATTTTAGAGCGTGCATTCTACCTTATTTCTAATCGATCTAGTGTTAAGACCCGTTTAGATCATTTTTGATTACTTCGTCCTAAGCTATACTGTCAATTAATTTGCAGCTCCGTAAAACAATAATGCCCAACCATTCACCAGAAGTTCGCCAACTCGTAAGACCTTTGCGGGGCTCGCTGTCAGGCTATTCAAGCGTTTTCTTAATGCTACTTCTAGCGTTAAGCTCATTCTGCGTAACTGCAGATGTATACGTTTATGTTCGCTCAGATGGTAGTAAACTAATCAGTGACCAAAAGCAGAGCAGTGCTAATTACACCCTTCTGAAATCTTACTCCACGGCACCCTATCGTTCTCGTGTAGGTAACCGAGCGTACGAAGAGCGTCCAATCCAGTCGCAGCACGACGCTTTAATCGTTAACATTGCGCTTCAATTCGATTTGGAGCCCGCTTTTGTGAAAGCAGTCATTCATGTAGAGTCCGCGTTTGATGCCTCCGCTGTGTCTCGAGCAGGCGCTATGGGACTTATGCAATTGATGCCTGATACGGCAGCGCGATACGATTTACAACAAGATCATTTTAACGCGCGCAAAAACATTCAGGTTGGCGTGCAGCACTTAAAAGACCTTATGGAAAGATACGGCAATGATAAAAAACTGAGCCTAGCCGCATACAACGCAGGCGAAGGTGCCGTACAAAAATATTCGGGAATTCCACCGTTTAAGGAAACCCAAAATTACGTAAAGAAAGTACTTCGCCTGTACAAGCTTTACGAAAAAACGATTTAGTGCTCAGTGGTGATTTATCAAGGACGTAAGAACCAATAGTCGGCCGAAACACCTCGGAATGACCTTAGCGTAATCTCACAATAGTCTTGGTGTAATCCTCTTCGATCTAAACTTTGGAATTAAAGCACAGCCTCTTCGGCTAAGATCCGATGCTTGTTCATGATTTGTTTCATCGAGAACACAGCTTCGTGCATACCCGTGATAACCGCTCTTGCGACAATGGCGTGGCCAATGTTAAGCCCGCTAATGTCAGTAATGGCGGCAATTGCTTGAACATTCTGATAGTGAAGCCCATGACCTGCATTGGCTTGTAAGCCACATTCAACCGCTAGCTTCGCTGCTGCAACAATTCTATTTAGTTCGGATTGCACTTGGGTTTCGTCTGCATTTGCATATTCACCTGTATGCAACTCCACAATATCAGCACCCAACTCCTGACTCGCCTGTATTTGCTCCGCTACAGGATCAATAAACATAGAAACCAAAATTCCTGCAGCTTTTAATTCTGTCACCAACCCCCTCAGTTCAGACATTTTTGAAAGCACGTCTAAACCGCCTTCAGTCGTTAACTCAGACCGCTTTTCTGGAACTAAACAAACTTCGTGCGGTTGCAGCTTTAAGGCAATACGCAACATCTCTTGAGTCGCGCCCATTTCAAAATTCAGAGGTAGGCTAACATGTTCTTTAACAGCGAAAACGTCAGCGTCTTGAATGTGGCGACGGTCTTCTCGCAAATGCACAGTAATGCCGTCCGCACCCGCTTTTCGAGCGATATCCGCAGCCTGTGCAGGATCTGGGTACGAAACCCCGCGCGCTTGGCGCAAAGTTGCCACATGATCGACATTCACCCCTAGGTGTATCGGTCTATGCATCACTTTTGGTTTGCTATCATTCATAGGGTTTAACGCGATAACTTAATACATCAAATATTTTTAGCCAACTTGGCTCGCTTCATTTTGCTCTACTCTTTAAGCCACTCTCGACCAAGAATACGAATTTTACACTCTTGGGAAAAACAGGTCTCGGCTCATTATGCGCTTATGACCTAATACATCACTTAACATCATACGCATAATTTGTTTGCTCTGAGTGCGCGCCACCGGACCCAAATCGACCGACTCGCCCAAAGACAAAGACTTGATTACGTGACCTTGGAAATAGCTTGAGGAATGGCCAACGGCTGAGTTACCTTTACCGACGACATTAGCATTGACGAAACCACGCTTTGGAACAAATTGGTAAAACTCGGAGTCTTCTATCTCTCGGGAACTATTGGCTTCTTTATCGAGGCTCACACCATACCCACTCTCTCGAATAAGACACAACTCAAAATCTCGTAATATCTTAAATAAACCTGCGGTTAATCCAGATGAATTTATGCCATTGCCTGCATTAATTTTTTCAGGCGAGCTCTTTAATAAACGATCCAGTGTTTGCTGGTAAAAGTCAAACAACGTTGAGTTAGGGTCACCACGTTGAATGAGTGCAGCAAGAAGTTCGTTGCAATAGAATCCGCAAATCTTGGCTCGGCCTTTAAGTTCGTATTCCCAACCAGAAAAGCGCGAAAAATCCAGTTCGGCGTTGGTTAATGTTGGCACTTCGCCTTTACCTACCCAGCTTATTAGTAAGGGTTGAAAGGGTAATAACATACCGCGATGTTTAGACTTTAAACGCCGCGCGCCCTTTGCCATAAGTGCTTGTCGTCCAAATGAGCGACTAAATACGTCGACAATCCAGCTAGTCTCACTGTAGGGCCTATTTACCAGAACGAAGCAAGGCTGTTCCAATACACGCATTACTTACGCCAGATCTTCGTCGTAACCTAACTGATTTAAGTCACGAGTATTGTCAGCCCATCCAGAACGAACCTTAACGAACAACTCCATAAACACCTTGCCCTCTAGGAGCTCTTCGCAATTCCGCCGTGCTGAAGTACCTATCTGCTTCAACGACTCACCACCTTTACCGATAACAATGGCTTTATGTGAGTCTTTTTCTACCCAAATATCGGCACTGATATGCTGGATCGCTCCACGTTTTTCAAACTGAGTGATTTGCACCGCCGTCGCATAGGGAAGCTCATCTCCAAGACGCCGACACAATTGTTCGCGAATCAGTTCAGAGACCAGAAACCGAAAACTCCTATCTGTGATTTGGTCTTCATCAAAACCTGCGACGTCATTAGGGAGGTAATTCGCCAGAATCTCCATAAGGTGATCAACACCATCATCTTTGCGCTGGCCTAAAGCACTCACGGGAACAATCTCGGCAAAATCAAAACGTGTACTGGAGTCGGCAATTAGAGGTAGCAACGCATTAATGGAAGATAATTTATCCATCTTATTAATTATCAAAATAACCGGCGTCTTGCTGTCTTTTACGGCCATATTAAGCGCGTTTAAGGCGTGTACATCAGCATCGTTCCAACCATTAGCGGCTATCATAAAACAGACAACATCCACACCATCAATACTGGTAACCGCTGTTTTATTAATCACCTTATTCATAGTTCGGCGATTTGACTTCTTACGCACCGAGTGAATACCTGGCGTATCAACAAAAACTATCTGCTTATCGGCGTCGGTATGAATTCCTAAAATTCGATGCCGCGTTGTTTGTGGACGATGTGAAGTGATGCTGATCTTCTGACCAATAATACGATTCATTAGAGTCGATTTACCCACGTTAGGCTTACCAACGATGGTTACGAAACCAAACTTAAATGTTTCGTTCGACGCGCTAGATGCGGACATGATGTTTCCTTATTCGTTTGATGTAACTAGTTGACTCGGTGCGATTATACGCGTCCAAGCGTTTCCTAGTGTCGTATAAATCAGGTTAAGCTGATAAATCAACTAGGTTTTGAAATGAGTATCCAGTATTTCTTTAGCGGCTGTTTGTTCCGCCTGTCGTCTCGATTTTGCCGTGGCGCGAGCGACGTAAGGCAACTCATCGAGAGTGCATTCGATGGTAAACAGCTGGTCGTGGTGTTGACCACTAGTTCCTACGATCACGTAACTCGGCAAGCGATAACCCATTTTTTGCATTAATTCTTGTAAGCGGCTTTTGGGGTCCTTTAATGACTTAAGCTCTGTTGTTTGGCTCAAAAGGTCAGCAAAATGTGTATGGATAAATTTTTCGGTAGCTGCAAATCCTGCGTCCAAATAAATTGCCCCAATAATACTTTCCACCGAATCGGCAAGAATAGAATCTCGATCAAAGCCGCCACTCTTAAGTTCTCCTTCGCCAAGCAAGAGCGCATCACCTATTTTTAAGTTTCGAGCTACCAAAGCGAGCGTTTCCCGCCTAACCAAACTTGAACGCATTCGACTTAACTTACCTTCACTCAACTCGTCAAATTGATTAAATAACCATTCCGCAATAACAAAACCCAAAATACTATCGCCCAGAAACTCCATACGCTCGTAGTTTTGTGCACTCTTTGAACGGTGCGTCAACGCAAGCTCCAGCAACGTGGGGTTTTCGAAGGTGTGACCTAACCCCTTCATTAAACGTGCAAAGCGATTCATTGTCTTAATAGCTTAGTTGGGTGTTAAGTTAGTTGGGTGTCAAGGTCAGTGAACGTGCAAATGAGAGTGTATCGCCCTGATAGAAAATAACGTCGAGCGATGTATATTAATTGCCGGGTAAATCGCGTTCCACTCGATTGTCGAACTTGAATAAAAGAGAGATATTATTAAAGATCGGGACTTCACTTTGATACTTTGTCTCTATTATAAGCTGGTCGCGCGATCGTTGTATTTTTAGATCTTTTTTGTAGTCCAGTACTTTGTGTGAACTATCTAGATAGAGTTGCTGCTGCATACCGCGAACAATTTGTGCACGGGTAACACGACGCAGATCCATCTCCTCTACGCTGAGCTCCATAGCATTCTTGATGTTAGCGTTCATTGCGTATACTGGAACCATCTGCATAACAATGTAAGCCGTAAAAACACCCAGTGCCGAAATGAAGAGCAAGCTCCAGAACGTCCATCCTGCTTGATTTCTAGTCGACTTAAACGGTGCTTTTCGCATGACAATATCCTTACTAAATAACTATGACGTCACTTTATCAAAGAAGCTCGCTTGCTACCAAGTGAATCCGCACTGTTTACAACCAGTCTTTCGACAGTCCAGAGCACTCTATACAGCCTTAAGCCCTCTAGGTCGTATAATTGCGCTCAATTAAAAATGCCTGAACTACCGAACCATCGCCTCAACCGGCGTACTCTGCTCTATCTCTGCACTAATGCTCGTTCCTATTCTGGTCCAATCAAAACCATCACCAGCAGCACGCGTATCGTAATGCATCCAAACGAAAAATGCCTTGCCTACTATATTCTCTTCAGGAACCATTCCCCACGCTCGACTATCGGCGCTGTTGTCGCGATTATCCCCCATCATGAAAAACTGCCCTTCTGGCACAGTAAAGGTCTGTGAACGCCGGTCAAACTTAGAACGCTGGGAAAAAATTGCTGAGAACTTGGCGTAACCGTTATCTCTTGGTAAGTATTGCAATTGCTGTTCGTGAAGCGAGTCTGCTGCTGGTGTATAACTATCTGTCGCTTGCGCATAAACCTGCACACCGTTAACAAACAACGCGCGACCCATAACATCAATCTGATCGCCAGGAACACCGACCAGTCGCTTAATGTAGCTCGTTTGATTGTCTAGAGGGTAACGAAAAACAACGATATCGCCACGTTCCGGGGTGCTTATCTCAACAACCTTATCGTAAACGATCGGCAAGCGAAGTCCGTACGTGAACTTATTGACTAAAATAAAATCACCAATCTCCAACGTGGGGAGCATAGACCCAGACGGAATCCGAAACGGCTCAGCCACAAAACCGCGCAACAGAAAGACGATTGCGAAAACGGGAAAGAGTGATCTCGCCCAATCCAGGTACCAGGGCTCGAGTTCTCGTTTAGACAAAGACGGCACTACCCAGCGACAGAATAGTATAGTAAGGAGGCACACCAAGGTGATCCCAAATAAAATCTTTTCAAATAACATACCGATCTAATCTCCAGTCGTTTTGAGTACGGCCAAAAACGCTTCCTGTGGTATCTCCACAGAACCAATTTGCTTCATGCGTTTTTTACCTTCTTTTTGTTTTTCTAACAACTTACGTTTTCTTGAAAGGTCGCCGCCATAACATTTAGCAGTCACGTTTTTACGCAAAGCCTTAACGGTTTCTCGTGCAATAACTTTCGAGCCTATCGTAGCTTGGATGGCGACATCGAACATCTGTCGTGGAATTAATTCGCGCATACGCTTCACTAAGTCACGACCACGGTAAATAGACTGTTCTCTATGTACCAAAATCGCAAGTGGGTCAACGCTCTCACCATTAATAAGCACTTCAACCTTAACCATATCAGTAGTTCGATATTCCTTAATGCTGTAATCCAGAGACGCATAACCTCGGCTCACAGACTTGAGCCGGTCGAAGAAGTCCATCACCACTTCATTCAGTGGCAACTCAAAGTGCAGCATTACTTGGCGACCAAGATACTGAATGTTTTTTTGGATACCACGTTTTTCAATACATAACGTCATTACAGCGCCGATGTATTCGGCAGGCATCAACATATTGGCATCGATGATAGGCTCTCGAATTTCCTCAACTCTGGAAAGATCCGGCAATGCCGAGGGGTTATCAACCGAGATAACGTCGCCACTTTTTAACAGCACTTGATAAACCACGGTCGGCGCCGTAGTAATCAAGTCCATGTCGTACTCTCGCTCTAAGCGTTCTTGTACGATTTCCATGTGGAGCATACCTAAGAAGCCGCAGCGAAACCCTAAACCAAGTGCGTCCGACACCTCTGGCTCATAAACTAATGACGCGTCGTTCAAGCGAAGTTTGCCCAAAGCGTCTCTAAAAGAGTCATAGTCCGCAGAATTGATCGGATAGAGCCCTGCAAAAACTCGAGGTTGAACCTCTTTAAAGCCTGGCAATGGGTTTTCGTCACCATGCTTGGCAAACGTAATTGTGTCCCCTACTTTTGCGCCAGTAATGTCTTTAACACCGGAAATTAAATAACCTACTTCGCCAACCAGCAAATGATCTCTTGATTGTCGCTTTGGAGTAAACACTCCGAGATCCTCAACTGGATACTCAGCACCCGTCGACAAAATTTTAATTTTATCGCGTTTGGTGATCTTGCCCTGCACAATGCGAATCAAGGTGACTACACCAAGGTAGTTATCAAACCATGAATCCATAATCAAGGCGGATAGAGGCGCATCCATATCACCTTTTGGGGCAGGTAGATCTGTCACAATTTGTTCAAGTAGCTCTTCTACACCTAGTCCAGTCTTGGCGCTCACATGCAAAGCTCTTGAGCAATCAATGCCAACCACTTCCTCTATTTCTTCGCAGACACGATCAACATCAGCGGCAGGCAGGTCAATTTTATTCAATACGGGTAGTACTTCAAGACCCAGATCAACTGCTGTGTAGCAGTTGGCCACAGTTTGTGCTTCTACGCCTTGCGACGCATCAACCACCAATATGGCACCCTCACACGCCGTTAAAGAGCGTG
This sequence comes from Proteobacteria bacterium UBA7415, assembly GCA_002470515.1. Lineage (GTDB taxonomy): Bacteria > Pseudomonadota > Gammaproteobacteria > Arenicellales > Arenicellaceae > Arenicella. The sequence goes on along the minus strand of DKML01000005.1, from coordinate 30,194 downwards.
ATACCTCATAGGAAAAGTCAACATGACCTGGTGTATCAATCATATTGAGTTGATACGTCACCCCATCTTTGGCGGTAAATAATAGAGCGACACTTTGCGCTTTAATCGTAATGCCCCGTTCTCGCTCAATGTCCATAGAGTCGAGCACTTGCTCAGCCATCTCGCGGTTGGTAAGCCCGCCGCATACGCTAATGAACCGATCGGCTAGCGTCGACTTACCGTGGTCGATATGAGCGATGATGGAAAAGTTGCGGATTTTTGAAATATCGTGAGGCATTCTGGCTCTAACTAGAGTGGATTTTGTGAGTGCCCTGTTTAAGGGGCATGAGTTTTAGCTGTGTCGTACCTTACTTATTAACATCGCTCTGCAGTTCAAAAAAGGCGAATTTCCAAGCACAGGCCGAAACAACGCGTAAGTCTACCAAAGTGGTAGTGCAAACACGATGTATAAATGCACGGTTAGCCGACGCATTCTCTTCCATTTTGAAGACACCAGCCCAGCCAATAGCTTGCTATACTACACAAAGCACTAGAGATAGATCATCACGCAGCGAGAAGCAAAGGCTATGGCCACAGATAACCTAATATCAGACGTTCTAATCATCGGCGGCGGCGTTGCCGGATTAAGCCTCGCGCTGCGCCTAGCAGACGAGGATTTGTCGATTACGATCCTGTCTAAAAGCGAATTAAACGAAGGATCTAGTCTATACGCCCAAGGGGGAATAGCGGCCGTTTTAGACGACGACGATAACTTTGAAGCGCACATCGACGACACCCATGTCGCTGGTGCTAGTCTATGCAAAGACAAAACGGTTCGTAAAGTGGTTGAGGGCGCACCTTCGGCAATCAACTGGCTAATTAAAAAAGGTGTCAAATTTACGGTTAGCGAAGGACGAGAATACGACGGACAAGACGGCGAATATCATTTAACTAAGGAAGGTGGTCATTCGCACCGACGAGTGATCCACGCGAAGGACGCGACCGGTAGAGAAGTTGAGACCACCTTAGAAGAAAACGTTCGCCAATTACCCAATGTGCAGATATTTGAACATCACATTGCAATTGACTTAATTACATCAGAAAAGCTCCGAACCAATAAGAGTTCACGCTGCTTTGGCGCGTATGCGCTTGATATAAAAGAAAAAAAGGTTAAAACGTTTGGCGCTCGCGCTGTAATTCTGTCGACGGGTGGCGCTTCAAAGGCTTATTTATACTCAACCAATCCAGACACATCTACAGGCGACGGTATTGCTATGGCATGGCGTGCAGGTTGCCGTATTGCCAATATGGAGTTTGTACAATTCCATCCCACTTGCCTATTTCATCCTTACGCGAAAGGTTCGCTTATTTCTGAAGCGGTTCGCGGTGAAGGCGGTCTGCTGAAATTGCCCAACGGCGAACGTTTTATGGATGCACACCATCCACAAGCAGAGTTAGCGCCGCGCGACATTGTGGCTCGCGCAATTGACTATGAAATGAAGAAAGGTGGTTTTGATTCGGTCTATCTTGATATCAGCCATAGACCGAAGGAATTTATTCTTGAACATTTTCCGAATATTGCGGCGAGTTGCGAGAAGTTTGGATACGATATGACTGCGGGCTCGATTCCAGTCGTCCCTGCGGCACATTACACGTGTGGTGGCATATTGACCGATACAAAAGGTCGTACCGACCTAAAACGGCTTTATGCTGTAGGTGAATCAAGTTGTACTGGCCTGCATGGCGCAAATCGCCTAGCTAGCAATTCCCTTTTAGAGTGCTTAGTTATCGCTAAGAGCGCTGCAAAAGATATTCGTAAACGCTTGCGAAAAGATGACATTACGATTCCTTCCTTGCCGAAGTGGGATGAAAGCCAAGTTAGTAATCCGGACGAACAAATTGTGGTTTCGCATAACTGGGATGAGCTACGTCGCTTCATGTGGGATTATGTAGGCATAGTACGCACAGATAACCGATTAAAACGCGCACGCAACCGTGTAGAGCTACTCCAAGAAGAGATTATTGAGTATTACGGAAACTTTAGAGTCAACAATGACCTGATTGAGTTGCGTAACCTAGCAACAGTGGCTGAACTGACTATCGAATGCGCACTCAACCGTAAAGAAAGTCGCGGCTTACACTACACTCTCGACTACCCAGAAACTCGACAACTTGCACGAGACAACATTTTAACGCCGAATAATTTTGCAGCTCACCCGCCGATACGAGAATGGTTAGCTTAACTACAAAATACAATTACGCTTATTTGCCCATCTGTTGTTTGAAATACAGAGCCGCTGATTGTCGCCACTAAACTAAGTAGACCATGCCAATGCAAGACCCCTTATCCAGAATCGACCTCAACCTGCTCGTCGCCTTGCAAGTGCTCATTCAAGAGCGAAACGTAACGCGTGCCGCTGAGAGGTTGTTTGTTACGCAACCTGCGATGAGCAAAACGCTTAATCGCTTACGCAACCTACTAGAAGACGATCTATTTATTCGTTCTTCGCACGGTTTAACGCCAACAGCGAAGACTCTTGAGTTAGAGGGCCCCGTCAATAAAATTTTAGGCGAGTTAACGGAGCTAATCGTTAGCAATCAGGAGTTTGATCCGACTAACACCCCCGCCACCATCTCTCTCGCCACACTCGGCACATCGGCAAGCGTTGGTTTTCCACGATTTATCGACACTTTGCGTCAAGAAGCGCCTAAAGTGATGCTAATCAGTCAGCAGATTGATGATAAGTGGGAAGATCGGCTACGCTCTGGTAGCTTAGATTTCGCTATTGTCGCAAAGAATAAATTCGATGACGACATGGTAACTCAGAGGTTGATGAGCATTAAGCCTGTGCTGTATATGCGTAACGATCACCCGCTCGCCAAGGTAGAACACGTGACACTTGAGCAACGACGCCAATATCAGCACATGGCCGTTTACTTCCCTAACTTTGAGTCAACTAAGGAAGAAATCCGCAAACTATTTGCTTCGTTTGGAATATTGTCTAATGTACCTTTTTTAAGTACTAATCTACTCGTATGTTTAGAGACATTGCGCGAAACAGATATGCTCATGATTGGGTCGGATCGATTGATGGACGTTAAACTCGTGAGCGAAAATTTTATATCCAAACCTTTGGAAGATTTAATCAACCTGAAAATTGACGCTCTATCGTTAGTGCAGCATGTACGAACTAAAAACTCGCCACTGCATTCTTTCTTAGCGAAAATGATCGTTAAATCGTTTAGCGAAGGCCCCGCTAACATAAATAAATAGGTGTTCTAGCGTCAAGGTTATAGGGCAACTGGTCAGCACAAGAGCAGGATAGTACAAAAGGGAGATAGTGCTGAAAGTAGGTGTTTCATTGCGAATCAAAACTGTCGCCGCTTATATCAATTACTAGCTTTCTACAAACCTGCTTGGCGTTTCAAGAGTCCAATCATGTCGATTAAGCGCTGGTTATCCGGCGCACTGCGACCAAACAACCAGTCCATGATTAGCGGGTCTTGCTCTTCGAGTAGCAACTCAAATGACAGTTTGCGCTCATCACTCAAGGTTGGATATTGAGTCTCTAGAAAACCACCAAACAAAACGTCAAGCTCGCGAATACCGCGCCTACAACGCCAAACTAATTGGCGTGGATGCATTGGCTGAGTTGGGGTATCTGTCATCGAAATGGATAAACGCACTGTTAACTAATGTGATTTGTAAAGGGAAGAGCATGCTCGACAAGCAAACGCTGCGGCTTATGTTACAAACGTCGTACCGTATAAACTAGTTAGATATAGATCCGCTCAAAGTACAAGCCAACTAATCATTCAGAACCGCCGGCCTACATTCCATATGACAGACAGCGGTTCTGTTTTAGAGTTTACATTGACCGCTCAGCGATAAGCTTTTTAATCTCACTAATCGCCTTGCCCGGATTCAAACCCTTAGGACATGTATTCGTGCAATTCATAATCGTATGACAACGGTACAGCTTAAATGGGTCTTCCAATTGGTCTAAACGCTCACCCGTTGCTTCATCTCGACTGTCTGCAAGCCAACGATAAGATTGCAGTAAGATTGCAGGGCCTAAATATTTATCGCTATTCCACCAGTAACTTGGACATGAAGTAGAACAACAAGCGCAGAGAATACACTCGTACAAACCGTCGAGTTGTTCACGCTCTTCTTTGGATTGCAAGCGCTCAGCAGATTGCGACACGGGAGTTTTAGTTTTAAGCCAAGGCTCAACCGACGCGTATTGCGCGTAAAAATGCGTCATATCTGGAACTAAATCTTTGATGACTGACATATGTGGCAATGGATAGACTTTTACGTCTCGCGTACCACACTCTTCTACAGGCTTGGTACAAGCTAAAGTGTTGGTGCCATCGATGTTCATCGCACATGAGCCGCAAATCCCCTCGCGGCAAGAGCGTCTGAACGTCAAACTCGGATCAACCTCGTTCTTGATCTTTATTAACGCATCAAGAACCATTGGACCACAGTCATCCATGTCGATGTCGTAGGTGTCTGTATGCGGGTTCTGATCATCATCTGGTGACCAACGATAAACCTTAAATGTTTTAACGTTGCTCGCTCCCTCTGGAGCTGGAAAATGTTTCCCAGGTTTGATCTTAGAATTTTTTGGTAAGGAAAATTCAGCCATGGTTTGTCCTTTTAACTTTAATTAAATAAATGCTTTACGAATCAATAAATCCTGATTCGTGCTGTCGTAATACGTAAATCGTTAGTAAACGCGCGGCTTGGGCTTAATGTACTCAACATCATCGGTCATCGTATAGTCGTGCACGGGTCGATAATCGATGGTTGTTTTGTCGTTGTCGTCGCACCAAGCCAATGTGTGCTTCATCCAATTTTCGTCATCGCGATCAGGTATATCGTCACGCGCGTGCGCTCCGCGACTTTCGTCTCGATTCGCAGCCGATTCCATTGTAACAACAGCTTGAGTTAATAAATTCTCAAGCTCTAGTGTTTCTATTAAATCGGTGTTCCAAATCAAACCACGATCTTCAATTCCAACGTCAGCAAATGACGCTGCTGTAGCCGCCATTTTCTTAACGCCTTCGTCCATCGATTCTCCAGTTCGGAATACCGCACAATGTGCCTGCATAGTCCGCTGCATTTCTAAACGAATTTCAGAAGTACGCCGAGAGCCTGTAGAATTTCGCAGCGCGTCAAGACGCGCAATAGTTGCTTCGCCAGCATCTGCAGAGATGCTTGGAATTGGCGCTTCGGGATCAATAGTTTCTTTAGCCCGTAAAGCCGCCGCACGGCCAAAAACAATCAAATCTAGTAACGAGTTAGAACCCAGTCTGTTGGCTCCGTGTACAGATACACAAGCAGCTTCACCAATGGCCATGAGTCCTGGTACAACCGCATCAGGATTGCCATCTTTAAGCGTAACAACTTCACCATGATAGTTAGTTGGAATACCGCCCATATTATAATGCACTGTTGGCAGAACTGGGATTGGATCTTTAGTTACATCCACGCCTGCAAAGATCTTAGCCGATTCAGAAATACCTGGCAGACGATCTTCTAACAGATCTGCACCAAGGTGTTCTAAATGTAAATATATATGATCCGCTTCTGGCCCTACTCCGCGTCCTTCGTTAATCTCGATAGTCATTGACCGACTCACGACATCGCGCGACGCTAAATCTTTTGCGTTGGGCGCATAGCGCTCCATAAACCGCTCGCCTTCAGAGTTGGTCAAGTAACCACCTTCGCCTCGTGCACCTTCGGTAATCAAGCACCCTGCTCCGTAGATACCGGTTGGGTGAAACTGCACAAACTCCATATCTTGCAATGGTAGACCAGCGCGTAAAACCATCGCATTACCATCACCAGTACACGTGTGGGCCGATGTGCACGAAAAGTAAGCTCGGCCATATCCGCCAGTAGCAAGCACAACTTGTTTCGCACGGTACCGATGAATAAATCCAGTTGCCATATCGATGGCGATCACACCACGACATTCACCGTCTTCCATGATGAGATCAAGTGCAAAAAACTCAATGAAAAACTGTGCTTCATGCTTAAGTGCTTGCTGGTACAAGGTATGCAGAATCGCGTGACCTGTTCGATCAGCCGCCGCGCAAGTACGTAACGCTTGTCCTTCACCGTAATGAGTGGTCATTCCACCAAAGGCACGCTGATAGATCTTACCCTCCTCAGTACGCGAAAAAGGCACTCCGTAATGCTCTAATTCATAAACCGCTGCCGGTGCATTGCGACACATATACTCTATTGAGTCTTGGTCGCCCAACCAATCTGAACCCTTAACGGTGTCGTACATGTGGAAACGCCAATCGTCCTCACCCATATTCCCAAGTGCAGCACTCATGCCGCCTTGAGCGGCAACGGTGTGACTTCGGGTTGGAAAAACTTTGCTTAGGCAAGCTGTTGAAAGCCCTGCTGCTGCCATCCCAAACGTAGCGCGTAATCCCGCACCACCTGCACCCACAACAACAACGTCGAATGAGTGATCAATAATTTTATAATCGCCAGTCACTTGCTTAGCCTCCGAGAACTACTTTTAAAACTGATATGACAGACATAACTGCCATTAGGACGGCCGCGAACTTGACGGCTAATAACAGCGTCAAATTCAACCATTTTGTGTGAATGTAATCTTCGATTACAACCTGTATTCCGGTCTGAGCGTGAAACAGCATAGTCAGCACAAATAATATAAGAACGGTCGCGTTAAACGGTTGGGCAAGCCAATCCGAAGCGTATTGATGATCCATGCCCATAACGGTGAGCACTGAGTAAACAAACCACACAGAAAGAGGTACTAGCGCAATAGCGGTAACTCGCTGCCACCACCAATGTGAGAAACCATGTTTTGCTGAGCCTAGCCCAACTGCTTTTGCCAAAGGGCTACGTAAACTCATAATAGGCCTCCGGTTTTTTGAACAGCGAAAAACACAATTGCAGCGGTTAAAGCGAAAGAAGTAACTAACATAACGACTCCCGAACGGTACACCTGACTAAGCTCTAAGCCAGCACCAACATCCCAAAATAGATGTCTGATGCCATTGCACAAGTGATAACACAGTGAGAAACACCAGCCCAGCAATACTAGCTTGCTCAGCGGATGAGCCAACAAGCTTTGAAATTGTACGTAAGCGTCTGGCCCTTGCGCAAGTGCTCCAAGCCAAATAACGATAGCGACGCTACCGAAAGATAAAAACACACCAGTACCGCGATGAATTACCGACAACATTGATGTTAGTTGAGGGCTATAAATCTGCAAGTGTGGTGACAGGGGTCTAGCTTTTTGAATTGATGACATAATCAAAGGTTCCTAAAAGATGATCACTCAGTGTCTAAGATGAATTGATGACCGAAATCAAACGTTCGCTTCATCCTGACATTTATAGAGCGTAGGGCACAGAATAGCCAAATTTAAATTTCGTTGGAGATTATAGTTGAATTCAATCTCTTATTTCACGCAATTGCGCTTTATCTGGCTGTTAATCTAGTTTTCGCCCCTCCTGGACATATTAACCGAATAGTCGAATACAGCAATTTATAATATTGATGCTTGGACCAAAGGGCTGTCGATAATCGAAATTGCACGTGTCTCTGAGAAAACTCTAAGGTGACTAATAAGGTGAGCATTAATCTAGACATACAAACAAAGTACTAGAAATCATAACAGCGCCCTTTTGCTTCCCAATCCCCATAACGTGTAGGTTCCAAGCCTTTCGGGCCTCCAATTTCCTTCGCTTGACTGGTCGATGCGGTTTTTAGCTTTGCGTTCTTTTGATCAATGCTTTGCTCGCTCGGATTAGTTGTTTGATCAACATCGTTTTTTTTGGAACTAGTCGGCGCTGTCTCTAAATCTGAATCGACCGCTGAATGATTGCTTTCGCTAGTGTAGGAGTCGTGTTTATTCATAAATGTGGCTCTGTGTTTAAAAATTCTTTAAAAATCGCGCACATAATGACGCATCTTCTCTGGACCGCTTATATAAGAATTAGCGTATCCGATATGAGACGAAGCTTAACATGTTGAACTGAGCCAATTTTGACACTTGTAATTGCCTTAATCACGTCTAGTTTAAACATACAATACACCCTTTCTTATGCATACTAGGTCTATGCAGACTAGCACGCAACCAGAATCTAGGTTGCTTGTGGAAGGACAGCAACGTTAACTCTTAGACACAACAAATAAACTCTCTCTATAGTAGCCAGTTCGGCGATTAAAAATCATGCACTCACCAGTCAGACTATTAAAAATAAGCGGCGACGACGCGCAAGCATTCCTACAGGGACAACTCACTAGCGATGTGAGCAAGTTGAGCGACACGTGGCAATTAACAGGTTATTGCAACCCCAAGGGGCGATTGTTGTGTACTGGCTTTTTATGGCGTACAGACGAGCACTTCTTTTTGCTACTGCACGCCCAGTTGTTTGAGGCAGTTCAAGCAAGACTGAAAATGTACGTAATGCGCAGTAAAGTTATCCTCGAAGAATGTGCAAACAAAGTATATGTCTATGAGTATGCACATGAAGACGCAAATTCAAGTCAAGCACCACCGCCTAACGTTTCGGCTTCTGCGGTCGAGCAGGCGTTTGGCAGGTACTCAAGTGACTCAAAGCTCCACACTCTATATTGCGCGAATCATGCAATCGAAATTGAAGTTTTAGACAATGTCAGCGCAGGCAACACGCAGATTGGCCTTAGCATGCAGGATCTGTGTGTCCGCGAGGGTCTCGTATTGATTTCGCCTGCGCTGTCCGAAAAATATGTGCCGCAGATGGTGAATCTAGAATTGGTCGGAGGCGTGAGCTTTAAAAAAGGCTGTTACACTGGTCAAGAGATCGTCGCAAGAATGCACTACCTCGGCAAACTCAAGCAACGCTTGTATCGATACTCAATCACAGACGTGGGCGACGGTCCAGGCATTCCTATTGCTACCGACAGCAAACTTATTCTATCGGCCAATGCAAACGACGACCAACCAGACATTCCTGTTGGAGAGCTTATCTCTTTAAATCAGGCCACAAGCTACGCTCTAATCGTTGCACGCGTCGCTCACGCGGGCCAAGAGCTTCGCTTAGCCGACAACCCAAGTATAATTCTTACCCCAACCACGCTCCCCTATCCAATGGGCTAGGGTACGACCCGTGCGCGGGCATTGCGATTTTCCAGCACGGGGTAAAACCAAGGCCAATAGAGCTAGAACAGATCCTAAGCCTCCATCTGGCATGAATTGATGTCGCCGCTGCGCATACCTTTGGTAAACCACTCTGTTCGCTCTTTAGAGCTTCCATGAGTAAATGCTTCGCGTTGCACCGATCTACCTGCATTGCGCATTATTTGGTCGTCGCCCACGGCCGCTGCCGCGTCTAAGCCCTCTTTTACATCACCTTCTTCCAAAATAGAATTGCGGTTTTCAGTGTGATTGATCCAAACACCAGCAAGACAGTCTGCTTGCAATTCCATTTTGACGCTCAATGCATTAGCACCAGCTTTTGAACTGCTGGCTTGCATTTTTCTTACTTGCGTTGCGATACCCAATAAGTTCTGTACATGGTGCCCAACTTCGTGAGCGATCACATAAGCGAAGGCGAAATCACCGGGCGCCCCATCCGTTTAAGTTGTTCAAGAAAACTCAAATCGATATATATTTGATAGTCACCGGGACAATAAAATGGACCAGACTGAGCGGATGCTGTGCCACATGCGGATTGCACCATGCCACTAAACAGCACTAATTTGGGTGCTTGATATTGTCGCCCAGTTTGCGCAAAAACTTTTGACCAGGTGTCTTCTGTTTCGGCCAAAATAGTTCTTACGAATTGCGACGCTTCATCATTTCGAGGCGCTTGCTGAGTTTGCGTTTGTGGTACAGGAGAAAGTCCTCCCTGCAGTAATGGCGCAAGAATATTCTGTACATCTGGGCCAAAAAATAAACCAACCAGCACAATAATTATTGCAGCGCCGCCACCTGCAGTGCGGCCAGAAACTCGCCGACTACCTCTGCGATCTATTACATTGTCACTCTGTCTTCGTCCACGCCACCGCATACTGACCTCACACTTGTGTTGGATAATTACTGTAAACGCCCTAGTCGATCAAAGGCAAAACCTTAAATTCCGTTGAATTGATAATACTCAGGTTTGCTGTCCACGCAATACGCTCAAGAACAATTTTCAGGCATTTAACCCTACCCTTTCTAAAGCGCATCAAGCTCTTTTATAACCAGCTCCAGGGATCGAGCAATGCTTTCGACCGACGCAGTTAGTTCTTCTGTTTTCTCACTTCCTTCAAAAAGAACAAGAGCCCTGCGCGCAGCAGCGTGCAATTGATCATAACCATACATTCCAGACGAACCCGCGAGCTTATGCAAAAATTCATTTAGCTCGCCATTGAGCTGGCCATTGAGCTGTGCCCCTGATTTACCCACAGAACGATATCGCGTTAACAAACCATCTAATACAGCTCTCTTATCTTCTGCACTTGTGCGGTACCGAGCTCTTAATTCTTGGATGGTAGTGTTAATCATAAAGTAACTACTTAAGACGCCTTAGGGGGCTCTGCCAACTCTTTGGCAAGAATAACAATGTCGTTGACCGCCACTGGTTTTAGAAGGAACGCGTCATAGTTAATTTGCTTTGTATTTCGAGAATCAAACTCTTGTTGCGATGCACTCATCATCACTATCGGCGCACAATGGCCGTTAGCCCTTAACGCAGTCGCAACCTCAAAGCCATCTTCCACTGGTAGTACAACGTCCATTAGCACCAAATCAAAATTTAGCTGGTGAGCTAGTTCTAATGCCTGTTGCCCATGAACCGCTCGAGCAACATCAAAGCCTTTCTCACAAAGCAATGCTTCTAACATCCATGCAATATCATCGTCGTCTTCTACCATTAAAACACGACACTGCAAACCATCCAGATCTTGCTTTTTAGCTTCTTCTTGCGCTTGTTCATTCGTCGTTACCAACGGTAGAGATATCTCTATTCGGGTCCCCTCGTTTAGTGTAGAGCTTATATTCAAAGAACCGCCCATGAGATCAATGATCCCATCAGTAATCGTCACACCTAGGCCAGTACCCGGGCGCTGTTCATGATGGGCTTGCCAGAATGGCTCGCGAATCATTAGCAGCGCCTGCTCATCCATACCGATCCCAGTATCATCAATGACTATTTTTAGTGTTTGGTCGTGATACTCGGCAAGTACTTTAACCCGTCCGCTATCTGTAAATTTTATAGCGTTGCCTACCAAATTGATCAAGCATTGAGTGAGTCGGTCTGGATCCACCATTACCCAACAATCACTCAGTGAGCTGCAACCGTTTAGCTCGGTAACAAACTCAAGTCCCTTTTGCTTACTTTGAGGAGTCATTACAAGTTCGATATCTTCGAGTAAGGACTTAAGATTAACGGCCTTATAATTAAGCCGAAGTTGTTCACTTTGCCCTTTCCCATGATCCAATAAGTTTTCGATAAGACTGAGCAAGTGCCTTCCCGAACGCTGAATACCTCTAACCCACTGTCGTGCTTTAGCATTCTCTGAATTAGCACCACTGGGCTCTTTAGCACCAGCACTTGCCAGCACACGGTCTGCTTCAAACGTATTTTCAATTAGGTCGCTGTAACCCAGTATTGATACCAACGGCGTCCGAAATTCATGAGCGACTCCCGCTAAAAACGCAGTTTGCAGCCTGGAAGCCTGCTCTAAGGCATTGGATTTGCGCTCAAGATCCAATAACAACGCCTGCTTTTCCATCGCCAGCAGTTCGTTGTCATTGGCTATTTATTGTAGCTTTTCTTTTTGTGCCAACGACGCGGAAGCATCAGTCATCAGTAAATATAGTTTACCCTCATAGCTAACCGTGGTGAGGGCCATGGGTAGATTCAAACGGCCCGCATTTTCAATTATTGGCCAACGCACTGAAGAGTCAAACTCCAAACCCACCGTAAAATCTGCAACGTCATGAAGAAGATCACCCACATTTGGGGCTCTACCTAAAAAAAGCTCGCAATTTTCAGAAACTTCAAGAACCCTAAACTCTTCATCAACCGCCAAAAAAGCCAGCTTACTATCGGCGTACAAATGCTTAGAAAGTTCAGCTCTTAGCTTAGGGTTATTTGCTGACACGGTTGATCCAACTAACCACTAAAGCATTGCGTTAAAACAGGCTTGAACTCCGCCGCCTGTTTTAGCACTAGTAGGGATAAGTGGAATGCCCATAGCCATGAATGATTTTTCAAAGGCGTCGCTTACTCGCCACTCGTTTAGGTCATGCTTGTTTATAGCGCAGGCAAAACGTATCTCGCCTACCTTCTTGACGACACTTTCATGAATATCCACGAGCGCATCTTGACTGCTCGCACGACTGCCGTCAGCAACATAGATAACACCTGACGCTCCGGCTAGATAGCTGAGATTAATGGGCGATAAGCTATCGCGTCCAGCCAGATCCCATATCACAAGCTTAGTTTGGTCAATTTCCATGGTGTCGATCTTAACGCCAACCGTGGTCAAATATTTCTCCGAAAACACATTGTTTACAAACTTTTGCGTTAGGCTCGTCTTCCCCACAGCAAAGTCTCCGACAACACACACCTTTTTCTTAATCATTCGGTTTCACTATTTATCTGGGAGGGTTTAGCGCTAGATAAAGGAGTCGCAGGCAATAAGGTTGGCTGGTCGTAACCACCAACATTGACCCAAGGGTTGTTTGCGAAATAGCGTGACAACGCCGTTCTCTGTGCCTGGCTCAACTCTCCGCCTATTTCCAAACCATTGAGGCCGTCAACAAATTTAGGTTTAATGACAACACCTGCTAAAAGAATGTCATTTTCATTATCCCCCAAATCCCTAAGCAACATTTCTCTAACACTTATCGCAGACACCTCAAAGCCTGTCAGCGAAATCCGCCCATCACGCTTGAGGGACATCAACCTATCAGAATACTTTTCGGCCCAAGTTAATGAACCCGACCCCCAAAAGCTTAACCTTAGAGTCTTGGTAGACAACTTGCACACCCTCTGGAGGGCTCAATTGTTTAACAAAACGACGAACCTCGATCTCGGGCTCAAGAGACAAAAATGGCCGCATAACAATCTCTAGTTGCTGCTCATCGATACCAATATTGGAAAGTAAGTTGATGGGTAGCTCTGTTTGTGGGTCACGCAAGCCGGAGATGAAATATTGGTCGTCTTCCTGGCGGATCTCGGTCACTAGCATTCCAGGCGTGCTTTCTAACACTGATTGCAGCGAATCAAACGTCATCCGTTTAGAAACTGAGTGGAACAACCCATACCCGAGCAACCCTATTAGAACAAGGCCAAGCAAAATCATACTTTTGCTGCGCTTACCTTCGCTTTCTGATTCTTTGGCCTCGGACTGAAGAATTGGGTGCAAATAATTGTCGACGTCTGCCAGCAATAGCTCCCCCGCGTTTGCTTGATTTAGCTCAGACGCGTAGGCAACTCTAATTTGATCTAAGGTTTCACGTAGATCCGCTTTAAGCGATTCTGGCGCATCACCAAATATTACACAGGCAAGCATCAACTTTGGACCGTGACCAACCCAAACATTGCGTTCGCCGACCTTTAGATCGGTTAATCGGTCTCCTTGTTCTCCAGAGAACGAGTCGTTTACAAAACTTTCGATTGCCGAAAACATTGCGCTGACTGCATCACTGTCCAATGCTTGAGCGGAACTGTCAGACAACTGCTTTATGAGAATCCCTGTGTCCCGCTCTATCAGATATACGTGCTCTACTCTAAAGACGAGCGACTTCAATAAAGCTTATTCAGCGTAAGGCACACCGCTTGTGAGAGATTTAATTCGCAGGGAAATCCCAGAAGCAGTCGTCGTTGATTCTAAGGTTCGTTGAACTGTTGCCAGTAAAGAGCTCATCGCTTGAGAAATAGCCTGACGAATCGCTGGTGCGAGCACCGGATATAAAATATCGCCGTAGTACTTAGGCTCTTTCTCAATCGAACGCTTTAAGCCATCTGACACAGGCACAGCCAATGCTCGCGCTAAGGCGGGGTCAGTGTCAGCACTCAGTACTAATGCAGCCGGCAGGATTGATGCCACTTGCTCAGTCCGCAATCTTGCATCACTGAGGCGCTCATCTATCGCTCGTTTTAATTTCTCGAGTTCAGCCCTATCCTCAGATAGCAATAAAGCTTTAAGCTCCTCTAACTGATCCATAGTCTGGGGTCTGCGTGTGTGGTGTTTTTATGTCGAAGATTAATCGCATGTTCTCAAGAGCGTGGGCTAGACTAGAGGCAGCTAGTGTCAACAGTAGATTTAGACACAGGCGCTTTGACTAGTCTGGATTGCTATTGACCTTGATTGAGCTTTAACGCCAACTCATTTAGCAAAACGGCAAGGCTTTGTTTGCTAAGTTTATCTTCACCAAGGCCTTTCTCAACTGCACGTAACTCGGTGGCTAGAGCTTCCTGAGCCTCATTGAACGTGCTCTGTAAAGATTTTATTCGATCGCTAGTTTCTACTTCAACTTCATTGAGCGTGTGGCGCAAACCCTTATCAAGCTCGTTAACATCGACTTCCATTTGCTTAATAACTTCACTTCGTTGTTCACCTTCACTTTGAAGTTTTTGATCAAGCGCTGCAAACTTTTCATCAATTCGCGTATTCAGCAACTCTGCTTGGGATTCTATATGTTGCTCAAGTTCGCTTAATCGTACTTCCAACTGCTTAACATTTTTGCCAAACAGAATCTCGCGTACTTTTTCAATATCGCCTAGACCTGGGTTAATAATATCTGCGCTTTTCTTTTTATCTTGCATTAGTCTAATCCTGTTCTTGCATTTCAAGTCTTTCTAATCGATAACCATGCCTATAAATTGAGCTTAACCGCCATAACGGTTGCTCATCAATGGCTAGCTTACTCCGCAAACGACTCATGTGAGTATCTACGGTTCTAGTATTTAATTTCGAACTTGTCGCCCACACCATCTCCAACATGTGGCCTCGTGACACGACGCGCCCAATATTACGGAACATGAATAATGCTAAATCAAATTCCTTTTGGGTCATTTAAAGCAACTCACCATTAATTCTAACCTCATGTTTAGACGCATCAATGGTATAGGGAGGATAGTCGAGCGTTTCGACGGTTGAGACCGTCTGATCACCAGAACGGCGTGCCAACGCTTTCACCCTGGCAAGCGTTTCGGCTTCCCTTAAAGGTTTGACCATATAATCGTCAGCGCCATTCTCTAAGGCGGCTACAATACCCTCCTCAGCTTGCCTCTGAGTAACGAACACAACCGGCAAAGTAGAATTGAAATGCTTACGAATGGATTGCAAAATTTCCATGCCGTTGCCTTTAGGCACCATCCAGTCAAGCATAACCAAATCAAAACTCTCTTGGCCAAACGCTTTTAGAAAAGCCGTGCCGCTCTCAACAATGTGGCAGCGATGCCCATCTCGAGTCAGCCACGCCTGTAATAAGAGGGCCTGATCTTGATCATCCTCTAATATTAAAACTCGCATTTTATATTCCGTCCGCCCAACTCTATAATGAATTTCCGTTTCGTGGCTGACCATACGACCACTACGACTGTAAACAAATACTAGAGCAAGCTAACCAAAATGCAACGCAAACCCTTAAAATGACGCATAAATTACTCACCGTGCAACTTTTTTTTACATTATTCGCTGATTGAAAACGGATTGAAGCTTAGAGTAAAGCCCTAAGGCAGTAACACCGCAACTTTTGCAAGGATAGGAAATCTAAATGAATTTAATTCAAGAAATACTCGGTGCTCAAGGCGGCGGAGTGGTTAAGCAGTTAGGTCAACAGTTTGGCCTAGATAATGCTCAGGTCGAGAAAGCGCTCACTAATCTTATTCCAGCTATCGCGGGTGGGGTTAAAAAAACAGCGCAGTCACCCTCTTCACTCGATGCACTGCTAAAAACATTACAACAAAACAAAGGTCTTGAAACTGCGGTTCAACGTCCTGAAGTGTTAGCCAACGAGACTAGCCAACAAGCAGGCAATGACATTTTAGGAGAAATATTTGGCTCTAAAGATGTCAGTAGAACTGTCGCCTCTCAAACCGCTCAATCAACGGGAATAGATCTAAGCGCCCTTAAGAAAATGCTGCCGTTAATTGCGGGATTGGTTATGTCATCGCTTAACCAAAAAGGCCAAGCATCTAGTGGTGGTCTGGGCGAGTTACTGGGTGGACTGGCTCAATCGTCGACCCCAACTTCCTCATCTGGCGGATTGGGAAGCTTGCTTGGTAGCCTGCTCGGCGGACGAACTAAACAAGCACCCGCTAAGGAACAAGGACTTGAGTCTCTGCTTGACTTCGACGGTGACGGAAACATTTCGGACGATGTTATGGATCTAGTTAAAAAACTATTTTGATAACAAGGGGGATCGACGAAAAGCACATCAATAAGAAGTGCAAAATCTAGTTCCTTCTAATATCCTCCATAGCAAACACCTCTTGGGCTATGGCCCAAAGGTTACATCGGCCCCAGGGCCACAAACATACAAATAACGACAAATTAAAACTTAAGTAAATGACTGAAAAACATCAGCTTCTTATTGGCGGTAACGGCCATCAAACTGTTTTCATGGACGCCGCAATGGCAAACCGCCACGGCATGGTGTCGGGTGCAACGGGGACCGGAAAAACCGTAACACTGCAAATTCTCGCAGAGAATTTTTCTAAAATTGGTGTGCCCGTGTTTCTCGCTGATGTGAAAGGCGATGTATCGGGACTCGGAAAAGCGGCAAAGCCTCACCCTAAAATTGATGAACGTATTAATACGATTGGTATCGAGGGCTACTCGATGTCGCCAAGCCCAGTTGTTTTTTGGGACCTTTTTAAAAAGAATGGCCACCCTTTGCGCACCACTGTCAGTGAGATTGGCCCATTACTTTTGGCAAACTTGCTCAACCTCAACGACACTCAAACTGGAATACTCTACTCCTGTTTTAAATTGGCCGATGACCAGGGAATGCTCCTTCTAGATTTAAAGGACTTACGATCATTGCTCATTTGGATGGGTGATAATCGCGGCGAGTTAAAATCTGAATACGGAAACATATCTACGGCAAGTCTCGGCGCGATTCAACGAGGATTATTGGTACTTGAAGAACAAGGCGCTGAATTTTTGTTGGGTGAACCCGCCATCGAACTTCAGGATCTTATGAGTCGAGACTTTAGCGGTCGCGGAGTCATCAACATATTGGATGCGAGTACACTCATTCAAACGTCTCCCAGGCTTTACGCTACATTTTTATTATGGCTAATGTCCGAGCTTTTTGAGACCTTGCCAGAAGTTGGCGATGCAGCAAAGCCAAAGTTTGTGATGTTTTTTGATGAGGCTCATTTACTCTTTGATGATGCACCAAAAGTATTGGTCGATAAAATTGAACAGGTAGTTCGACTCATTCGCTCTAAAGGCGTCGGCATTTACTTTGTCTCTCAGAGTCCTCTAGATGTTCCCGAAGAGATCTTAGGCCAGCTTGGACTTAAGATACAGCACGCTCTGCGGGCATTCACTCCCAAGGACCAAAAAGCTGTGCGCACTGTCGCCGGCACGTTTCGAGCAAATCCAAAGCTAGATACTCAACAGATCATCACAGAGCTCGGTGTTGGCGAGGCATTGGTGAGCACTCTGGATGAAGACGGTATACCTTCTCAAGTAGAAAGAATACTAATTCGCCCGCCTGAATCTCGAATAGGCCCGATGAATGACGCAGAGCGCGCCGAGCAGATTGAACGATCACCCTTTAGAGGCCGTTACGAGCAAGATTTAGATCGAGAGTCAGCTTACGAAATGCTGATCGCAAGAGCTGCTCGTGCTGATGCTGATGCCAAGCTTGAAGAAGAAAGGCTAGCCATTGAAGAAGCAGAACTCAAGCGCGCAAAACAATCTACTCGTTCGCGTAGTAGCAATAGAGAGTCCCCTACTGAGGCATTTATAAAGAGCGCGGCTCGGTCTCTAGGCACTCAATTTGGGCAACGGGTTCTCAGAGGAATTTTGGGCAGCATATTGAAATAGTCAATCAGGCGCAGAAATAGAGCAACTAAAGTGTAAAATTAGGCGACAACCTGCTGGGGTGGGTAGACTTCGGTTCAAAACCTGTTTTAGACGCTCTACAGTTCGGCTATAATCTCGCGGCTATTAAAGATATTTTTAACAAATCAAGCAACAGTAAATACACTGGGTTTTCTTATGAGTGATGAACACATGAATGATTCGACTTTTGGTCGTTTGTTTGTATTAATGATTTTGGCTATGACAGTGATGACAATCATCATTGTGGTACTTGCGATTTTCGCGGCTGATGATGTAACAACTAGACTTGACGAGCGTAGCGATATTGAAAACACAGCTGCAGTTGGTCAAAGACTTGCTCCGGTTGGCGAGTTCTCGTCTTCACCCTCTGAAGGTGCGGTTACACCTGTGGTTGCGGAGCCTGTTGTATTAACTGGCGCAGAAGCTTATGCCAGTTGCGCTGCGTGTCACGATGCTGGAGTTGCTGGAGCACCGTTATTCGCAGACAAGGCAGGTTGGGCGGATCGAGTTGGACAAGGCATTGAAACTCTCTACACCCACGCTATAGAAGGATTTCAAGGCTCGGCTGGGTATATGCCAGCGAAGGGCGGAAACATGAGTCTGTCTGATGAGTCGGTTAAAGCAGCAGTAGATCATATGGTTGAAGCAGTTCAATAGAAAGCACTATTGATCTGTTCATCCTTAACTAAACTTGAGCTTGCTTTTGTTTAGAGAGTAAAGTTAGATAACGGTTGAGAAAAACGGCCAACATTCATCGAATGTTGGCCGTTTTTTTGAGATAGCTCTGTAAAACTGTAGGCGAGTCTTCTACAAACGATAGGCTTGGTTAATTGCGCCTTAGTTGCATGCGTATCTCTGCGGTATCTGGATTACTCAGCCGTTCCACCGTAGCGCTTTCGACAATCACTCCGTATTTTTGCTCTAATTCTGACACCCACTTTACCCAACTGTTAAAAGATGCGTTATCAAGAACTAGCCGCACTTGATTATCAGAGTCGCCTGGCGTGAGTTGCTGAATACTGCCCTCTAGGTTATTTGCCCTGGCAACGCTCTCTAACACAGCCACTAATGACTGGCCTTCGCCGGCATTATTTACAGTAGACGTTTGACCCCCGCCCTCAACGCCATGTTCAACTTGTTCGCGCAGCCAAACAAGGTTCGAGCGTAAATCGCCGATATTATTCTGCATTGTAGCTTTCGCAATGTGGGCTGGCCGATAAAGAAATTGATACATCAAAATAATCAGGACTAGCAGCCCCCCACAACCCAAAACCACCTGTTCCCGCCCACTCAAAGTAAGCCATCTTTGACGGAGTTCTTCAACCAGAGGCATACTATTCAACCTCCATAGTATTTTGTTCAGAAGCAACAACGAACGTCGCAACAATGGTGTCACCCTCATTGCTCGTGCCTTGTAATTTTGCAGTGTAGCTTGGTAAGCTCTCGAGCTTCTTGACAACCGAATCAACCTGGCCAAGATTACTTATATAGCCTGATATTGTGAGCTCACTTCGTTCATAAACAACTTCTTTCAACAATATATTTTCTGACCTGAGCACCGGAGTCAGCGCAACGAGCATTCGTGGCAAAGACGATGGACTTGCACCTTGGCTTTGTCGAGATAGAATTTTCTCGGCATAGGTTCGTTCTTGACCCTCGGTGACATAATCTAGTTCTGGAACCAATCGCTTTACCAGCTCCTGGCTTTCCTGGGTAATTAGTTTTATTTCACGATGTAATGAGAGATAAGTATGTATTTCGCTTGTGGCTAATACCGTTATGGTGATCCCGATCAGAGCAGCCGCTTGCCAGTACTCTACGAATAAGCTCTTACGAGAGCGAGGACGCGTTTGATCGGTCCATAAATCAATATCTGCTTGTCCTGAATACTCTAGCCAGTGCGCCATACGGTCTCCAAATGACCAGTGGCGAATGTCCCTCTCTGAATTGTCCTTAATCAGCCGTTCGGCAAAATCCTTGTTATTGACGGCGATAACAGCACTCAGAGGCGTCTCCTTAAGCCATAGATTCACAAAGTCTAAATCCATAGTCACTCCAAAACCATCCTTTGACTGAGCCAAAGCACGATCACCTGAAACCGCTAGTGAGCACTCTGCCACGTCGTGTTGTGGTAATAAGGCATAATCAGGAACAATACGCGTTGCTGGAATTGAGTACGTTTTGGCAAGATTTGCCCACTCTTGTAGCTTCGATTTGGCTACGCTGTAAACAGTTATCTGGCTGTCTGCCTGCCATTTCGGGCACACAAAGTGCACTTCTTCTATATCTTGTGCAAACAGCTCTTCAAGAGCGTAGGGTACAGCCGCATTAAACTGCTTGCGTGTTTTAGCGGGTAGCGTTACTAGATGTGACGTAACCCATTCACCAGGGACGACACCAACTACCGTCTCTTCACCTGAAATCGGATAATCGCCTAGCCCAGGAACCTCACCAAAAGCTTCAATTCGAGTACCTTCTGCGTGCACCCATTCGTAAGGTGCTTCTAGGCTAATATATATCATCGACATTCACTTCAGCGAGCGGGCGATGGTTTAGACACAAGGAATCATACTCGCGAGACAACACTTTTATGGAGTCTGCGATCTTCGCGTCCGTCCGCCTTGAATCTCTATATATTTTTGTTCTCATGCAATAGACCGACTTGTCTAAAGTAACTTTTACGTTGATTTGATAGTACTGACTATTGATTGACAGCATTCCTCGAACAGGCAATGCGGCCTCCCCACCTGAAGCATTGATAATAGCAGTTTCAACTAGATTAATGTCTGTTTGAATAAAACCTAAGAACTCTGGCTGCTTGCGCAGCTCAACAATGCCCGCAAGCGCGCCTGAATTAACCAGTGCTCCTGAACTTAACGACGCCAACACTTCTGCACTTCCTGAATTAATATTGACGGGCACATTTTCAGCAGGCAACACCGTAACGAACGGTTCTAAGTCGGCAATAATCTGAGGCGTAAAACCCTTCACAAAACGCAACTCGCCTAGAGAAGAAAGTGGCTGGTCCGCTGCATAATATGGCAATTCCAAGCTAGCGTAGTTTCCACTTTCGAAACCGTTGGGTTGTTCTTCCTCATTAGGGTCCATCCAGTCTAATAGAGAGTCATACAACTCATCTTTTTGCTCATATTCAGTCAACCCAGCAAGTTCAAGAATATTATAAAATATCCTTTTCTGCGCATCTCGATTTGCTGGTGTAGGTACATACAGATTGTTTATATTATATCGAGCTTGCAGATCCATTACGAAGAAATCAATCGGAACTTCGCCAAAATCAATTGTCGGCAATGGCTCTTCTTCTTCGGCGTCTTCTCGGTCCAGGGAAAAGCGGTCACGCTCTACACTTTCTTGAGGCTCACCAATCTGGCCAATTTTTGCCCAATCTTCTTTCTGATGGTCTGTGGTACGATCAAGATCATCGTGCAGTAGGCGCATTGCCCATGCATTTGCTCCCTGAGCATATTGATACCCCTGCTCTGCGACATTTTGATTTGAAACTCTACGGAATAACAGATGCTGATCCTCAACCATAAACGCAAGCAATGTGACCATAAGGAACACAAGCATCACCACCACCAGTAAAACCACACCCTCTTGTTGAGAAGCCCATGGATTCACGCGAAGACAAGTTCTATTAGGAACGCCAATCGTTAGCCTAGGTTGCATTAGTCCGATGTAGCCCCGCTAAGCATTAGAATATGTCGCTCGTAAACTATTTTGTTTTTCATCTCTAGACGCAGCTGGATAAGGTCCGGTAGCTTCTTAGACTCACTCCACCGTTTGGTCTCAGAGCTGCGCCCATCTTCGATATAGTGAACAATAATTTCTACGTCATCTATATCTTCCAAAAAAGCCCGTTTGTTTACCCTTGTGTCGCCATCGGGGTCCATTACGGGGTATTGCGTTCTAATCAAATGCCCATCAATGAGCTCCCATTTAACCCTACGCGGGACACCAACCCCAGACATGCGTAAATCTGGATAAACAGCCGTCAATTCAAACAGACTGCCGTCATTAACCGTCATAGCGCTCTTTAAGGCGTCACCATATTCATCTTTGCCTAAGCGGTTACTGGCAAAACGAAGATCACGTTCAAGGTACAGAAAAAATTTTTGTAATTCTGTAACCTGATGGTTTTTTTCCAATATTCTTTCACGAGCATCCAAAAACTGAATAAGCGCAGGAAAGATAATTGATGAAATTACGGCAAAAATCGCAACGGCAACAACGACTTCGATCAGAGTAAAGCCTGATCTTTTACGATTCGTTATCAACCTGAAAGCCATCCTATTTGCTCTCTGTCAGCGCGGATGTGAGAGAGGCAATAACACGCTTTGTCGGGTCGCCCTCAAGACTGACCTCAACCGTAACTAAGAACACACTTTCAACGTCAGTTTCTTCACTCTGAACCGT
Organism: Proteobacteria bacterium UBA7415; assembly: GCA_002470515.1. Taxonomy (GTDB): domain Bacteria; phylum Pseudomonadota; class Gammaproteobacteria; order Arenicellales; family Arenicellaceae; genus Arenicella. The sequence continues at coordinate 7,717 of DKML01000005.1, read as the reverse complement.
AGCGCGCCATTGATGACCACCCATCTTTACCGTGCTTCGCGTATTCCCTTGCTTGACACGATCGGTCAAAGAATCAAATCTCGCTATAGCCAAAGCGTTGCTCGCAACCCACCCAGCTAACACTTTTTTCTCAAGCTCAACCTGCGCGACAGTGTACTTATTAGTCGCATCAATTACCGAAACCACGCCCACACTCACAATCAACAAAGCGATCATCACTTCGATAAGCGTAAAGCCTGAATGATTAGATCGAATCATAATGGGCTTGCCTTTAAGCTCAACTGTCCTTGCTCATTAATAAACACTATGTATTGTGTGTCATCTCCGACAAACCTCACTTCAAATCCTGTTGTTTCGCCCATCGTATCGATTAGCACTGCCGCCGGCAATGGCTCTCCGTTCTCATCTTCGGATTCATCGTCTACAGAAAAGATTTCAGAACGCATAGTGACTCCGTCCTGGAGACGGCGTTGCTTAAGCAGACTATCGTCACCGCCGCCACTGGAGTCTGTAAGCGCTGTCGTTGTGGTGTAACCACCGCCACTAAATTGGACTGAGAACGGAACGCCTGCCAGCACAGCTTCATCTTGCAACTCAGCAAGTACCGCCATAAATCGCTCAGCCTCTAGTTTGGCGGTACGATCGTTGTCCTGCATTACCGCACCAACCAACAAAGTGGCCATAACACCGATGATCGCGGTCACCACCATTATCTCAAGCAAAGTGAACCCACTTTGAATTCGTTTCGTATAGTTTGTTATTAGATTGTTAGATGCTCGTATCTTTGGCATGGCAGGAGCTCGTGTTAAAACGAGGTTACTTAGTAACTCTGTGTGTCAAGACAGGTAGATTACCACTTAAGCCGTCGCAGGTACTCTCTCTAACAAGCTATTAACGCTGCGACCGACATTAATTTTGTGACATTCAACGATTTGTCTCAGACAGCTAGACCAGTCTTCCTCACTAGAAGCTTCTAGCGAAAGCGCCCATTAAAAAGAACACTAATTAAGCTCAAATATTTTGCGGTAAAAGAAACACAGCATTCTTTCCTGAGCAATATGCCTTACCAAGTAGTACCGCCATTTCTTTATCAATAACCCACTTCACTTGATCGCATGCACGCAAGTAATGAGCCTGACCTTTTGGACTAAATCGATTGAGGCAATTGCACGACCACCTAAACTGAAACTAATCGAACACCCAACGAGTCATTAAGCTGATGTATTAATGACAATAATTGGAGTTCAAATGGTAGGCTGTCTTACAAAAAAAATATTCCCTCCCTGCACGTTCCCAACGTTAATGGTTCGCCCACTCGAATCATAAGGTGTAAATCCGAACCCACGCAGTTTGTCGTAAACCTCACTATGATTCAGAGATACCTCGACCATCAAAGCATTGAGCTTTTGCAAAACAGTCTCTGCGCCCTTAAGTACGCGTAGTGTATGATCTATACAGACGAATATTAAAAATTAGAGTATTATTTTTCAGAGTCTGTCTTAGGAGCGAGTAGAGACTACTACGCATTTATCAAATGCACGAGAAGTGAAGTAGGATCAGAGAAACTTAAAGCACTTCTAGTTAACACCCAAGCCTTAGTTGATCATTTAAGACGATCTGACGATGCTTCATCTGAGTTAGTGAAACTGTATATAGAAGAAGCAAATATCTATATCAATGCTATTGAAGCTCATTTTCATAAAATAGAGCAAGAGCGTCTTAGCTCAAGACTAGTAGATAGAATGAAAGAGTCTAAATTGCTTGGAATATAGGCGTTTCAGCGATTCTGATATCTGCTTCGTATGTTCTCATCTTAAAACCCCAAGTTGTCACTTGCTCGTGACATTTGTGTATCGGTGACATTCACATATAACTGAGTCGTAGCAATGTTCTTATGTCTCATCAATTTCCGACTGTCGGTTATTGGCAATTTTCTGCCTAATTAGAAGATCATAATTGGGCGTTGTATACTCATTTGAAATATTTGATGACCCTAAAGTAGCTAAAGTACCTAAAGTTATAGCGTCCGATTGTTTTAGATATCCCGACTTAATGTCGGATAATAAAAACTGTTAGTTTTAGAGAATAAATAATGTGCCTCACCAAATATTTTATTAGCACTTTTTTAGTATTAGTTGCATTAGTTGCCTGCTCTACAACACCGCCTGAATCCTCGAAGGAAATCTCATTGGATAGTAAACCAAAACATCATACAAGTAGCGGATACCAGAACGACCCATTTGTCGAAACTGCTTCATCTAAAGGGATCTTTTTCTATATGCGGAGAGCATGGGATTCGATCTTTGTTCCTAAGATCCCTGATAGACATGTATTAACTGAGTTAGAGTCGATTCAACTTTTAAACTCAATCGACAGCGAACGTATTACTTGGTTGGGGCATGCCAGTTTTTTGATTAAAACTTCTGGTGTGACAATACTGACAGACCCTTTCTTATCAAAATTCGCAAGCCCTGTTTCATGGGCTGGCCCAAAAAGATTTGTTGATTTGCCCATACCTATAAATAAATTGCCTCCCATCGATATAGTGATTGTTTCACATAATCACTATGATCACTTGGATGATAAAACGATTAGAAAATTAGAAAATAAAAACAGTATTAATGTAGTCGTTCCTTTAGGGCTTAAGTCTTTTTTTATCGAGCGGGGGTATAGCAAAGTTACCGAGTTAGACTGGGGGCAGTCAGTATCTGTTGAAGGAATAGAGATCACAGCAGAATCTGCAGTCCATGATTCTGCTCGAAGTACATCTGATCGGAATAAAACGCTATGGGCTTCTTGGGTTATTGAAAGCTCCCAAAAACGTATTCTTTTTATTGGTGATACAGCGTATTCAGAAACTATTTTCAATCTTGTCGGTAATAAATATGACTCCTTTGACTTTGCTATTTTACCTATCGGAGCATATGAACCAAGGGAGTTATTGTGGATGTCGCATATCACTCCTGAAGAAGCTGTCTCCATTGGCATAGATGTTCGCGCAAAGACTCTGATTGCCTCTCACTGGGGTACAATTAGCAGCTTATCAGATGAGCCAATATTTGAACCTCCGATACGCTTTAAAAAAGCGGGACATGATAGAGGCTTTTCTGACAGAGATTTGTGGACAATGAAAGTGGGTGAAACTAAAACTCTAGAAACTATAAAAAACTAACAAGTTGCTCAAACGGACTTATGATCGTTGGCTGCGCGTCGTTCCTCGCTAAGTTTAGCCAAATATTCTAAGCAGCTTAGCAAGAAGTTAGTCACTAACCTGACTGGCCGTTTAGGGCAACTTTCTGCCTGATTAGAAAATCATGACAGCCCGTTGTATACTCATTTGAGACACTCGCGACTTTCCACATTATGGTGTTCAAACTCAGGACGAGTGCGTTTACAGAATGGAGGAGGGCGGTTGCTTAAGATTGCACTCGGGATTTATATGTTCCTGAGAAGTTAACTTGTCGGTACCATATTTAGTGCAAAAATCAAAAAACAGCTCGGGCACCTTAAAAAAATCGCTCGAAAAAATAACATCACCCATACCAACAAAGATTTGGATATGATCTAAGCTAATACTTGCTTGTATTGTTACTGCTTATCTAGTGCTTCCAAAAACTTATCTTTTTCATTCGGGTGCATAGAAATGTTATTTGATTGGTATGGGAAATTTTGCGCTTGGACTTCTTTATGAAACATGCTCATTGCAGCAACGCGCTCGTTATACATTTGTTTGTGTAGAGGTGCAAGATTACCGAAGGCGTGCGCATGTTTAGGCGGTCTCTCTTCTTCGCTTTGTTCACCGCAAATATCGGCTACAAACGACATGATCACATCGCCTGCCATGCCCGAACCTAGGGAGAAGGTGACGATTGATGTTTTCTGATTGATCGCCTCTAGCACTTCTTCAGCAATACATTCCGCCTCAACTGCAAACACTCCAACGTCTTCCATGCGTTTTAGCGTTTGGTAGATTTGCATGGCTTCGTCGGCCGTTCTGCCAAAACCGCGCAGGCCGCCACACCAATGACTGAAAGTTGGAATCAGACCAATGTGGCTTTGAACAGGAATTCCTTCTTTAGACAGCATTTCCATCACTTCGTATGAGCGCAAGGTGTAATACATGTCGCCGCCTTTACGCATCATTTCAAAAGCATGATCGAGAATGTCATCACGGTTTCCGAATTGCGACCAAGTGCTGCCCACTCCCATAAAATGGTATGGAGCGATTTCGCGGCATTCTTCAATTTGGCTATCCCATACCACCAACAAGTCGATCTCTGCGTCGACACAAGCCTTAAGTTCGGTTGCGTCTTTTGGGTTGCTCATGCTGAGCTTTTTGTTAGATTGCTTTAGAGCCTGCAAATCAGCGACCGTGTAGTTGCGCATTGATGGGCTGCGGCTGAAATCATAAATTTTCTTCATTGTTATTTGCTCATTTTATGTGGATTGCAAGCATCATTATTAACCCGCTTGATCAAGAGGTCACGCTCTTGGGTATGCGGCGGAGTCGTGGCCTATGTAGTTGATGCGCCTAGTGTAATCAATATAAGTGTAAGCAGTTCTAGCGAGATCGGTTTGCAACTAATTGCTTTCGGCGTGCTTTGATATGCTCGTTACCCGCTTCGGTGCCGTCATGAAAACTATTGAATACTTTGTCCCATGGTGTTTCATACGACCCATAGTTGCAGTCGCAGAAGCGGTGATGTAATTGATGCATAAAGTCGCCTATCTCAATGCTGAAAAATTTAGTTAAGCGCACATTGTGATAGCCGCAATGCGAGGTAGGCCCGCCCACAGTGTGTAACATCGAATTAAAGATAACGTGAATCGGGTGGCTTGCAACTACCAAATAAACAATAAGGTCTGAATATAGAAATACGTGCTCTACCGGGTGCATGGCGTGCCCAGACCAAGGGCCTGTGTTGACGTTTTTATGGTGCCACGAGTGGAACCAAGTGTAGAGCGGTTCTACATGCCCGAGGCGGTGATACCAATAGAAATGAAAGCCACTCCAGATTGGAATTATAAGAAGAAGGCCAACAAACCAAACTGGGCTATCGGCGAAGGTAATCATAGTGACATAGCCATTGGCGTACGACCAAAGCATTAAAGACTCCCATAGTGTGCCTATGGGCACAGCGCTGATAAGCGTCCAGAACATGTTGTCCCAGACTTGATCACCAAAGTGGAAGCGGCTTGAATTTTTTACTAGCGGGCGTGAATCATAATGTTCATCGTCACCCTGACGCTTAAATGTATACAACAGCAGATGAAGCCCGCCGGCGACCACCAGCACAATAATGAGGTTGCGTAGACCAATTTCCAATATCCAGTCGAGTCTAAACTCTTGTGCTCGCTCTAGTGACGGCGTAAACCAGACCCAACTTACTACCGCTAGTGTAAGCAGCAAGAACCTTAGGTTGAATGGGCGCCACACATTAAGTAAATACAACAGACTATCGCGAATACTTAACGGACTCTCAAAGTAGGGCGCTTGTCGCAGTGGTAAGTCGGGCGTAAAATGCCAAGATTGCCTTTTTTTTTGTGTTACATGCTCGGCCGACGTTGCGCTTGATTGCTTATTCATTTTTTTCGTCTCACATTTGATTGTGAAGGAATTAAAGCAGCGATTGAATAAGTTAACAAGATATGTTTTACTGGCCTAAGGTATAGAAATACTTAATCTAATTGATATGTCTCTGGCTAAAAATATTCCTTCACTGAACTGGCTTCGTGTTTTCGAAGCGTCTGCTCGAACAGAGAGCTTCACCCGCGCAGGTGAGTATTTGAACCTGAGTACGCCAGCGGTTAGCCAGCAAGTAAAGGCTCTTGAGGCGCACTTTGGAGAGAAGTTATTTGAACGTCGTGCTCGTAGTGTCGAGCTTACTGAGGCGGGCCATGCCTTTTTGCCTGCGGTTCGCCAAGCCTTGCAAACTGTAGAAGAAAGCGTACAAACTCTATTTGGTGACGGCAAAGAAAACACATTGATTTTGCAGGCGACTATGCCATTTTCTAATGGCTGGTTAGCGCCGAGGCTGCCTGAATTCAGCCGTCGAAACCCTAATATTCAAATGCATTTGACCGCGGCGTATCGAGATCAAGATTTTCGTCGTGCTGGTGCCGAACTGCAGATATTATTTGGCCCAGTTCATCGAAGCTGGGCTCAATGCGACCGATTGTTCGATGAGCTTGTGTACCCAGTTGCGACTCCTGAAATCGCTGAATCTATCCACAGTGTCGAAGACTTATTGCACTATCGTTTAATTCAAATATCGACGCACCGCGTGAACTGGAACCAAATATTGCACGCAGCTGCCTATGAGTCGATTCCCACGCGGCAGCTTTGTTTTACCGAAGACACACCGATGGCAATGGCGATGGCAGCCGCAGGGTACGGTGTTGCTCTCGCGAGGTCGCCTACCACGGATGATTTGTTGGAGAAATTTGGGCTAGTGGCATGCCAAGAAATCAAGGGCCTGGCTAGCCGTGAAGCCTATTATCTTGTCTATCAAAATATTGAGAGCCTTTCGGTCGCCGCCTCGGCGTTTCGTACTTGGATTCTTCAGAAAGTAGCGCGTTAAGTTATGCCGATACCGCTGCGCGTGCCAATGACTGACCGTTTAGGGCAAGGAACTGCCTGTCGTTAATTTGCAAAAACTTTGGCTGCTCGTATTGTTCCAATAATATAGATTCGCCATAGGGGTGGCACTGCAAATCGCTGGCGACTTCAAACCGCTGATACCCAGCACAGAGAAATTTATACACAGCCACTTCAACATTTGAGGCAATAACCCACTTAAAGCTATTTAGCTCAGTCCTTATCATATAAGCAATGGAGATATACAAAGCAGCGGTGATATTAGTCAGCTACTAAATTTAATTAACTAATAATAGAAAAGGGGGCATAAAGCCCCCCACAAAAATAAAAATAATTAGTTTTTTATTCTTTAGTCCAGATTAATGCAAATTGAAATACAAGGACAAATAAAACAAATAAAGCTTGTAGAGGTCCGCCAACAATTAGTGGATTGGACATATAAGCTGACATTCTCTCACCTGAAGCAGCACCAATATCTACTAATAATGCTATATTTGAGCCTAGTATAGCTCCACCAATTTGATTTACCTGGTACATAAAAGCTGCTACAAATAAACAAAATACTGTTGTAAAAACCTTACCAGCCATATTTGTATTAGGGTTACTTCTTACGTTATTACACATCCTAAAAGCCAGCCAGGTCATTAATACCATTCCGACAAAATACATAGCATTTTGGATAAAACCTACTTGCATTAAGCTTAATATCTGATATTCAGTCATATTTCTACTCCTATAAGATTAGTTAAAATTTATAGTATCAAATAAGAATTATAGATTCCACTACTCAAAAGATTAAAAGGTTTACGCGTTGGGGCGTCCGACAGCGCGGGACAAAACAGGGTCGAAGAACCGCCAACCCATATGTCTCTTTTTGCGCCTATTTGACTAATCTAAAGGCAATAGTTCGTTTCTATAAAGACGTGTTGCAACCAATAGATCGCTATTAAACTCCTCAACAGTATGAATCAATCCGTCTTTCATCTTGAAAGTAAAAACATACTGATTATCATATTCTCCATTAATTCCTTCTGAGTTTCCAGTTTGCATTAGAGCAACACCATTTTCATCAGCAATCACATCTGTCGTGGTGAGAACTATACCGTTAGGGAGAAGTTC
>DKML01000003.1 GCA_002470515.1 Proteobacteria bacterium UBA7415 | reverse complement strand
CGTCGCTAAAAAAGCCACCAAGAAGGTAGCCAAGAAAGCGCCTGCCAAAAAGAAAACGGCTAGACGTCCTGCCAAAAAAGGCGGTTTAGCTATTCCAAAACCATTCTAGTTTAAGCTTTAGTTCGTGTTCAAAGCCCGCGCTTCCATAAATGGAGGCGCGGGCTTTTTTATTTGCCGTCTCTAAGATTGATCACATAGCCTAAGCACTAGCCTATGGTACGATTACGCTCAATATTTAAAGATTTATATGTAAGGAGTTTCCGCCATGTCTAAAGCCATTGACGTTCCCAACAGTTTAATAGACCAAATTAATGAGACCGCAGCACAAGCTCGCTCGATTCAGCACAGCGTTCTCGGCGAATTAGCAGAACGCGACTTGCGCGATCGCCTATTGGCTGAAATGAAAAAGCAAGACGCCATTTTGGTGTCTCATTATTACGTTGACGATGGCCTACAAGACCTTGCCGAAGAAAGCGGAGGTACCGTCTCTGATTCGCTAGAAATGGCTCGCTACGCTTATGAACACAAAGCAAGCACCATTATCGTTGCTGGTGTTAAGTTTATGGCGGAAACTTCCAAAATTTTAAGCCCAGAAAAACGTGTGTTGCTATTGGACAACGAAGCCGAGTGCTCATTGGACATTGGCTGTCCGATTGATGAGTTTTCAGCATTCTGTGACCAACACCCAGATCGGACTGTTGTGGTTTACGCCAACACCAGCGCTGCAGTCAAAGCACGGGCCGACTGGGTAGTAACGTCATCTATCGCTCTAGAAATTTGCACCCACCTTAAAGAGAAAGGAGAGAAAATTATTTGGGGTCCTGACCGATTCTTAGGCGGCTATATTCAAAAGGAGACCGGCGCCGACATGATCATGTGGCAAGGTTCTTGCATTGTGCATGAGGAATTTAAAGCAGAATCTCTGCTAAAAATGAAGCAAGAGCATCCAGATGCTGCAGTTTTAGTGCATCCAGAATCACCGATGAGCGTGGTCGATCTAGCTGATGTTGTCGGTTCGACGAGCAAGCTATTAAACGCGACTCGTGAGCTACCACACAAAAAATTTATCGTTGCAACCGAAGACGGGATATTCCATAAGATGTCTCAGTACTCTCCAGAAAAAGAGTTTATTGCTGCTCCGACTGCTGGCAACGGAGCGACTTGTAAAAGTTGCGCACAATGCCCCTGGATGAAAATGAACGACCTCAAGAGACTTGAAAGCGTTTTGGCAACGGGGCACAACGAAGTAGTCATTGATCAAAGTATCCGTATAAAAGCGGCCAAATCCTTAACTCGCATGGTTGATTTTGCGAATACGCATATACGCCCTGGAATTAAAGTCACGGGTAATGCTTAGTCATTTACTTAACGATTACCTACTTAGACTAAGCTGAAACCTCTAAGCAGCAACTTAACGGACAAAAAGATTTATGCCTTATATTGGTTCTGAGTCAGATCCTCAGCGGCGCGTTAATAAACGTGGCGTACTGTTAGTTAACCTTGGTACACCTGACAGACCGGTTTGCCCAAGTCTGCGCCGGTATCTTGCTGAATTTTTGATGGATCCGCGGGTTATAGAACTTCCGCATTTGCTTAGGACTATATTGGTAAGGGGAATTATCGTTAACGTACGGTCACATAAAAGTGCAGCGGCCTACCGCGAAGTATGGACCGATGCCGGGTCCCCCTTACTGATTAACACAAACAATGTAGCCGAGAAAACGCAAACTATTCTAGGCGATGGCTTTCATGTTGAAGTTGCAATGCGTTACGGCAACCCTTCGATTCAGGCAGGATTGGATGCTCTTTTTAAAGCGGGTATTCGCGATGTTACGGTTATTCCCATGTATCCCCAATACAGTGGCAGCACCAACGGGTCTACCTTTGATGCGCTGACCGATGCGCTAAAGAAACATCGGTGGATACCTAAACTAAATTTTATATCTGAGTATTACCAACACCCTCAATACATTAACGCAATCTGTGAATCAATCAAAGCTCACTGGCAAGAGCATGGTCGAGCTGACCGGCTAATGATGTCATTTCATGGCGTACCTAAAAAATACATTACTAAGGGTGACCCATACTACGCTCAGTGCCAGGCTACCGCACTTGCTGTTGCCGAGCGGTTAGGGTTGGGTCCTGAAGATTGGATGCTGGTTTTTCAGTCAAGGCTAGGAGCCGAGGAATGGCTAAAGCCTTATTGCGATGAAACTCTCAAAACACTCCCCTCTCAAGGCATCAAATCGGTAGATGTGATTTGTCCCGGGTTTAGCGTCGATTGCTTAGAAACGATTGAAGAGATTGATGGCGAAAACCGAGAGTACTTTATGGATGCCGGCGGCGAACGTTATTCTTATATTAAGTGCTTAAACGATTCGGATGCACACGCCGAGCTATTTGCTGACCTATGTAAACACAATTAGGCCCAAATCGCTCGAGCTAATACAATACCGCTATTAGAGCGCGTTAGTGTACTCACATAAGCGTTTATCTCTAGGCACATTAGAGTGATGGCTTTGGCTTCTTCTTCAAAACTGCACCTGCGTAAATCCCCACCATGATAGCGCACTGCATAGCATAACCACGCCTCCCTCGAAGGTATTGGTACACCCCCTTTAGGCCCTGGACTCCTGAATTATACAACCCAACACGAAAACTAAGCTGGGCGTTGGCATTAGCTTTAGCCCAACCGTATCTTAGCAAATAAGATAGTTTTAGACGGTGCGGCTCAAAACGGTGAGCAATTTCTGCTTGGGGCATATAGGAGCCGATCAGCCCTAATGCTAGCGCTCGCTCAAAATAATCAGACTCTTCCCCTCGACCAATACTATTCCCAGAAACCCCTAGCGATACGTCAAATTCACCTACTTGATTAACCATGTTCCGCGTGATTGCAAAACTAGCGCCATACGGCAGTCGGGAGTGGGCATCATAAGTAACGGTCGTTGGGCCAAGGTCATAGTAAATTAATAGGCCATCCAATAAGCTGAATTTATGATTTGACCACCAATTTGGGGCATTACCATCAGGCCAATCAACAGTGATTTTTCCGCCAAAAAAGTCATGCTCTGGGTTGCGAAGAAACGCCTCACGATATTCGGCAACAACATTTTTACCAACTAAAACATCATCATCAAAAAAAATAATTGCATTAGGTTTTGACTCCGTTAACGCCCGATTGCGAGCCCGCGATAACCCCTGTTCAGGTTCAATAATTTCGCGAATAGGTAACCGCTTAACATAGGCTTGAACAACCTCACTTGTATGATCTGACGAATTATTATTAATCACCAATACTTCGTCATCACCACCAATATTTTGGTCTAATAACATCTCTAACAGTTCGCGCAAATAGTCGGCTCTGTTATACGTACAGATACAGACTGAAACACTCATAATTGCTTTTTGTGAGCGTTCTTTTTCGGAAGTTGGAGTCTTGCTCAACGGTTATGCCTCTAGACAGGACTTTATTTGAGCGTGCAACGTCTCGTACCGACCCTTTGTATTAATATATTCCTTTGTACATCTCAGGGCGTTCTTCTTGTACACGTCAAGATTGTCTAAGATGGTCTTAATCGCCTTATCAAATTCTTCTTGCGTCTCCACTTGAATGCCACATTCGAATTCATGTAAAAAATCAAAACTCGGTTGTTTATTCACAATTACAGGTACGCCCATCGCTAGAAACATACAAAGGCGATTCGAGCTAACACCCATGTTTTGAAACTGAGGTGCTTGATTTCTATAAAATGCCACGCCAATATCTGCAGCGCCAGCACTCGCCCAAGCATCACGCCACGTTAGACGCTCCTTCTGCACGTAAAGCCTGTCTGAGTAATTTAAGCGATCCAGAAAAAACTGATCCATATCCGTAATGGATAGAGGCTGAGTTACAACACGTATATTGTCGTTAGCATTTAGCGCATCAAGAGCCAGGTCGATTCCTGTTGTCAAATTGCACGCTCCCGAAAAGCACACAACTTTCTCATTTTTTTTGACGCCCCAACCTTTTCTTAGTTCATTCGCATCGCCAGACTTTGGTGGATCGATGAAACACCCCGGGTAGACAACAACTGTATGGCTCGACGAGAGCTGCGCGTATTCTTGTTGCAATTTAATTCTTGAGTCGTCATTAACGATCGTAATTGTTGCTCTACGCATTGCCCAACGACAAAGTTGCTTCCAACGCTCTGGTCTGTCCCCTCTATATGTTCCGGATTTAATCTCATCGGCCAAAAATATTAAGAGCTTACGCCATACAAAGGCCAAAATGCCTGCGAGAGGGACTGGATCTTCAGACGTACAAGAAAAGGCTGAGTAGCGCCGCCAGTGCGATCGCCAAATGTTTTTAACCAACCATCTAAAACCAAACGATACGCCAGTATGGTTGGTGCTCGAGTCAGCATCTTGAGAATATTCGTCTACAGAATATCCCAAATCTTTATAAGCAAGCTTCAACGCATGGTTTGGTGGCGAATCGCTGAGAACAGAATGTAGCAGAAAATGAGCAATAGTCGGGGTAGCTTGATTTTTCATTAGAGATTCAGCTGAAGCAATATACTAAAAATAGCGTTACACACTTTTAGTCAGCATCACTGACTAAAAGAGTAATCGGATGATCTGTCACCTAATAAATTGCACACAAAAAGGTTTACCATCTTAACCACCAATATAATAACGATCATATTCTGTATGATCCGGCACCAGCTCTTCTAAGCCATTACGACGGAACAGCATATCGGTCTCCATCAACACTCTATTACCTCGATGCCATGCTCGCCAATTCATCAAATGAAAGCCCTTGGACCGCATTAAATCGTGCACCTGAGTAAAGGTAGCCGAATCTTTGTACAAGGGCGTGATTGCCGATTCAATTAATAAGTAATTCGTTGTTTCTATGATTTTCTGCGCACCATGTAAAGCCTCTAACTCAAAGCCTTGTATATCGATTTTCATCAAATAGACTTTGGTAATCTTGTGTTGTTCGCAATAGTCATCTAAAGCAACTAACTCAACCTGTTGCTGCTCAATATCGCCTGTTTTGTACTTAATTGCGTCCCAGGCTGACTTGTCATGCTCCAAGAATGAACTGGAAACTTCAGAGCCTCGAAGCCTATAGAAAGTTTTGGTTTCAGACTTAGCACCAACACCCTTGCTGCATACAATTACTCTTGCGTCGTCGGAATATGTGGTCGTTAGTGATTTGGCGGCGTTTGGTTCGGCTTCAAAAGCATGAATAACGCTATTAGGACACCGGCCCAGCCAGCACTGAACAAACCAGCCATTGCGCGCACCAAGATCAAACACAATGTGCGACTCGTCTAAGCTGGGCACTGTTTCAAGAATTGACCAATCAGTGTGGATTGTCTGGATCGGTGTTCCGAAAGCACCTTTTACGACGTTTTTCCAAGATTGGGGAAGTAGACGCTGGATTAAATTTTTCATAGTACATCGATACCGATTTTTCGGTATATATTTGTGCATTGATAGAAACCTCAACAAGCAAGATAAAGTGCCATTGCCGACACAAAACAAGTCTGGCTAACTTTTTGACCGCTCATGCAGAGCAAAGATGCTTTTGATATTTTATTCTGATGCTTTTAATATTTTATTCTATAGGCGCTCGTGCTTAGCCGTCGGTAGAAAGTTTATTACGCCCATATATTTCTTTGGCTGATAATCTTGAGCCCATGTTTCGACTACATCAATGCTGCCTTGGTGCTCACCCCAAATCCATTGATTGGTAGCATCGTCATCAAGCATCAAGCGACATGAATAATCTCCAGGTGAAAGCATTTTTGAAGGAAACTCAAAAACAAACCTGTGCTTACCTTTTTCTAACATTTCAGCCAAGTGTGAACTGTGTTGTGATACAACCACTTCGCCTTTGTAAACCAGTGATAATGTGGCACGAAACTCCTTAAGCGTTTTATGGTTGTTAACGTCAAGCTCTACCCTAAGCTCATTAAGAGGATCCAAAACAACATCGTAGTTCTCAGTGTCACCGTTGATAGTCATAGACAGTACTTCCAAAGCCCCTAGTAGGGGCCCAGTAAACCCTTTCTCTTTGGACCCTCTGGTGTTTTTGCGGTGCTCACCATAAGTCTTAATCGTTTCGATTGTGTCATCAAAAGTAACAAGTTCCCCTTGCTCCAAGAGCATCGTCCGCGAGCACAGTTGATTGACCATACTGAGATTGTGGCTAACAAATAGAACCGTGCGACCTTGCGCCCCCATGTCATCCAATTTACCCAGCGACCGGTCTTGGAATTTTTTGTCGCCAACGGCTAGAACCTCATCAACGATTAACACATCTGAGTCTAAATGTGCGGCAACTGAAAAAGCCAAACGCACGTACATTCCACTTGAATATCGTTTAACTGGCGTATCAATAAATTTTTCAACTTCAGCGAAACTCACGATTTCATCAAAGCACTTACGTATTTGAGCGCGTGGCATTCCCAAAATAGAACCGTTTAGAAATATATTTTCGCGGCCAGTCAGCTCTGGATGAAACCCCGTGCCGACTTCTAACAAGCTAGCCACTCTACCTCGAATCTGAATTTGCCCTTGGGTAGGAGGTGTAATACGACTTAGCACTTTTAGTAGTGTGCTCTTACCCGCACCATTGTGGCCAATAATCCCAATTTTTTCGCCTTGCTGAATTTCAAAATTGAGATCCTTTAATGCCCAGAAACGCTCTTGGTCGGCGTCGCGGCCGCTTAAACGCTTAAGCTTTTTTAGTGGGCTAGAAATAGCACTTGTTAACATTTCACGAAAGGTATCGTGGCGTACTTCTGCACCGCCTATTAGATACTCCTTTCCAAGATTTTCAGCTTTAAGAGAAAAGTCAGTCATGATTTAAATAATGTCCGCGAAGCGACGTTCAGCTTTAATAAAGTATGACATCCCAAGCCATAACAAAAAGACCATCCATGCCGAAGAACAGGCAACAGCAAGCCAATCAATTGGCGTTCCTAGGGTGGCCGATTTAATTCCGGTAACCCAGCCAAAAATAGGATTTAGGTAAACCATCCACCGATACGCCTCTGGAATAAAACTAGCGGGATAGATTACGGGAGTAATATACATCCATATCTGAATGGTAAACGGAACAACAAACCTAAAATCCCTATACGAGACAGTAATTGCGGCCAATCAGGTTCCCACACCAATCGAGGTTAATACCAAGCCCAATAGAAATAGAGGAAAAAGAAATATTTGAACCGAAGGCACGATGCTATAGATAACCATCAAAATCATCAGAACTAAGAAAGATACCAAAAAGTCTATAACCGCCACACCCATCGATGCCAACGGAACAATCAATCGAGGAAAATAGACCTTTGAGATCATATTCGCTGCACCCACCATCGAACTCCCAGCGGTGCTAACCGACGTAGCAAACAGGTTCCACGCAAGTAAACCAGAGTAAACGAATACCGGATAAGGAAATCCATCTGAAGGAATTTTCGCGAGGCCACCAAATATCACGGTGAAAATGATCATCGTTACCACGGGCTGCAAAACTGCCCATGCAACACCCAGTACGGTTTGCTTGTACCGCACCTTAATATCTCGCAGCGTCATACTCCAAGCTAGTTCGCGGTAATTCCACAATTCAAGCAGCTTAGCTCTTTGAGAGCCACTTCCTGCAGATATGACAGTTAACGTTTTACTCATAACCCAATATTTTTCGGTTGTATTATGTCCGCTTGCTAGGCAAACAAATCAGAATGATCTTTCACCCATTCAATAAGCTTTAGCACACCGGCATCAACATCAATCGTTGGCTGCCAACCAAGTTCCTTTTTAGCTTTGCTTACATCGCAGACAAACACCGGTTGATCGCCAGGACGCCAATCATCCCAGCGCAAATTTATGTCTTTTCCCAATGTCGTTCTTAAGCGCTCTAGAAGCTCTAGTAGAGATAAAGTATTTTTTGTACCGCCACCAATATTAAAGGATTGTCCACTTATCTGGTCTTGCTTTTCGATCACCGCTTGATAGGCCCGCACTAGATCATCTACGTGCAATACGTCTCGTATCTGCATACCGTTTCCATACACAGTAATTTCTTTATCTAGCATTGCCGCTATCGTAAACCAAGCAACCCAACCTTGGTCTTCAATACCAAATTGGCGTGGTCCATAGATACAAGACTGCCTGAGGGTTACTGTTTTAAGGCCGTATACCCGCGAGTAATCAATAGTATATTGATCTGCCACGCCTTTGGATCATCCGTACGGGGAATGAAAATCCAGCGAACGAATTTCAGATACGCCACTCATAAGGTCAGCGTATTCATAACGACCGTTACGCTCCACAACTCCAAGGTCTTCCATTTTTCCATAAACCTTATTGGTCGATGCATTAATGAAAAACGTTTCTGGGCATTCTAGGCGAAGTGCTTCGAGCACATTAAGTGTTCCCGCAGCGTTAATTTCAAAATCCTCACGTGGATTGACTACCGAGGTAGTTACAGCTACCTGGGCTGCAAGATGCAGCACTACGTCAGGTTGGTAGTTTTTAAAAACGCTAGAAACCTCGTCGGCATTACGAATATCTACCTGCTTAAACTCTATTTCAACTCTCTCCATTAGCCAATCTAGATTCAGTTGAGCCCCTTTGCGCGATAAGTTATCGAGTATACAAACACGCCACCCGGATTTAGCAAAAGCATTAGCGGAGTTCACGCCTATGAAGCCAGCACCACCAGTAATCAAAATCTTTTTATTCACTGCCATCACTTACTAATTTGAGGTTTAAAGGGCTCTCTTTCGAATGCGCTCGTATAGGTACAGCTAAGGTCAAAGAACGAGTGGGTTTTGTTTACCGAAGTGTATACGATTTCAGTTTTTCGCTTTGTAGAAATTCGTTTCAATAGTTTCGCGTTCGTTTACTACGCATTGTATAAACATCGGTGTGTTGACGACACCCATTCTCATGGTTCTGTTAAATAGAAGATAACGTACAGATTAGACTGTTTTACTGAACCATAAGCGAGCCATATAATTCACCCACTGACATGCATCACATTAATTGAGGAATCTATGAACACAATCGATATTGGTATTTCAGATGTTGCACGAAAGAAAATTGCTGAGCAACTTGGCGCATTATTAGCGGACTCCTACACTCTGTATTTACAGACTCACAACTTTCATTGGAATGTAACAGGGCCAATGTTTCCACAGTTACATCAAATGTTCGAGGTTCATTACACGGAGCTAGCTGTAGCAGTTGATGAGATTGCTGAACGAATAAGGAGCCTTGGCGAACCGGCACCAGGCACTTATAAAGCATTTGCCACGTTGAGTAGAATCAATGAAGTGGATTCAATTCCAACCGCTGATGAAATGGTCAAGCTGCTAACATCTGGTCACGAACAAGTGGTTAAAACTTGCCGCGAAGCGTTGGTCATTGCTCAAGACGCTGACGACGAATCCTCAGCAGCGTTGATTTCGGACAGAATGCGCGTACATGAAAAAACAGCGTGGATGCTGCGCTCGGTGCAAGGCTAAGCCAAAATCATACCGTTGCTAGCGTACTGGGGCTAACTTACAGCGGCTAAATAGCCGGTACGCCGAACACCAAATAAGAGTAAACGATTATAGAGAAGCCAAGGTAGTACCAGTTAATGGTATTGCGTTTGGCTTCGTCGCGTGTACCGCCACCGAAGTCCAAGATTGCTCGGTGCAATAAAAAGGTATACAGCACGTAATAAGTAAAGGGAATGAAGTGTCTGGCGACACTATAGTCTGCAAGAGTTTTGTCGAAGAACGCGAGTATCCAGCCGAGCTGGGCAACGATTCCAAACACACCCAACACCGAATCTATTAAAAGCCACTTTACGGTTTCTGGGCCAAAAATAGCCCAATAGAATATTAGGTAGGTAACTATTGCTATCCCGCCGTGCATATATAGGAAAGAAAGCTCAACATCGCTGCCATACGCCATAAAAAATCCAGACGCGCCAAACATACCCATGTGGAAAATGAAGAATGGGTAAACCAACCACCAAGGCACCGATTCGCCGGCTTTGTAGACCTTGCCGTTCATGGTCAGATCACGATGCAGAATGATTCCCATATTATTTAGGCGAAAAAGTTTTTAACAGCATTACTCTGACCAGGACCTTCAAATGAAACTTGTTCAACACGTCCTCTAGAAATCAAATATTGCGCTGATGACCAATGATTCGAAACACTCATCAACAATCGAATCATACGTAGGAAACGGTGCCGTCTTTCGAATTAACTCCGTCACAAATTGCCTAAGACCTGTGTCGCTTTCTTTAGCAAAAACCGTGATTGATTTAACCTCGCCGAGTCGATCAAGCTCAAACAGAAAGCGTACCGAGCGACTGCTTAATTCATTCAGTTCTGGCGTTAATCCCGTCAATTGAAGAGTCGTGGAAAATGACTGCGCTACTGACCCAACATAGTTTGCCTCAACAGAATTCTTAGTAGAGAAATCGATAAAAGCACGTTTTTCGGTGCCTCCATTAGAGCATTTTGCGGCCTCAAATTTTGCCAAAGCCTCTGTTGCTTCCGCATCTAACTCAACTACACCTGTTGCTAGTGCGCTTGGTGTAGAATTTGACAATACGTTTTCGTCAACTTGCCACTGAGCCTGCGCTAACGTAGCAACACAAAGAAGTAGAGTAAACAGGCCTTGCAGGAATAGTTGGTTCATAAATAGCGTTTAAAAAAATTTTGGATAACAAGGAATCAACACCAATACCGATAGAGCATTAAAAATATTGCAGCGAATGCTACCAGTTGGAACGATTTCGACGTCTGCCTCCTGCTAGCGACAAGATCCAGCCTAGAAAAATACCGACAAGGATCGTTCCTGTCGTAACTAGTCGGGTTTTGTTATCTGCAGTATCTCTCAATGTTTCGGTTTGAATACGAAAGTCATCAACTTGTAACAACAATTGTTGTACTTCATTATTCAAACGCTCTGCCTCTTCGGTTAACTGAATCGAATCACCCGAAATATTTGTAATTTCCTCTATTCGATCTTGTGCTATTTTTAATCGCGTCGCTAAACTCACATTTTCGGCAATCAGCAATTCATTACTTTCTTGTGCATCCGCCAGCTCTGCACGCAAGTCACCAGGGTCTGCCGTTAAAGACGCTAACCGCTCTTCCATTCTGCCCAATTGGTTTTTGGCAGGAACGCTATCACTTATAAAACGAGTTAGTACATAGCCTATCTCACCTCGTGATGTTTTTACTTGGCTGTGGCCATTACCCGCATCATCGTCCAACACTTCCAGCAGCGTACCGCTGCGCAATGGTCTAATAATCTTATTCTGTACACTAGGCCCCGCCCTAAACATTATTTCAAAATCGTCAGTAACATAGTTTGTTTGGGCTTTTGCTGGAGTAGCAAGCATGACGAGCAAAACTATCAGGCAAACTTGTTTGAGTAGAGGTCGATTCATTTTTTATGTAGTCCGTTATTGCGCAACAAAACCGTTACAACGTTTAATCCTAATTGGCATTCACTATTACAGTCTATTCACCGTTTCTTAGAGAAACTCACCCCAGCTAACTCACGTCAACTAGTTGCCTTCATCTGAAATTTTTTCAACTAAAACAGGGCGTACATAGCTTAAACTATTTTTTGACTAATTTAGACCGCATCTAGACCAAGTTCTTTAAGTTTGCGAGTTAAGGTATTTCTTCCCCAACCCAGTAGCTTAGCTGCATTCTGCCTATGCCCATCGGTGTGTTCAAGAGCTAGCGTTAATAATGTACTTTCGAATTGCTGTGTTAGCTCCAGCAAAATATCCTGTTTTCCCAGCAGCACGCGCGAGTGAGCGTGCTGCGCCAGTGCCTGCTGCCAATCGCTAATTCTCACTTCTGGCTTAAAACCAGTAATCTCTTTTGGCAAGTCATCCATCGTCACCTTGTTTGCTGGCGCCATTACCGTAATCCATCGACATATGTTTTCTAACTGGCGCACATTGCCCGGCCACTCGTATGATTGCAGACAATCAACGGCCTCTGGGGTAAGAACCTTACGTTCTACTTGTAGCTCACGCGCACTCTCTTTTAAAAATCGTTCAGCCAGCAACGTCACATCTTGGGCTCGTTCTGATAATGATGGCAGATTAATACGAATCACATTGAGACGGTGATATAGGTCTTCACGAAAGTGGCCTTCTTCAACCTGACGCTCTAAGTTTCGATTTGTCGCCGCAAGCACACGAACATCTACGTCAACAAGTTGACGCCCACCCACGCGATAGAAACGCCTATCAGACAACACCCGTAGAAGCCTTGTTTGCAGTTCAGCAGGCATTTCTCCGATTTCGTCTAGAAACAGAGTTCCGCCTTGCGCTTGCTCAAAGCGTCCTAACCTTTGAGCTTGAGCGCCTGTGAAGGCTCCTTTTTCATGACCAAATAGTTCAGATTCAAGGAGTTCAGCTGGAATGGCGGCAATATTGATCGCCACGAACGGTCGTTTTGCTCTTGGGCTATGCTGATGCAATGCGTTGGCCACCAGCTCTTTACCCGTACCAGATTGACCACAGATCATCACGTTAATATGTGATCGAGCGAGTCGCCCGATTGCACGAAACACCTCTTGCATCGCCGGTGCTTCGCCAATTATTTCAATTTCTGGCTCAACGCTATCGCCGCTCAGAGTGCTATCAGTGCCAGCCTGACTAGGCTCAACAGCACGTTGAACGAGCCGTACAGCCTCGTCTAAATCAAACGGTTTCGGTAAGTATTCAAAAGCACCGCTTTCGTATGACGCAAGCGCACTATCCAAGTCTGTATGCGCGGTCATAACAATACACGGCACATCCGGCTTACTCTCTTTTATTAATTTGGCTAATTCAAGACCGCTCATTCCCGGCATTCGAATGTCAGTCATTAAGACATCGGGGGTCTTGGTTTCAAGCGCTGCGATTACGGCTTCAGCATCTTCAAAGTCCGTAACATCAAAACCAGCCGATTCCAAGGCTTTAGACAGCACCCAACGAATAGATGAATCATCATCAACAACCCATACTTTACTCACTTAAACCTCCTGATAAATCTTCGACAGCATCCAACTTTGTCGACAGATACGGCAAACTAATGGTGAAACACGTCTTGCCTTCATATTCTTCCAATTGCACTAGGCCTTTGTGGCGCTGCACAATTTCTTGAGTAATCGATAAACCTAATCCAGTACCCTCTGGTCGACTGGTTATTAAAGGATCGAACAATATGTCCTGTAGTTCTGAGACCACTCCCGTGCCTTCATCCCAAATTTTAATATTGAGTGCTTGGCGGTAAGTCTCTCGGTTAATCGTCACGAAGCGGTCAAACTCTGTGTTAATACCAATTACAATTTGGTCTCGCCCTTGTTGCGCCTCTATAGCATTTCCAACAATGTTGAGAGTTGCTTGAATCATCTGCTCTCTGTCTACGTTAATCTCAGGTAGCGCAGGATCATAATTACGATGAATAGTTAGTTCGCTATCAGACTTAACCGAGACCAAACGAATAACATGTTCTAACACTTCGTGAATATTCAAAAGACAGGGCTTAAGCTGCTCACGCGACCCCATTACGCGATCCACTAATCGAGTTAGACGGTCAGCCTCCTTAATTAGAATCCCCGTAAGCTGGCGTCGCGAAGGATCTGTGATCTCTCTATCCAATAATTGTGCTGCGCCGCGAATGCCGCCTAGAGGATTTTTAATTTCGTGAGCAAGACCGCGCATCATTAAACGAAAAGACTGCTGACGCTCTACCTGGTTTTTCTCGCGCATAAATCGCGATATTCGGCTGATACTATTAATCTCGATCAATACAACTGTATTAATTTGTGCTTCGCCGATAACGCATTGCAGCGTTAAATCTACCAAAGACTCCGCACCCCCTATTTCCAGCGCTACTTCGCGCAGGGTGAAATGAGCATTGTCTGAAAAACATTGATCGATATAAGACGTAATTTTGTCTACGGGTACCACTTCGGCCAAAGGATGGCCTAGTAGGTAGCGACGGCTTTTAGAAAACAAGGTCTCCGCCGCAACATTGACACGCAGCACTACTTGATCTCGATCCACCACAATAACGGAATTGTTTAAATTCTCGATGAGAGCTTCTGGGTTCATTCGCAGTGGTTTTCAGTCGATATTGAGTGAATGCTATACAGATTGCACCAAAACAGTGCGCGCCTAGTTAAAAAAACGCCCCGACCATGCGGGGCGCCTCTCTTAACATTTAACAGCTATAAGACAATTCGAACTCGATTGGGTGAGTGCTCATACGCAATGCATCAACTTCTGCTTGCTTGAGCTCTAAGTAACCATCGATAGAGTCATCAGTAAATACACCACCCGCCTTCAAGAACTCTCGGTCAGCATCAAGCGCTGCAAGTGCGTAATCTAGGCCTGGCGCTACTGTTGGAATCTTCGCTTGCTCTGCCGGTGGCAACTCGTACAAATCTTCGTCCGATGCATCACCTGGGTGAATCTTGTTTTGAATCCCATCGAGACCTGCCATCAACATCGCTGTAAATGCCAAGTATGGATTAGCCGTTGAATCTGGGAAACGAATCTCAATACGACGACCTTTAGGGTTTGACACAAAAGGAATTCGGCAAGATGCTGAACGGTTACGTGCTGAATAAGCCAACAGTACTGGCGCTTCGAAGCCTGGTACTAAGCGCTTGTAGCTGTTTGTTGATGCATTTGCAAACGCGTTGATAGCACGTGCGTGCTTAAAAATACCGCCAATGTAATACAGAGCTGTTTCACTCAAACCGCCGTATCCGTCGCCAGCAAAAATATTTTCGCCGTCTTTAAAGATTGATTGGTGAACATGCATACCCGAACCGTTGTCGCCAACAATTGGCTTTGGCATAAACGTAGCTGTTTTACCGAACATGTGAGCCGTATTGTGTACCGCATATTTAAAAATCTGTACTTCGTCTGCTTTTTTGGTAAGCGTATTGAAGATTGTTCCGATTTCGCACTGACCAGCCGTTGCTACTTCGTGGTGATGTACTTCAGTTGGACAACCCATGGCTTCAGACGAAAGACACATTGCCGCACGTAAGTCGTGCAGTGAATCTACTGGAGGAACAGGAAAGTAACCGCCTTTTAAACCAGGGCGATGCCCCATGTTGCCGCCTTCATAAAGCTTGTCTGAATTCCAATACGCTTCTGAAGAATCAATTTCAAAGAAGGCGCCACGTGGATCAGTAGAAAAACGAACATCGTCAAACACGAAAAATTCGTTCTCAGGGCCAAAATAGGCTTTGTCGCCGATGCCCGTTTCCTGCAAATATGCTTCGGCACGCTTAGCGATAGAGCGAGGATCTCGCTCATACCCTTCCATTGTTGAAGGCTCTACAACGTCACAGCGGATGTTAAGCGTTTTATCTTGAAAGAACGGGTCTAATACGGCTGTTTGTGGATCAGGCATAAGAATCATGTCTGATTCGTTAATACCCTTCCAACCTGCAACTGAAGAACCATCGAACATCTTTCCTTCTGCAAACGTATCTTCGTCGACGACGCTTGTTGGAACAGTTACATGTTGCTCTTTACCGCGTGTATCCGTGAAACGAAAATCAATAAACTTAATATCGTCTTCTTTAATTTGCTTTAGTACGTCTTTCGCTGACATTACTCTTACCTCTGGTATCTATGTAGTTAGTTAAAACTTCTTTGAAAGTGAACACGCCTTGGTCCAATACGCAGTTTGGGCAATGGCGCTGTACTTTAGATGCAGCAATCTTTGTGCCAACTATGTAAATTGTTACAAAAAAGGCCAAACTGCGAATAAAACCGCCCTAAAATATCGCACACGTGCAATATCACCCCATATGAGCGCTTCATAATAGTGCAAATAAGATTGTATTGCACTATATTGGTGCGTTAGTGAGACTGAGCGATAACTTAAAGTACACTTAAATGGGGATCTGCATGGTTTCCTTAACCGTTTCCATAACGGCAATGCTGGTTGAATCCTTTACGCCCTTAACCGTGAGTAAGTGATTCTCTAGAAAGTCCCGATACGCGGTCATATCCTTGACCCTGGCTTTTACCAAAAAATCAAAGTGACCCGTTACTAAATGGCATTCTTGTACCTCTGGTAGAGCTTTAATTGCGTCTCGAAACATCGAAAAGCTGTGCTGCCCAGATCGGCTTAGGCTTATTTGGACGAAAACAATAAGACCTGTTTCCAGTTTTTTTGGGTCTAGATTGGCTGAGTAATCAGTAATATAGCCCTGTCGTTCGAGCTTACGCACGCGCTCTATACACGGCGTAGTGGTCAGACCAACCAGTTTGCCAAGCTCGGTATAGCTTAGCCGTCCGTCTCGCTGGAGTGCCCTTAGTATTTTGCGATCATAGTTATCAATCATAGCTTCAACATTGGGATCAAGCCCAATCAGGTTTATTTGTGGCATACGTATGTAATTAAAAGATAATTTACTACTTTTTTAAGAAAATACAAAAATAATTCCTTAACCATTTTCATTTCTAGCTCTATCATTTTTAATAACCACGGAGGATTTACCATGAAAGTTGGCGTACCAAAAGAAATTAAAAATCACGAGTACCGCGTAGGCCTTAGCCCAGCGAGTGCTAAAGAGCTTATTGAGTATGGTCACGACGTTAGCATCGCTGCAGGCGCTGCAGCTGGAATCGGCCTTACAGACGATCACTACCGCGCTATTGGCGCAACCATTGTTGACACTAACGAAGAGATTTTCGCTAAGTCTGAAATGGTCGTTAAGGTAAAAGAGCCACAGCCTGAAGAATGCAAACAATTGCGCGAAGGCCAAGTGCTGTTTACTTACTTACACCTATCTCCAGACCCACGCCAAACTAAGCTCTTATTAGAGTCTGGCGTAACCGCGATTGCTTACGAAACAGTGACCGGTATTGGCGGGTCACTGCCTTTGCTTGCACCGATGAGCGAAGTTGCAGGACGCCTTGCTGCACAAGCTGGTGCACACTGTCTAGAACGCGCTCAAGGCGGCATTGGCGTATTAATGGGTGGTGTACCCGGAACCGAACCAGCCAAAGTATTGGTGTTAGGTGGCGGTGTTGTTGGCCAAAACGCAGCGTACATCGCTCGTGGCATGGGTGCTAATGTAACAATCCTAGATCGCTCAATCCCTAAGCTTCGTCAGTTAGACATGGAGTTTGAAGGAAAAGCCAATTGTGTTTATTCAACACGCGAAGCTATTGACCGTTACACGGCCGAATCTGATTTGGTGATTGGTGCGGTATTAGTACCTGGCGCAAATGCGCCTAAGCTAGTGACCGAAGACCATGTGCGTAAAATGAAGCCTGGAGCGGTGCTAGTAGACGTTGCGATTGACCAAGGCGGTTGCTTTGAAACATCTGTAGCAACCACTCATGCCGAACCAACCTTTATGAAGCACGGTGTAGTCCACTACTGCGTCGCCAATATGCCTGGCGCAGTACCGCAAACATCAACGTATGCCCTTAACAATGCCACGTTGCCGTTTACGCTAAGCCTAGCAAACCAAGGCTGGAAGAAAGCGGTTTCTCAAGACGTTCATTTGTTAAACGGCTTGAACGTGCACGCGGGTAAGTTAACCTATAAAGCAGTTGCCGATGCACAAGGACTTGAGTACACGGACGCGACAAGCTTGATCTAAGTTAAATATTGAACTGGTAGCTAACTTAGACCGAGCCAACGTGCTAAAACGCCGGCAACCATAAATGGTTGCCGGCGTTTTTTATGCGTCACACTTTGATACATTAATCTTATTTTATACCTCTAACTTTGCTCGCCCTAAAAGTTCTGGTGTAAAGTGTGGGCGTAAATAACGATTGGATAATCCCACATGAATTCTCTACTTAAAACGCACACGTCTACTTTACTCGGTCAAGCAGGCATCTTAATGTGCTTCGCCCTACTCTCAAGCATCTCAAACGCGGCAATTGGCGACGCTGCAGAAGCCGCCGAGCATAAAGCGAAGAGCTTAGAAATCTATCGGACTATTGTAGAAATACCCACCGTTGCTGGGCGCGGCAACGGTCAGAAAATTGTGGACTACCTAAGTCAAGAATTCGTTGTCGCGGGTTTTAGCCCTGATGATATTAAGACAATAGCTGTAGACGACGCTGTTGGACTTACCGTGCGTTACGCAGGTAAGGAAGGTTCTAACTTAATGCCCATCTTATTGTTGGGTCATATGGACGTTGTCGAAGCCCTAGACTCTGATTGGGAACGTTCGCCATTTACACTCAACGAAGACGAATCGTATTTTTATGGCCGTGGCACTATCGACAATAAATATGGCGTGTCTATGTTAGCTTCGACTTTTGTTCGTCTCAAGAAACAAGGTTTTGTACCAAACCGAGATCTATACATCGTCTTTTCTGGTGACGAAGAAACCACAATGTTCACAACCGAGAAGCTCGCCTACGAGACTGCTTACTTAAGGGATGCCGAATATGCACTAAACTCTGATGCAGGCGGCGGATCACTAAACACCAATCATGAGCCCGTCGGGTACAATGTTCAGGCCGCAGAAAAGACCTACGCTACGTTTGAGATGACCATCCACAACCCAGGTGGTCACAGCTCGATCCCACGGCCAGACAATGCAATATATGAGCTTGCTGACGCACTAAAAGCGATTTCTCAGTATAGGTTTCCTATTAACAGTTCCAGCGTTACCCGCGAGTACTTTCGCCAAAACAGTTTAAAAGTCGAAGGTGAAACGGGCTCAGCCATGGCGAGTTTCGCAGCCGACCCTACGGATGAACAGGCAGTAGCCTTGTTAAGTAGAAAGGCCCATTACAACGGCATGCTGCGCACCACCTGTGTGGCAACAATGCTCTCTGGCGGCCATGCCGAGAATGCCTTACCGCAGTCTGCAACCGCAACGGTTAATTGCCGGATTTTTCCTGGAGAGACTATTGAAGGTGTCAAGCAACAGCTCGTAGAGGTAAGCGGGCTTACTGATAAAGATATCAAACTCTTAGTTCCTTACCCAGAAAGCCCAACGTCGGACCCTCGTGATGACGTCATGGCGGCAGTTCGAGTTGCCGTTGATACAATTAGTCCTGAACTACCCATGGTGCCGTATATGTCACCAGGAGCAACCGACGGCATGCATTTTCGCACCGCGGGGATACCAGTATGGGGCGTCTCCAGCGGATTTATGCGCGCCGAAGACAACTTTGCACACGGTTTAAACGAGCGCTTCCCTAAGAAGTCATTCGATGACAGCTTGGATTTTTGGACAGTATTGCTCAAAGAGCTCACCGCCCCACAATAAGCCAACAGTCAATACGCCTAAACATCAACGCAATTTGAGGACAGACGAACATACTAGTCTGTCCCAATAAGGAGTAATAATGAGTTCTGACATCTCACGACCAACCTCGATTTCGTTGGTCATTTTGGCAACGGTTGCAGTGTTCTACGTTTTGGTTGTAGGAAAATCGGTGCTGGTACCGCTGGCTGTCGCCATAATGATCTGGTACGTGATCAACGCCTTGAGTCGCAGTTACGCAAAGCTCCTGCCGTGGGTAGCGGATCGAAATTGGGTTACGACCTTGATGTCTTTGTTCAGTATCGGACTATTTGTAGCCTTCTCGGTCGATATGATTCAGAACAACATATCTGATGTCTCTGCGGCTGCGCCTGAATACAAACGTAACTTTGACGCATTGAGTATCAAGGTAATTCAACAATTTAACTTGCAAGACTTGCCGAACATAAATCAGGTTGTAAAAGGCATAGAAATTGCACCCCTTATTACAACGCTCGCTGGCACGTTTACTAATATGATCAGCGATATATTTATTGTATTGATCTATGTTTTGTTCTTAATGCTTGAGCAAGGTACTTTCCAAAACAAGATTAGTGCCATGTTCCCCAACAACGAGCAACGTGGTTCGATCCTGAGCATTTTGTCGCATGCGCAAGAAGATATACAAACCTATCTGTGGATCAAAACCATCACCAGTCTAATTACAGGCACCGTCAGCTACTTTATCTTATTAGCGGTAGGCGTTGATTTTGCTGGCTTCTGGGCATTTACTATTTTCTTACTCAACTTTATCCCAACCATCGGCTCGATCATTGCAACGCTGTTCCCTGCGTTACTTACACTGATTCAGTTTGATACGTTTGGCCCATTTTTGATCGTGCTATTGGGTGTAGGATCAGTACAGATTGCAGTGGGTAATTTTCTAGAGCCAAAGCTCATGGGCAATTCATTAAATGTAAGCCCTCTAGTAGTAATGCTGTCGCTCACGCTCTGGGGCAGCGTGTGGGGCGTAGCGGGAATGTTTTTAAGTGTACCGATTACAGTGATGATGCTTATCGTGTTTGCGCATTTCAAAGAGACGCGCCATTGGGCAATCTTACTCTCGGGCAACGGCAGTCTTAAATTTGCCGAGCAAGTTCACTCGATAAAGTCGGACTAGAAACGCGAACTAACTTATATCAATATCCATTTAGTACTGAAAGCACTCTGGATTGTAATAGATATTAAGATGGTCCTTGAGCACCATCTGGTCACCGTCTTTTAGAAACGATCGTCGTACTAAGCGCAATAATGCTGTGCCTTCGGGTACATCTAGCGCACTGGCCAATGCTGGCGTTGCAGGCGCTGCGCCAATCGTTTGTTTTGCAAAATTCACCTTAAGTCCGCGCTCCTTAAAATAATTTAGACGTGGAATCTTTTTGAATACTTCCGCATCTGGTGGCGTGTCTTGCCACGCGGTCCAACTGGCGTAATAGCCAAATTTACGACCCTTGCTCTCTCTCACCCTAACCAGATGCAAAGCTTCTTCGCCATTAGCAAGACCGAGCTCTTCTCTAATTTGATAGGGTGGCGTGGCTACATGACATTCCAATACTTGCGCAGTAGACAGTGCTGCAATACGTTCGATCTCTTCTAGCACCCCAACCAAAGGTGTTTGAACCGGACGCGCTTTAAAGCGAAAAATAACGTGAGAACCCCTGCCCCGACGTCTTTCTATTAAGCCGTCTTGCGCCAATTCGTCCATTGCTCGTTTGGCTGTGATACGTGAAACATCAAACATTTCAGCCAATTGACCCTCAGCAGGTAAACGCTGGGAATGACCGATACTGCCATCCAAGATTAAACTCTTAAGCAAAGAATAGAGCTGATAATACAACGGTGTCGGTACATTGGCGTTGATCGATCCCGCCGCTTTTACCTTTAATAAATCTTCAATACTGTGCTGCATTCTTAATCCTCTTAAGGAGTCTTTGCTAAAACAATAAACGCTTAATACAACTTAGATGTAAGTATCTGTCACACTGATACGGCCTGAGAACACTCGAC